>CAZGKT010000009.1:0-109194 GCA_964525605.1 uncultured bacterium
CCATGAAGTTGCTGCCTGCCGGCAGCCTGCGCGATGGATGTGGTTTGAAGGGCGAAAAAGGCGATCGAAAGAAATATCAGCGACCTTGTTATTTTTTTAATCATTGCAACCTCCCTAAAGAAAAAAACATCCATGTTCTAATACCTCATCAAACCCATTGGCTTGATGACATGAGTTTCCAGGGGCATTGGGAAATGCCAAATGAAAACCCCGAAAGTAATTGACTAAAAATTTTGACGTCAAAATGATTCTGTGGAAAAAATTTTTGGATAGGTCGAAAAACCTTTTGGAAATTGGAAGGGGAAAATGAATCAAGACACTTAAAGTCCGAGACTGTTTTTTCATAAATTTAATTCCGATGTCTAAGACGTCAAAGGATATTGGCTTGAGGTAATAATCGAATGCAACTATAAAGCGATGTCCGAATTAGCGAACAAAAAAATTGTAAAGTTCTTCGAAAATTATCTTTTACTAAACCCGGATTTAAAAACTGCACAGCGGGTGACTGGTTTAACGTATGCAAAAAAACTTTTCATTCAATTAACAATATTTCATTCAACTCGTCATTGCGGAAATAAAACTGCAACCTTTTTGGCAGTTGTTGGGACTCTGAATTGGACCGCGACTTAAAAATACACACACTTTTCTTTTTCTATTTGACCCATTACCACGCGTTGAATTATTTTCGTCTTATCTAGGGCACCAATATTATGTTTGAATATTGGTACGCCAAGTCGCATCCGCCAACTTGTGGTTGGCGGCTAGGGGCACCCATTCCTATTTACGGAATGGGTACTTCCAAGACATATCCCCCCAACTTGTGGTTGGGGGATAGGGGAGCAGACCGATATTTCGGAGGTTCCTCTATGCCCGTTTCAATCGAAGATGTGTTAGTTCTTTTGCCTGAGTTGTTCCCCGCTGAACAACCCATCCCCCTCAATAACATTAAGCCTAATCCCTTCAATCCAGGGCCAACTTTTACCCAAGAAAAAATCGATAAAATGGCTGATGACCTGAACCAGAATGGTCTTTGGAACGCCATAACGGTTCGCCCCCACCCCACCAAACCCCTGGTGGATGGGGTTCAGCTTCACCCGGACAACCCCCGGTTGCGGGGGGACGGCCAACCATGGAAGTTGGAGGATTTCAATTTCGAGATCCTAGGGGGGCATCTCCGAACCCTAGGGGCGGAAAAACTTAAATGGCCGACAATTAAGGGTGTAATTAAGAACTGGAACAATGAAGACGCGGCGGTTTTCAACCACAAGGATAACGAGAAGGAGGATAAGGGTTGGTTTGCCGACTACCAGGCCATCGAAAACCTGATTCGGGCAAACCCCAGCCTGACTCAAAGGCGTATTACGGAGCGGTTAGGGTTTGACCGGGAGAAGGTAAACCGGGCGCTTCGACTTCTACCCCTCCTAAACCCCATGGCTCGAGACTTAATTGGTCGTAATACGACCAATTCAAATAAGGAAATTCGGGGTATTTCTGAGATTGCGGGTTCTCGATTAGCTGGTTTGGGCCCAGAATCGACATTAAAGCCTGGGGTGAAGGCAGCTGGGGATGAACCCCAAAAACTATGGCCCTATCCCCCCATCCCCCCCGAAACCCAAGACCTGGTTTACCGGTGCCTGGTGGTGGCAATCGACCAGGAGATGACCGAAAGCAAGGTTAAGGGTCTTGTGGCCCATATTAAGGCTGGAGGCAAACCGGAAGATTACAAACCAGGTAAGCCCCCCAAGGGGGCCGGTTCATCGGATGATAGTTCTAAAGGGAATGGGTCTGGTGGTTCGGGTGGGCATGGCGGTTCAGGGGGTTCTGGAGGTTCCGGGGGATCTGGCGGGTCCAGCAGTGACGTGAGTACAGCCGCCGAAACCAAAACAACTCCGACTACCGAAACTAAGACAAATAACCAACCCAAGGGGGCCAATTCCCCTTTGGAACCGGCACACCCAATTCATGGGTCTGTCCTTGAGGGACAACCCAAGGGGAAAGAAGCCCTCGATGGGCTCAAGAAAGCCGGGAAAGAAGCCAAGGAAGAGTTGGAGGCCAAGGTCGCCCAAGTCAAAGCCAAGTCGGGGAGCAAACCAAGCTGGCTTTCCCACCTTACCTTATCGGGCCATTTACTCGGGGTGGGGGCCAAGTTCGCCTACAAGTGCCTGATGCACCTGGCGAAATGGGTCGTTAAAAGGGTACATCACGATTGTGGGTATGTTGCGAAACAGCTGGTTCCTCTTCACGGGCGGTCGTCGGGCCACCACAGCAGTTCAGGCGGCGGGGTAAACCCCATCCGTCTTTTGGCCTACGGAGTGGTTTACCTGGGGCTGACCTTGGCTGTCTATTCTTTGGTTTTGGGCTTCATCGCTTCCCTTTTTGGGGGCTGGCACTGGATCTATTCCACCGGGATGGGCCTAGTACACCTGTTCTTCATCCAATGGCCCTTGTGGGCCGTGGATCAGTCGCTTCATCAGCCACTGGTTTTATTGGCTTTGTTCGGGGTTTTGTATTTGACGCTGGTCAAATATTTCAAGGCCGATCTTTGGTCGGGCCTGGTACTCGCGCTTCTCTTGTTCACGGCCTGGTTGTTCCGGGGAATGTGGCTACCCGTTATACCCATGGCGATCAACTTTTTTCAGAACACTCCATGACCACTACAGCAACTGAAACAACAAATCCAACACAAAGCCACGAAGATACGAAGAACGGCCAAGGTTTGGAAACAACATAAGCCAGGAAAATCAAAGCCCAACTGTTCCATAAATGGGGGGAAACAACAAACCAACCCCCTCCAGCGGTCGTTTCAGCTTCCCAACCTGTCGCAGCGAAGGCCCATGCTAATAGGCCAAAGCTAATGGGGGTATTGAGCTTGGAGGATTGGATGAAAGCACTGAACGTACCTGAAGAATTGGAGCCAAGAAAGATAGGCCACTTTAATCACTGATCTTCTGGATCATTATTCCTTGATAGTAGTGCCGGAGAATATCGAAAGCCCCATAACCTTGGTTGGCCATTCCCTGGGCCCCTTCCTGGCAAAGACCAACCCCGTGGCCCCAGCCCTTCCCGTCAAAGATAACCCGATCAGCTTCAACCCGGGCGTTGAAATGGGTGCTTTTCACCAGGTCTGGGCCTAAGGCCATTCGAAAAGCCGACGCTTTGATGGTATGAACCCGGCCATCACCATCCAGAATATCCAGATTTACAATGCGGTCCCCGCCATCCAAATCCAATCCAGAAATGCGTACCACGTCGCTGAGGACGATCCCGATGCTCTTGAGTTTTCGAATCATGTCTCGAATGGGAATGGCGGCCTTCCACCGATAATGGGCCCCGTTGTTCCCAAAATCACAAGCCACAGACCTCAGATAGGGCTCATCCTTTCCCCAAACATCTTTGGCGGAGGTTGTATGGCCCCCACAATTGGAATGAAAATAGGCCTCGATAGGCCGGTTTCCATAGACCAGAATTTCACCGTGGGTTTCCTCGACCGCGCGTTTCATTTCGTCGTCCACCTTCCCCGTTCCCTTGTACACCTGGTAGAAGGCGGTGTTTTCCACATCGTAGGTCATCCCCTTCTGACGGGCTTCCAGCATTTTCAAAAAGGCGAAACTACGGGCCGCGATGGCTTGGGCCTTCAGCGCTTCCAACGGCCAGTCGTGAGGAATCTCCCCCGCCAATACGCCAACCACATAATCTTCCAGGGCTACATCATTAATGACCGTAAGGGTGTCTTTGCCATCGTGGACAATTTCCATGTTGCCTTGGTATTTAAAACCATCCACTTCGATTTCACCTTCTCCCAGGGGCTCAATCCTCGCCCCGTTTGCATCAATCTGATCGGACGTCAGTACGGCTTCCCGTAAGGTTTTTCCGGGGGGCTGGGTTGGCAATGAACTGAGGGATGATTCGGTCTGAGGCATTGGAAAACCAGCGAGGATAAAAGTTTCGGGAGCGACTAATTTAACGGAAGGTTGCCTTACCGCGATGGCCACCCGAATGCGGCGTTGATTATTGAGGGCCTCTGACCTCGGTTGCTCGGTATAGGAAGAAATCACCTGGTCGGAGGGCTTGTAATCGGAGACCGGCGAAAGAGTTGCGCAGCCCGTCGTAAAAGCCGCAAGGAAAATACAATATTTGATCAATTAAAAAAATCCTTCGATGAAATCATCACGGGTGTTTGATCTTGGAGAATATCCAGAAAACCAACGAAACAACTCCTGACAAGAGTAAGCAGCTTGTCAGGGGAATATAAAAAGCAAAATGAGGTCTTTCAACCCTGAAGTCCCCTGGAAGCCGACCCACAAACGGAATCTTTCCAGAGAGCCAAACCAAACCGCCCAAAAGGGCAAGTACAAATCCAAGGGCAACCAATCCCTTCCCCCATTGGGAGGAATCCATTTTGGTTGACGCTCGAGGTTAGACCTTTCCTTTTACCTTGTCCCAGTCTTCCATGAATTTCTTCAATCCAATGTCCGTCAGGGGATGGTTGAAAAGCATCTTCATGACCGGAAAGGGCATCGTTCCAACGTCCGCCCCGATCAGGGCGGCCTGAATCACATGTTCAGGATGGCGCAGGGAAGCCGCCAAAACCTGGGTTTGATAACTGTAGTTGTCGTAAATACGAACGATATCCTCGACCAGTTTCATGCCATCGGAGGCCACATCATCCAACCTTCCCACAAAGGGGCTGACATAGGTAGCACCTGCTTTGGCGGCCAAAAGGGCCTGGGCCGGCGAAAAGCAAAGGGTCACATTGACCTTGATGCCCTCAGCGCTCAGGGCCTTACAAGCACGAATCCCGTCGGGAATCAACGGGACCTTCACGGTGACGTTGGGATGGAGATTGGCCAATATATGGCCCTCCCGGATCATGCCCTCGAAATCGGTGGCGGTGACCTCAGCCGATACCGAACCATTTACCAACGCGCAGATTTCTTTAATGCGGGAATGGAAACTGACGCCTTCTTTGGCCACTAGAGATGGATTGGTTGTGACTCCGTCCACGATTCCCCAGGCCACGCCCTGCTTGATCTCATTCAAATCTGCCGTATCAAGAAAAAATTTCATCAAATCCTCCCATTTCAACTATTGGTTAAAACCCTGAAAAAGGGTGCGAAAATTTTCTGCAGGTTCGAATTATGGTCTCCGGCTATTTAAAATTCAACGAATGCACCCAATCCTAAAATTCGCCGATGCCCTTCCCGTAATCAGTTTTAGGCCATTCCATTTTTCTTACGCTTAACCACAAGCCAGGAAAGCCAGATGCCCACTTCATATAAGAAAATGAGGGGGACCGCCACAATGGTCTGGGTCACTGGGTCAGCGCTTGGCGCAACGATGGCGGCTAGGATGAAAATGGCCAGAATGGCGTGTTTACGTTTTTGAGACAAAAACTGTGGCGTGGCAATGCCGATGCCCGCCAGTCCCGCCAAAACCAGAGGAAGTTCAAAAAGAATTCCGAAAACCAATGAAAAATTCAATGTGAAATCGAAGTATCCCTGAAGGGTCCATAAAGGGATTAACTGGTAGTCCAGGTTGTATTGCAGGAGAAATTGCAAGGCCATGGGTATCACTAGAAAATAACTGAAACAGACACCACCCATAAAAAAGCCAAGTCCCAGCGTCAGTACCATCAGGATCGCAACCCGTTCGGAGGGTTTCAGTGCCGGTACGACAAAAACCCAGATCCGCCAAAGAATGAACGGCGAGGCCAGCACAATCCCGGCCGCCGTGGCTAGCTTCATGTTGATCATAAAAGCTTCGATGGGAACCAGGGTCTTGAGGGCGCTCACTTGTGTCTCGGCTTGTGGAAAATGGGCTAGGGTCCGACGGTAAGGCTCCTCCAGAATCTGAAAAAGGAGGGCTGATTTCCAAAACGCTAGGCACACTCCGAGGGTAATGGCGATCAGGCTCTGCACCAGCATTTGGCGCAATTCCTTTAAATGATCGAAAAAAAATCGGGGCTTGTCTGAAGGTGAACTTTCCATAGGGTGACACTTTAGGGGGATTCGGCTTTTTTGGAAAGCTTCGGCAGCTCAGAAAATCATTTGTAATTATTCATGGCAGAAAACCCACGGCCAACACGAAGACACAAAGGCACCCAGAAAGGCCTTTTTTTAATTCAAAGGCAACCAAACCAAAGACGTGAACGATACGGTAATACCTCAGTTTGGAAACATCACCCCTACCCCTTCCCTCTCCACAAGGGGTGAGGGTCGGGGTAGGGTGGGATAGCCGCTTCTCATAAAACTGAGTCACTACCAACCATACAAATCTTTTGTTTTGCTTTGTGCCTTCGTGTGTTTGTGTTGGAAGTTGTTTTTAGCCTGAACCGCTACAATTATTTTTTAGGCGTGGTGGCCGGCAAAGGGGTCAGCAAAACGCTGAAGTCACTCTCCATAAGAGAAAGCGTACTGGGGGATACCAGGTAGACATCCTTGCTCCTGTCGGAGGCAAGGTAAACTTGTTCCTTTTCCCTGCGTCCGAACCGGTAACGGCGCACGCTTCCATCGTTCATGGTCACTTCCGCCGCATAAGAGGGATTTTGAATCCCCGTTTGGGTGGTCGGTGCCGCGAAATCGGAGATGGTGGTCTGGGCGAGACCTGAAAGGATAGCCGCCGCTTCGGTCTGGGCTTGCAAACGACCCGGACTGGTCCATTGTCCCTTGGCATCCTTCTGGTATGCATAAACCTGCTGGTTATGGGTGATGGAAAGGGATTTGACTTGAGTTGCGTCAAACCCCATGACGCTTTTGTCCCGAAAATCATTCAATTTGAAGTGAAGGGTCGTATCCAGGAAGCTCGAGACAAGAAAAACGGATGGTTGATCATTCAATTTAGCGAAATAGCTGGAAGTTTTCAGTTTTTCCCGTCCCAGCAAAACCTTTTTTGAACCCGTGTGATCCGCAGGCCAAATTTCAAGGGAAGCGCGAGGGGAAGTAAGGCCATATACCCCCAGGTTTTTAGGTTGGTCGTCGGCAAAATCATCAATGCGTTGGGTATTGATGGAGTTCAAAAAGTCACGAATTTTGTTGGCATCAGCCTTTTCTTGAATGGGTTTTTCAATGTTCCATGTGTTTTTGGCGTCCTTGGCCAAGAGCAAGGTTTTTCCCTGGTAATTAATTTCAACCTTTTCATCCGTCACCTGATCGGCTTTGAGCAGTGTATGATCGCGAAGTTCGTTGGGAGTTTTCATCAAGCCTTCAACAATATAAGGCTGAATCAAAAAGACCGTCTTCAAAGAGGGATTCATCAAGTAATAATCGTTGCCATTGATGGTTTTGTCCCCCACCGCTACAACGTCCGGGGTCTTCCCCTTCGATATAAAGGTCAACCGGGCGGAGGGGTTCGCCAAACCGTAATCGGAAAGGCTGGCGGGAGCCGTGAGACTGTCTTCCGGGCTCAATTGGCCCATGTTCGTTAAGGCTTGCCGCACCAGGGTTTCATCAGCCTTCAACTGAACAGGTTGCGTGATCTGCCATATCCCCTTGTCATCTTTTTGGAGCGTTAATGGCGGCTTGTGCGCTGGAAGGGTATTCGAAGGATATTCCACTTTAATTTCTTGAACGTCATCCGCGACAAAGGTTGTAAAAACCTTTTCCTTTTTCTCGGAGTCGTCTTTCTTCGGACCCCTCTCAAAAAAGAAAATATAGAGGCCCAGGGCTAGCCCTAAGCCTAAAAAGATCAGGGTGGATTTAAAGTTTTTCATAACGAACGGCGGCGGTACCAGACCCAGCCGCCCAGGGCCAAAATCGCAATGGGCATCACCCAAACCGTCAGGTAATAAATGAAACCGGCTCCCACGTTGGAAAGATTCATAACCCGCATATCATCCTCCTTGGGATGAATGGAAATCTTGTTCTCTTCCAAAGCCACCCAACTGAAGGTATTCAGCCCCATATCCAGGTTGCCCGGTCCCTGGAGGAACTGGTTCGTAAAGATATTGGAATTTCCAAACACCACGATCCGCGCCTTTTTAGTAGCGTCCGTGGGAATCGACCATTCGAAGGCTAGCGCCATGGTCACAGGGCCCTTGGTATCGATCCCGGGATGAAATTTAAGAGTTTTGGATTTCAAGTCGCTCAAAGCCCAGCCCTTGTCGGTGGTTTGCATGATAGGGCTTTGAGTCACATCTTTTAGCAAGGGGGTCAGGGCCTGGACACTCCGGGTATAGGGCATCAGGGTCGCAATGTGGTCATTGGAAAGTTTTTCCACGATGGCCTGTGAAAGATATTGGGGAATAACCACCCTCACATCGGGAAATGCGTAACTGGTCTCATCCACTACCAGGTCATTGCCCAGTTTGATTCCAAAGTCCTTTAGAACCGGTTCCAACCCCACCTTCACTCCCGGATCCACGCAAAGGATCAACTTGCCGCCTTTTTTAAGATAATCGTCTATCAGAGCCGACTCAGCCGGTTGGAAGGAATGCGTGGGGCCGACGATGGCCAATCCCGTTGCGTCGTCCGGAATCTTTCCCGTTGTCAACAGGTTGAGGGTTTTCACGGCGTAATTCTGCTGGTCCAACATATCCTTGAAAGTATTGAACCCCTCCGGTTGGGGACTCCCGGATTCCTTTTCCCCATGTCCTTCTAGGAAATAAAAAACGGGGTGAGTGGTGTCATTCATCTTCACGAGGGCGGAGGTAAAAGCCCCCTCCCCCTGAAACTTGGGGGTGGGCTGGCGCCCCTGCATGGAATAAGTGACGTAATCACGCTGAAGGACATCCTTCCGGTTGTCCCCGCTCTCGAAAACCACGGTATTGTATTCATGGATCCCCAACTTCTTGGCATCGGATGGATTTTGGTCCACATCCACCAACTTGAAGTGAAACTTCGGAGTAATCTTCGCGTATTCCTCCAAAAGCTGCTGGGCCCGGTGAACCTCCGCCTGGACATTGGTCTGGCGTTTATTGGAAACGAACATGGAAACGTTGACATCCTGCTTGAGGGCTTTCAAAACTTCTTTGGTTTGGTCGGCGAGGGTGTAGAGTTTGTTGGAGGTCAAATCAAAACGGATCGGATGCCGGGAAACCACATAATTAAGGCCGCATACGATTCCAACCATGGCGAGGGCTACCAGGGTGAGGTTGGCCCTCACCAGGGTCGACCTCTTTTTACCCACTTCCTTTACTTCAGTCAGGTTGGCGGCCAGGAACAATCCCAGGTCAACCACCCCAAGACCCACCAGGGTTAGGTTCCACCAGTTGGTGGTATTGAAGATGAGAACGGCAAGAATTCCAGCCAGCACAAGAACCAAACCCATGACCAATAGGGGCTGGTTGTAGGTGCGTACTTTGATGAAGAAGGGTGTTTGGGCCAAGGTCAGCTCCTCTTGCTTTCAAGGACCTTTACCGAAAGGAAAAGGCCCACAAAGATGATGCTCAGGAAATAAAAGACATGGGTCAAATCCACCACGCCCTTGAAAAAATCATCCAGATGTTCAAAAACCGAGATGTACTTCAAAAAATCGCCCAAGGGTCCCTGAACATTGCCGCCCGCCGCGCCGATCACCCAAAGCATCAGGAGCATTCCGTAGGTAATGACGGCCGAGACAATTTGGTTTTCCGTCAAGGTAGACGCCAACAAACCCAAGGCAAAAAAAGCACCCGCGGCCAGGATGTAGCCCATGTAATTGGCAAGGGTAGGGCCAAGATCAGGATTTCCAGAGGACATCATGACAGCCAGGTAAACCAGCGTTGAGCTGAGCATGGCTCCGAAAAAAGCTAGCGCAGCCAGGTATTTGGCCAGGACGATCTCCCAAAGGGTCAAGGGCGATGTACAAAGCAGTTCGGCCGTCCCCGACTTTTCTTCCTCCGACCAGAGGCGCATCGTAATCATGGGCGTGATGAACAAAAGCAAGATAACCGTATTCTGAAATACCGGGATCATGCTGGCATTGCGACTTTGCACAGCGATCAACCAGAAGAAAAACCCACCCACCAGAAAATAAACCGCCAAAACGAGATACCCCATGGGAGAAGCAAAATACTGGGTCAGGTCTTTTTTCACCAGGGCCATTATTTTACGGGCGTTCATGCCGACTCTCCTTTGGTTTTAATCATCAACGGATGTCGGTATTGACCCGATAACCTTGTAAGCATCAGGGAGTATCGGGTCATGCCGCAGACTCCTTCGTGGTCAGTTTGAGGAATACATCCTCTAAACTCATCCCCACCGGGCTTAGTTGATAAAGAACCCATTTGTTTTTGACGACACAATTGAATAAAGCTTCACGGGACTCGTTGGCCCCATCGGTAACCACCTCAAACTTGGTGGCGCCCCGGCTTTCCTTGCCCAGAACCCTCACGGAGGAGACCCCCGAGGTCTTCTCCAATGCGGATTTAATGTCTCCCGCCGGTCCCTTGATTTCGACTTCAAGCGTCTTGGCGCCCTCGAGCTTTTGGGATAGGTTTTCCATTGTATCCGCTGCCACCACCTTGCCCTGGTCGATGATGACCACGTTGTCGCAAGTGGATGCCACTTCGGGCAGAATATGGGTGGAAAGAATGATCGTCTTGCGCCCACTCAAGGACTTGATAAGTTTACGAATTTCGAGAATTTGCTTCGGATCGAGTCCTCGGGTGGGCTCGTCGAGAATCAAAACGTCCGGATCATGAATCAAGGCTTGAGCCAATCCGACCCGTTGGCGATACCCGAGGGAAAGATGAGAAATAAGGCGACGGCTAATGTCATCGAGAGACAGCATTTCTAAAACTTCCCCAATCCGGTTTACTTTCTGAGCCTGGGGAACTTCCTTGATGTCCGCCACGAACTTGAGGTAATTGATAATGGTCATATCACCGTATATGGGTGGAATTTCAGGCAGATATCCTATCCGCTTGCGGATTTCTTGGGGAGCCTCGGAAACATCATAACCCGCGACCGTAACTTTGCCCCCGTTGGGCGGAAGAGAGGTGGTAATCACCCGCATAGTGGTGGTTTTCCCGGCGCCGTTGGGGCCCAGCAGGCCCAAGATGGTTCCTTTAGGTACGGAAAAAGTAACCCGATCCACGGCAGTCGTGGTTCCATAAATCTTCACGAGGTCTTTGACTTCAATCATGGGTGGACCTTTAGTCGAAATTGATAAAAACAATAACAACCAGGCAAAGACTATAAACGACCGACACAAAATATAAACACTTTTTAATCATTTTCAAGGGGGTTTAGCAGGCTTCGGATAACGAAATCAACCCACATCTTTAAAATTAGCCGCCGCTTCCTTCAATCGTTGGGCCACGCCTTCCAGCTGCCGAGCCGCCGCAACCATGGATTCCATGGAGGCGGTAAGTTCTTCGGTTGAAGCCGAGATTTCCTCCGTTGCGGATGCGTTTTCTTCGGATACAGCCACGATATTGGTGATCGCTTCCACCACGCTGGAGGCCTGATCCGCCTGGTTCTCGAATGATTTTGATATTTCCTGGACCTGTTTGACCACCTCATCCGAGGCGCCCTGGATTTCTTTCAAGGCTTCCCCACCCTCCGTCACCACCGTTAAGCCCTCGGATACTTTTTCGGCACCCTCGCCCATGGTGGTCACCACTCTGGATATTTCCTTTTGTATTTCCCGGATGATGACAGAAATCTTGTTGGCAGCTTCCGCTGAACCATCGGCAAGTTTTTTGACCTCCTCGGCCACTACGGCAAATCCCCGTCCATACTCCCCAGCCCGGGCCGCCTCAATGGCGGCGTTCAAGGCCAAAAGGTTAGTTTGGTCCGCTATCTGGGTAATGACATCCACGACCTTGCCAACCGCCTTGGATCGGGTTCCCAATTCGGTGACTTCCCGGGTAGAGCTTTGTACTACTTCGTGAATGGCCTTCATTTGCTGAACGGTCTTCTGGAAGGATCGACTGCCCGATTCGGAGGCGTTGACGGCCCGCGCCACCACTTTTTCGGAGTTGTTCAAAAGCTCTGCCGATACCTGGATGTTGCCCGCCATCTTGTCGATGATGTTGAAGGCTTCTTGCACTTTCAGCGCCTGTTCCTCAGCGCCCCGCGAAATGTTCTGAATGGTGGAGGAAACCTCCTCGGTGGCGCCGTGCATTTGTTGGATGGTTTGGGTGAGCTGTTGAGCCAGGAGAAGCGTTTCCTGGGAACTGCTCTTCAACTGTTCGACCGAGGAACGCAGGGAATCCAGCATAATATTGAAATGCCGGGCCAAGGTTTCGAAATCGCCCGAATATTTTCCCACGACCTTCACTTGCAGGTTCCCCTCCGAAACCCGTTCCATGGCCTCCAAAAATTCTTCCAGGGGCCGAAGAACAATTTTTTGCACTACCCAGAGGATCAGGCCCGCAGCAAAAACCCCCGACAGAACACAAATGACAAAAAACCAGAACTGACTGGCGGGTTTGAAATAATTGAGCAGGGGAAACGCCAGGCCAACAGCCACACCTAGAAGCGTGATGATCCCGTAAAGGAAAATTTCCGACTTTTTGGGCGCGAGCAGGTTGAAACCGTTCATAAGAGGCTCCCTTGCGTATCAGGTGGCGGAGTCAGTGACAGGTGCCGATATGCCAACGCCGTGGCCTTACGCCCGTTAGGCGTGCGTTGGAGAAAACCCATTTGTACCAGAAAAGGCTCATAAACATCTTCCACGGTTTCCGGCTCTTCTCCCACCGAAAGGGAAAGGGTATCTACCCCCACCGGCCCTCCGGAAAATTTTTCAATCACGCTGGTCAGAATACGCCGATCCATGCGGTCCAGCCCCAAGGCGTCCACTTCCAAAAGCCGTAAGGCGGCGTCCGCCACCTCCCGGTCCACTTTTCCCTTCCTCTTAACCTCGGCGAAATCTCTAACCCGGCGTAATAACCGATTGGCGAGACGAGGAGTACCCCTGGATCTTTGGGCTATTTCCTTCGCTCCATCCTCCGTCAAATCAACTTTTAACACCAGGGCGGAACGTCGAACAATTTCCATCAATTCATCCGGAAGATAAAACTCCAGTCGAAACGAAAGACCGAATCGGTCCCGCAAGGGAGCGCTGACTTTTCCAGCCCTTGTGGTGGCTCCCACCAGCGTGAAGGGCGGCAATTGGAGCCGTATGGCCCTGGCCGTGGGGCCCTTGCCAATCATGATATCGAGTTGAAAATCTTCCATGGCGGGATAAAGAACTTCCTCCACAATCCTCGGCAGGCGATGAATTTCATCAATAAACAGGAGATCGAAAGGCTGAAGATTGGTCAGCAGGGCTGCCAAATCCCCGGAGCGTTCGATAATGGGTCCTGAAGTTGCCTTCAAGTTGACGCCCATTTCCTTCGCCACGATGGATGCCAAGGTGGTTTTTCCAAGGCCCGGAGGGCCGGACAACAAAAGATGCTCCAGAGCTTCTTTGCGCTGTTGAGCCGCCTTCAGGGCAATGTGAAGGGATTCTTTGAGGGAGGTTTGTCCTACATATTCGGCGAGGTGTTGAGGCCTGAGCGTCGGCTCTTCTTCCCCCCCCAGGGCATCCGTATTCACGAGACGGACGTCTTTCGTCGACTTTTGGATTTCCTTGGAGGATGAGGATGGGGGGCGGGACATATGATTTATTTTACCCTCAATCGAGGTCGGTTCAACAATGAAAGGTTTGCCTCCGACCGTCGGGAGAGCGGTTGGTTGGGTTTTGCGGCCCAGGGATTCCGATCCCCGGAAGGTTATTTCTTTAAATGAGGTTTGGAACTCCGTTTGGCGGCATTGCTTTGGGATCCCTTGGAAGGTAAATATGGATTTTCGGCCAGCCCTGGTTTAGAGAGAAAAACCTTCTCACAGTCTGGCAAGGAATCGAGAAAAATCTTCCCCCACCGCTCGGTCGTGACGCGGGGATCCAAAAGGGTAAAGGTGCCCACATCCGCTGAGCTTCGAATCAACCTGCCGAATCCCTGCTTGAGCCGCAAGACTGCCTCGGGAAGACTTTCTGCCTGGAACGGCTCCAAACCCTGCTCCTTCATTCGAGCGTGGCGCGCTTCCACTAACGGGCCTTCCGGCACCTGGAAGGGAAGCTTGGTGATAATCAGGTTGGAAAGAGCCTCGCCCGGGACATCCACCCCCTCCCAAAAGCTGTTGACCCCCAGTAAAACCGAGTGAATATCCTCGCGAAATACCTTCAGGAGCCGGGTGCGGTCCCATCCCTCCTCGCCCTGCACCAGCAAAGTGATGCCCAAATCGTCCAAATCTCCCCGGATGGCCTCCGACACTTGGCGCATCATCTTGAAGCTGGTAAAAAGCACGAAAGCCTTGCCGTGGGATTGTTTGAGGGACGCGCGAATGTATTCCACAACCTCTCGATGGTACCTTTCCTCCTCCCGGCGGGGATGGGGCATCGTGCGGGGTAGAAACATCGTGACCTGGCGGCGAAAATCAAAAGGCGAGCCCACTCGCAAGGCCTTTACCTGCGTCTCCCCATCCAATCCCAATGCGTGACGGAAATAAGAAAAATCTTCCCCTACCGAAAGAGTGGCGCTGGTAAAAACGCCGCTCCGAACCGAGGAGAGCAAATGTTCCTTAAGAAGTTCGGAAGAATCCAGCGGCACCGCACGCACGGCCGAAGCCCGAATCTCGCCTTTTTTATAGGCATAGGTATCTGGTTCCACCAGATAGCAGGCATCCTCGCCCCAACCCCTTTCCAAAATATAGGAAAGCCGACGGACGAGTTCACGGCATTCTTCCCTAGTCCCTTTGGCTTCCATTTCCAATTCCTCCGAAGAAGCCATTTCGGCGGCGTCTCCCAGGAGAGATTCCAGCCGGGCCAACGGTTTCGCGAGAATGTCCATATCGGGAGGGGGTTCGGGGAGGCGAACCGCTTTGATGCCGCCCGTACCGACTTCCAGACATTTTCCTAAAATGCTGAAAAATTCATGGACACCCAGTTTGAAATCCGAAACCGCCTCACCAGCTCCGGCCGTAGGGATGGCCGTAAAAAGCCCTTTCCCGCCCGGGGCCTTTTCATCGGTAAATAAAAGACGCCTGATCAATCCCTGGCATTCCGACTGGCTAACTGATGTGGCCAGGTGCTCTGCGGCTAGTGCCGGAAGATGATGGGCTTCGTCCACGATCAAGGCCTGGTAGGGCGGCAGGACTCCTTGTTCCGAATCTATTTTCAACGCGAGATCGGCCAATAACAGCGCGTGATTTACGAGAATCAAATGAGCCTGGTAGGCCCTCTTTCGTGTGGAGTGGTAAAAACAAGTATCGAAAGTTGGGCATTGGGGGCCCAAGCAATGGTAAGGATCGCTTTTAACTTCGTTCCATACTTCACCCGGTATAGGAAAGGGCGCCGTTGAAAGCGTTCCTTCTGGGGAAGTGGCAGCCCATTCCTGAATTTTGTAAAGCGCGTCTTCCTCACCCAGCAGATCGGTTTGGCCGCTCCCTTCCAACGCGAGTCCCAAACGTCTTTTGGAAAGATAATTCCCCCTGCCCTTGAGCAAGACCGCCCGAATCGGGCCGAGCCCCTCAGTCTGTAGCGCGTGGGCAACAATCGGCAGATCTTTTTGAAACAACTGTTCCTGAAGATTGAGCGTATGGGTCGAGACGACCACCGGGCCGCCTTCCCTCAACGCGTAGTCCAAGGCCGGTAGCAAGTAGGCAAAACTTTTTCCCACTCCGGTCCCCGCTTCCACCAGCAGGTTGCCTCCTTGCTGAAGAATCTCGGCGACCGCTTGTGCCATTTGATTTTGCTGGGGGCGATTTTCGATCGTTCCGGGAGGGAGAGATTCCGCAAGCCGCCTGGCAATATCCATCATGGTTTCAAACCCCCGTAAATAAAAAAGAGAGGAGACCTACCCTCTCTTTTTTGATTCTAACCAAGACGGAGGCTGTAAAACCAGTCTTTCTCGTTTCAGGGCTGATAATGTTTTTCGGAACGCGGTTGATTCCACTTTCGTTTGGCTTGTCCCCAGCGATTACCCGGGTGAGCCGTACGCCGCTGCCAGGGCTGACGCCGATGTTCCCGAATCGATTGAATCCGTTGAATCCTTTTTTGAAAAACAATCTTACGGTATTGTCGCCACTGCTGAAACCGAGCCGTTTCCTGTCGTTCGAGACGCCGTTGGAGACGAAAATGTCCTTGGTTGAAAGTGGATGCGTTGCCGGCCTCAACGAAATGGGATATATGGTCTTTGTCCACCACCTCGACTTTTCCCTCGTGGGTAGCTGTCCGCAGATCGGTACCATTCCAGCCGACCTCAAACGCCGTTCCCCGGACCCCGCAAACCACTCCATTAGCGCTCACTTCAAAGGAGGAATGGCTGTCCTGGAGGTTCTTTTTTACGTCCGCCAAAAGGTTACCCGCCAGCATCTCCATCCGGCTGAGGAACCCTCCGTTGTTATTGGAAACAATTTGGTCAATCTTGAGGGTGCTGTTCGGATCCAGATGGACCGCCGTATCCGATTCCAGGGTAAGGGTGGCCTGGCTGTCACTTCCGGTCTTAACTTTATCCCCCGATTCCACTTCTTGGCCTTCCTGGGCGGCCTCCCATGTCTTGCTACCGTCTTCCTGCACTTGAACATCCGATCCCTGGATGTCCTCTATAACATATTCCACCGGTTGAACTTCCCCCGCAGTTTGGGAAAAGCCCCGATAAGTGCCCCCAAAAAACATCAGGGAACTCAGCATCCCATAAATAACCCATCTCTTATTTATCCGACTGTCCATGAACGCCTCCTTATTGAAACTTTCACCTACGCCCCCGATGACGGGGATTTTCTCGTCAACCAATTAGACGGTCAACTCAAACCAATGGTTCCCTCCCCAAATAATAAAGAACCCTTTGAATAGGACTTATTTGGGATAGGGATGTCCCTTGAGGATCGCCCCTGATCGGTAAAGTTGTTCCAAAAGCATCACCCGAGCAAGTTCGTGGGAAAAGGTCATAGGTGACAAACTGATTTTGCGGAAACCGGAAAGATCCAACCCATCCTGGGGGCCCCGGGCTCCCCAGGCACAAAAATAGAGGTCCCTGGAATTTTGGGTTACCCAATTGGCGAATTCGGTCGAATCCATTGTTTTACCGGCCGGGTCCAAAGATACAAATATCCCCCGGCCCTGGTGCTGGTCGACCCATTTTTGAATTTCACGCGGGGATTCCTTGAGAGGCACTAAGATCACCGGCCAAAGACGGTTCAGGCGTTTATGAAAATCATTCGCCAAGGCTTCCAACCTTGAATCTTTGAAAGCGCCTACGAACAGGCAGTAAACCATAAATCACCCTTATCTCAGTCGAGTTCACGCAGTGAGGAAATTCTTTCGGAGACCGTCTTGAGTAAATCAGGAAAGTTCTGGAGCCATTCTTCAGTTAATCGAATTAATTGGGCCCGGTTTTCCGCCTCAAAACGGCAGGAAAGGACTGGTTCGGTGACCGAAAGCCGGACAATTCCCCAACTTTCTTTAAAAACAGCCCGCACCCCGTCGGCCCCGGTCACCTCCCCGCCCATTTCCAAGGCCCTCGTTTTCAAACCTTCAAAAACAACCTGGGCACGATCCGTTTCCATGGGTATTTTGACGTCGTGTGTGGAGAGCCTTCGTGGAAAAGCCGGTAGGGCCTGGGATAGGGTTTGACCCCGGGTTTTCAACGTTTTTAAAAGAACCAAACAGGCAAAAAGGGCGTCTCCCGGAAAGGGTCCCGGTAGAAAAAAATGTCCGCTGGCTTCCCCCGCCATGAGGGCCTTTTCCATTTTTAAGCGATCATAGATAAAAGTATGTCCCGATCGTTCCAGAACCGGTTCTCCGCCTTTGGAACGAACCCATTTATCTAAACCATCCGAGCACTTGCCGTCGTACACAACTTTTTGTCCCGGTTGGCGGCCTAGGGGCTCCTCGGACAAAAGACCCAGGATAATCTCATTGGGTATTTCTTTTCCGAATTCATCCACAAAACTAGCCCGGTCCCCATCGCCGTCAAAGGCGACACCCAGAGAAGCCTTTGCTTTCAATACACGCCGCCCCAAAGCCTCAAGGGCCTTGGGATCGGAACTATCCGCTCCCCGGCCGGGGTAATCCCCGTTCATCTTCTCGTTCATCATTTCCACTTCAAGACCAAGGGTCTGCAAAACGGGAGTCGCGGTTAAGGCGGCCATGCCGTTTCCGGCATCCACGATGATTTTATACCCATGAAAATTGGCGGCGATTTGACGAACCAGGCGGTTGCGGTAATCAGGAAGAAAATCTTTCTTTTCAGTAATGCCCGCACCCTTGCGAAATGACCCCTTCGATAGGATTTGGTAGAGCTGTTTGATCCAGGAGGCCGAGGCGGGCTCCCCGTAGGTGAAAAATTTAAACCCGTTGTATTCGGGCGGGTTATGGGAAGCGGTGACCATGATACCGGCGGCAGCTGAGGCGAAACCGGTGGCAAAATTAAGCAATGGGGTGGATACCAGCCCTGCGTCAACGATCTTAAGTCCCGAATCGACCAGTCCTTGGAGCAAACTTTTTTTTAACGCTTCGGTGGAATCCCGGATATCCCCTCCCACGACGACCTTGATGTTTCGGTTCTGGGATTCCTTGAGGAAGGTACCGACCGCAAGCCCCACCATATGGGCTTGAGGCTTTCCCAGGGGCTTAGGATATTTACCGCGTATATCGCAGAGCTTGAGAATGGCCTCTGGAACCAGATCGGATTGCTCCAAGGTTTCACTCGCTTTGGAATAGGATGTCTTGCTTTTTTAATGCGCCAAAACGCCTTTAAACATTTTCAGTGTCTGGTTTTTCGCAGTTCAATCATTGGGAATCGGAAACGGGGGCAAAAAAGGCCCCAGGTATCAATCGTTTAAAAATCCAACTTCTTATTATTTTCTTTCCTTCAAAATTGATTATCAGCGCTAAGTGCCATTGAAAAATGGTGCCGAGGGGCAGAATCGAACTGCCGACACGCGGATTTTCAGTCCGCTGCTCTACCAACTGAGCTACCTCGGCGGCAAGGGCCAAGGACAAAAAGTGAAAACAGCCCTGAAGATTATCAGGCGAATAAGGGCTTGTCAATTGGAGAAAGGTTTTGGAGTAAGGATGAAAAACTACAGGATCCGTAGTTGGTTGAACTTGATGTTCAAACCGAAAAAGAAAGTATCCTGAGAAGTCTCTCCAAAATCGGCGGGAGCGTAAGCAATATCTACCGAGAAATCATCTCCGTCAAAATCACGAGTCAAAGAACACCCAAGCGTGTAATTATTGAAAACGTTCTGAGTGGCTTGCCCCAAACTCTCGAATTTATATCCGCCCCTTATGGCGAACAGATCAGGAAAAAGCCAAGCTTCCGCGCCTATGGCCATCTTGATATCTTGGTCGGAGGGCTTGAAGACTTCGAGTCCGGCGTTGAAATCCCTGTGACCTTCAAAAACCTGGTGAATACCCAAACCCAAACGAATAAACATGGGTAATGGATCGGCCGAAGACGCCGGGTTGAACGTCATTCCCGGTCCAAGGTTTTGTATCGCTAACCCCGCCTTGATTCCAAGTGGCAGACGATCCAGTTGGAGTCCCAGATCGCCCATGACTCCGCCCGTTGTGTATTGAGCCAAGGTGCTTTGCAGATATTTCAAGGAAAGACCTATGCGGATATTATCCCCCAGTTTTCGCGCATAGCTCAAAGCGCCCAATAGATCCTGGGAGTTCGCCGGTGGATTTCCATTTTGATTGTCAATGGGCGGCATGTGTCGATAGGTAAAAGCAGCCTCCACCGCACTTTCCGCGCCCCACGCCGTGGCGAATGTCAAATATTCGTACGAGATATCAGCCAAACTGTCTAGGTGGGAAAGAAGTAACTGGCTGGCTGTGACCTTGGCAATTCCAGCAGGATTGTATTCAACCGAGTAGGCGTCATCTCCCATTGCCGTGAACACTCCGGCCATTCCGGCCGGACGAACGCCTTGATTGACCTTCAGGATATCCGCAGTCGTTGTTCCCACCGATTGTGCCGAAGCCAACTGGGGTTTGAAAAAGGCCATTGAGGAAACAATCATTGAGAGGATTGCTATCCACTTGGCCCGCGGACCTAAAAACCTGTTCATAGAAATGAGCCTCAAAATTTTGTCGTCAATGATAAGCGATTGGTATCTCCAAAAACGTCCGCAGGGGCGAAAGCGTAATCCAAGAAAAGGACCGCTCCCGTTAAATCGAGGCCGTAACCCGCGCCTAACGTTATTCCCTCACCGCCCAATCCATTGTTTTGAAACTTGTAGCCAACGCGAATACTTGCCCGGTTACCAATCCATTTATAGTTATATTCCACACCCAGCGCTGCCCCGACTGGGTCCTCAATGGGTTGAATGGGAAAAGAAATATCGCCCGTAATGGCCCCGTCATCCTGGTCAGAAAAAAGCTCGTACTGGCGATAGGAAAGCCCCCCCGCGAGTATGAAGGGAAGGTTAAAGCCTGAAGCCTGGGCTCCCAGATTCTTAATTTCTAATCCAATCCTTAAGCCTTGGGAAGGTGGAATCACCACCAGACCTGCGTCAACCGCAAAAAGGGAGGATTGGATAGTGTCGATTTGCTGGTCCAAAAGCTTTAAAGAAACACCCACGTGAAGTGTGGGACTAAAATCCTTGGCATAGGCCAGGGTAAAAACTTGATCACCGCTCGAAAAGGTTCCGGTTGTAACTCCCGAATCATTGGTACGGGACATGTTTCCAGGCTGGAGCATACCCACGCTTAAGGCAATCACCCCTCCCAGGGAGGATATCGCGGGTTGGAGAGGAGTCGCAAAAGCGATAAACTCGTAATTCATCTGTTGATAGAGAGAAAGGTAGGTAATGTTCATTTCGTTGGTCAAAATGCTGGCCAATCCCGCCGGGTTGTAATAAACCGATCCCACGTCATCCCCCAGGGCCGAATAGGCTTCCCCAACCCCTACCGCTCTGGAAATGGGCGAAAGATTCAAAAAGTCAAAAGCATCTCGGCCCCCGTTAGCCGTCTGTGCCCAGACCGGCGTGAAAGCCATAAAAGACACACAAAAAAAACCAAAAAAAATATTTTTAATTAAGTTCATGGTTAGGGGCCGTTCAATGAACGAGAAATAGCGAATTTTCCAAAAGTTTGCCCATTAGGGCCTTCAATCTTATAGAAATAAAACCCAGAAGCCACCGGATTTCCATCCCCGTTTTTACCATCCCAGGTTATCAATCCCGTCCCAGTTAATGAATTGTAGGTGTAATTCGGGTCGTAAGGCCCAAAGGACCGGACAAGCGACAAGGTGATCGTATATAGGTTCAAGGTGGATTGTGGCGGTATACAGCTGAACTTGATACACGGATCCGAAGAAGGACACTGGTTGTTAAAGGTGGGGTTGTGTTGAAAATCCATCGGATTGGGATAAACATTCACGGGACACGGTGTATCGGTTGGAGTGGGGGAAGGCGGCGGTGTGTTGGTTATAGTGGGCGTGAGAGTGATTGTCGAAGTGAACGTTATTGTAAACGTGAAAGTATTTGTATGAGTGGAGGTGAATGTCGGGGTGAGAGTAATGGTGGAGGTTGAGGAAGGGGTAGGGGTCCAGCTAAAGGAAGGAGTATTTGTACTCGTAACGGTGTTGACAGGTGTATCCGTGAAAGAGTTGGTTGCTGTGATCGTTGGGGAAAACGAGCTTGTCGAGGTGGCAGCCGGAACATTGGTAAATGTAGGCGTGGGCGAAACGGTAGGGGTGTTCGTAGAGGTAATGGTCGAAGTAGCGGTAACGGTGGGAGTATTCGTTTTCGTTTCGGTCATGGTGTAGGTCCCTGTCGGAGTAGAGCTATCGGTGCTGGTAAAAGTCATGGTGATGGTAGGGGTAGAGGTGGAAGTGGGTGTGGGTGAGGACGTATTCGTGGGAGTCGATGTCGAAGTAATTGTGGGTGTCGGGGAGATAAGGCATGGCAGCGAAGCCGCATCATGAAGATCATCAACGTAAACATAATCTCCGTCGCTTTCATCGAGTGTCGCCGTAGTGTCGCTAGGAATGATTAAACTTACAGTGGAAACCGGAGCGGTCAATGTATTCTGGATAAATACCGTGGCCCATTCGTTCGTGAGGGTGTTTTGCGCCTGGTTTGCCGTAGCAGGATTCAGGCAATTGTTTAAAATGTTACTCGCGTTTGTTGCGGTCGTAATCGCGGAACCATCGGTTCCTGTCACAACGAGTTGAAAAGAACTGGGAATCCCCGAGTTGACATCTATCAATATGTAATTGGCGCTAAGAGCAGTAGTGACAGCATCCGTATAGGTAAGTGTCACAGGTGAACAAACAACGCAACCGGAAGGTTCAGTGGAGTAAATCTTAGCGTATTCATAAGGCGGTTCCCCCGCAACAACAGCCGGATAGTTCACTAGCCCGTCGGAGGTCACGGGGCCTCCAGTAGCACTGTTCATGAATTGGGTCACCGACATTGAGAATGTGTATCCGCTAATATTCTGATAAGTCAGCGCCCAATTGGTGGTGACCGGAAGACTTGCGGCATTTGTGACGGGATTTCCCGCCGTAAAAACATCAAACCATTGCTGGAAATTGTCGGTCAAAGCATAAGCTGAGGATAAACCCGGAATCACAGGAAACAACAAAAACAAGCCGAAAACACCCAGATAAAAGCTTTTCAACATTCGGCTTCGAAGAAGCATTATTCAAAACTCCCGCGTTGAAAAATCAAATCTTGGGCGGCTTCGCCCGTAATTTTATTCAATTTCCGGCTGATTTAACGTCAAGTTAACGATCTTAGCGTTTGCTTCAAAGCCTAAATTTTAAAGATTTAAGCTCAGGCAAGCTGTTTTCAACGCATTTTTATTATTATCGCCCTACTTTTGCCATCACGCAACTATTTCAAATGCGCTATTTAATCCTATGTATATAGACGGGCAAGTTACTTTTCAGGAGGAACTTTTTGGGAAACATCTTGATTTAAACTCGATAATCTTCTCAATGACTGCCGGAATGCTTTCCTTAACTGTGACCTTTTTGCCATTTTGAAGGGTCAGAATGGTTTCTGGGGATTTTTCAACAAAAAGGATCAGGTCAGAATTGACATACACTTCTTGTCCGTCGAGGCGGGTTACCTGGATCAAGGTTTTTCCTTCTCATCTTTCTTCAATTGGTTGACCAAACATCATTGTAATAGGTAATGGCACAGCTAGGGGTCGTCCAACATTGGTTGTTGTAACCGCCCATCACCCAGTCGTGGCTGTTGTATGAAAGAGCCACATGACCGCAACGAGGCAAGTAAGGGGAATTTCCGTAAGACCAATTGATACCATTTGAAGAAGTGTAATAGCCGTCATAAGTTAATGCGCCCGGGGCGGAACCAGGGGTCAACCAAAGCAGTCCATTATTGGCGGTAACTTGGTGATAAAGCATAGGGTAGGGCAAGTTTCCAAGATCCGAACCCAAACCAACCAAGGTTAAAGTGGCCCCATCAAAAGTCCAGGCGTCACCGTTCGAGGACCCGGCAAGCGTGGAGGCAGTATAGGGATTTCCACCATCACCCTCTAAGATCCATATCAACCCGTTGAAAACTGTGGCGGACGAACCCCAGCGCGGTGTAAACCCGAGCTTGTAATTCGCGATTGCCGCTGTATTCAACGCAGGATTGACTTGGGTCCAATTGATCCCATTGACTGATGTCCAAATATCAGCGTCGGAGTTTCCATCCCATCCACCAATGATATACATGGTGTTGTTATAAACGATGGAGATGAAATCTTCCCGGGCGGTAAAAAGGGGTGCAACGGTGGTGACCTGGGTCCAATTGGATCCATCAGGAGAGTTCCACACATCATTCTTTAACGTACCGTTTTGATTTCCTCCTATAACCCAAAGCTTATTGTCGAATGAAAGAACACCAGGTGAATAACGTTTTCCAAAATGGCTCGTGTTCGTGTCACCAACCGTATTATTCCATTGACTACCGTTGCTGGAATTGTAGACGCCACCGTAATAATCGGTGACGGACCCTGAAATACCCCAAGCTCCTCCGACCACCCACATTTCGTTATTAAAAACGGCCGCACCCATTCCATATCTGGGTGACCAGGAGGCGTTTGCCGTGGCTTCATTCCATGAGCCCCCATTGGGTCCGGTAGGGTTATTTTTTGAACAACCTTGATTCAATAAAAACGAACCAATCAATCCAAAAACCAGCAGGTATTTAGGGGAAATTTTATCCAATGGAAACCTCTCATTACCCAACGACGTTAGAACGTATTACGAATAAATCTTTTCACTACCGAAAGGCTTCTTTCGGGTTTCAGCCTGACTTTTTTTAATTCCTAAGATTCTTAAATCAAATGCAATGAAGTGTCCCTTTAAACTCTTGAAGGGTTGAAAAATAAACGGCGCCCCCCAATTTGGAAGGCGCCGGGAATCACAATGACCGCAAGAGGCGGTCCCTCAACTCAAACCTTCATCAACCGCCCTGGCCCAGCTGGGTCAGAACCTGCAGGTTGGCGTTCTCCACCGCGATCACGCGAGAATTCACGTCAAATCCTCTTTGCGCGATGATCATGTTGGAAAGTTCCGTGGTCAAATCGACGTTGGAATTTTCAAGGTAGCCGCCCTGAATAGACCCCATGCCGTTTTTACCCGCCAAGCCCAGTGTTTGCGCACCGGCGTTTGGCCCGGCTTGGTAATAATTGTCACCCACCTGATCCAAACCGTTTATATTCTCGACGCTGGCCATCAAGACCTGACCCAAAGCCGTCGTCTGGCCGTTGCTGAATTGGCCTTGAATGGTTCCGGTTTCGTCGAAGGAAAGGCTTGTTAGCGTTCCATCGGCATAGCCATTCTGGCTGGTGGTGGCGTGACTGTCCGCCACGTAAGTGTTGACGCCGTTGATGACCTGATAGGAGCCTTCCGCATCGCTGAACAAGCCATCTCGCCTGGCACCAACTATCGTTCCAGCAAGAGGAATACCGTTCGCGCCCGCTCCGGCGACATTGGCGGCGGTATACCCTGCTGTTCCGAAATTCATAGTGATGTCCATAATTTCAGCACCGAGAGTCGGAATCGGTGAGGCGGGAGTGGCTGGGTCTGGCGGATTCAACACCTGGGCCGCCGGGAGATACACATGAGCTTGGCACTGGGTTAGAACCCCGGCCGCGTCTTGGACTCCGCCCATCGAAGCGAGTGATCCATCCGAATTGAAGTAAATCAGATCTCCAAAGTAGGTATCACCAGTTCCACGGTTATAACCATCAACATTAGCACCAACCGGTTGCCCCGATCCCTCGTAAATCCCCGTTCCACCCAATAAAGTAGCTGTGCTTACAGCAGCTCCGTTAGTTGTGTCGAAGGAATACCAGGCATAGGCCACCTGGTTCAATGGCGAGGGGTTGACCGGGGGATTCGCCTGTCCAAGGTCATTTATCTGGTAAAACAGAGTCGTGACTGTGTGGGCCGTCCCTGTCGAATCGTAACACGTTTGGCTGGAAGTCAAAGCCGGCGTAATCGGAGGCTCCTGGTTCCAGGCAAAGTTTTCATCCGCGGCATTGGCAGGAAGCTGGATCGCGGCCAAGGTTTCTGCGTCCCCAATGACCGGGGTCGTATGGGGGCCCAAGATATTATTCGCGTCCACACCTGTCGCCAAATCCTGAAGTTGTTGCATAACGTTTTCGTTAGCGGCACCTGGCGGGGGAGGATAGGCCAAAATCGCAGCCTTCGCCGGAGCCCCGTTAAAGGGATTCGCCAACTGTCCTATGGGTAACGTCGCCTGTCCGCCGGCCCCTAGGGTGGCAAGGACGAGAGGCTGAGCTGGCTGGAATGAATCCAGGTTCCCCACGAAATTCAATTGCGAGGTGGCCTTAGCAGGCTCCACGAAATTTGGGTTTATCTGGATATTCGAGGCAGCCGACAGGTTGGAGTTGTTCACATTCAGATTGGCGTAGGTGACTTCCATTGGGCCGGTCCCAGCTGCACCCACCGTGTTGATTTCAGTTTGACTATATTGAACCGTAGCGGTAAAGCCTTGAATCAAGCCGCCGCTTTGGTCAACCAAATTGCCTTGGCTGTCAAAGGTCAAGTTGCCAGCGCGGGTGTAATAGCTGTTATCGCCGCTCTTGGAAACCAGGAAGCCATTTCCCTGAATGGCGATATCGGTCGAGACGCCTGTTTGTTGCAGGGCGCCTTCCGTCCAGATCGTCTGAATGGAAGCCACACGAGTACCCAACCCAACTTGTTCGGGGTTGATGCCGCCCAGGTTGCTGCCGGTGTTGTCTCCCGTACCGGCATTAAGCGTTTGGCTGAACGCGCTCGCGAACTCAGCCCGGCTGGCTTTGTAAGCCACCGTATTTACGTTTGAAATGTTATTTCCGATGACGTCAAGCCAAGTGCTGTTGGCCTGGAGCCCGGAAATCGCACTGTACATATCTCGCATACCCATGGTCATTCTCCTTAAGAGTTGGCGGATATTAAACCCGCCTGATTCCGGGCTTCCTCTAGGAGGTCCAGCCCGTTACTGCTATTGCCTAAAACTTAAACAATTACCGCGCTATCGATGTTGGTGAAGACGTTCTCTTTCATGCTTCCACCATCCATCGCGGTAATCACAGTGCGGTTCGGCACACTCACGATAAAAGCCTGGTGTTCCATCACCAGCAGGGACTGACGCGCCCCCTTCGAAGCCGCCTTATCAACTGCGGCATTCATGCGGGCCATGTCGTCCTGCGAAAGGTTGATATTGCGCAAAGCCAGCCTTTCCTTGGCGTGGGCCGAAAACTTCAACGATTGGGTTTTATCGACCGCCGTTTGAAATACGGCGTCAAAGGGCTGGACGGCTGCCGCAGCCTTGCTAGCCTGCTGCTGGATCTGCTGCAACTGGCCTTTGCTTTGGACGTCATCCACCGGTTTGAAAGCCAAGTCATTAAAGTTAACTTGCTGAACCACTTGTCCTCACCCGCCCTTCATGGGCCCGAATCAACAGGGCCAAAATAAAACGAACTAAATCTTACGAACCGGTAGTAGAAGTAACAGTGCCAACGTTTTGAATATCCGACAAAGGATAGTTCTGCCCGTTGACCTGAACCGCCGGAGTATTCGAGTAATAAACAATCCCGCTCACCGTTCCTTGAACCATGTTTCCCTGGGAATCAAGCAACGTTACGTTTTGGCCAATCAAACTTGTCGCCGAATTATCCAAAACGTTATTCATGGAAGTGTTCATCGCCGTCATTTGTTCCAACGATGAGAATGAAGCCAACTGGGACACAAACTGACTGCTGTCCTGAGGATTCATTGGATCTTGATTTTGCAGCTGTGTGATCAGAAGAGTTAAAAACGTGTTTTCTGACACGAACTGGCTGCTCATACCCGACAAAGCGCTTGATAAAGCGCTACTTCCGTTGGTGCCTGAGGTACCACTTACACCTGAAACCATGTAAATCACCCCCTCTTTCTTATAATTTCTAACGGCATTATGCCGAAAAACTTGAGCTTTTGCCTGCTAAAAACGTATCAAGCCAGCAGGTTTACCAGGGATTTCCGAACTGAAAGAGGCCCTGAAACTGCCTCGTTTTCACCCAAATTTCCCATTTCGGTTGATCCAAAAGTTGGCAAACTGGAGCCATAACCTTCCTGCTGAAATTGATAATACTGGGACAAAAGGCTGGCTCCCCCACCCTGAACTTGAACCTGTAGCTGGTCAATTTGAAGCCCAGCTTGATTCAGGGAAGTCTTGAGATCGACCAAATGTTGTTGGAGGGCGTCTTTAACGTCAGGGTTTGTCACCAGAATTCTCGCTGAAACCGATTGATCGACCAGGGAAACCTGAATGGTCATCCGACCCAGGTTTTCTGGCACCAGTTGGAAATTGATCGTGGATACGCTTTTTAATTCCCCTGACTTAGTCGAAACTTGATTGGAAATCTGACTGATCAGATCCTGGGCATTGACGGGAATCTGATTCCCGGCAGGATTCACTGCTTGTACTTCCCCATTTTTACCAAGGGTATAAAACACGCCTGATGCAGAAGGATTCGTAGGGTTTTGGGTAGACAGCTGATCGGCAAAAGAATTTTTGTCCTGAAGCGAGACGGATTGTACCTTTTCGGTTTCTCCCAATGTAGAAACGGCTGTTACCGCCTGAGGAGTGATCGACGGAACCGTTTCAGAGGGCTGAACCGGATTAGCAACTAATGGAGTTTGTGTGGGGTTCGACTGGTTTTGGGCCATGCCTTCGTTAAAAACATTCACGGCCGCGACAGAACCCGCGAGGTTTTGAGCCAAAGAAACCGGGGGAGTTGAAATCCCGGGATTCGCGGCTTGATTCAACGTGTTTTGGCTTTGAGCCACGGCGTTTGCCTGGACAACTTGAGCCAAATTAGCCTGCGAAATAATTTGCTGGGAAGGCGTCACCACTTGTGTGCCGGGAAGAGCTGCCGTACCCGAAGGAGTTGTAGGAGTGGAAGGATTGATACCAACAGAGGGTGTGATTGTATTGGTCGTCGGGGTAAAGGGGGTCGAAACCTGGTTGTTGTTTACAGGCAAAGTTGTGAAATTAAACCCAGTTGGGTTAAGCGAAGTGTTTTGTGTATTAATGTTTGTTTGTGTCTGCACGGGAACCGAAGTACTGGAAGCTTGGGACTGACTCTGCACCTGCGTTGAGGCACCTTGGTTTTCCGATTGAGATTGGGATAACAAAGTTTGATCTTGGGTTTCTCCCTGGCTTAGTACGTTGACCGAAGCATGGGGCGGAAGCGTAGGTTGAAGTTGCACCGTACCGGGGGTCAAGATGTTATTCACCGTTTCCTGCTGATCCCCATCGGGAAGCTGGGATAAAGCTACCGGCGATGCCTGGGGGCCAACCGAAGCACCCACTTGAGCCGTAATCGCGCTGGGAGAATTGGCGACCGCGATTTGGGCGGGACCTTGAGGGGTTGTAACAGCCTGGGTCGAGGTAGGTTGACCAATAAAGGCCGTAAACCGAAGGATCAAATCGTTAATCTTGTTGAAATTAACTGATGACCAGAAAGATTTAGCATTTCCGGAAGAAACGGGATTCGCTGTGGCTTGGCCTTGGTCGGCGGGTAAATTGGAAACGGACAGGGGTAAGGAATTTTGCGCAACAATATTGACAGGCAAGGGATTGGGATTAATGGTTGGATTTCCAGAGTTTTCCGTTGGTTGAATAGGCTGAACAGCAACAGATTGAGAGGATGTATTTAGGTTTGCGCCCAGTAGCGCAAAAGGATTTCCATTAACGGCGGCAGGTGCTTGAAGGTTTGGATTATTCGCGGTGGTTCCCTGCTGGATGATAGCAGACTGAAGCATCACGGGCCCGGCACCGGCCTGAAGCAATACTTTAAAAAGGGATTGAAGATTCTGGGTACTCGTTGCGTCTTGCGACCCTTGGTTGGCTGCAGCGGGATTTACAATGGTTACCGGAAGGTTAGCGCCTGGTTGGGCCCCCAACTGGGACAAAGCATTCAGAATCGAATTTACTTTGTCCTGGGGAATCGGCTGAAAATTAGCCGAACTATTCAGGACAGGCTGGTTTGGAACAACCGCACTCGCAATGCCAGTTCCGGCGCCATTCAAAGTGGGTGCATTTTGGTCTTCAAACGTTTGAGTGAATACACTTAATTGTGCGCTTTGGACATTGACGAACAAATTGGAATTTTGATTTCCAGCGGTCTGAGTTTGGGTGATTTGGGCGTCCGTGAACATAAAACGCAATGTAACGTTGGATAGGGCGTTGGATTGGGAAGTCCCCTGTACCGTTTGAGAAGCCGCCCCCGACTGGTTGTCCGTTTGAATGGCAGTTGGTGGAGCAAGAGCAAAAGCCACCTGCTGGTTTTGAAGCATTTGCTGTAACATCTGCCCCATCAGTTGATTTTGGTTTTGTTTGTTCAGGTCAAGTGGGTTTTGACCCTGGGGCAGGTTTTGCACGAAAGACAAAACCGCAGAAACCAACTGGGCCGCTTCCGCAGAGGTGATTTGGCCGCCCGAATTGGCGACCAATTGAGCCTGGATTTGGCTCGAATTTTCGCCGGTTAATTGCTGGGCCTGGGAAAGAAGATTCGCCAGGCCAGAGGCCATGGCAAAAAAAGTTTTTTCAATCGAAGCCACATCCTGTGGTTTGACTCCCTGAAGCTGTTCACTCACCAGCAAGGTGTCCCGGGAAGCTTCACTAGTACCCGCAGAGGCCGTCGAAAGAGCGGGGGTCTGGTTACTTGTTCCGGACTGCGTAACGATAGCAGGTTCAATAATCGGGATCGGCGAGGAATCATTGGTGGAAACTGGGGCCGGGTTGTTGTTATTTCCGTTTTGCTGCTGATCAGACATCTTAGCAATCACCTGCCCAAAAGAATTACCGTTCGGATCTGTGACCTTGCTCGCTGGTGTACTTGTGGCTGTGGGATTTAACCCATTCTCCGCGGATTTGGCGGAAAGGCTGTCCAATAGTTCGCTGATATTTTTCACAGTGAGTTCCTCTATTAGTTCTTAGGCTAACTTACAAATGTGCTACTGCTAGTGCTGGTGTTGGTACCGCCCACCACATTGATGAGATCCGCGTACATGTTGTCAATAACCTGCATAACTTCCACGAGGGCGTTATAGGTGGCTGCGGCCTGCGTGGCCTGCTGTTGGATGCTCGCGATTGGAACACCGGATGTGGAGGAGGTAGGAATGCCAGTAGAGGAGGATGACGAAGAAGAAGTTCCCGTGTTGATTCCTGCGATGTTGGCCTGTGCGGTATTCAATTGGTTCAGGGAATCTTGGTCCTGACTGGTTAAAAGCTGTTGGTTGCTCAGATCATTTGTAATTTGACCCAACATAGAAGTGGAGAGTTCGCCCAAAGTATCATCTTCGTTATTAAGCCCCACCACGGACGTGAAATTACCTGAAATGTCATTGATTTGCATAGGCTGGTCTGAGTTCAGAGCGTAGACCTGCGCCTGATTCCCTCCAAAGAAGGTTTGAAAATGCTTGGTCATATCAGAATAAGCCTGGGCGGTCACGCCATTAACTTGCGCGTCAATGTTCGCGTTGACGTCAAGAATTGCCTGAGTGTCGTTCCAATTAACGGTTGTCCCATTTAATGAAAAGGTTCCGTTGGAAGAGGGGGTCACCACGAAGGCGGAGGCGTTGGGCCCAAAACCCGACAAATAAGGGGATGCTGGGGGAGGAGGTATTGTGAATTCGGGTAGAATCGAATCCATGGCCCCAACCGGGTTCGTGCCGACGGCTACCGTGGCCACTTTGTACTGAAGAGGAGTAAAACTATTGTTTAGCGTCGAGGTCCCGATCATGTAATTGGAGACCTTAGCCCAACCGGCCCCAACACCATTTTGATCGGCAAACATGGGTATTCCAGCCGTTCCGGTTAGGTTGATAATGTTCACAGGGCCAGAAGAAAAAATGAAAAATTGCTGGGTCGAGGCGTTGAAGACCGCTGTCACGCCCGAAACGTTGTCGTTGATTCTTTGTACGAGGCTAGAGGCGCTATCGGTCGCCCCGTTATAATTGATCGTCACCCCGTCCACTGAAAACGAGCCCGTGCCAATTCCACCCGGATACAAGGTATTTAAATCTGCAAAGGGGTTGGTGAGCCATGTGAGGGGTTTGTCGCTTGCCGCGAAGTTTTGAGCTATTAGGCCTGTTAGCCCGGGATAAATATTGCTACCCACACCCGTGGGTCCCCCACCCAACATTTCAGCGATCTGGGTATCCCCTGTCGCAGGAGCTCCCGGATATGGAAACCCAGGCGCGCCATTATTGAAGGCTACGCTAGATTCAGCTACCAGCCCAGGGTTGGAACTCAGAACCCCGTTAACTACGATGTTGGAAGCTCCGGTTCCCTCAAAGAACAAGGTCCCCGTCGTTCTGCCATCAGAGGCAAAACCTGCGGACTCAAGGGTGTTGGTGATATTCATGACCGAAGTTGCGGCCTGGTTCACCTGTTGCTTGTAATTTTCAAGGATGACATTTCGAGCATCAAGTTCCCCGCCGAGATTTCCGCCCGTGATGAGGTAAGTTAAATCCACTGTTGAAGAGGGAGTCGGGGGCGCCGCATTTTGATCTCCTCCTGACTGCATTGAATTCGGGTTAGCGGGAGGGATTAGGGTGATATCGGCTAGTGCTGGATTGTTGGGATCAGGAAGATCAGCTTCGAGTTGCCCAGCGCCTCCGGAGCTAACCAGTGAAATGCCGTTTAGAAAAAGACTCGCCGTCCCGTTATTGCCGAATGTCACCTGGAAATTCATAAGGCGGGAAAGTCTATCAAGAGCGTAATCCCTCGCGTCCAATAGGCTGTTGGGGTTGGAACCTTGGGAAGTATTGAGTTGACCATTGATATCGTTCAACTGCCCAAGTAGTTGGTTGATCTGAGTTACTGTGTTTTGGATGTTGCTGTTATAGGCGACCTGTAGATTTTGCAATTGGCTGTACTGACCGTTGGCCGTTTGGGCAAAAACGGTTCCCGCACTCACAACGGCGGACTGGCTACCTGTGCCATTGGCCAAGTTTAGCCATGCGGATTGAAACTGGGTCAGGGCGAAATTAATGGTGTTAGTGCTACTGCTGTTAAGGATGGTGTTGACTTGGTTCAACACGCCGGTTCCTGACGTATTGGCCAAAATTTCGTTGTAGCCCACGGTTGTACTTGCCTGTCTTATCTGGCTATCAAGAAACGAATTTCGCAGTCGAGTAATGGAGTCCGCAGTCACGCCCGTCCCCACGGTCATCAGGCCATTTGCCCCGTTAAAGGAAATACCGGGCGATGTTCCCGTGTTGATGGTTTCCAGGCTGTTCATCAAATAGCCCTGCGCATCCAGTGACGGTTGGGCCAAGTTGGAGGCGTTGATGTCTTGCTGCAGTTCTTGAAGAATCAGCCCGCTGTTGATGGTGCTAAGGCTTTGGAAGCCGCTAATCATAAATGTCTCCTAAACCACGCTATTGAAGAAAGACGATTCGACTTGATCATTTTTCTTGGGGTAAGTGGACGAACTTTTGACACGGCCTTTTCCCCTCAAAGCTTGAAGGGTGACATCAGCAAGAGAGAGCGCGTTATGGGCAAGCTTCTCATTGCCCTGATTGATTGCTTCCAATTCGCGGGCCGAACGGACGAGTTCAACCACCGCTGATTTGAGTTCTTCTGCGATTTCCATGGGCGCTTTTTGCAGAATCTGAGTTAAGGTCGCATTGGGAAGTCGGAATGATTTTCCCAGGGCCGCTATAAGATTGTTTCGATCACCCAGCAGAGGTGATAAAGCGAAAACTTCTTTTTCTTGTCTTTTTAAATTCTCAGCCACTTTTTCCACTTCACCGGAAATCAGAAACTGTTTCTGCGCCAAAGCAAAGGATGCCAACCGTTCATAGCACCCTTTTTCTTTTTTCAACTCTTCAATAAGTTTTTGATACAACTCCATCACGCTCACCCTTTGAAATCAATGATGTTCGATTCAACCAATTTCGAAGCAAGTTTGTTTAAATCGACTGGGTATTTCCCAGACTGAACCTGCTGTGCCAATTGATCCACCTTTCCTGCGTTGGCCTGAGAGGCCTGGGCCGATTGCCGCTGTAAGGATTGAAAAATCTCAGCGAAAGAACTAAGGGAAACCGAACTAGAGGGGGAATTCGCTTCCGATTTTTGTGAGGGTTGGGCCGACTTTTGAAAAGATTGAAGGATGGCCGGGATGTTTTGAAATCCGTCGATTTTCATGGGGAACTCCTTAGGTTTTCTGATGAACCTAACGGTCTCCGGAGGAAAAACTTGAGTTGAATTGAGTGTAAATATCGACTAAAAAACGAATAAAAAGACAAAAAAATAGGGGTTTTATTCGCCCCGGTATTTTTTCAAGTATTTTGGGCCTTTTTTGGATACTCGGGGAGCTGTTTTTGTATTTGTGGGTGCATGGGGTGAGTCTTTGTGATTTTCCTTAGTTTTAACTATGTCTTGTTGAATTTCCGAGGCAAGTTTTTGAAAGCACTTTTCGCACATCTTCCCCTGAGAGATTGGCATGCCACATCCTTCGCAAAATAACCCGGTATCGTTTTTGACAAGTCTGAGCCGGTTTTCCCTGACATATTTGTAAATTTCTTTGATATCCACGCTTGTTTCTTGGGCTATTTCCTGGGCGGTGGCGGCTGGCCGTGTGGTTAAATACCTGAAAACTTTTGTGAAATTATCTTCTTCTTCTCGAGTGCAGGATTGGCAGATTTCTCTGCTCCCGGTAGCGCGGGTGAAGGCCCTGCCACAACGGGAACAATTAGCCCAGGTCATGAGAATGTTTTTTGGTGGGAGACCGAAGCCTTCTGGAGCTGCTTGTAAATTACATTACCGATACCGATTCCACCCGCATTAGCTAATTGATGCGAAAGCTGCTCATCCTGCATAGATTCAAAAAATTGCGTGGCTTGAGAGTTGCCCATGAGACTCGATTTTTGAACGGAATTACGCATTTCTTTAAGCATCATTTGAATGAAAATTGATTCAAAATCCTTTGAAACCTGCCTAATCTGCGCGTCTGAGTGGGAATGTGCCTCGGTCAGATTAAATACCGGGCGTAGAGGGTCCATATGGCTTTGTCCTGAAACAGTTGGCGCATGCGATAAAAGAGTGTTGCCCATTAAAGTTTGGGCGGCCATTTGAGATTCCATAGCGTTGGAGTTTCCTGCGGCTTGGACCCCTTGGGTAAATGGTTGTACGCCTGTGATTGGTTGAATAAAAGGAATCAAACAACCCTCCGAATTACAGAATAGTCAAATCTGCATGAAGAGCGCCGGCTTCTTTGATGGCTTGGAGAATGGAAATGAGGTCGCGTGGCGTGGCGCCCACTGCGTTGACCGCGGTTACAATATCAAGCAAGGTGGCCCCTTCCGGGATCACCACCAAATTTCCTTGTTTACCCGTATCTTCTGCTGAAACGGTAGTAGTGTGGGTTAATTCGTCATGTCCAAAAACCGCATCATGAGAAACTTCTGTTGTTTTTTTCACGACCAAACGTAAATTACCGTGAGCGATGGCAACCGCGTCAATGCGCACATCCTGGCCCAAGACAACTGTTCCGGTGCGTTCATTAATGACAACTCGGCTGGCAGGAGAATCAGTTTGGACCTGGGTTTCCTCAACGGCAGCAACAAAATCAACAACGTTATCCTGGTAATTGAGTGGAAGTTTGACGTCAATTTGCCCCCCATCCACAGCCTTAGCAACAGGTTCTCCAAATTGCTGATTTAATGCCTGAGCTACAAGGGATGCTTGGCTAAAATCCGGGCGACTCAAAAGTATAGAAATTGTGTTGTTATCGATGAATGAAGAAGGTACTTCCCTTTCGACCATGGCACCATTGGGTACCCGACCGGTTGTGGTGGTGTCTACCTGAACAAGAGGAAATTCTCCAGTATTGTCGGAATAACCACCCACGGCGAGCGGGCCTTGGGCAACCGCATATACCTGGCCATCCGGCCCCTGAAGAGGGGTCATGAGGAGATCGCCTCCCTGTAGGCTTCTTGCGTCTCCAACCGAGGAAACCACCACATCGATTTTGTCTCCCGATTTCAAAAGAGGTGGCAATTGCGCGGTCACCATGACGGCAGCGACGTTTTGAGTTCGAATCTGGTCGGAACTTATTTTGATTCCGAATTGAAGAAGCATATTGGTGATGCTTTGAAGAGTTGAAACTACCCTTTGGGTGTCTCCCGTACGTTGAAGTCCAACCACCAATCCATAGCCAATCAGTTGGTTTTCCCGCACACCTTTCACTTGGGCAATGGTTTTGAGACGCACTTGCGCGCTCAAAGCTGGGCAAACGGGGAAAATCATTAACCCTAACATCAACCCAATAAAGAGAACATTAATCGCAGTTTTTCTCATTTTACCATCCCTTTAAAAAAGGCCTAGCCAGCTGAGTACTCGAGTCAAAATTCCGGGTTTAGCAGACTCAGAAGAAGGCCCCGTCCCCGTGATTTTGATTTTTGCATCTGCCACTCGGGAAGAAAGAATTGAATTATCTCTGGAAATATCATCCGGTCTGATTTCTCCTACCACCTCTACCGTTTGCTTATCGTCATTGACTTCAACATAACGAGTTCCTTCAATCTGGAAATTTCCGTTGGGAAGAACCGACACAATCTTGGCGGTCATCTGCCCCGTAACGGTAGTACCCCTGCTCGAAGAACCTTGCCCCTGATGGCTGGCTCCGGCACCAACACCTATCTGACTTAGGCCGTTTAAGACGTTAGACCCATAGGTACCTAAATAACCGCTTCCTGCCCCAATACCAACACTGGCTGTTTTTTGAAATTGGCTGCTTGTTCCCTGACTCCCTTGGGTGTTTTCTTGAATCATGACGGTTATAACATCTCCTACCCGGTGTGCCCTTTTTTCAGTGTAAATAGACGAGCCGCCCTCGACCGGAAAGATAGAATCAGCGGTAGATATTTGGGGAATAAATCCCAACCCAAACATGCCCATCCACAAAAAACCTAAGAGTGTATTTTTCATGGCAACCCCCAATCAGCTCACGGCTTCGTTTGATCAATCAAAACCCTATTCTCATCCAACACTCTGGCCCAAAGCACTTTATGCGAATCGGTGTTTTCAACCCTAATTTCTTCACCTGCTTTTCCATCCTCAATGGCTCGAGCATGAATCATAATCTCCACGTTCCCGGACTCAACAAACGCCTGAACCGTTGTACCTCTCTGTATTACTGGCGGATCGTTGATTTCGCTGAAACGGACAGGAATACCGGCCCCCAGATCAAAAGCAGCTGTCCTACCCAATACATCGTTTAAATGTTGGAGACTTCCTTTAAGCAACTTAGAGGTTTGTATTTTACCTACCGTCACATTTTCTATCGTGAACTTATCCCCTTTTTTAACTATTTTACTAGTTAAAACAATAGTATGAAAAACCTGAGTATCCAGCCGAACCGGCACGACTCGGATATCACGGCCGTCCACGGTCAATTCAGCGGTTAGTATTTGAGTGCCCTCGTACTGCCCAACAAGGGCAGGCCGATAACGAATTTCCAAATCTCCGTTTGGAACCACCACATTCTTGAGTGGTCCCAAAAGCTTGATTTCCAGATTTCCCGGATTTTCACCGGTTTGGGAAAGAATGAACAATTTAGCCGCTTCTAAGAGTTGATCAGGCGTGACTTCCTGTGTCTCTGTCAAAACTAGGATCGAATCGGCACCTTCCCAATGAAAGCCTTCTAGAGAATAACCCTCCCGCGTCAAAGCAATTTTGACCATCGAATGGGTGATGGTAACCTTTTGACCCGATGGAGCAGCTTTAATTAAAGTCACGCGGTTTAGGCGTTCCAAAAAAGCTTTATCCTCGGAGTTTATTTTAGCTACATCGCCTAAAGTTATATTGGGACCTGCCACTGTTGCCTGTCCCAAAAAACGAATCGTAGCTGAATTCTCTGCGCCCCAAACAGAAACAGTCAACAAACAAAGCATAGAGGTCTGAATAAATCTCCTCATTATTCAGCTATGCCATCAGGGGAACTGCTTCATGGTCGAAACATCGTAAAGCATGGTATCTGACGTTGACACAGTCTTTGAATTGAGCTCATAAGCCCTTTGAGCTACGATCAAATTGACCATTTCTTCCGTGACGTCGACATTAGATTGTTCCAATGATCCTTGTTGAACATTAGAAAAACCGGTCGACCCAGGCGTTCCTTGGATAGGATCTCCCGATGCCGGGGTTGATAAGTACAGGTTATTTCCAATTGCGTTTAAACCTGTAGGATTAACAAAGCGGGTCAACTCAAGTTGTCCGACTTGAGTTGATTGGGTCGAACTGGCCGTTTGGACCATGATCTGCCCAGAAGTCGTAATTTGAATGGAAGAAGTATCTGCCGGAAGCTGGACCGGCGGGTCAAGAAAGTACCCATTTGCAGTGACGATATTCCCATTCGCATCTTGTGTAAAAGAACCGTCCCGTGTATATGCAGTCTCACCATTAGGAAGGGTGACTTGGAAAAAGCTTTCCGACCCCTCAATCATAATGTCCAAAGGGTTGTTTGTGTTTTCAACTGGCCCTACGGTAAAAATACGCTGTGTGGAAACTGGTTGAACACCTTCTCCAATTTGCAGCCCTGCAGGTGTGTTGGTTTCTGGAGAAGTGGGAGTTCCGGGAGGTTTGAGATTAATATAAAGGAGATCTTGAAAATCTACACGTTGCTTTTTAAATCCGGTAGTACTGACGTTGGCTAGATTGTTCGAGATTGTATCAATGTTCAACTGTTGAGCCGACATACCTGTCGCGGCCGTAAACAGTGACTGCATCATAGAAGCCTCCTTGTTTCTCAGCCTTAAGAACACTTAAGGCGATCAGCAGTTACCACCTCTGTCGTTCGGTGGTAAACCGGCCTCCGCTATTGCAGTCCGGCCGTCATGATATTAAAACTAAAACTCCCTTTTTTATCCCTTCAATGATCCAATCTCAGTTGCGGCTTCACTCATGAGATGGTCGTATGTTGAAACAATCCTAGAATTCAACTCATATGACCGATAAGTATCAATCATATTGACCATTTCCATTGTCGAATTCACGTTCGATTGTTCCAAAAACCCTTGTTGAACCTGAACATCCTCCGGCATCAATTCGACCTTATTACCAGGATCAATTTGAAATAGAGAATGTCCCACTTTAATCATCTGATTTTCATTTTTCACTTTAACAATCATGAGTTGATCCAATGCTTTTCCATCAACCGTCAGATTGCCTTCCCGATCAGCCGCCACTTGTGTCCCATCAATGAAAATTTCCCCATTATGACCCAAAACGGTCAACCCATCTTTGTTAACAAGTTTCCCGGTAGAATCCAAATTGAAATTTCCATCACGAGTCAAATAAGTCTTTCCGTTCGGGCCTAATACAGCAAAAAAGCCCTGGCCATTTAAGGCGAAATCCAATGGGCTTTTTGTTTCAAGATGAGCTCCTTGGGAATAATCTGTTGTAACGGCCTGGGGAATAACACCGCCCCCCATAAAACCAATAGAAGGTCTCAATTCGGCCGTTCCATCCATAACCTTAATTCTTTGATCGTGAAGTCGGGCGATCAAAAAAGTTGGAAATGCTACGTCGACAGAACGATTCTGTTTAAATCCAACCGTGCTGACGTTTGCCAAATTGTTGGCAATAACATCCTGACGGGCCATTGTCGAATTCATACCAGAGGCGGCTATGTAAAGACCACTAGGCAAAAACAGTCTCCGTTTTCAACTCAACGAGGAGCAGAAGTCGTTGAAGTCTGTTGGATTACACTGCTGTAAGGCAATGCAACTACCGACACTTCCCTGGATCTGGCGCTTTCAGTTCCATCCGAACCCACCGAAGTAAATGAGAAGAAATAGCGTTGTCCCACTTTTAGTTTTCTAACTAAGTACGTTGGAACATTTGCAAGAGGCTGGGCGTTAACTTTATCGAAACGACCACCCGAAACCTCAGAAACGTAAATATTATAGCCTCTTAAACCGTTTTTACTAGGGTCAGGAAATCCGGCCATTCCTGCTTGTCGAGCAATATCGACAACCCCTTCGTTTTGCAACTCACTCTGAACAACCACCGGAGCTCCAGGAGCGGAAGTCGTACCCGCCACCACTTCTCTAGAGTATTGGCTTTCAACGGGAGGGATCGTATTTGTCACAGATGTTACGACAAAATAGTAGTGGGTGTTTTTCTCTAAACCTCTTAACGAGTAGTAATTAGCCTTAATTGGTTTTTGGTTGATTTTTACATACCCGCTGCCAGTTGTCTTTGAAAAATAAGCGTTGTAGCCAGCCAGAGAAATTGAAGGAGAGTTGATCCAACGGAGGGTAATTATGTCGCCGTCCACATAAGCAGTTACCCCTTCAGGAATAAAGCTTTTTACCTTGCCCAAAAACGAATTGCCAAACCGCCAACTTGCGCCAATACGATGTGAAGATCCTAAATACTGAGCATGACCGATATAAGCATAATCAATTCCCCATGTTTGAGAACGATAGCTTATTCCGGCCGTGAATTGACCGGGTAACGTCATAAAATCTGAATAGCCAGTACGCAAACCTAATTGATCGGCAAAAAACCAACCTTCAATCCCTGCGTGTAGAAGAGTATGTTGCCCCACATTGGGGTCGTTGATAGTTTCAAACTCCCAAGCCGTTAGCAAATCTTCAGTAAATTCGTAACTTAGTCCCCCTTTAACAGCCAAGGCCACTGGATCTGAATTACCCGCCTGCCAACGGATGGATGTATCCAAATCTTGAGCGCTTAACCCAATATTTATCTGTTTCCCGTATCGAGGATCATAAATGGGTAGATGGTAAAGAAATCCCATATCCAATCCAAACCCGCTAGCTTGAAACCCAGGTTGAGTTGGAGAATCGACCCCATATAATTTTGCGTTCAGTCCAAAAGAGATTGATTTGTCAATGGCTAAAGGAGCGGCAAAGGAACCAATGTAAATTCGATCATTCTCGGTCCCATCCGAAAATAGTAATTGGTGGGTAGAAATCGCCCAGGCCATTTGATCACCAAAAGGCTGAACATAGGCAAGGTCAAAAAGATCCTCCTTGCCATTTAAAAGCACTGCGCCCATGCCAGATATTTCTGGGCGTAAAAGCTGAACCAATCCAGCAGGATTATAAAAAATTGCTTCAGAAGAATCTGCAACACTGGCAAAAGCCCCTCCCATCCCCTCTGCTCTCGTCCCATCACCAGAAACTCCACCTTTATCAAAAGCGGCATGCCCTGATTGAGTTATAAACAAAGAAAAAAATGTAAATAAGAAAAATAGCCTAATAACCATTCGGCCCCACCTTCACACCATTGATGTGGATATCCGACAATTGCATTAATTGCAATTGACTTATCTTTCCAGAAGCATAATTGGCGGCGGCTTGAGTTGACGTCACCAGATCAAGCTCATTTTTTCCATAATATACACGAGTCGAAATTTCTTTTAAACCTGTTCCTACAGAATTGACTGTCGTTTTAATGACATCCGCAGCCTCTTGGCACAAATACGGAATATAGCTTTGTTGGGATTTGTAACTCACCGTAACAATTTCATCCCCGTTGTCATTTTTGTCAAAATGAGCGTTTAACGGTTGATCGGGCGTTAAACTAGGGAACCCTAAAGATGGTACCCCCCCAGCTTGTGGATACAGGGTATTGCCTTGACCTTCAACAGGGGTTGCCGTGATGGCTGCTGGCTGAGTATTAGAAGCTCCTTCGCCCAAAAGGTCTTTCAATGTTTGTTGAGCTAAAGAAGTAAGTTTTGCCCTTTCCTGAGCCAAAAGAGAAGCTTCTTGCTGCCGAATGGCCAACAATTTCGATGGATCCTTCGTAGCCGGAGGCGGCGGGGTAATCAATTCAACCGTTTGAACGGGAGTTGATCCGATATGGTCTAGTTGATCTTCAACTTGAAAGGCCCAAGAATAAACCCCGGCTGGCAACGGTCTGTACAAATCGTCCTCTCCCCCCCAAGCAACTTTTGTGGGAGGAGTTCCCTGTCCTCGTAATCCCCTTACTAAATGATTATTTTGATCATAAATCAAGACACTCCAATGATGGACAGGAACGTCCTCAGTGGTATCCAAATAAAACATTGCCGACTCGCCCTGAGAAGGGGTAAACGAAGGCGGCTGCACATAAGCACTGACTTTCGGGGGAGGTAATTCTGCTCCTCCACCAAACCGATAAGCTAACCCAATATGGAATGGTTCGTAGTTAATTCCCCCTTGATCGATCGTTTGAAGCGACGAGCCTGCTGATATATCTGCCTCAGGGCCAACGGGCATCAAATAAGCCAAATCAGTTTGGAAATCACCGTTAAGCACTCGGACGCTTAAGCCCAATGAAATAGTGCCCGGACTAATAAAAGGGGTTGAATAACCCGCTCTCAATCCTAAAACATCTCTAAAAAACCAAAACTCCGTCCCAAACCGCAAATACTTGTTAGCTAAAGCTAGCGAAGAATCATCGAACCGGGGATCTGAAATTTGGTCAAAATCCAGGTCTGTTATGTTTCGAATTTTAAAAAGATAGTTATTTTTATAGGCTAATCCCAGGATAATTTCCGGCGGAACTGATGTCTCGTAACCCGGCCCCACACTAAACGAAACTGGTACGTTATAAATAGTATCATCCAAATTAAGCCCATTCGTGTATTGAACACGACTAACCAGGTTGTTTAAGGCAACACCTAAACGAAATTCCTCAGTGTATTTTGAAACAGGAATCCTAAAAAGCAGACCAATATCAACACCATAGCCAATAACTTGAATAGGATCGCTCAGGGCGGATGCGACTTGATTATTGGGGTTCCCAAAATAGCGAATATAGTATTGATCGTTCGTCACTCGCTTTACATTGATTCCGACTGAAAAATTTTGAATGGCAGAAAACCGAGCAGCATAGGACAGAACGATTTCACTTTCTTGAAATGTTGGATTTAATAAATAGCTGGCTTCCCCTCTAATGGGCGAAGATAGTGGGCTACCCGCCAGAAAATCGATTTGCGGATGAAATGGGCGAAAGAGGGAAATCCCCAAAGTGTTTTCCTTGGCGATCGGCATAATGAATTGAAAAGATGCGTAATAAGGGAACCCAAAAGCCGGTAACCCGTTCAAGTTTTCAGTAAAATAAACCGGTGCGCTCGAAATGGAAAATTCATAGGATGAAAGTTGTGATAATCCCGCGACATTCCAATAGGCGGCAGAAGCATCATCTGCCACAGCAGTAAATGCACCTCCCATACCCATTGCTCTTGGTCCAATCCCCAAACTATCGGGACGAGCAAAAATCAAATCATCGTTTTGTGAATAAACCGCTGTCGTTAAAAAAACATAAACGAGGAAAAGACATGCTACCCCCGCCAAACGGGGAAAAGTCCATTTCGGGGACAGTTTATTGGAGAACGATTTCATTTTGTCCACTTCCCTCACCCTTCTCGCCACCCCTAATTAGGCGCGAATAAATATGGTCCAACTGCTCTCTCTCCCCAATTCCAACATAACAAGGAAGGGGTTCTTTGTGTGTATTACAACTTTACCTTTCGAGCGTTTTCCGCACGATAAACCGCCACCAATATTTCGGCTATAACCTGATAAAGTTCTCCAGGAATGTCCTGGTTTACATTCAATGAATCCAACATTTCTACCAACAACTTGTCTTCAACTATCGGTACTCCATTTTGCCTAGCCAACCCAATCAAACGGTCTGCAATCAATCCTCTGCCCTTAGCAACTACTCGGGGGGCCGTCATTGTTTCCCGGTCATATTTCAAAGCCACTGCGGCTTTACGTGAGCTCTTTTTTCGCGGAGCCGGACTCAAAATCAAACCTTCCAATCAAGGCGAAAACCTTGCGGAATTCGAAAGGGTTCCTTAAGTCGATTCACGGTACCTGTTAGGCAAAAACCAGCCTTTCGAAGGGATTGTTCAACATTCTGAACCAATTCACGAATAACTTCCTCTTTGTTTTTTTGCCCACCATAAAGTTGAACTTCCGCGTTTTTCCCCCATAAATGAATACTCCATTGTAAATCCCCCAAACGTTCTGTGGTAAATGTAATGATGAAATAAACAACTTTTTTTTTGCCCAGTTTTTCTTTTCCATTAGGAGTATAAATCTCAATTCTTGCTTTGCCCCCCTTGCCGCCAAACGCCAAAGGAAAAAAGGCCGTTAAAGCCAATACAGCTTCACTTTCTATTAGCCAAGCATTAACAACATTTCCGTCAAAAGCCTCCGAGGAAGGCACGTTCGAAGTGCGAAAAACCCGCACTGGCGTGCCGATTTTCAAGCCTACAGCGCCTTTAACTTTAGCCTGCACACTATCCCGAAATGTTGCCAAATATAGTCCGGGGGAAAATATCTTTTCAATTAAAGCGGTCTCTCCATCCTTAAACCCTAATGGTAACAAACTCGTTGAAGCAGACCCCAGGATTATCAAATTAGGATCCTGAGAAACAATCTTATCCATGATTCTCAAATGCCCCAAAAGTCAAAATTTCAATTTGGCGTCGTAAATCGATTTCCGCGCAAATTCAAAATAAGCTGAATTTCCGCAAGGCTCAACTTGGTTTTCTCACAAATCGACTTCAAATCATTTTCTTCATCGATTAAGCGGTAAACTTCACGGACAATTTCTGAAGAAAGCCCATGCATTCCAGACCCTTCATCTTTTGATGAATCCGGTTGGTTTTTTTTAAATAGATCTTTTGACATTTCTCTGGGGATATTCTTAGAGTTTGATTTTTTATCACCTTTGGGCAATTGAATAAACGCAACATTATTATCTTTGTTTTTTCTTGTGATTTCGACATCAGGTTTCAAAGCATCTATTCGGATGGATTCTTTTTGAATTTTTTTAATCAACTTCTGTAACAGATCTGTTTTTTCCTCCGCAATGCGGACTTCTTTTTGGATACTTTGAGAAACTTCATTCCCAAGTTGTTTAAGGGTAAGAAGCAAATCTTGAAGTTGTTCTTTAATTTCAGTCGCCTGAACACTTTTCAAAACTTCAAAGTCATCGTTTTTTTTACGAGTTTGACTGATAGAGTAATTGAACAAAAACATAATCCCAAAAATAAAAATAGCATCGAAAAGGATTTGAAGAATGTTAAAAACGTTCATATGACACCTTATCAGTTATTGGCTAAAGGAGATCAATTCCCCCTGAACGGCCCAACTTTCACTTCCCCATCTGATTCGGTCAATGTGCAATATTTCAATTCCTCCGAGACCTGACGAGAAGCCTTATTGATGGTAATTTTTACACCTGTATGAATGATTCCCATACAAGTAACCTTTGCCATTCGACGTCTTTCTTCAGCCCCCTGTTGGTCGATTTTTTCTAATTCTTGTTTTTTCTCAGTCTGGGCTTTTGTATCTGCCATTAATTTAAATTGGGCCCGAGTGAGTTTGGTCAATAGCTCTTTTTTGTCCGGGGGAAGATTTCCACCCATTTTCGTTTGCAAATCCTTTAGGAACTGGATTCCCTTTTTTGTTTTGTCTAAATTCTCCACGGATGCTTTTAATTCATTTTCGATTTTTTGAATCTCATCACGAAGTCCTATCGCTTCTCCCACAATGATTTCAGTCGGAGTCGCGAAATTGGAGCCCATCGAGGCTGCGTTCACTTCAAGGCCCGCAATTACTTGGCCACCGACAACAACCCCCTTTTTCCCTGCCACAGTTACCTTTCCGCCCACTGTTACCTTACTGTGCATAATGGCTTGAGATGTGGATAGGTTCCCGCCCACCTCGACAATGGCATTTCGGATATATTTAATGTTTGCATCACTTTGACAGATGATTTTACCCTTGTCGTTTCCGCTAACCCCCCCCGCTATAGTCAATTTACCTCCGCACTTTAATTCGGCCCCCTCAACCACGCCATTAACTATCAGGTCTTCTCCCGCAAAAACTTTGAAGCCATCTTTCACATCGCCTCTCACGATGATAGTTCCAATAAAATCAAGATTTCCCGTAGATAAATTGACATCACCCGGGATTTCATAAAGGGCCATAACTGAAATTTTATTATCTTTTACGATAACTTGTCCGTCACTATCTGCGATCCATTCATCGTTATTGTCGGGAGAGACAATAACGCCCTTTCCGGCTGTCACTTCAATATCTTGCCCATTTTTAGCTTCAAGAGCCTTTCCAGTAACAGTCATCCCCGAGACACCTTTTGTTGGAGGTATTTTTCTGGCCAGAAGTGTCCCTTTAATAATATTGTCGATTTTATGGACTGCACGATAATCGACTCGGCCATCCTCTGTTTCTTCCAGAACCGGCGTTTGTTGTTCTGTTTCTTCGGCCTTTGCTTTATATAGATATTCGACTCTAGCATCCTCACCATTAGTAACAGGTGTTCCAAATGCAATTTCTAACTCAATGGGTTCGGAGATGTTCTTGGAAGCAGTCATTTGAGCTAACTTCGAGGAAAGTTCCGCCATTCGATTTTCATCAATTCCATATACAACAGATCTCCGAACCAACGCTTCCCGAACATCATCAACGGTGGAAAAATGCCCTGTATCTGCCGAAGGAGGAACAACAGTTAGTTTTACCGACATTTCATCGTCACTTATTTCAACGAAGACTTGATCCTGACCAGGGGATGTTGGAGCTTTTTTACTTACTATTTTTTGAGGTTTTCCCAATGCCTGCGAGACAATTTGGGTCAACATCACAGGGTTATCTGGGTTAACTTTATGCTTAAATAGTTCTTTTTTCACATCCTCGAGGGTGACTTTCACGCCCTTCCCCGCAGGAGGAAAAACGGTTAAATAAACCCCGTCATTTTCGGTGGTGATCGTCGTGTATCCGTTCTGATCCTTTGAAACGACCATGTGCCTTCCCTCCTTCGACAAATTCCTGCAGACGAAAGACCGCCATATGATGAATTTGACAAACCCTGGATTCGCTGACTTGGAGAACTTTTCCAATTTCCTTAAAAGTCAGTGTCTCCATATAATAAAGTTGTAAAACCTTTTGTTCCGAATCTCCCAATCTTTTCAAGGCATCGGTAACTTGTTCAATTTTCTCCTGAATCTCAACTTTATCAAGCGGATTCTCAGCTTTATCGTCAACCAAAACATCTGCCCAAGTGCTTCCATCCCCAGCTTTCTGCATTTCCGCGTCCAACGATAAAAGGTTCAACATATTGATTTCAGCCACCCAATCGTAAAAAACTTCTAAATCCACCCCCAAAGCTTTTGCGGTTTCCTCAGGCCGGGGTGATCTTTCAAGTTTTGACTCTATTTTTTTTTCCGCCTCCTGAATCATTCTGGCCTGTTTTCGAAGGTTGCGCCTGGCAAAATCCATTCCCCTGAGCTCATCCACCATCTGGCCACGTATTCGATACCGCGCGTATGCCTCAAAAGCTCTTCCCGGGACATCTTTTTTATCAGGCGGAGGGACAAAAAGATCTAGCGCTTTTAAAAGACCAATCGCACCTGCAGAGGCCAAATCATCTTTTTTTTCCCAATAAACCTTGGAGGGCAACCGGGCAAGGAGTCTTCTGTTTTCTGCATCGACCAAAAAAAGATAATTTCTTGCAAGAACGTCACGACATTCCAGTTCCCTTTTGTTTTTAAGATATTTTTTCCACACGCCCCGCAACACATCTTCTTGGGTCATCAAAAAAACGCTAACCTTGCTGATCGGGGGAAATTTCAGGAAAAACAAAATCAACCGTTTGGCCCTTTTCTTCACTAGATTCTATCGGTGCAGAGGAGTCCAACGGTATGGCTGGTTCAAGTATGAGATTCTCAGACAAAGTGTCTATTTTTTCTTGGTCCATTTTTTCCAAAATTGGGCCAATATATTTTATGCCCAACCATGTCATGACCCCTCCGGTCAAAAAACCTAATAACACTGCTGTTAGAAAAGCTAAAATGATCGAATCGATGGGCAAACCTTCATAAGCCCCTATCAAAGAAACCATCAAAAAGGCCAAAACAGCGCAGGCGGTTCCGCCTACCAGAATCATATGAAAAATTCCATAAGGCTTTTCCCTGGTCAACTCATAAAATTGCTTTCCGTTTTTGTGGTCAGGCATACTCTTCTCCTAACTTTTGTTTTTAACTTTTCAAAATTCTTTTCGTTAAAATCCAATTATAAATTTCGTTATTTGTTCCTGACATCTGACTCGACTTCAACAAAATTAATTTTTCCACTTCAACCATGTCCATGTCCCCCAAAAAGAAGGGTAACTTTCTTGAAAAATTGGGAAAGGTTTCCGTCGCCAGAATAAATCTTGCCAGAAAAATAAGTCTCGGCGATTCGGGTTAAGCCAAGAGCTGCAGGACTCATCGGGGATGAAAGCAGAATTGGATTTTGCTCCTTAACTGCCCTGACCATTCCCATGTCCCTCAGAATAGAACCTATATAATTGACCTCTAAGGATAAAAACCTCTTGGAAAGAACAACTAATTTGCGACCAGCCTCTTCTCCCTCTGCGGGATTGGATGCCATATTAACAACAACAGAAATAACCGGGTTTTTCTTTTCACGGTAAATGGTTTTTATCATACCGTAGGCATCCATAAGCGCCGTAGGTTCGGGGGTCGTAACCACAATGACTTCCTCTGCGGCTAATACAAACGCCAAAACGTTGCGATGTAATCCCGCACCCGTATCAATCAAAATGACATCTTCGCGATTCTGAAGTTCAAGAAGATCTTGGAGAAACCGATTACGTTGAACATCAGTTAATTCTGCAAGTTCTTGTATCCCACCTGAACCTGAAGCGACTAACCTCAAACCTAGCGGTCCTTCAATAATGATTTCTGAAAGTTGTTTTTTCCCAGTTAAGACATCGAACAAAGTGTTAGGCGGGATAATTCCCATCATGACATCCACATTGGCCAAGCCCATATCTGCATCCATGAGCAAAACACGTTTCCCTTTTCTGGCAAGAGCAAGTCCAAAATTGACGGATATGTTTGTTTTTCCAACCCCCCCCTTACCGCTCGTTATGGCAACAATACGGCACGAACCCGCTGAACCCGAAGATATATCCAGAAGTTGAGGGGTACTAATTTTTCCGACTAATTGTCGAAGCTTTTCAGCTTGATCCTGCATGAAAGCCCTTTCGTCAGCTCAAAAGCGAACGCGTGATACGTTCAGCCAATATTGGAATGTCTGGAACTTCTAGGTCGTCGGGAACATTTTGACCTGTTGAATAATAGGCCAATGGAATCTGAAAATTATTCATCAAATTTAAAAAAGCTCCATAAAAACGGGTTTCATCTAGCTTTGTAAAAATCATCCGGTTCAAAGGAACAGACATCCCAAATTTCTCAATTATACGGATCATATCCAAATATTTAGTTGTTGCTGATAAGACCAAATGAATCTCATCCACCTGGCTCTTGGCTATGAATTGTTTGAGTTCCTCCAACTGTTCTTCGTTAGAAGGGCTTCTTCCGGCGGTATCGAGCAGTATCAGATCCACCCCTTTATGCCGATTGAGAACAGTCCTAATCTCATCTGCACCATTGGCCACTTCAACCGGTATACCCATGATTCTTCCATAAGTCCGAAGTTGTTCTGTCGCTGCAATCCGGTAAGTATCTGCAGTTATCATGGCTACTTTTTTACCTTCCATTAAACTGAACCGGGCAGCCAATTTGGCCAGAGTGGTGGTTTTTCCTACGCCAGTAGGGCCTACAAAGGCAATCACTTTTTGAAATCCGTTGAAAGCCATGGGCGGTGAAATTTTCAACGATGATGCTACTTGTCGGTTTAACCATAAGAAAACTTCTTCTGGCCGATCAGGATCAATTTTTTCTTGAATCATTCCTCGAACAATTTTTTGAATGAGAAAATCTTCCACTTCTTGTTTGGCCAGTCTTTTTTTGAGTCGGTTTAGTCCTTCGGAAATAATCGCGTTCCCGTCGGGCTGTTGCATCTCTTTTATCAAACTTGCAACACTCGATGTCTTCATCTCATTCAGTTCTCTTTGAAGCGCTTTTACCTTCGTCCGGGCTGGATCAAGTGTTCCCATCGGACGTCCCGAGGATAAAGGGGAGGAATTAGATAATGGAATTTCATTTCTTTCTAGAATAGGCGGAACAGCTACCGGCGCGAGCTTTCGTCTGGACATATCATCCATAAGATTAAGTTCTACGCCCGCAGTGATCTCAGCCACTGGTTTACCGAAAAGACCCAAAACCCCGCCTTTCCGAAAGGTCTTCGTATACAGAATGACCGCTTCCGGCCCCAAATCTTTTTTTACCTTCATAAGCGCTTCTTGTATTGTAGGAGCTTCGTAGCGTTTGATTCTCATCCGCTGGCCTCGATTGTCCCCACCGATTGGATTTCCGTTCGTGGAAGCAATTCACTGAAAGAAAGAACCGTCAAATGGGGTATAAAACGCTCAATCATTTTTTTAAAGTACGGACGTACATTCGGTGAACAAAGAACAAGAGGTTGACGGTTTTGAAGGGCCATTTTCTCGATACCGCTCGAGAGACTCCTAAACATGGTTTGAAGAATGCGCGGATCTAAGGCGGCAGTATTTCCCGACTCTGCAGCTTGTACAGAATCCATAATCGTTTTTTCGAACTTGGGATCCAAAGTTAATGCATAAACTTTTCCCTCGGAAGAAAGATGCTGTTTCGTAATAGACCTGGCCAGAGACCTCCTGGCATATTCGGTTAAAACCTGCGTATCCTTGGTTTCTTTCACGTGATCAGCGACAGCTTCCAAAATACTCTCCATATCCCGAATCGGGAGATGTTCTTTCAATAGATTTTGGAGGATTTTTTGTAAATCTCCTATCGACAATTGACTGGGAATCATTTCGTCCACAACAGCTGGCGACTCTTTTTTAATCTGATCGAGAAGTTTCGAAACGCTCTGCCGGGTCAAAAATTCATGAGCATGGTTTCGTATTACTTCAGTAAGATGGGTTGCAATCACCGTTGATGCATCCACAACAGAATATCCAATTTGTTCTGCTTGAGCTTTTTCTTCATCCGTTATCCAAAATGCGGCTAAATTGAAAGTGGGTTCTTTCGTTGGAATACCTGGGATTTTCGGCATATCCGGGCCCGTCGACATTGCCAACAAATGCCCGGGCATAATCTTCCATCGGGATACTTCCACGCCCTTTAATTTAATCATGTATTCAGAAGGCTGTAATTGCATATTGTCCCGGATTCGAATGGGTGGAACAACTAAACCCAAATCTCCCGCCATTTGGCGACGGATACCCGTAATCCGCTCTAATAAGTCTCCACCCTGTGCCTCATCCACTAGCGGGATTAGGCTATAACCGATTTCGATTTCCAAATGATCAACTTGCAAAAGCGAAGTCACATTTTCCGGTTCTTTTTTCTTTTCCGGAACACTTAATTTTGCTTTTTCGGCGGTTTCAGATTCTATTCGGACCATTACCCGCAAATAATAGGCGATACCGCCCAATGCAGCAGACACTATCAATAGCGGGATGAAAAGTTGCCAATTGCCGGTTACCAAAGCCCCAATGGCAAACACACCTAGTAGACCAGAAGCGATAATGAGGGCGCGGGGCTGGGCAATAATTTGTTTTATCAAGTCCGTCCCAAGGTTGCTGTCTGAAGCTGCTCGGGTAACAACAATACCTGTAGCCGTGGAAAGCATTAGAGCTGGAATTTGAGTTGCTAATCCATCCCCTATGGACAAAAGAGTGTAGCGCTGAAGTACAACCGGCAGAGTCAAACCTCCGTTGATAATACCAACTGCAAAGCCACCCAAAACGTTGATGATGACGATAATAATTGCCGCTATGGCATCTCCACGAACGAATTTACTCGCCCCATCCATCGCACCATAAAAATCTGCTTCCCGCTCCACTTCTTTGCGCCGCTTACGAGCCTGATCGTCGGTAATAAGCCCAGAATTAAGGTCGGCGTCAATAGCCATTTGTTTTCCAGGCATAGCATCTAAAGTGAACCGAGCTGCAACTTCCGCAACGCGCTGAGCGCCGTTGGTAATGACTACGAACTGTATAATGACAAGAATCAAAAAGACCACGAAGCCAACCCAGTAGCTCCCTCCCACGACGACTGTTCCGATAGCTTCAATTACATGTCCCGCAGCGTCTTGACCATCATTACCATGGAGGAGAATTAATCTAGTTGCGGAAACATTCAAGGCAAGTCGAAACAAAGTCGTGATCAAAAGTAATGTTGGAAAGATAGAAAACTGGAGGGGTTCCAACGTATACATTGTTATGAGAACAACCACCAAAGCCATGGTGATGTTAAAGGAAATTAAGAGATCTAAAATAATGGGCGGGAGCGGGATGAACAACATCAAGATCACCATGACCACTGCAAAAGCAATAAACAAATCGCTGTTCTTTTGTATTGTGTTAAGTGTTATTGATTCAGCCATATTTTCCTCGACTCAGCGGTTTGAAATGAAGGGTCATTTTAACCTCAAAAAGCTGTCTGGTCATTCATCCTTTTAGCAAATTAAACACCCTGTTTTAGACTTTGGCGTTTGTTCAAACGATAGACAAAGGCTAGAACCTCAGCCACAGCCTCAAACAAATCTGGGGAAATGGGCGCTCCTACCGGGCATGACTTTAAAAGAGCCCTAGCAAGCGGAGGATTTTGAACAATTGGAATTCTATTTTTAATGGCCATATCACGAATGCGTTCCGCCACTACCCTTTCTCCTTTTGCCAAGACGACAGGTGCTTGCATTCCCTCCTTGTATTCCAAGGCTACAGCCACATGGGTTGGATTGGTAACCACTACATCCGCCCTGGGAACGGCGTCGAACATTCGCCTTCGTGCCATTTCCCTTTGAATCTGGCGGATTCGCGCTTTGATCATTGGATCGCCCTCTGCTTGCCGAAACTCGTCTCTTATTTCTTGCTTGGACATTCGCAAATTATCCTCGTAATCCCATTTTTGATATAAATAATCTAAAATAGCTAAAACCACGAGGACAAGAATTATCTTAGAAAGTATAGAAAGCGCCATGCTTCCTACAAAAGCCAATGCCTCTGTTCCCTGCATGTCCATGGCCATTACCAATTGTGGCAAGACCGCCTTCACCCCTGCGTACGCAATCCAACCGATAATTAAAAGCTTCAGGATGGATTTGATAAATTCCACTATGGCTCGTCTTGAAAATAAACGTTGAAAGCCAGTGGTCGGATTAATATTGCTGAACTTCGGTGTCAGAGGTTTTAGGGAAAAAAGCACGCCTACTTGAAGATAATTCGCCAGGAGGCCTACGAAAAGAATGGTGCCTAATACTGGAGCAAGAATGAGAAATATTCTTCCCATCAGAAATATCCCGTAAGTGTAAATGTTTTCCGTCCCTAAAGAAGTATTCATATTTTGGTAAAAAAAGATTGTAATATCCCGCAAGGAATCAACCATATAAGGTCCCGCATAACGAATGGTCAAAAGACCCGCAAGTAAAACTACAACAGAATTAATTTCCACCGACCGAGCTACTTGCCCGCGTTCCCTTGCTTCTTTTATTCGATGAGGCGTTGGTTTTTCTGTTTTCGATGGATCCGGCAAGAATATTGTCCTTTGTGTCTATCTTAAGGCGTGAATCAGAATGGCTAAATCACGGTTTAATCCATGAAACAAATCCTGCAAAGTATAAACAAAGAAACTCATGGAAATAGCAACTATCAAAAGCCCTATTCCCATGTTCAAAGGCATCCCCACAATAAATACATTCATTTGGGGAACCGTTCGGGCTACCACACCCAAGGCCAAATTAGTGATGAACAACGCGCCTATGACGGGGGCGCCCACCCGAAAAGCGATAAAAAATACATTTGAAAATAGATGCATCATTTCCGTGCCTAACGCGATGGTAAAATGAGCACCGCCAAGGGGCAATAACGCAAAACTGTCCACCACCGCACGGATGAGGAGATGATGTCCGTCAACTGCCAAAAATACCAAGGTGGCAATCATAAAGTAAAACTGTCCCATTACAGAAATTTGAACATTGCTAACTGGGTCAATAATAGTTGCCATGCCAAGGCCCATTTGAATATCAATGATTTGCCCAGCCATTTGGATTCCAGTAAACAAAAGCTGGGCCCCGAAGCCTAAACACATCCCAATTGCGGCTTCTTTTACCACCGACAAACCCAAAGCCAACCCCGGCGCCGGAAGGGTAGAAGTCTGATAAGAGACAACAGGGAAAACGAGGAAAGTCATTAACAAGACCCAAGCAGCCTTCAATTGAGGCGGGATATTCCGGCTGGAATAAACAGGAGCCGTTATAAAAAGCCCGGCCAATCGCACTAGGATAAGAACAAAGGCAACAACATCTTTTGGGTCGAAATCAAAAGGGTTTGTCGGCAAGGGCCCTCACTTGACATATTGGGGCAAATTGCTCCAAAGATTCGATGTGTAATTAAGTAATATGAGTATCATCCATTTTCCGAAAATGAGAATTGCAAGAAAAATGGCAATCACCTTCGGAATAAACGTAAGAGTCATTTCCTGGATTTGAGTTACTGCTTGGAAAATAGATACAGCCACCCCGACCGCTAACCCGAGCCCGAGAATAGGAGCGGAAACAAGAAGAGTGACCCAAAGGGTCCGGGTAGCCAGATCTGATATGAACTCAACGCTCAAGTTAAACTCTCCTTAATTAAAACTAAGGGCAATGGAGCGAACGATCAGATTCCATCCATCAACCATGATAAAAAGCAAAATCTTAAAAGGTAGCGAGATCAAAACCGGCGGTAGCATCAACATTCCCATGGACATTAGGACTGAAGAAACCACCATGTCTATGACCAAAAACGGAATGAATATTATGAATCCCATCTCGAAAGCTTTTTTTAACTCGCTTATAACGAAAGCCGGAATTAAAACCCAGGTTGAAATGTCGGCCGGGATTCTGGGTCGGCTTGATTTGGAAAGGGCTACGAAAAGCGCCAAATCCTTTTCCCGTGTTTGCTTGAACATAAACTGACGAATTGGATCTTCCCCCTTTTTAAAGGCATCGGAAGTGCTGAGTTTTCCCGCCAAGTAGGGAGTCAATGCCTCTTTATCTATACGGTTAAAAGTTGGCTGCATAGTAAAAAAGGTTAGAAACAAGGCTAAACCTATAAGGACCTGATTGGGTGGGACTTGTTGGGTTCCTAGGGCTTGACGTAAAAATGCAAGAACAATGACAATTCGTGTAAAAGAAGTCATCAAGATAAGAATTGCCGGAGCCAGGGACAGGATTGTCAACACTAGAAGGATCTGAAGGCTTAATGCGACATCTTGCGGAGTTTTAGCTTGTTCAACTCCAAACTTAATCGCCGGCAATGGAAGATCTGCAGCCCCCGCAAAACGGCTCACAAAAAAAAGCATGATCATGAATAAATAAAACTTTAATGATTTGTTTCTCAATCTTTCTCTCCGTCTTTTTCCCCTGATCCTTTTTGTTTTTTCTTGGAAGCACCTTTAAGACGCTCGATATAACTGTCGAGCGTTTTTTTACTATCCGCAATCATTTCTTCTGCATCCACCGTCGTAGGTTGAGAATCTGTTCGATGGAGTATTTTTTCTAGCAGAACCGGGAAACCTTGTTTCGAGCTTTTCTTCAGTTCTTCAACTTCGTCTGGATCGTCAATGACATCCAATGGATGTATTTCTTCGTTTCCAACACCTACTACAATGATTCTTTTTCCGATTTCAATTAATTGAATAGTTTTTCGTGGCGCAATGAAAACCGATGAAAGAACTCGAAAAGATTTCCCATCATCCCCCGGATGATTCAACCCTCTCTTTTCCCAAATCAATTTAAGACCCCAAATGGTAGCAACAATAAGAACTATTACGAGGGTTAACGCCACAAGCACTCGAGCTAAAGTATCTAGGAGACTTGGAGATGCACTTGGAATCTCAGACGGGAGGTCTAAAGGAAGCCCTTTAGATCCGTTCAAAGTCGCAGAGCTTGAAGCTGAGTCAAACAAGGATGAATCAGGTTCTATTCCCAAAGACCTGGTAGGCAAAAAATAACAACTGGCCCCTACTAATAACAGGGCCAGAAAGAGAAAAGCACTCAACGAACGATTAACCAGCGAGGGTCGAGGAATCATAAAAAACTTCGCTACGGTCGAATCAGGACTGGACCGCGGTAAGCCGTTCCTCTGGATTCAAAATCTCGGTAATGCGAACACCGAAATTTTCGTCAATGACGACAACTTCCCCTTTAGCGATAGGTTTTTCGTTGACTAAAATATCCACCGCTTCGCCTGCTAGCTTATCTAGTTCCACGACAGAACCAGGCGCGAGGGCCAGAATCTCTTTTACAAGTTTTGTAGTTCTGCCAAGTTCAACTGTCAACTTCAAGGGGACATCCAAAAGCAAGCCGATGTTCCCTCCCGCCGGGCGAGTTGAACCCGAAAATTCCTGTTCAAATTGCTGCATTGAAGTACCTCCTGCGCGCATTTGGGTGTTCATGGAAACACCACTAGGTTGAACGGAAACCTCCACCGGAGCCTGAGCAACCGTTGGTGTTCCCGCTGGATTGGCCAGCCTTGCTGCGGCCAAATCGGGTAAACAAAGCCACATCTCACCGGTAAAAAGGCCCGGAACATCCAAGGCGAATGAAATTATCGCCAAAGGCGAACCTAAGGGAGTTAAAAGGGTTTCCATAGACCCCACTTCCTTGGATTCAGTTGATTTAATCGAATAGCCAGCCTTAGGTCCTGCGTATTGTTGAATTCCCTTGTTTAATACCTCGGTCAATTGTTGAAGGACTTCACCAAAAGCAGACAAGTGCAATTCCGTTACTTTGTCCGGGGCGCTTGTACCATCCTGCCCTATCAACAAATCTGCCATAATGGCAGAATTTTTCTCTCCAGTTAATAATAAAGCCGGTCCAGGGAACCCCCCCAACCCTTGAAGAATCGTAACCAACCAATGCCCACTTATTCCTGATAAAAAATTTTCTGATCCAGTAGTTTGCACTTCCTTCGAATGAACTTGGGCATCGCGACCCAATAAAGACCTTAGTACTAGTCCAAGTCCTTCTGCAACGCCTTTAGCCAAAGCTTCAAGATTTACCACATCAGCCATGTTCTTTACCTTCCATTAGCTCTTATCATCGCGGGAAACAATCCGCGTAATTTGAATGGCCTTTTTTTTAGAAGAAATACCTGGTCTTCCTTTAAGCTTTACCAACCCCTCTATCAGAACGTCTATTTCATTGTGAGGGCTCGTGTTCAATCTAACAACGTCCCCCGCTTTTAGGCGCAATAAATCTTGCACCGTGATTTGGGCTGCCCCCACTTCCGCTACAAACGGAACTTTTGTTTCTTTCATGACTTTCGTCAAGCTCTCAACTGTTTCCGATGTTGATTCTTTTTTACCCACCGTGAACCACTTTTGAGCTGATAAATCCCCGATAACTGGTTCTAGTACCACATATGGGATACACATGGACATCTTTCCAGCCACTTCATTAACTTTAACTTCAAACTCTATAACCGCAGAAATTTCGCTTGGGGCAACTATCTGAACAAACTGAGCAGTAGTTTCATAACCACTTAGTTTGGGTTGAAAATGACCAACTTTAAGCCATGCTTCCTGAAGATTCTCCATACCGCGATTAATTATTTTTTCAATAACTGACTGTTCAATCAGGGTTAATTCCCGCGCAGCTGTCGGAGCCTTTCCAGGTCCACCAAGAATTCGATCAATCAAAGTCAAGACCAACTCCGGGTTAATTTCCAATAAAAACGATCCATCCAAAGGTTCCATTTTAACAACGAAAATACAGTCGGGCCGCGGAAGAGACATGGTGTATTCCCGAAAGGGAAGTTGAACCACTGACACAACTTTTATTTCCGCCACTGTCCGTAAGTAAGCCGCCACAGATGCCGTGAACCCACGAGAAAATATTTCATGAAGCATTTCCAAAGTTCTCATATGATCTTTGGAAAATCTATTTGGCCGATTGAAATCATAAGTTTTAATTTTCCGGCCCTGCTCATCGACGGTCACACCGCTTTCGGGTGTTGATGCAGAAGATGCCTCTGAAGTCGCTTCTGGACCACTCCCTCCAGACATGTCAACGTCGAGTTCCGAAAGTAGTGCGCTTACCTCGCCGTCGCTTAAAAGGTCATCCATGATCTAGTCCTTCTTTCCCCAAAGCCAAAATCATTGTATGGCGAATTTTGTGAGGAAAACGTTGGTGACTGTCCCGAATTTTAGGGTTTCATTGATCTTCAATTGAAGATCTCTTCTGAATCTTTCTTTTCCTTCAGCCGTTGATAATTCTGCGGCTTTCCGATCGTTCAAAAGGGTATTTACTAAGTCTTGGAATTGTGGCGCCCGTTCTTTGATTTCAGCGTCCAATTCCTTATTAACTTTGCTGTATTCCAATTGAACTTCAGCATTGACATACCGGGAAGCTTCTTCATCCGCCAAATTAACAATGAAACTACCTAAGTTAAAAATTTTCCCTGGTTCAGGTTTTTGTTCAATGATCTTTGCTTCCTTTGATTCAGTCTTGGAAGACCAAATCATAAACGTTCCCCATCCCATTAAAATGAGTAAGAGAAGCGATACTCCGGTGATGGCCAGTATGATGGTCAACACCCCTCGAGAGCCCCTCTCTCCTTGATCTGCCATGTTCGCCCCTCCTAGTTTAATCCAGCTTCAAAATGACAATGTCGACCCGGCGATTCATCCGACGGTTCGCCTCACTGATGTTCGGCACCAAGGGCTGGTATTCAGCATAACCCGCAGCCGAAAAGCGACTCGGGTCTAACCCTCGTTGCGTTACAAAAAACTTTACAACCGATGTCGCCCGAAGGGCGGAGAGTTCCCAGTTGCCTGGGTACTTCGACGTATGAATGGTCAAATCATCCGTGTGTCCTTCTACCGCGATTTTATTCTGCGGATTGTGTTGGAGAAAATCCCCAATTTCATCTAATACCGGGATCATTTCATTCTTAATGTGAATGTCACCTAGATCAAATAATATTTTATCGGTTAACAAACTTACTACCAAACCTCTTGCTTCTTTCCGGATTTGAACTTTATTAGCGCCTAATTGCCTTTGTAGAATTTTGCGGAGTTCACCTTCTTTGTCTCCCCCAGTTCCAGCCTTTGGCGTGGGTTTTTTATTTCCCCCAGGACCACCTTCCTCTGGCTCACCTGGCAATACCTTGTAATGTTCTCCAGCATTCGCCGAAGAACTTTGGAGAATTGATGTATTTCCTACAATTGGACCGAAGACCGCCCGGATCTGTGCCTTGATTTCTTCAACAACAGCTTTGCTTTGTGTAGCAGTCGCAAAAAGAATAATAAAGGTTGCCAGAAGCAAAGTAATCAAGTCAGCATAAGTTAATAGCCAACGCATCATACCGCCAGATTCCAGCTCCAATCCTGCCTCATGGCCACCTTTACGCCGTTTTGGCATTTGCTGCTCCCTTGGCTAAACCCGCAAAAAGACGGGGCGAAATTTGAAATACCACTATTCTTCCTGCTTTCCTTCACCTTCAGCTTTTTGAGCTTCTAGATTAACTTTTAATTTTGGCGGAAGAAAAGCTTTTAACTTTTCTTCCACGATGCGAGGGTTGTCGCCTGCTGAAATTGCAAGTATCCCTTCCAGCATCACTTCGCGAAGAAGAACCTCCTGTTGACTATTCTGCTTTAACTTAAAGGAGATCGGAAGAAAAAAGAGATTAGCGAAACCAATCCCATATAAAGTCGCGATGAAGGCCGTAGCGATTGCGGCTACTAGAGCTACTGGATCCGCCTCACCAGAGCCGAAAGCTGACAGGGCGTGAACCAATCCAATAACGGTTCCGATAATTCCGAGTGTAGGAGAAAAGCCACCAAAGGTTCCAAATATACTCTCACCTACTTTGTGTCGTGATTCCAAAAAGGCGATGTCTGTTTCCATGATGTTGCGGATCATTTCAATATCTGTTCCATCAACCACCAATTGGAGTCCCTTTTTCAAGAAAGGATCAGCTACAGCTTCGGCTTCTTCTTCTAAACCCAAAAGACCTTCCCGACGAGCTTTTGTTGCGAAACCAACCAATTGAGTGACGATTGCCGAGGGGTCCAATTCTTGTCTTTGAAAAGCCTTCTTCAGGACAGGAATAATTTCCTTCATGGTGTCGTAAGGGAAACTCATCATAGTGGCACCCAAGGTACCAAAAAATATGATTACGAAAGCCGCAAACTGAAAAAGAGCCCCGATAGGAGTTCCATCTAGGAGAGCACCTCCGAAGACTCCCAAAATACCCAAACCCAAGCCAAACCACGTTGCGAGATCCACAATTTCACCTCCTCAAATTTAAGGCATCCCCGCCTGCTGGAGCTTTAAAGCGCGTTCCCGGCGGACGAAAGCGATCGAAGAAATTTCATCAAGAAACTTCTGTTCCTCCACAGCCATCTCATTCGAATGGGTTTTTTGCTGTGTCTCCTTAAGATTTACCAGTAATCTTTTTTCACGAGAAGCTTTTACCGCAAGTACGCGTCTGCGTTCAACCTCACCAGCCCAATCCTTTTCTTTATTTTCGAGATCTTTTTCACGGCGATGCAGCCAGTTTTTGTAGTCGCTAAAGGCAATTCCTTGATTCACATCAAAAACGCCCATTCTTTCCATTTCACTGAATGCGGCGAGAAAATCAGCTTCATTTTCTTGATGAATCCGAATCAATTTCTCAATTTTTAATAATTCGCTTTTTGCCAAAGCCAATTCCTTTGTACATACCTCTTCCCTCTGTTTTCTAAAGGTCAAAATCTGTTCTAGTCGAAAGTGGAATCGCAGAGCCATGTGTCCCTAGTTTAAAAAGGTTTTTAATTTTCGAATCGTCTCTTCCCACTTAGCGTCTTCATTACGTCCCTGCCTTAAAAAGGTTTGGCAACTTTCCAGTCTTGCAAGAGCGTAATCCACTTTGGGATTACTGCCCTTGACATAAGCTCCAATCGCTATTAAATCTTCAACTCCCTTATAGGTTGATAGAACCGATCGAATTTTTCCGGCAGCCTCCAAGTGGTCAGGCGAAACGATATCCCCCATTACCCGAGAAACACTATTGAGTACGTCAATGGCAGGATAATGGTTCTGAGAAGCTAATTCCCGCGAAAGAACGACATGCCCATCTAATATTGCCCGGCATGAATCCGCCACCGGCTCGTTCATGTCATCCGCCTCCACCAAAATGGTATAGAGCCCCGTGATACTACCATTATGGCTAGTCGTTCCCGCCCTTTCCAAAAGTTTCGGCAAGAGAGCAAAAACAGATGGCGTGTATCCTTTGGTGGTTGGTGGTTCACCAATTGCCAATCCTACTTCCCGTTGGGCCATTGCAAATCGGGTTATCGAATCCATCATTAGCATAACTCTTTTGCCTTGATCTCGGAAATACTCGGCGACCGCAGTTGCTACCAAAGCAGCTTGAATTCGAAGTAACGAAGGCTGATCGGATGTGGCCACCACCACCACACTTCGGGACAAACCTTTATCACCCAAATCCCTTTCCAAGAAATCTCGAACTTCCCGTCCTCTTTCACCAACTAATGCAATTACATTTATATCCGCTCCAGTATCCCTTGCCACCATTCCAAGAAGAGTACTTTTTCCAACACCCGATCCTGCAAATATTCCCAGTCGCTGTCCTTCTCCCAAAGTTAGAAGGGCATCCAACGCCCTTACTCCCGTAGCCACTGGAGCTTGAATTCTTCGTCGTTCCAAAGCAGGGGGCGGTTCTCGATGAATAGGGTAGTGCTCGTTCATAGTACCCAAAGGCCCCTTTCCATCTATCGGTTCACCCATGGCATCAATGACTCTTCCCAAAAGAGCTGTTCCCACGGGAATTTGAAACGGAGCCCCCGTTTTTAATACTTCACTGCCAGGACCTAATCCTCTCATTTCACCCAATGGCATAAGAAGCACCCGATTTTGACGAAATCCAACTGCCTCAGCCAAAACTGGCGACCCTTGTCGGTCAACCGGGGTAATCCAACACGCTTCTCCCACGGATGCCGCAGGACCGGAAGATTCAATGACAAGACCCACAACTTGTTCAACACGACCGCTTACCCGAGTAATATCAACTTTTTGGATTTGGCTTTTCAATTGTTCCAAAGAAGGTAGAACATCGTTCAAAACTGGGTTCAAAGTTTTATCTCCTTTATGGCTTTGGGGCTGTCAAACCTGCTCCCAGGGATTCCTTCACCTGAAAAGCAATTGTGCCTAATCGAGCATCTACCGAACCCGCCTCAGTTTCCAAAAGACATCCACCTTGCTCTATTCGTGCATCTGCGACCAATTCCAAAGGTCCTGACCCAACGGTCAACTGCAGTCTTTCACGATTTGCTTCAAATTCTTCCAAGTCACCAGGATTCACATGCAACCGCAAAAGAACCCGGTCATAAGCTTTTTTGATTAATTCTTCTGCAAAAGCCACAGCCATTCCTCTATTACTTTCGGCTTCCTTTCGAAGACAACGCAATAGCGCTTCCTGCAACAGTTCAGTCAACAGATTTTTCATATCCAATATAACATTCTTGCGATTTGCTAATAGGTTTTGAGCCATGCCATCCCATTTTCGCACAGAATCATCAAAAACCTTTAAGCCCTCTTCTTTACCTTGTTTTATCCCTTCTTGGCGCCCATCCAACAATCCTTCTGAATGGGCAGTAATTTTTGTTTCTTCTTTTAGAATCGTTGATTCTTTTTCCGCTTCGTCTCGAGCTTTAGCCAAAATTTCTTGAACTTCCCAATGAGCCTGCTCTGTAATTTCCAACGCCTTTTTTCTAGCTGTTTCCTTTATTTTTTGGGCTTCACCTTCCGCCAAGGTAAGAATTTGATCTTTTTTTTCCTCGTCTGTTGGTTCCCTTACTGTTTCAGTCAAATCTGAAGAGGTATGGGACTCCTCAAAACTTCCCAATTCAAAAGATTGAACTTGAACCGTTCCATTCCCCAAAGACCACGGTTGAATTGGACTTTTTTTTAGTTCGGCTTCCAGCCGACGCAGAATTTCCTCTTGCCAAGTAGAGTTATCAACCATGTATCCACTTGGAGAGAACTGGTAATCCTGCTGGGCCAACACTTCTCTACTCAATGAGGTTCTCCAGTGTTATCCCCTAAATTTAAATCATCACTTCTTCTTCGCCGCCACGGGCAACCACGATTTCACCCATTTCTTCTAATTGCCGTACGACATTGACAATCTTTTGTTGTGCTTCCTCCGCATGTTTTAGGCGCACGGGGCCCATCACTTCCATATCTTCAAGAATCATGGCCTTCGCGCGACTGGACATGTTTTTCAATAGGTGTTCTTTCACCTCTTCTTTTGCGCCTTTCAAAGCCAAAGCCAGATCCTTGGCATCAACTTCTCGCAATACCTGTTGAATGGTACGATTGTCCAAGTTAATCAGATCGTCAAACACGAACATGAGACGTTTGACCTCTTCAGCCAATTCAGGGTTAGATTCTTCCAATTTCTCCATAATGGCTTTTTCGGTTGATCTGTCGGCTCGGTTGAGCACCTCCGCCAATGCCCGAACTCCTCCAGCAGCAGTAAATTCTTGAGTAAAAATGGATGAAATTCGTCTTTCTAAAACCCTTTCAATTTCCATCACGACATCTGGAGCAGCACGATCTAAAACGGCTATTCGCGTAGCCACATCAACTTGAACATCCGCAGGTAAAGCTCCCAAGATAGTGGCCGAATGCTCAGGAGTTAGGTGAGCTAAAATTAAAGCTATAGTTTGGGGATGCTCAGATTGGATGAAATTCAGTAATTGTTGGGGATCCGTCCTTTTTATGTAATCAAAAGGAGTCATCTGCAGGGAACCCTGCAAACGGTTTATGATCTCCATGGCTTTGTTAGCCCCTAATGCCTTTTCGAGAATCTCGTGTGCATACTCCACGCCACCCTGAGAAATATATTCCTGGGCCGCGGCAATATTCAAAACCTCCTGCATCACCGAGTCTTTTTCTTCGGGGGTGATCTTTCGAAGATTGGCGATTTGCAGAGTTACCTGCTCAACCGTTTCTTCTTTTAAATGTTGATAAACTTTGGCGGCCAACTCCGGCCCCAAAGAAATCAACAGGGCTGCAGCTTTTTGCTCGCCCGACAAGACCATTTTTTTCTTGGTTTCTGCCATGAATCCTACTCCTCAGAAAGCCATTTCTTAATTATTTGGGCGACATTTTCCGGATTGCGATTTGCCATTTCGAAAACTTCTTTTCGAACCGCTTCACGTTTCTTGGCTTCACGAGCGGATTCAGCCCTAGCCAAGTCTTCTGCGGTTACGTCCGTCGTAATGATATCTTCCACCTGCGGTACCACAACCGGCTCTTCCCCTAAATCGTCTAAGGCCTCAACATATTTCTTTTCGCGTTTAGGCTTCAATAACGATCTGAGGAAAAGGAGGACTCCAAAAGCCATTAGTACCAACAAGCCGACTTTCAAAAGCGTCATGACGAAGTTTTGCTGAGTTTCCATCTGCGTCTCCTTCAAGTTGGCCACTTCCTGGGAGTTGTCGAACGGCATGTTTTCAACATCAACTTGGTCACCGCGATTTAAATCTAAACCCGCAGCTGCCACTACCGCCGACTTGATGGCCAACACTTGCTGAGGCTGAAGATTATCCACAAACACGCCGATCGAGATGCGCTTTGGCGATCCGGGGGCCATGACGTTATGTTTGACTGTACGATTAATTTCAAAATTTGTTGTGTTTTCTTCTTTTGAATATTGTGCGTTAGAACCGGAGATCGCTTGATAGCCCGGAATATTAGTGTCGGTTCCAGGCACACCGCCTACGACATTAGAAGGGAACCCCCCATCGCCAACGTATTGTTCTTTTTTTGATTGCGTGGAGCGTGCAATTCCTTGACCGTCCACAACTGGTTCAAACACCTCCGAATCAGCTTCAGTTTTGTCAAAATTAAGTTCCGCGGAGACAGAAACCGCAATGCGATTGTTCCCACCCATAACCTTCGTCAACATCGCCGTAACTTTTCGTTCTAAATCCTTCTCAAAATTTTGTCGAACTTCCATTTCATGTAAGGTTAATTTCGCTTGTTGGGTTAGACTACTTCCACCACTCACCGTTTCTTGGTTGTTGTCTTCCGCCTCCTCCTGTATGAACCCCGAAAGAATATTTCCCTTGCTATCAATGACTTCGACGTTCTCTGGTTTTAAACCCTCGACACTTGCGGCCACTAGATGGACAATTCCCCGAACTTGTTCTCGTTTGAGAATCGCATCCTGTTTCATTTCTAACACTACCGAAGCAGTCGTTGGTTTTTCTTGCTCAGTAAATAATTCCGGCTCAGGTATAACAATACTTACACGTGCGGTTTGAATTTGTTGGAGGTTGCCAATCGTTCTTTGAAGTTCCCCCTCCAAAGCCCTTTTATAGTTAACCTTTTGCGTAAAATCAGTCGTTCCCCACTTGGGCTGGTCAAAAATTTCATAACCGACACCGTTGCCCCGCGGAAGCCCTTGTCCAGCCAAGTTCAATCGGGTGTCATAAACTTTTTCCGACGGAACCAACACCAATACAAAATTGTCTTTGGAAGCGATGCGATAGGGAATATTTTCTTTTTTTAGCTCTGCCGTAACCTCTGCAGCATCCTTTTCTTCCAAATGCGAATAGAGAACTTCATAATGCGCCTTGGAGGAAAGAAGGATAAATGCCAACATACCCGCGAACAAAAGGGTTGGTATTCCAACCAATAAGCCTTTCTGCCAGGGATTTAACCGTCCCCATACTTCTTTAAATTGTTGAACGAGTTTTTGAATGAAGTTGTCCAAGTTTTCCTCGTCTTTTTATGTGCCCAAATTCAATGAGCGACCAACAAACCACCAAACTTTTTTTATTAGATCTGCATTTGAATGACGGATTGATAGGCTTCCAAAACTTTATTACGGATTTGAATCGCATACTGCAATGTCATGCTAGCTTTTTCCATAGAAATAATAACATCGTGGAGATTATCTTCCCCGCCAGTTGCAAGGCTTTTAATAGAGTCATTTGCGCCAACTTGGCTCGCATTCAAGTCAGTTAAAGCTTTTTTCAAAAGGTCCTTAAAATTAGAGGGAGAAACTTCCGCAGTACTTTGTGCCATTTCCGTAGTGAGATTCGCAATAGGTTGAATTAACCCTTGGGTCAATGAGATAGGCATTTGAATGGCTTGAATTTCCATAGGTTTGGAAAACTCCCTTAAAAACGATTTGCGTCACGGACAACCTTGTTCAAAACCTAGGATTTACCAATGCTCAATGCCGATAATGCCATTGATTTAGTAGCATTAAATGCTGTGATATTAGCTTCGTAGGCCCTGCTAGCTGAAATCATGTCTACCATCTCATTAACAACGTTGACGTTGGGATAGGAAACATATCCCTCAGCATTTGCATCTGGATGCCCTGGGTCAAAGACCATTTTGGGCGGAGAGGGATCTTTTTGTATCCCGGCAACCCTTACACCTACAGGTAAGCCTTCACTAGTCATAGTAGCCATCAGTGGGGCAAATCCGGGCGCTGGGTCAAATCGAGGGGAAAACACAACTCGTTCTCGAATGTAAGGGCCACCTTGCAAAGTGCGCGTGGTATTGGCATTGGCAATATTATTTGAAATAACATCCATCCGTAGACGTTCTGCCGTTAATGCCGAAGCACTAATTGCGAAAGGTGCAAAAACTCCTGAAAGAGCACCCATGATTATTGTCTCCCTTCACTGATAGCGTGTCTTAAATCGGCAATATATCGACCGGTCACATCGGTCAAACTGTTGTAAAGAAGGTTGTTTTCAGCTAAAAGTCCAGACTCCATTTCAAGATCCACGTTATTTCCATCGTTCCGTCCAATTGTGTCGGAGATATTCTTTACATCCGGCTGGAAGTCTTTTAACGAAATCGATGAAGAAAGTGGAAAATGCATCGGATGGGTCCTCCACAAAGGAGAATTTTGGTTTTGATCCAACGCGAGCTTTAGCTTGTCCTGAAATGAAACAACCGAGCGTTTGAAGTTTGGGGTGTCAATATTTGCCAAATTGTTGGAAATAATTTGATGTTGAACGGAAAGCGAATCCAGGCTTTTTTGAAGAATCATAAGCGGATCTGGGAAACTGACTGGATTAATCACGCTTTCTCCTCGCCTTTTTCATCGGAATCTTAACAGAAAGGCTTTTTACAAAACAGAAATCCCTAAACTACATTTACAAATAGAGTCGTCTGAATTTCGTCATCGGCGAAAAATTAATGCCATTATGACAAAGGATTTATCACTGTCAAGAAAGAATCAGTTTAAAACCCTTCATTTACCACGTTTTTCCTTCCTCAAAAAACTTCTCTTGCGAAGTAGTTAAAAAATTTTCTTGACCCGTCCCTGTGGAGCTAAAAGCTTTACATTCACTACCCCGCCGTTTTTTTCCAAGGTCAAAAGAGCTTTAATCCACCATAAGTTGATTCCTTTATCGGAAAAGTTCGCAATTTTACGACACAAGACCAAGATCATTCTCGCTATAAACTCTTGCCCAATCGGAACCCAGCCTTGATATCTTCAATAAACTCAATTTTTCTCAATGGGGTAGGGTTTGTTCGTGAACTTTAAGTTTGTTGGCAATTTCACGGATGGACAGGATCATTCCGAAACCCTGAAGGGTTTATAATTATCTGCTTATCCCGTTGATAGCCACATTTTAAATAGTCGTGCAATCCAACCAAGAGAAAAACCAAAAAGTGTATAAATTATTATATTTTTATTTCAGAACCTACATATTTTAGTGGGAAGGGATTTATCCCTACTAGATCTGGGGTTCGCTAAATCGCAGTGGAAATTACAGGTTTAAATTTTTTAACACAATTGCGCCCACTTTTTTTAGCGTCATATAACGCTTGATCAGAACATTGTATTAGTAGCTTTTTTTCAATCGCGTCGAACGGAAAACTAGAAACCCCTAGCGAAATGGTAACGCGATATATCTTTTTCCCTTCATACTCGAATAACTGGTTTTCGACGTTTTTCCGGATACGTTCGCCTAAATCATATGCAGCATTCCCATCAGTCTCTGGAAGGATCATTGCAAATTCCTCTCCACCATAACGGGCAACGGTATCCGCTTTTGCCCGAACTGTTTCTTGTAATATTCTGCTGACGCCCATCAGCACCTTATCCCCTTCCTGATGGCCGTACATATCATTGAACTTTTTGAAATGGTCAACATCTGTCAAAATCAGACTCAAATCCTTTTTATAACGGTCCGCTTTGACCATTTCTTCAGAAAGTTTTTCTTGAAAATACCTGTGGTTATAAAGCCCCGTCAAGCCATCTCGAACCGCCAGGTTTTTGATTTGTTGAACGATATTTACTTTGTCTAATACCAATGCGGTTTGGTTTGTGAGAGTCTCCAGTACGTCTTGTTCGAATTCACTGTAAGCTCTTGGCTTTTGACTGTTCAACCTTAAAACTCCGAGCAATCTTCCTTCCACCATAATAGGAAGCATAAGAAACGATTGGATCGATCCAAGTATCCCCTCCTGCCGTTCAAATGATGGAAACCATTTTTCCTTTTGTCCCCGGGTATAGCGGATTGGTTTTTTGTTTTGGCACATCCAATCAGCTAATTCCCCCTCGAATCCCACGGGTTTCAAACCACCACGAGCGGGAGCCAAGAAGCTTTCAATTTTGAAATTCGACGTTTCCCCTTCGCGAAGAGCGATGTAAGCCATATCACATGGAGCGATTTCTGCGGCCTTTTTGACAGCAGCTTCCAAAGTGGGTTCAAGATCAACCGATGTTGAAAATATTCGCGAAATCTCATAAAGAGCATGAAGATTACTTGTCTTTGTCTTAGAAAAATGGAGGATTCGGTGATTTTGCACCATGTCCGCCAACAACCGGCTTAAAAGTTCTATTGATCGCAACCGCTCTTCATTAAAGTAATTGGGTTCAGGAAAATCCAAAACAAGCACTCCTATCAATTCCCCCTCCCCGATAATTTTGGTTAATTCCGGATCGGATTTTAATAAAAGAGGTAAGGACAAAAAGGATCCAACAGATTGAGGTTTAAGGTAATAAGGCAACGCTTTAGCACTATCCGTTGGCATTTGGTTTAACAGTACTTTTCGTTTTTCTTTAGCCGCCAATCCCACTAATGTTTCACCTGGAATCAAGGTTAGATCGGACGCCAAATCTCCTGTTGCGCTCGAAAACGCGCGCAAACGAAGGATTTCCCTATCCTCTATCGATGTTAAAAGAAAACAAGCGGCGGTTTGAATCCCACTTATCGTACGGAAAAGAGAAAGCAGGTGTGTCAATGATTCTTCTAATTCCATGACTGAACCCGCCCGGGCACTAAAGCGATTCTCCTCCACGAGCGAATGACTGGAGGAAGTCTCAAAAACCCTTGGCTCGGAAGATGCGGCAAGTCGGGCCGCCTCATTTTTCAAAGCTACAAGTCTTTGATCGAGTCTTTCCTTATCCCGGCGTATTTGAACAACTTTTGCCAAAAAAAATGCGGTAATAAACAAGGAAAGCCATCTCAAATAAACAGATGTATATTCATCAGAAATTGAACGGCGGAGGGAAATGGCTTCGCAAAGGCAAACACTAAAAGCAACAGCAAAAGCATAAAACCCCTTACCTTCCCAAGCAACTATACCCATCAATAAGAAAATGGAGAAAAGGAGAGGTGATTGCACGCCACCGGTGGATTGAGTCAACAACACTAATAAAAGAGTGGCGCCAAAAATCCAAAGAAATGGATGAGATTGATTTTCGCCGATAAGTCTCAAGCGTAATAAAAAGAAAAGGCATATAAAAGGCAAAACCCAAGCTAAAACCAACCAAAAAGAAAAGCCATCGTTCAGGGGTCTGACACATACACCACTTGCCGCAACCAGAAACGCTGCGGCAAGAGTTATATAACTAACTCCCACAAATAGACTAAAATTTTTAGGTTTTTGAACCAAGCAGGAAAAGTTTAAAGTCTGCCTTGCCGGCGCAGCAAAGCCCGCATCTTGCGGCGATGCTTTTTACGTTTATGTGTCTTAATTTTGGCACGGTGCCGTTTCTTACCACAAGGCATTCCTAATCCTCCGAATCAAATTGGTAAAAGGCCCGGGGGCCATTTTTTTGCGCCACAGTTTAACAGGAATCCAAGCTTAAAAAGCAAAAATGTTTGGAAAGATCAATTAAACGCCATGCATTTGGCTTGGGCTTCTGCAACAAGGGTATTATTACCCAAGCAGGCCTGAGCCGCTGTCATATAAAGTCTTTTTCGTTTTTCTAGACTCCAGGCTGAAAGAAACACCTTTTGATCAACCGGGCAAGGCGCCTTCAAGCGAACCTGGTACTCAGCCGTGACCACCTTCAACCCTTTCAGCCAATAAAGATTCACCATCAATTCATCCAATAAAGCGCCTAATACTCCCCCGTGAACCACATTCGCAAAACCCTGAAGTTCTTTGGGAATGACGACATCTGACAATAGACGTTCACCTTCAAATTTAAATTTCATCTTTAGCCCAATCGGGTTTTTCTCCCCGCAACAAAAACAATAGTGATCATCCAGAAAAGAAAGGCTTCGCTTGCCTAATGCTTCGCTCATTTGGATTTTCTCAAACGATTTTTCTTCATGGCCGAATGAAGGGAAATGGAATAGGGCGGTTTGCAAATACCGGTTTCAAGAATAATGCCAGTTATTAATTTCCCTGGAGTCACATCAAATGAAGGGTTGTAAACTGGATATTCTTCTTTGGATATGGGATAACCCTGTGGATGAGTTACTTCCCTTGGATTTCGTTGTTCAATAATAATTTCTTCACCGGTTTTTTTATTTAAATCAAGCGTTGTCGTGGGTGCGGAAACAAAAAAAGGAACTCCGTGAGCTTGCGCTAAAACAGCCAATGCATAAGTTCCGATTTTATTGGCAGTATCCCCATTTTCAACTATTCGATCCGCACCTACTATGACTGCATCCACTTTTTTCTGTTTCATCAAAAAAGCCGACATGTTGTCTGTGATTAAATGAAAAGGGACGTTAGAATGAGCCAACTCAAAAGCCGTCAAGCGTGCTCCTTGCAAATAAGGACGGGTTTCATCCACCCAAACATGAAGTTTTTTATTCTTATGGGCCGCTTGTAAAATACCGGCCAAGGCGGTTCCTTGCCCCCCCGTCGCTAGTGCACCGGTATTGCAATGCGTCAATATCTGATTCTTCCCCTTCAGAGCCTCCGCTCCATAACGCCCCAAACAATTGCACAACGCTTCATCTTCACGGTGGATCGCGATCGCTTCCTCTTCAAGTCTTTTTATTTGTACACCCACTGGCTTTCCACCGTTTTCAAGAAGACCATCTCTCATCCGATCCAATGCCCAAAAAAGGTTAACTGCCGTGGGACGCGTTTTCCGTAATCGCGATATTTCTTTCTCGATTTGATTAACGAAAACTTCTGGAGAACCTGTTTTAATTCGTCCAGCACCGACCGCTACACCATAAGCTGCTGTAATTCCTATGGCGGGCGCACCCCTGACAGTCATTTCTTCGATTGCCTTGGCTGTTTTTTCAACTGTATCGCATTTAACCCAGACTTCTTTGAAAGGAAGAAGACGCTGTTCTAAAAGATACAGAATTCCATTTTTCCATCGGATAGGTTTAAGCTCATCTGGCATGGTCATTCCATTTTCATCATTGATTTTCTAAAGAAATGGCTACTTCTTTCATTAAAATCGTTAGTTTTGGTTCGGCTTTCTGGGCGTGCTTGATAATTTGAGTGATATCTGCAGGTTCCAATGTATCCGCCACACACTTATCTGTAACCACCGAGATGCCGAGGACTTTTAATCCGGCATGCACGGCCACGATCACTTCAGGCACTGTAGACATACCAACTACATCTGCCATGCTTGAAAGCCATCGATATTCTGCGCGGGTTTCAAGGTTGGGGCCAGTTACCGCCACATAAACCCCTTTTTGAAGGGGAATACGGTTTTCCCAAGCTATTTTTTCAGTTAAAGCAATTAAGTTTTTATCATAAGGCTCGGCCATATCAGGCCAGCGAGGTCCTAAACGATCATCATTTTTACCTAGCAAAGGGTTATCCCCCATTAGATTGATGTGATCTTGAATGATCATGATATCACCCGGGCAGTAACTACGATTCATACCTCCACATGCGTTCGATACCAGGAGATATTTCACCCCCAATTCCTTCATCACTCTCACCGGAAAAGTTACTTGCTGCAGAGAATAGCCTTCATATCGGTGAAACCGCCCTTTCATGGCAACTACCTCGGTGTTTCCCAATCGTCCAAAAACCAACTCCCCAGCGTGGGATTCTACTGTCGACAAGGGAAAATGAGGAATTTTGCCATATGGCAACACCTCAGAATTTTTTATCTCTTTAGCCAGAGCCCCTAAACCAGTTCCCAAAATAATTCCAACTTTTGGAGATCGCTTGATGTTTTTTCTTATTTCCTTTACGGATTCCTGAATTTGATCAAATAGTTCCACCCGGTTTCTCCTTCAAACTTGTTTGTAACATTTTTCAAGGGTTTCCTTGGCCTTTTGAACATCCAATCCCTTGATTTTAATCAATTTATGCCTGGATGTTATCCCCCGTTCAACCGATAGGTTCGTTTTTGCCATGCCTAGTAATTCAGAAATGAAAACCAGGGTTGCTTCATTAGCCGCCCCATCCACAGGTGGTGCCATAATTTTGATCTTCAATTCCCCATTTTCAATTCCCAACCATCTATTTTTTGAAGATCTCGGAATTACTTTCAGGGCCAACAGAGTATCTTGCCCATCTTGTTTTAAAACGAAAGAATAGTCCATTAGCTACCCTTTCAAGGAAAAACCCCATATCACTAGCCAAGGCACGCCGAAACGGCCAACAATCCAAAGAGCGAAAGCCAAGCCCAACCCACGACTATCAAAACCATGCCATTGGAACGAAAACCAACCCCGGCTAACTTTAAATAGTGGCAAACATAAATAAAACGAGAATCTTCGTATGGAATTGAGAAAACTTCCCGGGAGCGCATGGGAAAACCATTCCAACATCATAACCAGTGCATATCCGTAACATAAAAAAACCATAAGAAATGAAATAAAACTCATGAATTAATTACCCTGCTAAGTTCAGCAGCCCGATTTACCGCTGATTGAATAGCCGTTTCAACAACTCTTTCAAATCCTCTATTAACCATAGTCTCAAGGGCGGCTTGAGTGGTTCCTCCAGGTGAAGTAACTTGTATTCGCAATTCGGCGGGCGTTTTACCTGTCTCAATCATCATTCGAGCGGCTCCCAACGCGGTCTGGGTAACCAAAAGGCTAGCTATATTCGGGGAGAGCCCCCTCTTGATAGCTGATTCGATCATTGCTTCCACCATATAAAAAAAATAGGCTGGTCCGCTTCCTGAAACCGCAGTAACCAGATTCAACTGCTCTTCTTGCACCTCAATCGCCTTTCCCACAGCCGAAAAAAGCTCCAGAACTTTTTTGACATGATTTTTCTTCGCTCTTTTTCCTCCAGCCACCGCAGCCATACCAGCGCCAAGCAAAGCCGGAGTATTCGGCATGACTCGGACAACTGGGCAGCCCTGTGGAAGAGCCTTCTCGATCTGATAAGTGGAAATCCCCGCCGCAATGGAAACGACTAGTGTATCAATAGGAATGGAAGCTCCATTCTCTATAAGAAGCTGTTTCATTTGTTGAGGTTTCACCGCTAAAAGAACAAGCGCAGCTTTGCGAAGAGACAAAGAAGGATTCGTGCTGGTTTTGATTTTCAAAGGAACAGCTTTTATTTTCAATTTAGCTGAATCAATATCGACCGCGGTGATTTGGGAAGCCGGAACCAAGTGATTTTTAACCCATCCCTTGACTAATGCACTTCCCATCGCTCCAAACCCAAGAACAACCGTTGATTTTTTATTATTCATGAAGCTCTTCCTACTTTTTTGTGCCTATTGTAATAGGCGTAAGATTTCGACAAGAAATAATATTTAACGCCTATTTCCAAAGAGGGCACTCCCTATTCGTACTAACGTAGAACCTTCCTCGATGGCCGTTTCAAAATCTCCACTCATACCCATCGAAAGGATGTCAAACCCAGGCCCTATAAGTTGGGCCGATTGGTCAAAAAGTCTTTTAAGCGTTTTAAAGGATTTTCTTGGGCTGTTGGAATCCTCAGTCAAAGGCCCTACCGTCATGAGTCCTCTTAAATTCAGGCCGGGCAACAATGTTATCTGATGGACGGCTTCACGACACATGGCGGGGTCAAATCCCGACTTAGTTTTTTCGCCAGATGTATTAACCTCAATTAATACGTCCTGAGGATTGCCCTGCAAACGCCTGGAAAGTGCTCCGGCTAATTCCAGGGAATCAATGGAATGCACTAAAGCGAATTTCCCGAGCATTTTATTGATCTTATTGGTCTGAATTTGGCCAATTAAATGCCATTGGATATCAAGTGGAAGACTTGGAATTTTCTCTAAGGATTCCTGAATACGATTTTCCGCAAAAAGTCTGAGCCCACAATCATAAGCTTCTTGGATAGAGAAGGGCGGAAAAGTCTTGGACACGGCTAAAAGAGTTATGGCTGCGGGGTTTCGTTTCGACCGGACAGCCGCTTCGCCAATCCGGCCTCGGATCTCACTTAATCTCTGCGCGAAACTCACCAGCTTGTTCCTTTGGTTGCGTATAAAACCAGTGGCAGAAATAGGTTTAGGGTTGTTTTTTAGTGGCTGAGAATAGGTTCCATTCTACCAAAATAGGACTTGCCACGAAAACCGACGAATAAGTTCCAACGATAACGCCAGCTAACAAAGTTATGGCAAAATCCCTCAGGGTGTCACTACCCAAAACACAAAGTGGCAAAAGGGTTAGGAAGACGGTCAAACTGGTGTTAATTGTTCGGCTTAATGTTTCATTGACGCTTAAGTTAACCAACCCAGCAAAGGTTTTGTCTTTGAGCAATAGTTTCATATTTTCACGAATACGGTCAAAATTTACTACCGTATCGTTTAGTGAATAGCCCGCCAGTGTCAAAAGAGCGGTTACCTGTAATAGATTAAATTCTCTGCCGGTAAGAATGATAAAAGCCAAAATAACCAGAATGTCGTGGAATGTCGTGATAATAGCTGCCACGGCGAACTTGAAATCGAATCTCCAGGCGATATAAACCAAAATTCCGAACATAGCGATCATAAAAGCCTTAGTGGCGTCTTCCCGAAGTTTTTGAGAAACTGCAGGACCAACCTCATCACTTCCATCCATTGTAAAATGTGCCTCTGGAAAATTTTTATTAAAAACCGTCAATACTTCTTCCCCGATACTTCCCACGCCTTTCGACGGGTCATGCTTGATCTTGATGATGAGCTTAAAAGCATTGGAATTGTCATCCTTCACTTGTTGGAGCTGAGCTTCCGGGAAACCTTCCCCCTTCAATGTCTGCCGAATGGAATCCATTTCCACGTTCTTTTGGGATGTCATTCTCAACAACACGCCCGCCCCAAAATCCGTCCCCAAGTTGGCTTTTCCCTGATAAAGCAAAACAATGGCATAAACTCCCGCCAAACAGGCCAATCCTGAAAGCCCCAAGAAGATTCTTCGGGGTCTCATGAAGTCGATTTTGGGTTCCTTAAACCATTGAAACATCATCGTATTGCCTTTCCGTTCTTTAAATGCTTAAGCTTTGGTATTCCTTGCGGGCGTCAAAAATCATTTTGGTTATGACAACAGCGGTAAAAAGACTTAAGGCCACGCCCAAGCTCAAAGTAACGGCAAAACCCTTGATGGGCCCGGTGCCAAATTGGAACAATACCGCTGCTGAAATCAAAGTCGTGACATGAGTATCAATAATAGCCACAAGAGCCCGGTGATAGCCTGCGTCTATTGCCGACCGTATGGTTTTTCCAGCCTTTAGTTCTTCACGAATTCTCTCAAAAATCAGAACGTTTGAATCGACGGATAAACCTAAAGTAAGGATGATACCTGCAATACCGGGTAGGGTCAGAGTAGCCTGCATGAGGGCCAGACACCCCATCAAAAAAATTAAGTTTACCAAAAGGCCGACATTAGCGATGATTCCAGATAATTGGTAATACACAGCCATAAAAAGCAACACTAAAACCAGGCCATAGATAGCCGCCCAAGTTCCCTTTTTGACCGAATCGGCCCCTAGGGTTGGGCCCACTTGAAACTGACCTGTTACATTCAACGGTGCGGGCAAAGCCCCCGCTTGCAATATGAGAGCTAGGTGTTTTGCTTCCTCATCGGTAAAACTTCCAGTGATTTGCCCCTGACCGCCGGGAATCCGAGTTTTAATTGTTGGGGCCGAATAAACTTTATTGTCCAAGATAATAGCCAAGTTCCGATTAATGTTTTCCCCAGTAATGACTCCAAACTTATGCCCGCCTTCAGCGTCCATTTTAAAAGAAATGACGGGCCTGCCGTACGGATCTGTCGTGACCTTAGCCTCCACTAAGGATGCTCCCGTTAACAAAACGTTCTCGCAAAGATAACCCCCTTCATCCTTACCAGGAAAATAGGTAATATCTTTAGGAAGTTTGGATTCGATTATTTTCCCATCTTTGTCGGTATAGTCTGATTCCCGGTATTTGTCTGAGACCAGACGGAATTCTAACTGGGCGGTTGAAAGAATGACCTCCCGGGCGCCTTTAATGTCGGTCAGTCCTGGTAGTTGGATTACAATTCCATCAGTTCCTTCCCTTTCCAGAACTGGTTCGCTGACGCCCAAACCATCCACTCGATTTCGAAGAATTTCCAAGGCTCGATCAGCTGCATCGGAGATTTCTTGCTCGGTCTTACCCTGCATTTTGTCACGGTCCACCGCCAGGTTCATATGTAATCCACCCCTTATATCCAAGCCCAGCTTGAGCTTTTGGGAAGGAGGATAAAGGGCATAAATACACCCAAGAACCAAAAGCATAACCAGGATGGCCATCATCTTTTGAGCAGTCACGGAACACCTTTCAAGGGATGGGATTTTTAAGAAATTGAAGACCTTAAGCAGTCCCTACTAAGGGAAAAACCGGGGCAGTATAGAAAAAAACCTGAAAAACTGTCAATGAAATCACAGGGAAAGCACTTCGATTCGAAAAACCAACCCGAGTAATTTCAAGGAAATTGATTAATGGGTTGTCGCAGTATCCGATTCAGGCGCAAACTTGAGGGTCTTTTTCAACTGATCTTGAACCATCGCAAGGGGCACGTAACCCGACCATCCTTTTACTATTTTTCCTTTTTTAAAAATAATCGACGTTGGAATAGCGGAAATTTTGAATTGTTGACTCAAAGAAGGATTTTCGTCCACATTGACACGGCATACCTTTAACTTTTTTCCATATTCTTTTGCGATTTCATCCAATACAGGCCCATACATACGGCAAGGCCCGCACCAAGTAGCCCAAAAATCAAGCAAAACGGGGACTTTGGAATTAACTACATCGTTTTTAAAATTACCATCACTTGTGATGACAACTTGGCCAAATGAAAGAGACGCCGATAGAAAAACCACCGAAAACAAAATATATTTTGGAGATAACAAATACCCCTCCCCTTTTTTTTAAAAACAGTAGCCTGAGTTGTTTACATTCAACTCAAAAGCTCTTGGATTTCTGATACTAATTTTGCCTTGGGGTGGGCTCCCACCAGCTGTTTTACCATTTGACCATTTTTAAAAAACAAAAGAGTAGGAATACTCCGAATATGATAATCCATTGAAACTTGCTGGTTTTCATCCACATTAACTTTTGCGATTTTAATTTTTCCGTCATATTCTTTTGCCAGTTCGTCCAATACCGGTCCTACCATTCGGCATGGGCCACACCATTCTGCCCAAAAATCAACCAGAACAGGCTCCTTGGCCTCTAAAACATCTTTTTTGAAATCGCCATCGTTTGTTTTTATGGCTGCGCCCATGAATTCCTCCTAATTTGCTACTTTTTCAGGGCGCTTTCTTCAGCCCTTTGTTAGTGGAAGTAAGTTTAGGAACCACAGCAGGTAGTGTCAAGGACTGGTCGAACTCGGTTAGTTGGGATGAGCAACAAAAAACGGAACCCGCTGAAAGTCCCAAAGGGCCGCCCTGATTCGTGGAGTAAACCCCAAAGGAGTGTTCTCCAGCCAAATGACCCGTTTTCCGAACTTTTCCAGGTAAACTTCTTTTCCATCAGCGAGAGCAGCCCAGGAAATCGTATCGTCGTCCCTGATCCAATTTTGTATTTTTTCTTTTTTCTCCAAACAGCTCTTCGCGGCATTGAAGAACAAGTTTGAAGACTTTTCATCACGAAAAACCAGAAATGAAGTCAGCAGGGGGGAGGGATCATGATCTCCTTCATATACTTGAACCTCGTCCCCTTCCCACCCCGTAACCGCCCTGGAGGAATCCTCTTCACCGAGATAGTTCCTTAAAACCATTTCCCATCCAAATTCACCCAGAGAATTCTCCCAGATCCGTCGATAACCCTGAAGCGGTTTACCCGACAAGTCTGCCAATTGGACCCTTACATAAGGAAGTGGATGGGGAAAATAACATCCTTCGTTCATAATTTGTTGGGTTGTTCGGGGCGGATGGCGATACAATTGATCAGTATTTTTCCATCCCTTGAGCCGCACCCAGCGTTGAAAAAAAGTCACCCCATAAACATAGGGAAAGTTAATAGCATCCGCTGAAACCGTCCTTTTTCCAATCGCTTTTAATCCTGCCCTTTTAAACGAGTTCCCTTGTTCAACCCAGGGAGCGATATCTCCTATACTTGTAAAATCTTTTCCTTCCTCTCGAAGGCGCCAATCTAGAGACAAGCCTTCCGCCTCCCCCTCAATCAAGCTGGTGCGTGCAAATTGTTCGTCTAAGGACAACCCTTTTTCTCCCTCCAAAAAAGCCTTTAGATCAAATTGTTGATCTTGAAGGGCATGTACCAGTTCATGAGCCATTATCCTTTCCTGGTCGCTAGTACTCCCATCCTGAAGCATAACAAGGGTCTTTGTTTCAGGGTCATAAAGACCCTGCACAACGGATAAAAAAACGTTTATATAAGAGGAAAAAAGGTCTTCACCTTTTCCAAGAAGCCCCAGAGCTTGAAAAGCTTCCTCATAATTTGTCTTCTCGGCTGAAGGATATTGGGTTTGAAGGCGGCGAAGGTAATAACGGCCGAAAAAGTCCTTGTTTGCGAAGGCAATGTTCACTTTTTTCATCAAGTGAACCCCACGAAGGTCAGCCAAATCTTCAAGAATTCCTTCGGCTTCTTGAGACAATTCATCCTGGCTTTTTTGGGATGCAGATATCTCTAAATCTAGGTTCGGCTGAGAGGCGGCATGAAGAACCGGATATAAACAAAAAAAGAACAGTAAAAACATTCCTCCACAAAACAATTTGGGAAGCGAAACACTATTGCCGTAGAAAACGGTAACCCTCCTCAATCATTCGCAAAACCTCTAACCCGTCATTTCCCGAAGTAGAAGGTTGGGTTCCCTTGAGAATCGATTGAATGAAATTCCCGTAAATGGTCGGGCGAAAACTTTTTGGAGAAAGAACCGGATGGAATTTTCTATTTCCTTTCAAAAGAGACACGGTGATCGGATCGCCCTTTGAAAGATTAAGGGCCAAAGTTCCCTTCGAACCATAAAAGATGAAGTGATTATGGTATTCGGCGTCCATCCATCCGACCGAAACATTTCCCACGATTCCACCCTTAAACTCGGCTAAGCAGGCACAATGAATCTCAGGCTTATATCGTTTATTCTTTTGAGTGGGCGCTGCAATGGCCCCTTTCACAACCCCTTCATCATTTAATAAATAGCGAAGGGTATCGAAAGGATGGGATCCCAAGTCCATCAAGGCGCCTCCACCCGATTTTAGTAAATCAAAAAACCAATCCGCTTTCTGGCTCCAAGCCCGAGGCCCCCTATGGGTTAAGTTGGCCTTAAATGCGAGCACCTTTCCAATTGACCCTCGATCTAGAATTTCCTTTGCTCTGCGGACTGCCGGATCAAACCGCATATTGTGATGCACCATAAGAATCCGCCGACCGCGCTTAGCCTCCCGTACCATTCTTACGCCTTCCCTGTAACTTAAGGCCATAGGTTTCTCTACTAACACATGCTTTCCCTTGGCCAAAGCCCTCAACGTGATCGGCATATGAGTGAAATTGGGTGTGCAAATGGAAACAGCATCCAGCGTGTCGGATTCCAACATCTTTTCCCAATCAGTGAAAATATGGGGAATTCCGTATTGAAGAGCAACCCGGCGGGCATGGTCCTCCCTTTTAGAATGAACCGCCATCAAGACACAATTTGCGGTTTTAGCATATCCTGGCAAATGGGCCTTGAGTGCGATTTGACCCAAACCAATGACACCTATTCGGATTGGAGATTTTTTGATCATGGAGGCCATTATAACCCGATTCATTGTTGTAACTTGATTGATCAGGGCGAGAGTGCTCTTTGATATTCTTTGAGTAAGTTAATCAGAACAACTGGATAAAGCATTGGGTAAAACTTAGATTGACGACGTCTGACTCTATTTCACCAAACACGAAATACCCACGCCAATTTGTCTGTAAAAACAAAAGCCCAAAATTACGAACTAGCGGTATTTAACGAATAACGATAACCTTTTGAACCACTTTATACGCACCCACCTGTACTCTCAGGTAATAAAGCCCATTGGCGACCGGAAAATTGGAACTATCCTTCAAATTCCATTGGATGCTAGAGGTACCCGAAGGAACCATTCCCCCGTTAACCTTACGGAAAGCCGCTGTAAAGACATCCCATTTAATCGTCCCAAGAATAGTCACATTAATATTAACCGGTCCAGATCCCGTCACAGGATTGGGGTAAGGGTGAGAAATAAAAGCGGGAGTCGGGGTAAAGGTTGGCGTGAACGTAAATGTATAGGTGGCGGTATTAACCGCAGTATTGGTGAAAGTAGCTGTAACCGTATTGGTAGGTGGGACAACTGTAAATGTATTGGTTGGAATAGTTACAGTAAATGTATCCGTAGGATTAACCGGAGTTGATGTATTGGTAGGGGAGAAAATCGTCGTAAATGTTGAAGAAAAAACCGGAGTGTTTGTAAAAGTTCCTGTCAATCCACCCGGAGTATCCGTATTGGTGGGCACTGCCAAGGTAGGTGTATTTGTCGATGTAAAAACGCCCGTCGTATTGGTCCAAGTTGGTGTATCTGTTGTAGTCGGAGTGTCCGTAAAGGTATATGAAACCACTGGTGTCTGTGTGGAAGTATTCGCTGGACCCGTCGTGAAAGTATCTGTCGGTGTGGAAGAAAGTGTTGAAGTAGCGGTATCTGTCGCCGTATTAGCTGGGATGGAGGTGTTAGTGGGTGTAAAAGTGTTTGTAATTGTTGGGCTATTTGTGACGGTAAACGTGCTGGTAGGAGTATAAGTGGTCGTATATGTTTTGGTAGGCGTGGGGGTCGGAGTAAGTGTAACGGTGTTGGTCGAGGTGGGTGTATTGGCCGGTCCGGAAGGACAGGTGGGAACTGGAGTTGCCAGCCAATTTTCTACCGTAGTTCCCCATTCAGTAGGCGAGAGGGCGGTGGGTGGGCTGGTCCAAGCCGTAAGCATATTTGGGCAAGACGTTGGGTGGAATGCCCAGGCTGTCGCGCCTGGGAATACATAACTATTAGAATTGGTTCCGTTCAGCCAGGGGAAAATATTTGAATTAAATGTTGTGTCAGTAACATTGCAGTTGGTGCTATTTCCAAATTCGCCGACAAACACAGGGTGCTTGTTCGTATAGCCCGCGATGTTATTATTCCATTCAGTGGGCGTATCTCCGGTTGTGTTTCCATAAATATGGGCTCCATAAACAACCCCATATCCAGATGCCGTATCTGTAAGATCGTAAACATTGATGTCGGTCAAGTCTTGGCAAAATTGAAGACCCCCAGCTATGACAAGATTATTGGCCCCGACGCCGCGAACGGTATTCAAGAGATACTGCATACCAGGAGTTTGGCTGGGAGTGTTACTTGTAGATCCACCCGATAACCAAATTCCCCAGTCATTGGGGAAACTCAAGCTGGCGTCCGGATGCGGCTCGTTATACAGGTCGAATATGACCGCGGGATTATTTGCGTAGGCTGCTGCCACGGAACTCCAAAAAGTTACAGAATTCCAATCCGGCATCACTTGTTGAGCGGTGGCTGTTCCCCACCCGTTTGTATTGGCAACTGGCGCTGTGGGAGCGGTCCCTCCATAGGTCCCCGACCAATGAAGGTCCAAGATAATATAGACATTATTCTGGGAACAATATTGGACAAGCCCCTGAACCAAAGATTGGTAATAAGCGGCCGTTTTATTATTGCTGTTAGCAACTCCGAACCATCGGTCTTGCGACATAGGCAACCGGATAATATTCGCCCCCCAACCTGTAACTGCCTCCTGCAAGGCGGTTAAGATATCGTTTGAAGGACCATCACCCACACTGTTGTATTCAAGGCTATCGATATTGACACCCTTTAACTGAACGGTACAACCACCGCTAGCAGTAACAATCCGATTGCCAGAGACCTTCAATTGAGCGGGTTGGGCAAAAATGAATCGGGGCAAGCTTAATAGAAGCATTCCCATGACAATCATGGAAATTTTTCCCTTCATTTTTACCAATGAAAAACGTTTCATGGATTTAGCAATTCCTTAATCCACCAAATTTATTACAATTCAGTTAAGCCAGCCGTTAAAAGCTTAAACCAAGGCTTTACAGAACCTGATCAAGCTTAACACTTCCATTACGAGCAATATTTATGCCTTTTTAACCCATAAATTTGTAAGCAACAACAGGTTAAACAAGGATTTTCAACGTTTTTTCAAAGCTTGGATTTTATTGCAGGTGGCATTTTCAGGAGATGTTTGAAAATCAAACAAATTTAACGAAATTCCGACATTGCAAAGAAAAAGCGCTTTCGTTAAAAATCGCTTAAAAAATCTATTTTTAGTTTCAATAATTCTAAATTAACGAAGGACTAGAACCTTGAATATCCGAGTGGAATTTTGGGGGCCTATAACATCAACCCGAACATAGTAGAGACCATCCGCCACCTTGGATCCATAGTTATCCTCCAAGGTCCATTTCAATTTAGCTAAGTTGGAAACAGGGCCCTCACTACCCCAAGCAATCTTTCTAAATGCAAGTGTATAAACCGTGTATTTGACCGTTGAGGACCCAGGCAAGAGAACATCCAATTCGATCGGCTGCCCGTTAGAGGGATTGGGAAAAGGATTCTGAACCACCGGAATCAAAATGGGCGTTGGAGTGAAAGAATTCGTTGGAGTGGGCGAAAGTGTACGTGTGGGGGTATAAGTAAAAGTTCTCGTCCATGTCGGGGTGGTGGTCAAAGTAGGTGTGGATGTCCACGTGGGAGACAATGTGACGGTAGGTGACAGCGTATTGGTGGGACTGAGGGTATTGGTGCCGGTGGCAGTCGATGTCCCTGTCCAGGTCGCAGTTAGGGTAAATGTCGCAGTTAGGGTAAATATGGGTGTATAGGTTACGGTTTGAGTATTGGACGGGGTGTAACTGAATTGAGGTGTCAACGTAGGTGTTCCAGTACTTATAACTGTGGCGGTTTGGGTCGTAGTAAAGGTATTCGTACTCGTAAATACACCCGAAGTGTTGGTTGGCGTAATGGTGATTGTATTCGTAAATACACCGGAGGTGTTGGTCGGTGTATTGGTTGTTGTAAAAGTAATCGTGGGAGTATTACTCGGAGGAAATGTGTTGGTCGGAGTGTTGGTTAGTGTAAATGTGATCGTGGGTGTATTTGTCGGCATTAGGACAGTTATCATGGCCCCTGCGATGGGTAAATTTCGGATATCCGACGGTACCCCGCTTGTAGCCGCAGCACCCGTCATGTTAGCGACATAGGTTCCCGTCGCAAGATTGGTAAAGTTATAAGAAACCATAATAGTCACGCTGGATCCGGCGGGAATTACAAATGATTGATTCAAACTAGCCGTTGCCCCAGTGAACGTGGCGGTTCCGAGCAATGAGCCGTTCTGGGTAAATGTAAGGCTTGATACTCCAGTCGAGACCGCTCCCGATCCCGAATCCGTAACGGTCAGATTGGTAAACGTAACGGAGCCAGAGCTGGCGTTGGGAAATACCACCTGAAGATCAAGCACGTTAGTTGAACCTGTTAAGGTCGACGCATCAGATGGTTCACCAGACCCGGTTGTCGAATAAATTGTGACCGCACCAGGTTGATCGGTGGGAGTAACTGTCGGCGAATCTGTGATTGTGGGTGTGAAACTTTGAGTTGGAGTATAAGTCCATGTCGCCGTGATCGTTGAGGTCGCAGTAGTGGTTCTTGTAAATGAATTTGTTGCGGTTGATGTAAAAACCGTAGTGGGAGTATTGGTTCCTGTAGATGTATTAGCCACGGTAGCCGTATTAGAGGGGGTGAAAGTCTTTGTATACGTTACTGTTGATGTGGAAGTGGACGTGGTGGTGGAGGTGAATACACCCGTTGGAGTATAAGAAGAAGTAAACGCGCCCGTGGGGGAGTTTGTAGGCGTGAAAGTTCTCGTAAATGTTACCGTGGATGTAACTGTAGGGGTTGTGGTTGCGGTGGAAAGACCCGTCGGCGTATAGGTCGATGTAAAGGCTACTGTCGGCGAATAGGTTGAAGTACTCGTTCTGGTTGAAGTGACCGTGGGTGTCGTAGTGGAAGTTGGTGTTAATGTATGGGTTAACGTATTGGTTGGAGAAGGTGTGTATGTACTGGTTGGGGTAAAGGAATGAGTGGGAGTATAAGTTTTAGTTGGCGGGGGATTATTGCTAGATATGCAAACCTGATCCACCCAAAAGGTCACAGGCGACGCGCTGGTAGTAAGTATCTCCCAATTAATGCCTTGAACTTGGGTTATAGCTTCTGCAAGGGTCGGCAAGGGGTTTTCAGTTCCATAACCCTGGGTGGTCCAACTAGAATCAGGTACATTAATTTGATACCAGGTATTTGCGGCAGAAACCGTAAAGCTATAGCCATAATTATCGTAGCCATTATTAGTATCCATCCCGGGGTTGTCCAATTGAACACGATACGTCAGGGCGGCTGATGAAGCTTTGAAGTAAAAACTCATTCCATCAAAATAATTCAGGTTTTGGTTGGCTGTGGCGATTCCACCGCTGAGGCCAACAGAACCAGAAGCAGTTACAGAGGCGGCTGATTCTTGTACACAAAAACTCGTCCCAGCAGCACCGGGGGAAACTATGGTCTCCGTTGAACCTGTAAACCCACCCCAGTAACCGCCCAGGTTATCCATCCCGCCGGTTGTCACGCCTGCATCCTCTTCAAAAGTATCAAAGGAATAACATTGGGGCGTGCTGGTCGGGGTAGCCGTGGGCCCTGGAGGTGTATTGGTGGAGGTAGGAGTTGAAGTTGGGCAAGTACCGTAAAAGCCAATATTGTCTACATAAACGGTGGCTGTTTGGGCCGCCACTGAAGTATGCCATTCCAAATCTATTTCCCCGACAATCGTGTTGCTATAACCCGTTCCTCCCGTCGCAAAATCACTAAGCGGAACATAAATCGGTTGCCATCCCGTCGTGGTAATAATGAATGTAACCGGCAGCGATTGTGAAACACCAGCTACGGCTGGGGGTGCCGCATATGTGTTTCCATCCCAATCGGAAAGATTGACTGTCCAAGTCATAGGCAATGCCGCCGCAGTCGTCGCATCGATTTCAAACGCCAAGGTCGTGTAATTATTTAAATTAACTATTTTTGGTGAGGTGCTGCTGTAGCCAGCCCAATTCCATTCAAATTCAGAAAAAAACTGGCTGACGGGAACGTTCGCTGCCCAATTAATCCCGTTCGTGTCCCCCGTAAACGCCGCAGCCGCTGATTCGGTAATTGTTGCGTTGCCCTGGTAACCAATGGATCCTGATGCCAAATTAGTCGGCGCGGTACCATTGTAGTAGGTATATTCACATCCCGGAGGAGGACCTATCGGTGTGTATGTAGGAGTAACCGTGGGCGAAGGAGTTTGGGTATATGTCTTTGTGGGTGTACCAGGGATGGGAGTATTCGTCCAGGTATAGGTGGGTCCTACCACACAGCTATTGAACTGAACGGCCGCATTAGCCCAAAGCGCATTGGTAGACCCAATGCTGTTGTTTGTGCTAGCGGTGACGGTTACTGGCGGAATACTCGGTTCGTAGCTTGTAACCTGAAAATACATCGTGGAATTCCAAGACGGGAATGTACCCACAGACCAATAGGCTGGGATCTTATCAGTCGTATCCCTGGACATTGCCGTAAAGGGCCCGGACGAAGAAGTTGTGGAATAGGCTACAGACTTGATCGGGAAAAGAGTGTTCGAAAAGCCGATGGGCCACCAATATTCGCTATTGGTATTTTTATATTCATAAGTGATTTGTCCCGCCGTATTGGCAAAATTCACCGCTCCACTCCCCGAGAGAGGGCATTGAATAAAATGCCATGTCACATTGGACCCATCATCCGAACTAGTATCGTTATTTGACGGGAAATTGCCCGCGCAACCAGCGCTGCCGCAAGATAATTCGTTATAGGCGGAGGGCGCGAGATCCAAATGGTAAGAACCAGCCCAGCAGTTATTCCCATTTACCCCGACCGGACACTCATCCACGATCATGACTGTAGTAGCGTAAGAACCATTGTTGAGCTCCGCACAGGCACCGCAGACGAACCCACCAGTTTGGGTCATCAATGAATAATTAGTTCCGGTATAAGTGTCTCCAAAATCGCTTGAGTCAATGGCCGCATAATGGTTTGGGTCAAATTCATTAACACTCGTCCCTAGGCTACAAGCAGAAACAGTCGTAGCCCAGGTATATTTGGTAGGTTGATTTTCAGCAAAGGTTATTTGGGTATCACTCGGACAATATTGCGGGGTCGGCATTATGGTGGGAACAGGCACATAATTTGAATAACTGTAGGTTGCCGCCTGAACTGGGTTCGACTTACAAAGTAACAAGAAGAGAAAAAAGAAATAAAGTTTGAAAAGTTGCGGGAAATTCATGCCAAACTTTTTCATTTTTTCTCTTTTCACATCCGAACTCATCGAGTTGTTCCTTAATAAAAGCTTGAAAATATTATCACAAACCAATCATTTCCTTTAAATTGCAATTTTCATGCCCTAAAAAGCGTTAACATAGTTATCTAGTTTAGCGAAAACTTAAAGCCTTTCTCAAAAACTAGCCTATTTATACATTTTCAGTTTCTCGTGAAAGCGTGACTGTCGGTTAAACTTTCGACAAGCAACACCGACTTCTGACAGAACACCCATATCACAAAATCAGAATATAAACCCTGACGATTATAGCGGTAAGCGGGAAAGTTGATTTGCTCGCGAACTTATTATCGGAATCCTTCCTTCCAAATGTTCACAAGTCTACAATCCATCTTAAACTTAATATTTATTTTCGACTTCCTCAACCCACTGTTATTCGAAGATATATTTTTAAATGAAATCCGGAGCAAGGATAAACTTTGTACCGTTTAAATTCCCAAGCCTTTTATTTATTTCTTTTCTTTATTTTCCTCTCGTGCGAGTTTTCCGGTTGCGGATCAAATGAACCTCGGGTCAAAACGGTCATACCCCAAATTGGCGATAAAGTAGTCGATTTCGGCCTAACGGATCAAAACGGACAATTCACTAAACTGTCCTCAGTACCTCCCAATGCCTATCTCGTTTTGATCTTTTATCGCGGCGCATGGTGTAACGCGTGCCAGGAACAACTTTTCCAACTCAAGAAAGACTTTCACAAGTTCGTTGAAGTCAACACCTTGCTTGCGGCAGTCAGCACAGATCCCGTTGAAGACTCGGCTCAGTATAACCATCAGTGGAATTTTCCATTCCCGCTTCTCGCGGACCCGCAGTTGAAGTTAATCGATTGGTTCGGATTTCGAAATGTTAGGGGACACGGGGTATATGACGTGTCCTATCCAGCAGTGGTGATAATCGATCCGCAAAAAACAATCAGGTTCGAAAGTATCGGCAAAAACCCAATTGATCTTCCAACAAACGCCGAATTGATATTTATGATAAAGCAGATGCAAAACGGAAAATAAGCCAGTCGAATCTCAGCGCCATTCTCCGAACCACCCTTAATACAAAAATCAGCACGCCGCCATGCTTCTCCCTAAAACATCATCCGTAACGCCACGTTTTTTCATAACCAAGTGCAATTGATGCCGGAGGATCGGCATTCGTTTGGCCAATTCCCTCAGTTCTGAGGAGGAAATAACCAGGGTTGAAACATCCGTAAGCGCGGTCGCAGTGGCGTTTCGCTTGTCGGTATATCCCATGGCCACGTTTTCCCCAAAAAATTCTCCTGGTTTCAGTTCTGTCATCACCAAAACTTTTCCATGCTCGTTTTTCCGTGAGATCCCCACCTTACCCGAGGAAATGACGAAAAAATCCTCTGTTTTGCTTCCCTGCCTGAAAACCACTTCATCCTTTTTGAAAACCTGATTCCGGGCCAGAAGTGATATCTCGTGTTTAGCCGTGGGGTCTAGATCCCTAAATATAGCGACGGATGATATCAATGGACGTCTTTTCCAGAGGCTTTCGAAATTATCTCTTAGTTCGTTTTTTTCAACAAATTCAAGAAAAAGATCCCCCGGAAGGCGGAATAATATCACCGGTGTTTTGGCCAGAACGGTTGCGTTTGTCTTGGACTTGTTAATGATGGACATCTCACCAAAAAAATCTCCTCCTTCCAAGGTGGCCAAGTTGGGATCCCGTTCATTCCCAGGATCCAGAACATCAAGGGTTCCGGAGAGAATGAAATAAAAATGGTCCCCTTCCTTGCCCTTCTTAACCACTTCGCTCCCGGCAGGCAATTCCACCACATTTCCCTGCGACAAAAGGATATTCAGCCAGCTTAAATCTTTTACTTGGAAAAGCTTCAGCGCTTGGGTAACGCCGCTAAAAACCGACTGCGGGAACTGTCTTTCAGGAATAAATGTTTTTCCCCATCCCGGTTGGGCCACCTGGTATTTGGCCGAATCCAGTTTGGTTGGATTGTTATGGTAAAAAAGAAACTCAGTATTGGGATTTCGGGTAACGGTTTGATCCCAGTCCCCTGGTTCTCCGTGGATCATGCCGCCCCCTGCGTCAATCATGGCTAGATCTTCATCCCCGCGAACAAGGTTTTTCATCTTGTCAACATGCTCCGTGCTGACACATCCCATCTGGGCTAGTTGGTCCATTCCCTTGAAATTGTCCAAATCGCTTGAATGGAGCAAAGTGTGGTTTTGTCCCTTTTCATCGGCAACCGTTACCCGAAAGCCAATGGTCGGGATGGAATGGATCGTGTAAAAAAATTCCCAAGTCGCTCCGTAAAGAAAATAGCTCTTTCCGGGGATGATTTCCAGAAAAGGCATCATGCGACGGACCATTTCCTCGGATTCTCCGATAATGTTCGCCGCCTTCAAAACGGTGGATTCATAAATTTCCCGCGTGGAGATCAGCGTGAAAGATTTTTCGGAAAGAAGTAATTCGCTCAGAGCGCAATGGTCGTCATGAACATGGGTTTGAATGACCGCCGTCAGACGGTCTTTGGAAACACCCACTTGTTTCAAATATTTTGAAACTCCCGCAGGAGAATCCACCAGGAAAGCATTTCCGTTAACCCAAAGCAACATTCCCGTCGTTGGCCCTTCCGGGTCAAAACCGGTATAGCATCCTAAAATTCTTAACCGCAAACCCTGGGGTTTTTCCACCGCGTCCCCTGAAAAATCCACCAGGGGGGGAAGCTGTTCCCCTTCGAAATTTAAATCTAAAACATTTTTCCGCTCCGCATGGGAAATCTCGTATCTATTCCCCCCCAGTCGTTTAATTAATGTTTGGTTGGAATCCCCAAAAACAGACACACTGACCTCACCCTCTTCATCCGGAATGTGAACAAACTCGAACAAATCCTCAACCCTGAGAACAACCCCATTTCTTTTAAGAGCCAATCCTTCCGACATTTTCAAAAGCATCTCTGCTCGACTTTTGCTTATCCCCCATTTTTTAAACTCTTCCCGGTTAGGCCCGAGGAGGGTAATGCGGAGAATGGAATAAAGCCTTTCACACATGGATTTGGTACCCAAAACCCTGAATTTCAAATTCCGTTGATAACCCTGCTCAACGAAAAGAAACCAATAACCCAGAAATTCAAAGGCCATTTGGGAAACGCCATTTCGATGGGAAACATCAGGAAGGATCCCAACCTGGGGCACCTGTTTCTTTTTCTTGAGAATAACTTTCAAAATCTCGGGTGGACTGCCCAGCAAAGCGCTAGTTTGGGAACTTTCGAGGTGGAAACAACCAGGAGCGAGAGAGGAGATTTTCATTTTAGATCCTCGGCTTTCCTTACTAAACAGTTAATCCGTTTTCAGGAAGCTCAATCACATCGCATCAGCAAGCATTGGATTTACTGATAATTCAATCGTTTCTTGTTTGCGACATGTGCGTTAATTATAAAAAAAACAAGGAAAACGGGTCAATATGCCCTTAAATCAATTGGGTTTTCATTTACTACATCTGCTTTTATCAATTAACCCCAAAACCTCAATTTTCTTAATAAAACACAGTTCAATCCCATTAGAATGCTCCCCTCTATAAAGGAGACTTACTTGGCAATCATCGACCCCTTTAGCAAATATAAACCCATCCCCCTTTCCCGGAAACGGCGTACCAAGCTCCCTTCCTTTCGTACCCTAGTTCTCTTGGCCCTTGTCATCAGCGGAGTTGTTACCTCCAAAACCTACCTTTTAAATCAGTACAACTATTTCAAGGGACTTAAATATTGGAAATCCGGGGATTTGGAATTGGCCCGTATGGAATTCACGAAGGTTCTGGATCGCAATCCGGGAAACGCCAAGGCGATCGATGGATTAGGCCTGGTTGATCTGAAAACGGGCGCCCTCGACAAAGCCAGGGAAAAATACACCCAGGCCCTTACCGCAGGACTGACCTATAGCCAAAGGTTTGATCATCTGAAATTTGGACAATCTTTCATCGATCAGGGCCTGTACAACCAAGCCGAATTGGAAATTCAGCATGCCCAGGAACTCCAGCCCAACAATCCGGAAGTTTATATCGCCCTGGGAACCACCGAAAGGGCGCTGGGGGAAGTCGTCAACGGGGAGAAAGCCTATGAAAAAGCCTTGGCCCTTGATCCCAAGAACAAAAAAGTTCAAATGCTATTGGACCAGGCCCGGGAGGAAAAAGACCGTGGGTCGATCTATTACATTTACGACCGTAACGGCGTTCCCCTGGCGCTTCAATGGATCAAGAACGGGGCCAAGGGCTACCCCATGGGCAAGGAATTCGCCCACCTCATTGGATACTACGACACCGACCCCATTAACAACCGCGGTTCAGCCGGACTGGAACAGATCTACCAGAAAGATTTCCCCGGCAACAAGCTTTACCTCACCATCGACAGCCGAATCCAGCGGGTTCTCTCCAAAGCCATGGGATGGGAAAAAGGTGCCATCGTGGTTTTGAACCCCCGCACGGGCGAGATCCTGGGCTGCGTGTCCCAACCCACCTTCACCCCGGAAAAGGTACATAGCGAATGGGGCAACTACAACTTCAACAAAAACACTCCCCTGAAAAATCGTGCCCTGGAAAGCCTCTACGAACCCGGTTCTATCATCAAAATCGTCAGTTCAGCCGCCGCGGTCGAAAAGGGGATCAATCTCAATTCCGTATTCCCCCTCTTTTGCAAGGGATACGTCAATATCGACGGTCAATTCTTTTATGACTGGCAGAAACACAAAAATGTTCGCAGCCTGGAAGAAGCTTTTGACGATTCCTGCAACGTGGCTTATGCCAAACTGGGAATGACGATGGGGGAGGACACGTTATTGGAGTTCAATAACCGCTTCGGGTTTAATTCGACCCCTAAAACCCTCAGCGTCCCCGTTTCGCAGGGTTACACTCCCAAGCTCGGATTATCCCATTATGAGTTGGCCGAATCGGCCACCGGTCTGGGAAAATCATTCCGCATCACGCCCCTCAACGCCGCGCTGATCGCCTCGGCCATTGCGGATGACGGCGTCATGATGTCCCCTTACCTGGTGCAAAAACTCACCAATATCAATGGAACCCTATTGGAAGAGAACAAACCGATACTTTACCAAAACACCATTAGCCGCCAGACGGCCCAATTCCTCACTACCATGATGCTTAACGACGTGGAACGGGGGATCGGGGTGAAGGCCCGGGTGAAAGGCATCAAGATCGCCGGTAAAACAGGCACTTCCGGCTCCCGCGACCCTAACTTTCACGCCTGGTTCATCTGTTTCGCCCCGGTCGAGAATCCCAAGATCGCCATGGCCATCCTGGCGGAAAACGGGGGAACCGGTAAAGACGTGGCGGCTCCCATCGCGAAGAAGGTGTTCGAGGGCATCATGGACTTCATGGACCTGACGTCCGAAAACGATAAAAAATAGTCCCGGAGGAAAATTATGTTTTGGGTGGAAACTATTCTCTCGCTCATCATGGGAACCATGGGCACCTATATGCTCTACCGGGGCAAGAAAATCATGGAACCCAAAATGATGCTTTGGGGAGGCGTTCTGATCGTTCTTTCCTATTTCCTTTTTTCCGGGGGCGGAAAGGACGACGATTCAAAGGCTGTTTTAAAAAAAATAATGACCGGTTCCAGTGATCAGGGGCAAGATCCCCAGGGCTTGCTCCAACCAAGCCCCACCCCAACCGTCCAGATTCCATAGAATTCCTAAATCCTTCCGCTATCCCTTTAGATGTTTATAACACCAATCTGACAGATCCTTTTGATGGGCATCTTGCGATATCTCCCATAATTGTTCGTAATAATCTTTGAAACGACCCCGGCATAATCGGATAGCTTCCAGATCAAATTTCATGGCATCGTCCAGATGTCCTGTAATCGCGCAAAAATAAGCCGCTGATTTGAGTTCTCGCGGATCGATTGGCCTCCTCCAGAACCCTTCCAAAAAAGACGACAGTTCCCCATCGGTTGCCAAGGAAGAAATCGTAGTCCTGATCTGCCCCGGAAGATCGGGGGAGATCCCCCATTCCCGCTCGAGTTCCGGCAGGATTAACCCCGGCACCTGGTCTCCATAACCGCGTCGAAGGTAAATGACCGTATTTCCGTCCAGATGAACCGGTCGCCAATCCAGCATGAACTTTAGATCGCCGAACCAGGCCCTGTCATCCAAAGGTGAAAAGGCAAGGATATCCGGGTGATATTCTTCGACCAAACGCAGCAATCCTCCGGGTTGAAAGGATGCCGCCTCCTCGCGGTACAATTCTTCTCCCATGACTTCCAATCGTCCATCACTAAAAGTCTTATTCCCCCATTCCCATTCCAGCCATCCACCCATACGGTTGGTGTTCAAAATTCTCCCTTCCAAATGATTTTGAATGAGGTAATGGCCCGGAGCTACGCAATCCTGCCGGATCCCCAACCCAAATCGATCGGGCCTGCGCGAATCGACATAATAAGCGCTGGTCAAGACCCTCAAGGAAATGGCGATCAAGAGGCCGCTGATCACCCACGCCGTACAGGCACGATCGAAGCGAGAGCTGATTCTACCGAGGCTTTTCCATTCCAAATCTTTCCAACAAGCGGCCGCGAGAGGGGCACAAGCCAGGAGGAAAAGCTCGATATTCCTCCAGGAAAAGGCCGAAAGGATGAAGAAAGCCAAAAAAACTCCCCATTCCCTGCCATTCCTTTTTTTCAGGGTTAAAAGAACCATCCCGCCTAGCGTCAAACTAAAAACCTTATAAATCAAAAGATATGCCGGGGATGTCGCGAAGAGTTGTTCACCCAGCAACCAAGGCGAGCGAAATTCCTGGATCGTTTGGAATGTCCCAGAACTCAAGCTTTTCAAAAGGGTAAAAGGGAAAAAAAACCCCCGAATGAAATAGGGATTGATGGTGCAGACGAGAATTGCCAGCAAGTAATACTTTTTCGGGTAGGTAACGTATTTTCCGCCTTCAATAAGGTCCGCCAATAAATAAATCCCGAGGATCACCCACCCAACGGCGAACAATCCTTCCACGTTGGCCCAAAGGGCGAACAACAAGGGCAAAAAAACGCCTAGGTCCCTGCCCTTTCGTTCTTTCATTTCCAGGATCCAAAACACCAGACTCATCAAAAGGCAACTCAGCATCTCAGGGCGGGCCCGAAATCGAATCTCGATCCCAAAAAGTATCACCACTAGGATCACGAGGGATGTCCACGTAGGTATTTCTACGAGTCGCAGTCTTTTCCAGGTGATCCAGACCAAGCTCAACGCGCAAACCGCATTAAGAAAAGACAAGAACCCGTAACCACCTAGATAAAAAGCAAGATAAAGCGCGACCTGATATAGCCAATGGATATCCAGATATTCCCGGGTCGAAGCTCGATAGGTCAGGGGGTCCAAGGTGGGTACCTGGTGGTTGCGCAGAATCCACTCGCCCATTTTCAAATGGAAACCTAGATCGGAATCAAATAACTCCCGAGTCCCCAACAATCCCGTTAAAAGGAAACAAAAGAACAGGGGAACGAGCCAGGGGTCCCGGGGTTTATAACTTTTCCAGGAAGAGGAAAGTCTTTCTTGGATGAGGGGAAAACCATTCATGAAAAGATTATATCGGCACCCTGAATTCCTCCCGCCTGGATTTTAGGGGCCCTGCAGGAAAACGAGGATTGGGTCCAATCGAATGGGGTCAGGCTATTTCCAGGTGTTTGGGATATACGGTCAAATTCTGGCACCCGCTCGCATTCACTACCACCAGGTCTTCGATTCGCACCGCTCCCACTCCAGGGTAATAAAGCCCTGGTTCCACCGTCACCACTTCCCCTCTTTTCAGGAAATGTTCGGAAGAATTGATCCGGGGCGGTTCGTGGACGTCCAACCCCAAACCATGCCCTGTTCCGTGAAAAAAGCCCACCATAACCCCGTTTCGCCGTTCAGTCTTGTAGCCTCGGTCTTCCATTTCTTTCGCGATGGCTTGATGAATTTCTCGTCCATTCATTCCGGGAGCCACCATCCCGATCCCCTTTTCCTGCGCAACCTTCACGGCCTCATATTGGGCCTTCAACGCAATCGAGGCCTTTCCCTTCACGAAAGTGCGGGTAATGTCGGCGTAATAGCAGGTATCTCCTGATCGGGGGAAAACATCCACAATCAGCGACTGGTTCGCCCATACAAATCCCGTCCCTTCCTGGTGTGGATCGCATCCCTGGTTTCCGCCGGCCACAATGGTATGGCTTCCAATACAGTTGTTTTCCATCATGGAAACATTCAGAACCTTTTTCAGAGATTCGGAGGTCACCCAATTGCCGCGATAGGATAATTTCTTGCCCGTTATTTTTGATTTGCGAAGCACATCCTCCAGTTTATGGATGGCGGCTTCGGTATATCGCAAGGATTGGGTGATCATGCGGACTTCTTCCTTCGACTTGTACACCCGCTCCTCGAAAAAGGGATCGGGCTTACACTCCACCGTTATTCCCTTCCTGCGTAGGGAATCCGCCAAGCCCAGATTGAAATTCTCGGGCACCCGCACTTTGGAGATCCCCCTGGATTTGAGGAAAAAGGCCGTCACATCGGCCACCCTCGGTTTCTCCACGCCCGACTTCATCGTTTTGACCTGTATATCCGAGTAGGAAAGAACGTCGTCCACCTTCGCCTGTTTTTGGGCGCGCCCCAATTCCAGGTCGCTCATCAGAATGATTTTTTTCGTGCCGATTTGGAAAAACGGAAAGGGATCGGGAACCACGAATTTCACGGCGTAATATAGATTCGAATCCGATTCACTGGCCCCGTACATCATCAGGGCGGTCCGGCTTCCGGGTTTCGTTGTTTTCATTTTTTCTCCAAGATAAAGGTGCAACCCGCTATTTGGGCTGGCGCGAGGTTCAAATCATAAAATCGACTTGCCCAAGAAGCAACCGGGCTAATATCACGTTGGGAGGCTTCGCTTCGCTTCGTTTATGCCCGTTGAACCTGCTGATTTTTCCAGGGCCGAAGAAAAGGGGAACCTATCAACACGGATATCCCCAACAAACTCAAAAAAAGACCAAAGCGAAAACTGGCTGGTTCGTAAGAAACTCGAACCTGGCCGGCGTCCTTATGCAAGGGAATGCCAATAAAAATTCCATCCGCCAATAAAATAGCCTCGGGTTGTCCATTCACCCAAGCCCGCCATCCCGGCAGGGCATTTTGAGTGATTACCCGGTAGTCTCCCCCGCCCGGAAAGGTTTCGGCGCAAAGCGGGGGCCGAGGGCTGATAGACGCGCACGACAGGGGCTTTGAATCCAAATAAAGATCATGCCGAGGGTTCGCCGTTCCCTCGGCAAAAGCCGTGAAAATACCTTTTCGGTCCGCCATACGCGGTTTCCCGGTATATGCAAAGGAGCCGCCCAGTGAAGAGGGATTTTTCCAGAGCGTCCATGAATCTTCGATCCAGAGCCTTTTGTAGGATGAAGGCATATGTTCTTCGGGTAGTAAAAGCAGGTCCACGCCCAATAGATCCATCAGGTGTCCCTTTTCATATGGAAATCCAAACTTGAAATAGTTATTGGCGTCCAGTGCCCCCCAAGTCGGCCAAGTGGATCCATAAAAATTGGCTAGGGGCAAATGAACAAAGAGGTTGGAATCGGGAACGAAATGCTTGAATAAGGGCTTTCGTTCCGGGTCCGGCATCGGGGTGTAGAAGACCTGATGTTCCGATTCGTTCGCAAGGATCAAAACTCGTCCTGACCCTAACGAGCCGGTTATTTTCCGAGCTTCGGCATCCAGCCGGGCATGGGGCGGGGCAAAGTTGGTCTCGTAGGGATGGGTCCAAACGGGGTAGAGCAGATTCAAAACTCCCGCCGCCAAAAGGGCCCATTTCCATCTCCCCGGCTTCGGGAACAGGTCCTCCAATAAAAACCCGACAGTGAAAAGTTCCAGTGTATTGATCAAGGCCCAACTCTTGGCCGGTTCCAAGAAACCGGGCATCAGGGTAAAAACAAGGTTGGAAGCCCCCGGAAAGAAACCGACCGACCCAACGAGAAAAAACAAGAAAGCGCCGTAAAAGAAACAACTGTTTCTTTTTAAGCGTTTGTATCCCAAAAGCCCGAACGCGAGAATTAGCAAGGGGATCATTCCGCTGTAGAAATTAAAATAAAAGAAAGTCGGCGAGTTTACATAATCCGGGATCGAGCTGCTTGAAAGGGCGTTGTAATCAAAGAAGGTTTTCAGGTTCTCAAGAGGCAGAAAGAAATGCGGGTTATCCGGCACCGCCGGAAGCCGGACCGAGTTGATGAAAAAGTATTCCACCGAAGGAACCCATTGGGCGGCCGAAAAAAGCAGTCCCAAAGCCAGGGGCTTCATCAGTTTGAGGATCGAGTCCCGCCCCGAATGAAAAATGCCGTAGGCCAAGCATCCTGCCAGGGTGTAAAAAATGATTTGCGGATATCCGGCTAAGACCTGCAAGGCCAGGAACAGGGCCCCCTTCAAGGTACCGTAAGGTTTCCCTTCAAGACATTCCCGGGTCGCCAAAAACATCCACGGCCCCCAGGCCATCGTGTCCATGGAGGAATTGCTTCCCAAATGGTTAAAGGCGCACAGGTTCAGCAGGGCGAGGGAGGAACTGAAAAAAGCCCAAAAGGTGCTGACCTGGCTGGCCCGCAAAAAAGCATAGACGCCCGCCGAAAGGATAAGCAGATGGAGGATCCCTGAAAAATTCCAGGCCGCAAGCCCCTTCCATACAAAGAGGAGGGTTCCTGGATAAAAACTTTCGGTTTGCCAGGTCGCCAGCCAGGGTATGCCAAAGGCGGAAAGGGGGTTCCACAACGGAATCTGCCCTGCCCTTAGAGCGGATAAAACCGACCATCTAACGGGAAGGTTCCAGGTGTCGTTTTCCGGGCAGGCGGTATGAAGTTCGGGATGAAATAAAAGAGGCGAATAGGCCAAAAGTACGAGGCCCAACCACCCTAAAACAACCCACAAAAGAGAGGAAAAAGGCTTCGCTTGATAAGATGGTTTATTCATTCAAGACATTATTATGCAAGACAGATGATTGGTGGAAAATGTCTCGCTTAGAGGCTTTCACGCAACTGCCGTAAACGGGCCCGGCGCTTGAGTTCTTCCCTCAGATCCCGGATTTTGCCCGTCAGTTTTTCATGGGGTATTTCCAAGAGGTTCCCGTCCCCTTCCAGGTTCGAAGGCGCCTCAAACTTGGCCGTTTGCGAGTCCACGAAAAGCACCTCGGGCACCTCTAACCCTTCCCGGTACTCCTCCCCGATTTCAGCAAAATAGGCCGCTTTATCTAGAACCTTTGGGAAGCGGTAAACCAGCGCCCCGAGGGGTTTCCCGCCGTCCACGACCAGGTGGATGAAATGGATATCCGACAGGGCGTCTTCCAGGGCGAGCTTGTCCTCCGGAAAATAGCTGGCGACGAACTCAATAAGCCACGCGAATTCCCGTTCCAGGAAAAGTCTTTGTTGTTCCTGGATCTTTTCAATCTGTTCCTGCATTTCCTTTTCGCTCATTTGTTTTTCCGGAATACCGGGGGATAAATCACTCATGGGATTCCTTCCTATTGCGCCGTTTCAAATGCCGAGGGAATAAGCTTCCACGACTTTATAAATCGAACCGCCAGGAGTCAACCGGCTTTCCATCAATTGGATTTTAGTGGCGAGAAAACTATCCAGGGATGGGGGACAGGCCTTTTGGAGCCTTTCCCAATCGGCAGGAGGAAGCGATTCGTCCCGAAACCGGCCCAGCGTGATGTGCGGCTGGTATTTCCTTGTTTCCATCCGGAAACCCGCGTTTTCCAAAGGTCCCGTCATTTTTTGGAATAAGGCCGTGACTTCTTCACGACCGGCATGAACATTCGCGAAAAGGGTTTTCGGATTTTTGATGTTCGGAAAGGCTCCCACACCGCCCACTTCAATCTCGAGGGGCCGGGTTCCTTGGGTTGCCATCTTCAAAGCGGCTTTTAAATTCGTCATTTGGTCCTCCCGGGTCTCCCCCAGGAACACCAGGGTCAGGTGAAGGTTGTCCGTTGGAACCCATTTGATTGGCAAATTTAATCCCTGGGCAAAGGCCAGGAATCCTTTCAAACCCCGCAGGGGCGCCCCCTCAACCGCGACCGCGGTGAAAAGCCTCATACTGAACCCCGGGCCGTCATCCCTTGAGCGCCATCCCCAGCACGTGCCGTCTTAAAAGTTCCAGGGCGGCCTGGCTCGCCCGAAATTGGATGTTATCCCGGTGGCCGAAAAATCGGTACTCCACCGCCTGACTCCCCGACTCATCGCACAAACCCATCCACACCAATCCCACCGGCTTTTCGGGTGTTCCCCCGTCGGGCCCGGCGATGCCGGTGGCGGAAAGGGCGATACTTGCTCCGGAACGTTTCAGCGCTCCTTCGGCCATTTTCAGGGCCACTTCCGGGCTGACCGCCCCCTTGGATTTGATCAACGCCGGTTCCACGCCGAACAAATCGGTTTTGGCCTCGTTGCTGTACGAAACGTATCCCGCCTTGAAATAACGCGAGCTTCCCGGAACCCGGGTGATTCGGTGTGCAATCAACCCGCCCGTGCAGGACTCGGCCAGCGCCAGGGATAATCCGCGGGTGGTCATCATCCGTCCCACGATGGTTTCCAGGTCTTCCTGGTCCAACCCGTAGATGTAATTGGGAAGCAATTGAGTGAGAGTCTTCCCCAGCCCGTCCAATAGCGTGTCCGCTTCCTGATCGGAGGCCGCCTTGGCGGTCAACCGGATGTCCACCCCCTCCTTGTGGGCCAGAACCCCGACAGTGGGATTTGTCGATTTCTCGAATAGGTCCCGGATCATTTCGTTCAATTGGGATTCGGATATGCCTGTCGTCCGATAGACCCTGGACTTGATCAGGCTTTCCGTTGGGCTCAACTCTTTCAAGAAGGGTTTCACCGTCGCCTCGAACATCGACTTCATTTCCGCCGGAACCCCCGGCATGCAGGCCAGGTGCGATTTACCGACCTTGACAATGAACCCGGGGGCGGTTCCGACGGGGTTCGGAATGATCACGGCTCCTTGGGGAATAAAGGCCTGGTTTAAATTCACCTTCGCGAAAGGCAATTTGTTCCGCGCGAAGCGCGCCTCGATTTCCTTGGCGATGTTTTCATGGTAAACAAGGGTTCGGGAAGCCAACTTGGCGGCGACCTTGCGGGTCACATCATCCACCGTGGGTCCCAGTCCTCCCGTCGTCAGGACGGCCTGGCTCCGTTCGCAAGCCCCCTTCAGGGCCGTTTCGATCCGCTTTTCATTGTCCCCCACCGCCTGGAAAGAATAAACGTCGATTCCCATCCGGGCCATTTCCTTGGCCAGCCAGGACGAATTGGTGTCCACGCTTTGACCCAAAAGCAATTCGGTACCAATGGCGATAATTTCAATGTTCATGAATATTCTCCAGAATTAGAGGAAGGTTTTGACGAGAAAGACGCCTATTTGGACCCAAACATTGGCGTAGATTCCGCCCAAGAGGTCGTCGAGCATGATGCCCCATCCGCCCGGAAGTTTCTCGAGGCGTTGGATGGGATAGGGTTTCCAAATATCGAAAATTCGGAAAAGAATCACGGCCATGACGATATAGGGCCACTCCCGGGGTACCCATAAAAGAGAAACGCCCATCCCCAACACTTCATCGATCACAACGCAGGACGGGTCCTTGACCTTCAGGTCTTTTTCGGTTTTCCCCGAGGCCGCCACGCCCGCCAAAAGAACCCCGCCCAAAATCGCTAAAAGTAACAAGGGCCGATCCATAAATATGTAGATGAAAGGGACCGCCGCCAATGAACCCCAGGTCCCCGGAGCTTTAGGTAGCAAACCCACGAAGCAAAAGGTTGAGATGAATAAAGAAATTTTTTTGATCATTTAATCCCCATAAAGAATTTTACGGTTTCGGAAGAAGTAGTCCAGTCCCGAAAGAATGGAAAGGACGGTGGCATAAAACATCAACCAATAGGGGCCATACCAGACGAAATAGTTGATCCAATCCCCGGTGGCCCCCAACTTCGCGATTACCAGGTCCCAGTTGCCCTGATATTGTTCCACCGTCGCGCGAACGCACACAATCGCCAGAATGACCGAAATGGCCACGATCTGGGAAACGGTTTTGTGCTTCCCCGCCCGGCTGGCCGCGATGACCACATTCCGGCTTTGGGCCACCTGTCGAAACCAAGTTATCAGGGACTCCCGGGCGAGAATCACCACCACCATCCAGGCCGGCACCAACTGCAACTGCACGAAAGCCAGGAAAACGGTGACGAAAAGAATCTTATCGGCCAGGGGGTCCATCAGCGTTCCAAAATCAGTCCTCAGATTGTATTTGCGGGCGAAGTACCCGTCGAAATAGTCGCTCAATGCCCCCCAGGCAAAAAGAAGCCCCGCCGTCCATTTGGCCCAGAGTTCAGGGCGGAAAATAAGTACAAGGAAGAAGGGCGTCACCAAAATGCGGGAAAAAGTACAGAGGTTGGCGATATTCCAACGGTTATTGGTCAGCAGGAATTTAGGAATGATCATAATAAGACGCCTTTAAAAATTCTGTTTATCGTTTTCAACGATTTAAAAACCATTTCTTTCTTGGCCCCTGGGTGTCTTGGGGGTGAAACATTAAACGACATGGGCCACCAAATCCTGTCCCAGCACGTGGGATATTTCCACTTCCACCCACTGGCCCTTGGCCGCTTTCGGCAAACCCTCAATTAAAATCGCCCCATCCACTTCCGGGGCCTGGTATTTCGTCCGGCCGTGGGCCAAACCGTCGGAATCGGTTTCTTCCACTACCGCCTTTAACCGCTCACCCACCCATTTTTGATGGGCCCTTTCGGCAATCGCTTCCTGTGTTTTATAAGCCTGGGCCAGACGTTCTTTTTTTACCTTTTCCGGCACCTGTCCCGCCATGATTCCTGCGGGGGTATCCTCCTCCTTCGAGTACGAGAAAAACCCAGCGTAATCCAATTGAGAGGACTCAAGAAATTCCAACAATTCTTTGAAATCGTCGTCCGTTTCACCCGGAAAACCCACAATAAAAGTAGAACGCAAGGCCGCATAGGGCATTTTTGTTTTGATTCGCCGGATCAGGTTTTCCAGGGACGCACGGTTGCCGATTCTCTGCATGGATTTGAGGATCCGGTCGCTGGCATGCTGGAGCGGCACGTCGAAATAGGGGGCGATCCTCCCATGGTCCGCCATCACCTCCAGCATCTCGTCCGTCACCCGGCTGGGATAAAGGTAATGGAGACGAACCCACTCCAGTTCCTCGATGGCCGAAAGCCTCTTGAGCAAGGGGGCGATTTGCGGTTTTCCGTAACGGTCCGATCCATACCAGGTGCTGTCCTGCGCCACTAGACAAAGCTCCTTAACGCCTTGGGAGGCCAACAAGCGGGCTTCCCTTTCAATATCCTCCAGCGGCCGGCTTCTATAATGGCCCCTAATCTTGGGGATTATGCAAAAGGTACAGGGCAGGTCGCATCCTTCCGAAATTTTCACATAGGCAAAATGGGACGGGGTCGAAAGAAAACGAGGCGAGGAAGCGTCATAGACATAGGTCGCCTCTTCCAACGAATCCTCAAGCATCGGCGCCTTGTGGTCATGTTGGGAAGGGTGGGCGGGAAGTTGGCCGTTCCCAGATCTCTTTTTGCCCGTCTTAGTGTCTTCGTGCCTTTGGGTTGGACTTGCCGTGGTTTTGCCTATGCTCTCCGCCACCCGTTCCACATCGTTGAGGCCAAAAAGAATGTCGATCTCCGGCAGTTCCTTCTTTAATTCGTCGCCATAACGCTGGGCCAGACAGCCCCCCACCACTAACGACTTGAGTTTGCCTGTTTTTCGAAGCTTGGCCGCCTCCAAGATGGCGTCGATGGATTCTTTCTTGGCCGCCTCAATGAACCCGCAGGTGTTCACAATGACAATCTCAGCCTGGGCGGGATCCTGAACGAGTGAATATTGAGCCTTGGCCAGGTGGCCGAGCATTACCTCGCTATCCACGGTGTTTTTGGGACATCCGAGGCTGATCACGGCGACAGTTTTGGTTTCCGATGCGATTTTAGGGGCCATGGCGGGGCATACTTTAACACAAGAAGGCGGGAATTTCGGACTCCCAAGTCACCCAGAAACAGGTAAATTCCCTGAAAAGCCTATCGAGGGGACCGAGTGGCCCTGTCGATCCCCAAGGTGATGGCACGGATCAAAACGTTTAAATCCTTCTTGGTTATGGCCAGGGGGGGCATCAAAACAATCACGTTTCCCAAGGGACGGATCAAAACACCCAGCTTCTTCGCCTCTAAGCAAACCCGATAGCCCATCTTCCATTCGTAGGGATAAGGCTCATTCGTTTTCTTGTTTTTAACCAGCTCGATACCGCCCATCATTCCCCGTAAACGGATATCGCCCACATGGGGATGATTCAAAAGAGGTTCCAAATGTTCTTGAAGCCATTGACTCTTTTCTTGAATGCCTTCGAGAAAACCTTTTTTCTCAATCAGGGACAGATTCGCCAGAGCCGCCGCGCAACCCAGCTGGTTCCCCGTGAAGGTGTGACCGTGGTAGAAGGTTCGTGCCGATTCAAATTTTCCCAGGAAGGCCCGGTAAACCTTTTCAGTGGTCAGGGTGGCCGCTACCGGAAGGTAACCGCCCGTCAGGTTCTTCGCTAGGCAAAGCAGGTCGGGGCTCACCCCCTCCTGCTCACACGCAAAGAGAGTTCCCGTACGGCCAAACCCGGTGGCCACCTCGTCTAATATAAGAAGAACAGCGTAACGATCGCACAACCGCCGTAGGGCTTTGAGGTATCCCCAGGGGTGGGTCAGCATCCCGCCCGCCCCTTCGATGAGGGGTTCCATATGCACCGCCGCCAGGCGGGCGCCGTATTTTTTAAAGACTCCCTCGGCTTCCTTCACGCAATCGGCCAGCCATTTCCCGTTGGAAACCTTTCGGCTGGCGAATTGAAAGGGGCTTTTGAGCTTGAGGGTTTTGAAGAGCATCGGCCCAAAGATGCCATGGAAGAGGTCAATCCCTCCCAGGCTAACGGACCCCACCGTGTCACCGTGGTAACCCTCCCGCACCGTAAGGAAAAGATTTTTGGATTTCCGGGGAGGAGATGCCTGTTGCCAATATTGAAAGGCCATCTTGGCCGCGATCTCGTTGGCCTCGGAACCGGAATCCGAATAGAAAACACGTGTTAAATCCCGGGGCGCGAGTTTGATCAGCTTTTCAGCCAGAAGAATAGCCGGTTCGTTGGATGCCCCCAGCAAGGTCGAATGGGCGATTTTCTTGAGTTGTTTCCGAATGGCATGATCGATCGCCGGTACTTGATGCCCGTGGACGTTGCACCAAAGGGAAGATACGCCGTCGAGATACCTTTTCCCCTTGGCGTCGAAAAGATAGGTTCCCATTCCCCGGGTGATGATAGGAAAATCCGGGTCCTTTTCCCATTCCAGTTGCTGGGTGAAGGGATGCCAGAGGTATTTTTTGTCTTTTCGGGAGAGGGCGTGGTGGTTCATCAAGCCCCTTCGGTCTTAAAACCCAAAGCCTGCGCAGCCCTCGCGAGGGATTTGTCGTGCGTGGCCAGGGTCAAATCGCTTCCCGTCTCGTCCCGCCATGCGATGGCCGTGGAAAGGTGGATGGCGTCCAGCGTACCCAAGGCCACCGGAAAGGGTCCCGAGGCCCTTCGTAATAGAATGGGAGTGGGTTGGATGATTTCCATGGCTTCCATCGACTGAAAAAGGGCGTTCCGGAAGGAAGCGTTTTGTTCCTCGGTCATTTCACCCGTCACGCGCATGCGGTCCAGCGTTCGCAAGCACTCCACCTCCACGAGGCTACTGGCTATTTTCTGGCTATATCGAGAGAATTCACGCACGGGGTCGGGCTGGCTTAAGAGGATGCGAAGAAGGACCGAGGAATCAAGGTAAGCGTTCATCGGTAGCTTTGGCGTTCCTCCGCCAAATACTTAAGAACATCCACTTTCTTCCCCAGGCGCGGCGGGAACTGGATCTGTTCGAATCGCAGGGTCGCGTGACGTATCGTCAGTTGGCTCGGCTTTTCGGGATAGGGAACGACCTGGGCCACGGGGGTGCGCCGGTCCACGAGCGTCAAGGGATGGCCATTGCGGACGTTTCGAAGGTATTCGCTCAAGTGCGCCTTAAAGTCGGCAATTTGAACGGTGGTCTTTTCCGGCTTTTTCATGACCTTATGATGACCTGATATAGTCATCTTGTCAATGTCCCGGCGAGGGGGTGGTTGTCCCAGGGCCGGAAACCGGTGTATTCGCCCCTTCCGGCGAAACCTGGCCCGGTATGGGTTCCAGGCTATCTTCCGCAGAGTTTTCCCCAGGCCCCAACGTTTCCACGGGTTCCGGTTCCTGAGGTAATACATTTGCGTTCTCCGGATAAAAATTGACCACCTTGATCAATCTCACCCGATCCTTGTTCTCCAACCGAAAGTTTTTTAGATATTCAGTGATACGCCCCTCTACCGCGATGACATCCCCAACTTGGGGCACCTTAGTAAAAAAGTTGTAAAGATTATTGATCCGTACCACCACGTAAAAATGTCGTTTGGGATGCCGGCCGGGGACGAGGGAACACAAGAATCCAAAAGGCGTCCGGTTCAATCCGTTTTTGGGGAGCAGGCGTTCATGAATATAAAGCTTCCAGATCTCGTGGTTCATCGGGTCGACTTGTCCGCCCGAATTCTCGAGGGCCTTGTATTCACCTATAGCTTGTTCCAAGGGCTCCGGCGTCAGGTCGTCCGCCCAGGCCTGGGTCACGAGTAATGCCGCCATCAGGGTTAAAAGCAACCCGCTTTTCATGAGTCCCCCCAAAAATCAGACAATGTCAAAACAGAAAAAGAATAATAACATTCGGCCGGGAAAGAAAAGATTTTCTAACAAAGTCTGTCGCATACCGTAACAAGGGGGGCATTCCTGACTTCTTTGTTACAAAAAATACAACCTTTCAGCTTCTAATATTTTGAAGACTCGCCTTAAATAATCAATTGATCGTTGGTTTTTAGACGAACTGTTCAATCTACTTTATCGGTATCGACTTGGAGAGAGTATCTAACTGCCCGTTCAAAGAGGCTATCTGCGCATCGGTAAGTGTCTTGGTGCCATTGATCTTTAGGTCGGCTGATTCCTGCTTGCGGATCGCGTCCACCTGGCCTTTCAAGGTCTTGCCCTGGGCCTTGGTCAGTTTCCCCGCCTTTACTTCCCTTTGAATTTGGATGTTTTGCTGGCGGAACCGGATGGTCAGGCGGTTCATGGGGGTGTTAGGGAGAACTTTCGGCACTGTTGGCGTGGGCATCCCAGCACCAAAGGCCACATTATGAATCATATCTAGAATCAAAATAAAAATTAAACGTTTCAAGAAATCATCCTTTATTTAAAGTTGTATTGGGGGGGGAGTCTTCTCTTCATGAATTTTATGCCATGGATTACCCTCTGCATAAACTTCAATCCCTATGACGTTATTTTTGTCGTCAAGATCAATTGATATAATTCCTCCGTCCCTTGTTGAATAAGTTTTAGTTTCTTCTGATTTGGTCTTTTCATCCCCGAATTTAATAAGTAACGCTAACGAAGGCGAAGCGCCTTGTTGTTGTAGTCCACTTTCTTTCAAAAGATCCGTTAATTTTTTAAAATTTATAATCATTCTATTGGTATCAACTTTCCTTCAGCAGTTGCAGTTACAGTTCCTTTTATAACTGTTGAAACAATGGCATCTGGACTCACACCAACCAATAAATCTTTACCACTAGCCATTCCACCTTTATATAGAAAATTAAATGTTTGTTCTGCATCATTCCAATAGGCTGGTGCTTTAGCAATTGCAGTTCTAATCATATCAATCGTGACACCACCTCTACTTCCAGCCATATTCATTCTATCTAAAGCATGTTCACTAATTTGCAAATTAGATAAAAGATTCGCTCGATTTAGTTGAGGGATTAATGGAACGGTTGCTGTTGCAGTGGTTGTTATTGAGGCTGGTAAAATTCCAATAACATCCATTAACCATCCTGCACCTGATCCAATCAACCCACCCCAACCAGCACCATTTGCAATCATCAAAAATCTTTGAAGCCCAGAATAATTTTCCCCGTTTGCTAAACCCCAACTTATTTTATCAAACTCGTAAACCATTCCTAAAATAGCACCAATAGTAAGCATTGTAGGCAGGGAAATTTGTCTCCCCGAAGGATCGTATAAATTCGCAGGATTATTGAAAACAAAACTATATTTATGCAGTGATTTTAAATCGAATGAATCCCCCTCATACGAATCCATCGTCTGGAATCTACCAATACCTGGATTCATCCAGCGGGCTCTTAAGTTGTAGAACCCGGTATTGGGGTCTAATTGCTCCCCATCGAATTGGTTAACATTCGGCGTTGAACCTGTCGAAGAAATTGAATTTCCAAAGGCATCCAGCGTGTAGGTGTCCGTGACGTTCCCATTTCCATCCATCAGGTATCGCACGGAACCTTGCCCGTCATAGCCGTAGTAATTCATGGTCCAATTGCTATTGATTAGCTGGTCTTCGGCTATACGGCTCGTGCCGTAGGTGTAGGTCTTGGTGACGTTTCCACCGCTTTGAAGAACATCCATCACCTGGGCGTAACCTGTGAGGTTTCTACTGTCGATGAGGTAGCTTTGGGTGTTGCCATTAGCCGTGTGGCTGACCTTATTCCCATCACCGTCATAGACGAAGCTTTCAGACTTGGTACCAGAAACAGAAGTCATCCTATCCAGCGTGTCGTAGGTATAGGTGTTGCCAGAGGGGTCGGTGATGGTGTTTCCATCGGCATCATAGGCACCTGCATCGAGACCACAAGTCGAGATGCGAGTCTTGGTTGCACCAATGCCTTTTGCAGGCATTGGTGTGTAACTCATTTAATCGGTATCGACTTGGAGAGGGTGTTGAGCTGGTCGTTGAGTTGGGCCACCTGGGCGTCGGTGAGGGTCTTGGTGCCATTGGCCTTGAGGTCGGCTGATTCCTGTTTGCGGATCGCGTCCACCTGGCCCTTCAAGGTCTTCGCCTGGGCCTTGGTCAGTTTACCCGCCTTTACTTCCCTTTGAATTTGGATGTTCTGCTGGCGTAGTCGGATCGTCAGGCGGTTCATGGGGTTATTCGGTAGAACCTTGGGGGCTGTTGGAGTGGGCATTCCAGCGCCAAGAGCCACGCCCTGGACTAGAAGCAAAATAAATACTAAGCGTTTCATCTTCTATACCAGTTTTCTTTAGGCCCTAGGGCATCAGGGGCCTGTGAATTTTTTCTCCGTGGTAAACCCCGTCAATTTCCCAGTCTCATCAAAATCAAAAACAATTCGGAGGCTTGTGGAAACGATAAAACCTTTATCAATGTTTCTCGCCATTGCCTCTATTTTTTTCCCTTGAGAATCGGTGACGTAATCTATTTTTTTGGAATCAAGATAAGAAGCCACCTTCCCCATGGGCGTGCCGACAGGAAGGTCATTCTTCAAAACTTGTTCCATTTTCTCTTTGGTCATAACTTCTCCACCGTTTTGGGAACACCCCTGAAAACTGACAAACGAAAGAGCCAACGCCAACAAAATCAGCAAGGAATATTTTTGCCTGATCATCTTTGCCCCCGAATCAATTGAACAAGTTTGTATTCCAGCCAGGTGCCCAAACAGGAGGCTTCGGTGCATTCAAGCCTGAGTCTTCAAGCACAGTCCGAGTCACCGCGTTACTATTTGGGAAGGGGGTCAGTCATCATTTATTAATTTTCTAGTCGCCGAGCCCATCGAAACCACTTTTCCTTTTCCCCCGGCATTTCTTTCCATTTCATCTCCAATCGTCTTATGGCTTGGCTGACCGCGCTTTGATTGATCCCAAAATAAATTCCTATCTCTTTTTGGCTTATTCCACAACCTTCAAACGCCAGATAAGCCGCTTCCTCCATTAGCCGGCTTCGACGATGACCTTCCGGTTCTTCCCTGTGCCCTTCCCGCTTTAACAACCCTTTCCATATTTCAGACAATGTTTTCTTCAACTTTAAACCCGCGCCTGATAGAGGCCTTTGGGCTTTTTCATGGGCCTTTTGCTCGAATTCCTGGTCACCCAAAATATGCCCCTGTCGGACATCATACAAATCCTCCCGGTGTCCCTCCCCCGAACCTTCCTTCACAAACCGCAAATAGGCATTTTGGGCTTCTTTCTTCCTTTTCCCAAAAAGAGCCAAAACCGATTCGGCCTCCACCCTCGCTAAAGGCTCATTCTCTCGCCCAAGATATTGTTGATGGCTTGTCCATGGATAATCACCTGGTTTTTTCTCCAATTTCGCCCTCAAGGGGTTCAATTGAATGTAGCGAACCAGTTCCAGCAAATAGGAATCCCGGTCGACCAATATCGCCTTGTAACGGCCCTGAAAAAGATGGCCCACCTTCTTATGCGTGCGGTTGAAATATTGCGTATAGGCCGTTTGGAGGCGGTGCATATACCGTGACAAGGGGTATTCACCAGCTTGTTCAATCAATAGATGAACGTGATTTGGCATTAAACAATAAGCATAAAGCTTTATCTCGCGCGCTTCCAAATGCTCGCCCAACAGTTTTAGATATTTTAGAAAATCACCCTTTGCTAAAAATGTTTTTTGCCGTTGGTTTCCACGGACAATAACGTGATACAAGCCGCCAGGGTATAGAAGCCTAGGTTTTCTCATAGCCACGTCAAACTACCCCATATATTCCATTTCGTAAATATTAATAATTAATGACTGACCCCATTTATACGGATTCGGCCCAGGTAGCGGTTAATGCCCGCCTGGGTTTTCATGTCGGGATGATTTTTATCCGTCCATGAG
>CAZGKT010000010.1:0-102621 GCA_964525605.1 uncultured bacterium
CAAGCCAAGGATTGACCCGCACATTACTGCGCCTGTGTTCTACTCTACAAGAAAAAGTGGATAATGGTGGCCTGACCCCTTTTTTTCCAGGGGCTTTTTTATTCGCGCGGGTTTCCGAAAGTTTTGAAAAAGACGAGATGAAGATTAGATCAAAAAAATAATTATGCTTACTCGCTTGACATTCAAAACCACTGGCGCTAATCTTCGTCACATCAGTAACGCGAGGCTTTAAGGTCCAACTTGCCCCGGCGTTTCCCGAAAGGGAAGAACAGGGTGCTAAAGCGGTTGAAGATTTAGGCCGAATTTCCCTAAACCCGATCCGCCAAAAGTGGATCGGGTTTTTTGTTTTATCCCCAAAAAACCCTTAAAAATCAATGCTTTTTGTGCCCCTGCGGTTTGTTTTAAACCAAAGGGCCGGCGAACCAATTGGATATTTCAAGGGTTTGCCACCGGCGAGGCTTTAATTACCAACTTGCCCCGGCCGGCTTCTGTTGAAGGTTTTCAACGGAGGGAACAGGGACTAAAGCGGTGGAAGATTATCGGCATACCCGTAATCCCAAACCGTTGAAGCAAACGGTTTGGGATTTTTTTTTATCCCTTACCGAATTTCCCGATCGGACTGCCGAAGGGGAAAAGCACACAACAAATTCTTCGCGCCGTATGACCAGACCGCTGGAGTTGAGCGCCCAACATTGAGGGAGGTCTCAAAATGAAGAAATTAACTTTCGCAGCGGTGGTGTTGCTTTTGGCGTCGAGTCTGTCGGTTTCGAGGGTCTGGGCGGGTCCGCCGTTCAACAACCTGGAAGGCGTGGGCGGGGTGGCGTTCAACCCCCTGGCGTGGTTGGCCGATTCCAGTGGGGATAACAGCCATCTAAAGGCGGGGGATACGGACATTCTGGGGAAACCTCGGTTCGGGGCCTGGTACGTCAACCTGAACCAGAACCAACCCAACGTCGATTGGACATCCTGGGGAGTGGCCGAAAGCTTTCTGGACCGGCTGGAACTGTCCTACGCTTACGAAACCATCGCCTTCAAGGGCGGTTTGCCCACGACCTATAAGCACGATTTGGGCGCGAAACTGCTTCTCGTGCCGGAAAACGGCTACGGGGTGACCGGCTTGCCGGCCCTTTCCGTGGGCGCCATCTACAAGAGCACGAGTTTCCCGCAGGAGATCACCCAGGGCGGATTGGGCGTAGCCCAAAGCAGCAGCACAGGCACGGACTTTTACGCGGTGGTGACCAAATTGATCGGCGATATCCCCACCCCCATCCTGCTTTCGGCCGGGTTGCTGGACACCAAAGAACTGGTGACCGGCGTGCTGGGTTTTGACAACCAGAGCCAGGTCACGGGTTTCGGCAATATCGACGTGATCCTTCCCGAGAATATCGTGGTGGGCTTTGAATACAAGCAGGGTGCCCAGTACACCGATTCCAACAAGTTCAAGAATTCGGATTATTGGGACGCGCACCTGGCCTGGATCGCGAACTCGAACCTGACCCTGATCGCGGCTCTCGCCGGCACGGGCAAGCCCCTGCAGAGCGAGAACCCGGGAGATCCGGTCGGCCTGGGAAATGGAGTGGTGATCAGCAGTCAATACGCCTTCTAACCAGCGACAGTCCTCCGCGGGCTCAGGGTCACCCGACCCTCTCCCCGGGTGATCCGCCGTCGAGGGTGGCGGGTGGGTGGGGCCCTTCAGGGAGGCTCCGCCCGCCCAGGTAAGGCCGCTTTCGCTGGATAGTCCGCACGGTCGGTAGGGTTGGGGCGGGGCCCCACCCTACCTTCCCTTAATGCAGGGTAAACCCTGGAAAAGAGATGAAACGATGACAAAAGAAAAAACGAAAAGATCGCTGAATGAAACCATCCTCCGGAACATCGGGGACGCGGTGGAATCTCTCGACTACGGGATCGTGACGGTGAAGGTGCAGGATTCCAAGATCGTTCAGGTCGAGGTGACGAAACGCAGGCGCTTCGATGAGGTATGGAGAACGGATGAGGGTGTGGAAGTTTAAGCGGCGTAGAAGGGCCGGGCGACCGGAACACGAAGAAAAGGAGCAGACCATGTCTCAGATCGACTCGAAACTCAAGGTTGAATCGCTGGCTTTGCACGGCGGCCAGGAAGCCGACCCCACCACGGGATCGAGGGCCGTACCCATTTACCAAACGACCTCTTACCAGTTCAAGAGCACCGACCACGCGGCCAACCTGTTCGGCCTGCGCGAGTTCGGCAATATCTATACCCGCCTCATGAACCCGACCACGGACGTTTTCGAAAAACGCGTGGCCGCCATCGAAGGGGGCGCGGCGGCCCTGGCGGTGGCCAGCGGGCAATCGGCCATCACCCTCTCGCTGTTGAACATCGCCCAGGCGGGGGATGAGATCGTATCCGCCGACAATCTTTACGGCGGCACCTACAACCTTTTCCACTACACCTTCCCGAAGCTGGGCATCAAGGTGAACTTCGTTCCCTCGGAAGACCTGGGCGCCTACCAGAAGGCCATTACCCCGAAGACCAAGGCGATTTACGCCGAATCCATCGGGAATCCCAAGAACAATGTGGCCGACCTGGAAGGCATTTCCAAGATCGCCCACGCCAACGGCATCCCCTTCATCCTGGACAACACGGTGACCCCCTACCTGTTGAGGCCCTTCGATTTCGGGGTGGACATCATCGTGTACTCGGCCACCAAGTTCATCGGGGGCCATGGTACTTCCATCGGCGGGGTGATCGTGGATTCGGCCAAGTTCGACTGGACCAACGGCAAGTTCCCTTTGATCGCCGATCCGGATCCGAGCTACCACGGCATCAATTTCGTGGAGGCCCTCAAACCCCTGGGCAATATCGCCTACATCATCAAGGCGCGGGTGAACCTGCTCCGGGACCTGGGGCCCGCCCTGTCCCCCTTCAACGCCTTCCAGTTCCTGCAGGGCCTGGAAACGCTGCACCTGCGCCTGCCCCGGCACGCGGAAAACGCCCTGGCCGTCGCCCAGTACCTCAAGAAACATCCCAAGGTGAGCTGGGTCAATTATCCCGGCCTGGACGACAGCCCCTACAAGGCCAAGGCCCAGAGATACCTGCCCAAGGGAGCGGGCGCCATCCTGGGGTTCGGCATCAAGGGAGGCGTGGAAGCGGGGAAAAAATTCATCAATTCGCTCCAATTGATCTCCCACCTGGCCAACGTGGGGGACGCCAAAACGCTGGCGATCCATCCGGCCACCACGACCCACCAGCAGCTATCCGAAAAGGAGCAGTTGGCCACGGGAGTCACGCCCGATTACGTGCGCATCTCGGCCGGGATCGAGCATATCAACGATATTTTGGCGGACATCGAGCAAGCGCTCGGGAAAGTGTGAGGTGACCCATGGCAAGGACCTTTGACGACATCACGAAGACGATCGGGAACACCCCGCTGGTCCGGTTGAACCGGATCGCGGAAGGGGCCGGCGCGACGGTTTACGCCAAGCTCGAATCCTTCAACCCCCTTTCCAGCGTGAAGGACCGGCTGGGTCTGGCCCTCATCGAGGACGCCGAGAAGAGGGGAGTGTTGAAGAAAGATACGGTCATCATCGAGCCCACCAGCGGCAACACGGGCATCGGGCTGGCCTTCATCGCGGCGGCCAAGGGTTACCGGCTCATCCTCACCATGCCGGAAACCATGAGCGTGGAACGGCGCCAGCTCTTGAAGATCTTCGGGGCCGAACTGGTCTTGACCGAGGGGCCGAAAGGCATGAAGGGGGCGGTCGAGAAGGCGGAAGAATTGGGCCGCACCACGCCCAATAGTTTCGTGCCCCAGCAGTTCAACAACCCGGCCAATTCGGAGATCCACCGCAAGACGACCGCGGAGGAGATCTGGAACGACACGGACGGGAAGGTGGACATCCTGATCTCGGGCGTGGGTACGGGCGGGACCATCACGGGCGTGGCGGAAGTGATCAAGAAACGCAAACCGTCCTTCCAGGCCATCGCCGTGGAACCGGACGCGTCCCCGGTCCTTTCGGGTGGTCCGCCGGCGCCCCACAAGATCCAGGGCATCGGCGCGGGTTTCGTGCCCAAGGTGCTCAACCGGGAGATCATCGACGAGATCATCCGGGTCACCAACGACGACGCGGGGGAAACGGCCCGTCAGGCCGCCAAGCTGGACGGCATCCTGGTCGGCATTTCGAGCGGTGCGGCCCTCTGGGCGGCCTTGAAGGTGGCCCGTCGGTCGGAGAACAAGGGCAAGACCATCGTGGTGGTGCTTCCCGATACGGGCGAGCGCTACCTGAGTACCTGGTTGTTCCAAACGCCCGGGGCGTAAGGGAGGTTTAAAGGGTCGTGAACCGTGCCGTTCGGGGAGGACGGCACGGCTTCAGGAACCGGAAGCGGGGAGACGCGAAACCATGACGACCGTTCTGACGGGGAGTGGAACGATGAAGATCATTTACCTGGCGGGCATCAACAATTCGGGGCCCGGTCATTGGCAGTATGCCTGGTTCCACCGACTGGGAGGCCTTTGGGTCGACCACCAGGATTGGGACACCCCGAAAGCCGGGGACTGGGTCGAGGACCTGGAACAGGCGCTGGCCAAAAACCCGGGCCCGAAGATCCTAGTGGCTCACAGCCTGGGAACTTTACTGGTTGCCCAATGGGCGGAAAACCACAGGGACCCGGGGATCAAGGGGGCGTTCCTGGTGGCCCCCCCCGATGTTTCGTCCTTCATCTTTCCCCGTGCGGTGGAAGGGTTTCAGGCTCCCCGGGAGGCCCCCTTGCCCTTTCCGTCGGTCCTAGTGGCCAGCCGGAACGATCCCTATTCCAGTTTCGAGTATGCGGAAAAATTGGCAGCCCAATGGGGCGCCCGGCTCATCGATGTGGGGGAGAAGGGTCATATCAACCTCAGGTCCGGTCTGGGGGATTGGAAAGAGGGATTCGAATTATTCGGCCCCTTCTATGGGGAAAGTTTATCGAGGGTTTGAACGAGGCTTTCAATGAATGGCGGGGTGGGAAGGAGGGACGTATGAGTACGGAAACGGGGCAAGCGAATCCGTTGAGCCGGGTTTTGGAAACCGAGGAGTTGTCGGATGTGGTTTCCCGTCTGAGCGTGGCCAGGCGTGAATGGCGCGAGAGGCACGGCCGTAAAAGGGAAAGGGGCGGTCGGGAACTGCCTTCTCGAAAGGTGTTGGGTTCGGTCGTGGAATCGCTGAGCGCGGCCCTGTTCCCCATGCGGCTGGGGCCGCCCGACCTGAGGGCGGAAAGTGAGGACTTTTTCGTGGGCCATACGTTGGACCTGGCCCTGGGCGTATTGATCCGGCAGATCCAGCTGGAACTCGCTTACACGGCGAACCAGGAAGGGAAGGTGGAAAAAGACCTGGAGGCCCATGCCGGACGCATCTTGAAAGATTTCGCCGAGTCCCTTCCCGGCATCCGGCGGGTCCTCGACACCGATGTCTGGGCCGCCTACCAGGGGGACCCGGCCGCGCGAAGCGTGGATGAGGTGCTGCTCTGCTACCCGGGCATCCGGGCGGTCATCCATTACCGGCTGGCGCACCAGCTGTTCCTGGCGGGGGCGCCCCTGTTGGCCCGGGTGATCGCCGATATCGCCCACTCGGACACCGGCATCGACATCCATCCGGGCGCCCAGATCGGCAGCGGTTTTTTCATCGACCACGGCACGGGCGTGGTCATCGGCGAGACGACGGTGATCGGGGAAAGGGTTCGGCTCTACCAGGCGGTGACCCTGGGGGCCAAGCGCTTCCCAGTGAAGGAATCGGGCGAGTTGGTGAAAGGCCTGCTGCGCCATCCGGTGGTGGAAGACGACGTGGTGATCTACGCCGGGGCCACCCTCCTGGGGCGTATCACCATCGGGAAGGGTTCGACGATCGGGGGCAATGTGTGGCTGACCCGGAGCGTCCCTCCGGGAAGCGTCATCAATCAGGCGGATGTTTTAAAAGAAGAGGTGGAAGGCGGATTGGGGATCTGACTTTCGAGATGAAAACATGAGGAAGGGGACCCGTTCCTTGTTTGGAAATGGGCGCAACCAGATCATGCCATTCACCTTGTAGGTTCATGGCAGGTGTCGGCGTGTGTCCGCAGAACAGGGGTGGTTCTAACCAGGCTTCAAGAGGGGGATGACATGAAAAACAAGATCGCGATCGTGGGGGCCACCGGGACGTTAGGCCGGCAATTGGTGGCGCGGTTTCAGGAAAGTGGCAGGGGGGTGAGGGCGTTGGTTCGGGCGCCTGAACAATTACGGGGGATCCTTTTCGGCGAATCGGAGGCGTTGGCCTGCGACCTGCTGAAAACCCCCGCGTCACTTTTGACCGAGTACCTCAAGGGGTGTGACGCGGTGATCCACGCGGCGGCCCAACTGCCCCTGGGGAGCCGGGAGGCGGGGGATTGGGAACCCACGAACCGGCTTCGCATGGAAGGCACGAGCCGGCTCATCGAGGCGGCCCTGCGGGCAGGGGTGGGCTATTACCTCCAGCCCAGCACGGTGTCGGCCTATATCGACGGCGGGGACCGGTGGCTGGACGAGGAAACCCCCTATGACATCCTGCCCTCACGGGCCGTGATGACCCTGGCGGTGGCGGACATGGAACGGCGGGTAAGGGAAATACCGACCCAACGGATGAATTGGGCCATCCTGAGGATGGGGCCTTTACGGGGATCGGGCACACCCGAGGCCCGGTTGGCGAGGGAATTGGAGGAAGGGCAGGGAGTGGTGCCGGGCGACGGAAGCCAGTTCTATTCGCCCGTTCATGTGGCGGACGCGGCTTCGGCTTTCGTGAAGGCGGTCCAAAGAAAGCCGGGTTCCATCGCGTTGAATATCGTGGAAGAACCCATCCGGTTTGGCGAATACCTGGACCTGCTGGCGGGTCGCCTGGGGCTGGTGACGCCCCCCCGGGATCCCTCACGGGCTCGAAATCTATCCCATCGCTGTTCCAATGAGGCGGCGAAGCGGGTGCTGGGCTGGGTTCCCCGATGGGGAATTCGGGCAGAGAGGAAATGGGCGGTCAGCGCTTAGTCTGTTTATCGGGAGAGGCGGGTCGGTCGCAGAAGAAGGGTCGGAACAAACTTTTCAGGGAGGCAGTCCATGGCAGAGACCATTGAAGTTCGCAGTACGTTGGGAGAGAACGCGGCCACGCAGTTGGCCAATGTCACCAAGACCCACGCTCAGTGGGGAGGCATCACGCCCCGGTGGTTGGTGCCTTTTCTGCAGTGGGTGCCGGTGGAATCGGGTATCTTCCGCCTGAACCGCGTGAAGGAAAAGGACGGCGGGAAGGACGTGGAATGCAGCCCCCGGGGCGACGCGGACCTGCCTGAAACCTTCGTCGATTACGACGAACACCCCAAGGAGCTTTGGCTCAACGCGGTGACTTCCGTATTGCATGTGCAAACGCGCGTGTCGGACCTCTACAGCAAGCCCATCGACCAGATCCAGGAACAGCTTCGGCTTTTGATCGAGAAGGTCAAGGAACGGCAGGAAAGCGAGCTGATCAACAACAAGGATTACGGCATCCTCACGACTGCCGTGGAATCCCAACGGATCAAGACCCGCAAGGGGCCGCCCACGCCGGATGATTTGGATGAATTGATCACCAAGGTCTGGAAGGAGCCCTCGTTCTTCCTCGCCCATCCCAGAGCCGTCGCCGCTTTCGGCAGGGAATGCACTCGCAGGGGGGTGCCGCCGCCCACCGCCAACCTGTTTGGAAACTCCTTCCTGACCTGGCGGGGAATCCCTATCGTGTCGAGCGACAAGGTGAAAATCGACGGCCATAACAAAACCCACTTCCTCCTAATCCGCACGGGTGAGAAAAAGCAGGGAGTTATCGGCCTTTTTCAACCCGGCCTGCCGGGCGAGGTGAGCCCCAGCCTTTCCGTGCGGTTCATGGGGATTAACACCAAGGCCATCGCCTCTTATTTGATTTCCCTTTACTGCTCGCTGGCCGTATTGACCGACGACGCGGTGGGGGTTTTGGAGGATGTCTCCGTGGATCACTACCATGAGTACAAGTAATCCAGGGCCCGAGTCCCCTTTCCGGGACTTTGTCCCGGACGCGGGAGTGATCGCCCGGCTGGCGAACGAGCTTTTCTCGATTTTGCCGGGCCAAACCGTCGTGCCCACGCCTTCGGCTTCTTCCGTTCATTCGGGCCAGCCGCCGACACCGGCGCTTTCGCCGGATTTTTCGCCTGCGGTCGCGGCACCGTCGCCTGCGCCGGGCGCGCCGACAGGTGCCTTGGCGGGCTTACCGGGGGGTAACACCTTTCTGGGGCCGGAGGTTTTATCGGCCCTGCCGGGAGGGCTCAACCTGAGCACCCACGATTTTCAGGGATCAAGGGAACCTGAGAAGAATGCCGATTTTCCATTCACCGACCCTTCCTTGCCGACCAGCCTGGATGCCAGGGCCTTTTCATTCGAACCCGTTTATCCTCAGGCCGGGGGCGAAGATGAAGGCGATGAAGAAACACAAACTCCGGGCTTGAACCCCTCAGTTCCACTGACCGCTGAGACGCCTTTGGACGTTCCCGCGGGGGTTGGCACGGGGGGAGTTCCTGGAGAGGTTTCGGCGGTGGAGTCGGATGAAAGGACTGCGTCGTATGGAAATTCGCTGGGCGCCTTTGACGCCTTTTCATTCACCCAGGTCCCGCTGGAGGGAGGCCCAAACGACCATCCTTCCTTTGATGCGGCTTGGTACAAGCGGGATTTTTCCATTCTTCAAGAAACGGTGAACGGCCGTCCGCTGGTGTGGCTGGATAACGCGGCGACGACCCAGAAACCCCAGGCGGTGATCGACCGGCTTTCCTATTTTTACGCCCATGAGAACTCGAACGTCCATCGGGCGGCCCATACCTTGGCGGCCCGCGCAACCGACGCCTACGAAGGCGCAAGGGAAAAGGTCCGTCGTTTCCTGGGAGCCTCCTCTGCCCGCGAGATTGTTTTTGTTCGGGGCGCCACCGAGGCCATCAACCTGGTGGCCAAGGCCTGGGGCGCACAGAACATCGGGGAGGGGGACGAGATCGTGGTGAGCCATCTGGAACACCACGCCAATATTGTGCCCTGGCAGCAGTTGGTGAACGAAAAGGGCGCCAAACTGAGGGTGATTCCGGTGGATGACCGGGGTCAGGTTTTGCTCAACGAGTACGAGAAGCTTTTAAATTCCCGTACGAAGCTGGTCTCGGTGACCCAGGTTTCAAACGCCTTGGGCACGGTGGTACCGGTGAAGGAAATCGTGGAAATCGCCCACCGTCGCGGGATCAAGGTGTTGGTCGACGGGGCCCAGGCTGTTTCCCACATGAGGGTCAACGTGACCGAACTGGGAAGCGACTTTTATGTTTTCTCGGGCCACAAGGTTTTCGCGCCCACCGGCATCGGGGTACTTTACGGCAAGGAAGAAATTTTGAATTCCTTCCAGCCCTGGCAGGGGGGCGGCAACATGATCACCGACGTGACGTTCGAGAAGAGCCAATACCAGCCGGCCCCGCTGAGGTTTGAGGCGGGAACGGGGAACATCGCCGACGCCGTGGGGTTGGGCGCCGCAGTGGATTACCTGGATCGGGTGGGTCTTGAGAACGTTTCCCGGCACGAGCATGAACTACTGGAATACGGCACCCGGCTGCTGAAACGGGTTCCGGGATTGCGCCTAATCGGCACTGCCTTTGAAAAGGCGGGAGTGCTTTCTTTCGTCGTCGACGGATTCAGGAACGAAGATATCGGAAAGGCGCTGGACCGCGAGGGGATCGCGGTGAGGTCGGGCCACCACTGCGCCCAACCGATCCTGAGGCGTTTTGGTTTAGAAGGGACCGTGCGGGCCTCGCTGGCCTTCTACAACACCTTCGGGGATCTGGAGGCGCTGGAAAGCGCCCTTTGCCGGATTGTGGGTTCAAGAGTTCCTACTTCGCGGAGTTAATTGAAATGATGGGCGGGAGGACGCAAGCTGAAGGAGGGCCTATGTTGACGCCATGGGGTAAGGCTACGCGGGTGATTCACCTAGAAAGGGGAATCTCTTTCGTGGTGACTCCGGAGCACGGGGGCCTCGTTCTTGCCCGCGAGTACGCCGAGGCAAGACTCAGTCTTCCGGCGAGAAAAAGGGGCAGGTGCCTGGGCGACACTTACGCGTTTGAGATGGAATCTGCATGGGCTCTCGTCCTTTGGGAGATTCCCCACCTCCGGGTGGCGTGGGTTGGGGCGGGAGCGCCGGAAGCGGACCATTTTGCCGAGCGGACCTTGTCGGCCATTATTTCCAAGCGTTTCCCGGATTACCTGAAGGAGTATTGGGCACTAAAAAGCTATACCATGTGTCGGCCGTGAGGGCGCATCCGACCTTGTAAGGTTTGGAAAGGGGGCCGAAAACGCGAGTTTGAAAATGCATTCGCTTGTCATACAATTGACCGGCCTGAAGAAAAAAGGCTGGAGGATCATAGTATGGAAGCGGTTATCAGTTATCGTCCCCGGATGGGGAAAAGTAAGCTGGAAAACCTGGTCAAAAACAAGCTCCACTATAAGAGCGTGAACCAGTTTATTGACCACGCCGTGACCCGGACGCTCCAGGAAGAATTTGAGCACCACCCCCTGGCGAGGAAGATTTCGGCCATGGTTTACCGCCTGGTGGAGGAGCATGCCGAGCTCCAATTCGTCAAACCCTCCGAGGCGGAGGCGGAGGAGATCGAAAAGATCGCGCAGAAGACCCTTTCCAAGAAGAAGGGGACCGCCGCGAAGGATGTTTTGAAGAAATCTAAAAAAAGGGAGAAATAAAACCGCCGGGCCTTGACTCGGGGATGAAAGTTAGAATACATTCAGAATACAAACGGTGAGGCTTTAATTTCCAACTTGCCCCGACCGTCGACCCCGAAAGGGGGAGTAAACAGGGGGCTAAAGCGGCCCAAGTTTGAGCAAACCAAACCCAATCCGCTTTTTAAGTGGATTGGGTTTTTTTGTTTAAAACCAATGATTTTTACGTCCTGCAATGGTGAGGAAATTGTGGGATCGGCAAACAAATCTTGAATTTGGAATGTTTGCCAACGGCGAGGCTTTATTTCCTACTTGCCCCGGCCGGTTTCCCGATGGGGAAAAAAACAGGGAGCTAAAGCGGAGTTGAGCGTATGGACCTCCATATCCCAACCCGCTTGTGAGGGAGCTGTTCACAAACTCCCTCTGTCAAAGTCGGTGTGGCCGGGAATTTAACCTGTGATTGGAGGAAGACATGAAACCATTCGGCATTCAAATCCAGCTAACGGATGAAGCTTTGAGGGAATTCAAGGAAATACAAAACCATCCCCAATCCTTTGTTTCCGATAAAGGGGAACGCTATTTGAGAAAGCTGATTCAGTTCCCTCTGGAACGCTGGCAAGTGATCCAGCGTCATTGGAAAAAGAGCGTGTTCCGGTCAGATTCTCAGATGCCCTTCGACATCCGGGGGAAGGTTTGTTACGACGGCTCGGGCCGGGTAAGGACGGTCCTCATCACCCGGTTTAAATGGAAGGGCGGGACGGAGCCGCAAGGATGGGGTAAGAAAGGGCTGGGGATACCTTTGGGTTCGGTCCGACTCAATTAAATTTTAGGAGGGCTTGACAATAAATGTATGCATGAAGTATGCTTTATAGGAATTAAACGCGAGGCTTTAACAGTCCAACTTGCCCCGGCGTTTTCCGAACGGAAAGAACAGGGAGCTAAAGCGGTAGAAGATTTAGGAAGAAATCCCTAAACCCGATCCGCCAAAAGTGGACCGGGTTTTTTATTTTTGGGGGTTCCCCCCGAAGAAAGGGCCGGGCGGCCAGGACAGGCTGACCAGCCTTGAAATCAAAAGAGGTGAAAGGAGCGGAGCGATGAAAAAAGTTCTCGTGGGACTCATAGGCGGTTTGCTGTTATGGGCGCAGGGTTCGACCGTCCGGGCGGAGGATGCGGCCAAGGACGTGAAGCACAAGGTGGTCGTGGAGGTCAATTTCGAGGGCCAGGACCAATGGGAAGCGGTTTTACACAATGTCTATAACCTCAAGAAAGCTCTGGCACCGGACGGCGGTGTCCGAGTGGAGATCGTCACCCTGGGCAAGGGGGTGGGCATCCTCCAGACGAAAGATGCGGATATCGTGGCCCGTTTGAAGGCCCTGGCGGACGCGGGGGACGAAATCGGCATTTGCAACAACACCTGTGTCGGCCGGCACATCGAAAAGAAGGATTTAGCATCCTATGTGACGATTGTGGACTCAGGCGTGGCGGAAGTGGTTCGCCGGGAAGAACAGGGATGGTCCTATTTGAAGGGGGGCTTCTAAGTCCGAATGGGGTGAAAACCCCGATTCGCTTTTAGTTTTTACCGGCGAGGCTTTAACAGTCCAACTTGCCCCGGCCGTTTTCACGAAAGTGGAAGAACAGGGAGCTAAAGCGGTAAAAGTTTTAGGAAAAAGTTCCTTAAACCCGATCCGCCCGCAAGTGGACCGGGTTTTTTGTTTTATCAAGCTGTTAAAGGGGAGCGTCTTATGGCTGAACTTTTCAAGAAGATCGCGTTGGTGGGGGACGTGTGGGTGTTGTGGCTTTTGTTGGGGGCGAGCGTGGTTTCGGTGGCGGTCATCCTGGAGCGCTGGCGGGTTTTCCGGAAAAGCCGGGTCGATTTCCCGGTCTTCACCGATAAGTTCGCAGGGTTCCTGGAGAAGGGAAACCTGGCCGGGGCGAAGGACCTGGTCCGGAACGCCCGGGGTCTGGAAACTCGGGTCGCGGCGGCGGGTTTGGACCACCTGTTCAAGGGCCACGCCTCGGTGGAGGAATCGATGACATCCACCCTGGTCCTGGAACGAAGCCGACTTGAAAAAAACCTCATCGTCCTGGGAACGCTGGGGAACAACGCCCCTTTTCTCGGGCTCTTCGGCACCGTTCTGGGCGTCATCAAGGCCTTCAATGACCTGGCGGTCAACGGAAGTTCAGGGGTCTCGGTGGTCATGGCGGGCATTTCCTCCGCCCTGATCGCGACGGCCTTCGGCATCCTCGTCGCCCTGCCGGCGGTGGTCGCCAACAACGTATTCCAAACGGAACTCAAAAGAAGGATCGCCAACACGCAGAGCCTCATCCACCTCCTGCAGGTCTATCTGCAGGATGAAAGCGAGGATCACCTGAGGCGGGCGATCAAAAAGCAAAATCACCGCGAGGAGGTTCGAGCATGAGCGCCCAATACATGGAAGAGGATGGCACGGTCACGGGGATCAACGTGACGCCGATGGTGGACATCATGCTGGTGCTTCTCATTGTTTTCATGGTGACCGCCAATTTCGTCTCCGAATCGGTCCAAAAGATCAGTGTTCCCAAGACCGCGGACGCCGAAACGTCCACCACGCCCAGTCTGTCGGTGGCTGTCAACGAAAAGGGTGAACTGCTGTTGAAGAATACCCGGCTGGACGCCGCGGGCCTCAGGGCGGGGTTGGCCCGGGAAACGGCCTTGAACCCCAATGTGCGCGTGACCCTGGCCGCGGACAGCCGACTGCCGTACCAGCAGATCATGGATGTCCTGGACGTCATCAAGCAGGCTGGCGTGGTTCACGTGGCCCTGCTCTCGCAGAAATAAGGGGGGCGCCATGGAAGACACTCCAAACAGCCTTCCGGCCGATACGGGCATCTCTTTCGCGGTCCATGCCTTCGCGGCGGGGTTCCTGTACCTGCTGTTATTCCACCCTTCCCAAAGGGTCCTGGCCACGCTCGACCTGTCCCAGGCGGCGCGGGTGCCGCAGGACCAGGCCAGGGTAGTGGACGACTGGGTCCTTCCGAACCCGAATCGGAAGCACCCCCTGCCGGTGAAAAAGGTTGTGCCAGAAAAGGCCTTGCTGGATACGCCAGCCCCGGTTTCGCCTTCCAGCGTCTGGGTGCCGGCCTCCCAGACGGCCCGTAAACCCCAATGGGTCGGCAACTTCATCGAACCGGACAGTTATCCAGCCGCGGCCAGGGCCCTGGGAGGCGAGGGGAAGGTCGTCGTGCTGGTTCATGTGGACGCGGAGGGCAAGGTGCAGGAAGTGAAAGTTTACAAGGGAAGCAACGTGGAGGTGCTGGATCAATTCGCGGTGGAAAAGGTGAGGAACGGTATTTTTACCCCCGCCTTTAACGCCCAGGGGTCGCCGGTCGCCTGCGAGATCATCCTGCCGATATTGTTCCAGCTGGCGGGGTGAGCGGAAAAGGAAGGGCGGCGTTTTCCGCCCCTGTCGGGATGAGGGTCGTACCATTAAATTTTGAAGGGGATCAACATGGAGAAAGTCATCAGGTGCTTTTACGCTTTGAGTTTTACCTTAGGATGGACGCTGTTTGCCGCCACCGGACCGGTCTGGGCCGATCCCGAGCCGACGGCCCTGCCGACGGTCGAAGGGACCGATGTTCCCACGGCCGTCGCCACCCCGGCGCGGCATCATCACCGGATCCACGCCACCCCTAGCCCCACGGCCGCGGCGGAAGGGGTGCCGGATGACGCCACCCCCACCCCGTCCCCGGTGGGAACCCCCGCCGTCGGCATCGCCACCCCGGAAGGAACCCCGGTGGCCGAGGCCATAACCGTTCCCGATTATGAGCTCAACGCCGTGGTTGTCACGGGAACGAAGACCAAATTGAAGGTTCTGGATTCGCCCGCCCAAGTGGAGGTCTTAACCCAGAACGATATCCAAAACAAGGATGTGAATTATTTCGACGACGCGCTGGGAACCCTCTCGGGGGTGGAGGTTTCCAGGGTCGCGGAAGGAGGACAGTCCGTTACGGTCATCACGCGGGGCATCTCGGGTTACGACAATACGCTGGTGCTGGTCGACGGGTTCCCTTTTAACCAGGCCTACAACGAGCGGGTATTTTGGAACCGGATCCCTAGCCCGTTGGTAGACCATGTGGAAGCCGCCGAGGGCCCTTTCTCCTCTCTTTACGGCAAAGACGCCGTGGGGGGGGTGATCAATATCATCACCAAGGAACCGGTAGGGGAGGAATTCGATTTAAACGAGAACTGGGACAGCACCAACCAGCGCACCACGGACCTCGACTATCAAAAGAGGATCGACGAGAATTTCGCGGTTTTCATCGGAATTGAGAATACCAACGTGGCGGGTTACACGGCCGATCAATATATCCAGGCTACGCCCGTGCCCGCCTCGGTGGCGGCCACCATCGTCGTGGCCAATACGGTGAACGGCGCGGTTCGATCTACCACCAGCACCGGAACCCCGATCTTCAATATCGGACTGACCGCCCCGACCGTGTTGGAAAATGACAACCTTTCCACCAAATTTTTCTGGACGCCGGACCCGGACAACGCCTTGAGCCTTCTGTTGAACTATTCCTACTGGGACCAGCCGACGGCCAATGAACAGGGGGAAATCGGAACCAATTGGCTGACAGACGCGACCACGAACAACACGGTCTCAAGCGGGGCGGTCTCCTTGGCCGGAACCGGAAAGATCGTGACTTTGACGCAGTCGCAGTTCCTGACCACGCCAGGGCAAAATTCCTTCGCGGCGGCTTACCTGCAGTACAAACTTAAATTGAATCAGGACCTGGATTTCTTGGCGAACGTGGATTACACCGATGGACCCCACCTGCAATCGGAAAACGCCCTACCCCTGGCCAGCACCACCGCTTTTGGGGGGCCGGTCACGGGACAGATTTTGGGGACCTGGTTCGGCAACTGGCAGGCCTACGGGGATGCCCAGTTCGACTGGCGCCTGGACAACCATGAGATCACCGGTGGGTTATCCCTGGAATATGTCACCACGGACCTCTATACCGTCGATTACCCCAATTGGACCAATGTCAACGTGGGGACCCAGGTTCCCAACTCGGACACGGGTCTGTTGGAAACAATCGCGGGGGTTTACGCGCAGGACCAGTGGAAGCTTTTCCCGTCCTTGACCGCGGTCGTGGGAGCCCGGGTGGACTACTGGGACCCGACCAATATCCAGATCTACAACCAGTCGACCGCCACCTCCAGCAGTTACACTCAAAATACCTTCACAAGCTTCAACCCGAAAGCCAGCCTGGTCTACAAGTTGGACGAGCATGGAAGCTTGAGGGCTTCCATCGGGACGGCCTTCAACCCGCCGACTCCGTTCGAGTTGACCAATATCAGCAGTTCGCTCACGACCGCCTCCATCCCCAACCCGGGCCTTTTGCCGGAACAGGACCTGGGTTCGGAAGTGGGGGGGGAATATGAGTTCCCGACGGGCACCACCGTCTCGACCACGTTCTTTGATAACTATTTCACGAACCTCATTTACGCGCAAAGCACGAAAGTTGGCGGGTTCACGACCACCGAGTACCAGAACGCCGGGATCGCCGATATCCAGGGTTTCGACGCGGAGATCCGGCAGAAGGTATTCCCGTTTCTCAAGGTCTACGGAAATACCACCGTCATCGCTACGCGGTTCATCCAGGACAACGTCTTGCCGTCCGCGGTCGGGCAACAAGTGCCTTATGTTTCGCCAGTTATCTTCAACCTTGGCGCGGATTTGAATTTTGACCGATGGGCCATTTCGATCTGGGATACCTTCCACGACGCCGAGTTTCAGACCGCCAACAACACCGACACCACCAAGGGGGTTCAGGGAAGCTTTGATGCCTACAACACCGTCAACCTGAAGATCCGTTATAAGGTCAGTGATATTACGCTCTCGGCGGGCGTGGATAATCTTCTGAACGCCCAGTACTACACGGTCTATCTGAACCCCGGTATTGTCGCCAACGTGGGCGGACGATTGAGTATCTTTTAAAACAAGGCTGCGGCCAATCGCGGGTCAGGGTTCAGGGCCTGTTCCGCGATGTTATGATTCGGCGAAAGGCGTCCCATGGCCGGGACGCCTGAACCGGATTTTTTGAAAACTGTGATTTATTTCAATGAATAGTGAGGAGTCAAAGATGAAAAAGTTAACTGTGTTAGCCTGGCTGGGCTTTTTTCTCGTCGCTTGGGCCGGAGGGGTCTATGCGGATACGGCTTCCCAACCGATCCATTTATTAAACGTTTCCTATGACCCGACCCGGGAGTTTTACCAGGAATACAACAAGCTTTTCGCGGACCATTGGAAGGCGAAAACAGGACAGGACGTGACCGTGAGCCAGTCCCATGGGGGGTCGGGGAAGCAGGCCCGGGCGGTCATCGATGGGTTGGAGGCGGACGTAGTGACCCTGGCCCTAGCCAATGATATCGACGCCATTGCCGGGAAGGGAAAACTGCTTCCGGATATTTGGCAGTCCCGCCTGGCCAATAACAGCTCCCCCTATACCTCGACCATCGTGTTCGTGGTCCGTAAGGGGAACCCGAAGGGGATCCAGGATTGGGACGATCTGGTGAAACCCGGTGTTTCCCTTGTGACCCCCAACCCGAAAACGGGAGGCGCCTCCCGTTGGGTATTCCTGGCGGCTTGGGGTTATGCCCTGGATAAAAAGGGAAGCGAGGACTCAGCCCGGGAATTCGTCGGCAAGTTCTATAAGAATGTGGCAGTCCTGGACACTGGATCGAGAGGCTCCACCACGACCTTCGCTCAACGGAAGATCGGGGATGTTCTCGTCACCTGGGAGAACGAGGCCTACCTGACCTTGAAGGAATTCCCGGCTGATCAATACGAGATCATCACGCCGTCCATCAGTATCCTCGCCGAGCCATCGGTGGCCTGGGTCGATGTCAACACAATCAAGCATGGCACGTCGGAAGCCGCTAAAGCCTATCTTGAGTATTTGTACAGCCCCGAAGCGCAGGATTTGATCGGGAAATATTATTACCGCCCCCGCCTGAAAGCCGCGGAGAAGAAGTACGAAAAGTTTTTTCCGAAGCTGAAACTGTTTACGATCAACAAGGTGTTCGGGGGATGGGAAAAGGCCCAGGCCGCCTATTTTGCGGATGGCGGGGTCTTTGACCAAATGTATGAAAACCATTAAAAATAGTGGTTTAGGAACCTAAAAAGTGTCACTCGTTTTGTTGGATTCGATTTTTCGTTTTATGTTTAAGTTGTAATATATTTAACCGTTTTGGTTATGCTCTTGGTGAAGGGGGGGATTTCATGACGACGATTAAACACACGGGTCTCTTTAAATGGGACCGATCCGATGTTTTGAAATACAAAGAAAAGGGCAACCATTTCAAGGACATCACCCGCCAGTTGTTGTATCCGGGCCGCCCTGAATTGCCGGTTCAGATGCGGTATTTTGAGATTGCGACCGGAGGCCATTCCACACTGGAGCGTCACGGTCATGTGCATATGGTCATGGTCATTCGGGGGTCGGGAGAGGTTTTAGTGGGAAGTGAAATTCAAAAGCTCGAATCCTTTGATCTGGTGGAGATCCCCCCAAAAACTTGGCATCAGTTCAGGGCGACTGCAGGAGAAACCTTCGGTTTCTTGTGTCTGGTCACGACAGATCGAGACCGGCCGGAGCTTCCCTGCGAGGCCGAACTGGCTCAACTCAAGCGGGATCCAAAGGTCGCCGGGTTCATCCGGCATGACGCGCCCCTGGTACACGTGGGAACCAAATAGGTATCGCCTTTGAACTGTTTGATTCGTCTTCCTTGGTATTTCCATTTGCCCATTTGAAAGGTTAAATATGTCCAACCCCTCTAAGAGAACTTTTGGCTTTGAGACCCGGATGCTTCACGCGGGCCATATCCCCGACGCGGAAACGGGAGCGCGGGCCGTTCCCATTTACATGACCAGTTCCTACGTGTTCAAGGATACGGACCAGGCCGCCCAGTTGTTCGACCTCAAACAATACGGCAACATCTACACTCGCATCAGCAACCCCACCACGGCGACCTTTGAAGAAAGACTGGCTTCGCTCGAGAACGGCACGGGCGCCGTGGCCGTGGCCAGCGGGATGGCCGCCCAATTTTCGGTTTTCATGACCCTTTGCCAGCCGGGGGATGAGATCGTGGCATCCACCGACCTTTACGGCGGCTCGATCACCCAGTTGACCCACACATTCAAAAAACTCTGTCTTGATGTTAAATTCGTGCCGCCGAATGACCTGGGGGCCTGGGAAAAGGCCATCACCCCGAAAACCCGGGCGCTCTATGGCGAGATCGTGGGCAACCCGGGCGGTTCGATATTGGACCTGGAATCATTGGCGGCCCTGGCCAAGAAGAAACACATTCCCCTCATTGTCGATAACACCTTCGCCACACCCTATCTTTGCCGGCCCATCGATTGGGGCGCCACCATCGTGGTGCATTCGGCCACCAAGTTCATCGGGGGCCACGGCAACAGCCTGGGCGGGGCGGTGATCGAGTCGGGAAATTTCGATTATTCCCATTTCCCCACGATCGCCGAACCTTCCCCGGCCTACCACAACCTGCGCTTCTATGACACCTTCGGGCATTACGGGTTCCTAATGAAACTTCGTACCGAAACCGTTCGGGATACGGGCTCCTGCATCTCTCCCATGAACGCTTTCCTGCTCATCCAGGGGTTGGAAACCCTCTCCGTGCGCATGGACCGCCATACGGCCAACGCCCTGGCGGTGGCCAAGTTCCTGGCGGGCCACAAGGCCATCAGCGCGGTGCATTACGCGGGGTTAGAGAACCACCGGGATCATGCCTTGGCCAAGAAATACCTGCCCAAGGGACCGGGCGCGGTGTTCGCTTTCGAGATCAAGCCCTCCGGTGGGGACGCACGGGAGGCGGGAAAGAAGTTCATTGAGTCCCTGCATGTGTTTTCGCACCTGGCCAATGTGGGCGACGCCCGGAGTCTGGTCATCCATCCCGCTTCCACCACGCACCAACAGCTTTCCGATGAAGAACTCAAACGCTCCGGCATCGGGCCGGGAACCGTTCGCTTATCCGTTGGACTCGAAACCTTGGAGGATCTACTGTGGGATTTGGATCAGGCGCTTCTTGCGATATAACCCTTAACACCGCGCTCACTCCGGAACAAAGGGAAATTTACCAGAACCCGGATTTGATCCGGGAGATATTGAATCAATCGAAGAACATCGTCCTCATCGGTCTCTCTTCCGATCCGTCCAAGGCCAGTTATTTCGTTGCCTCCTACCTTCAATCGGAAGGCTACCACATCATTCCGGTGACGCCCCGTGCGGGAAAGATACTGGGAGAGACCTGTTACTCCAGCCTCAAGGACGTACCCATTCCCATCGACTTGGTGGATGTGTTTCGCCCGGCGAGGGAAGTGCCGGCGATTGTCGATGAAGCCATCGCCGTGAGTGCCAAGGCCCTCTGGACCCAATTGCGCATCATCGATTTTGAGGCCGCCGAAAGGGCGAGAGTAGCCGGGTTGAAGGTGGTCATGGATAAATGCGTCAAAATGGAGCATGGCCGATACCAGGGGGGGCTTCACTGGGCGGGCATGAACACTGAGATCATTACGGCAAAACGAAAACTAACTGTTTGAAAAATAAATTGTGAAGTTCTCTTGACATTCAAATTGGCAGTCGGTAATCTTCGTCACATCAGTAACGCGAGGCTTTAAGGTCCAACTTGCCCCGGCGTTTTCCGAACGGAAAGAACAGGGTGCTAAAGCGGTAAAAGTTTAAGAGAACCCTCCTAAACCCGATCCGCCAAAAGTGGACCGGGTTTTTTGTTTTTACCAAAAACCCTTAAAAAACGATGTTTTTAGTGGCCCGTGTTTCCTTGAAACGTGGGACCGGCAAACAAAGCAGCATTTGTAATGTTTGCCACCGGCGAGGCTTTAATGACCAACTTGCCCCGGCCGGCTTCTGTTGGATGTTTTCAGCAGGGGGAACAGGGACTAAAGCGGTGGAAGATTATTGGAACTCCCATAATCCCAAACCGTTGAAGCAAACGGTTTGGGATTTTTTTTATCCTTAAAAGTTTAGCGTGGGGAGGATTGAGCGGTAAAAAGTTCAATTTTGTACGGCGGGATTTAATTGCCAACTTGCCCCGGCCGGCCCCGGCTCCTTATTGGGATTTACCAAGGATGCTGGGCGAACAGGGGACTAAAGCGGTGTTGTGATGAAAACTTTTTCATCCCGGCCCGCTTCACGAAGTGGGGCCGGAATTGAGGACCCCAGGTGGAGACTGGACACCGAAAAATACAGTTAATTTTAAAAACAAGGGGTTTGGAAATGAAAAAGTTATTCGCTTATTTGTTGGCATTACTGGCGGGGTTGTTCCTGACAACCGCCAGGGTAGGGGCGCAGGATACGACGAGCCAGGAATCGGCTTCGGCGGATCAACCGGCCAAGGTTTCGGTTTCGGATCTGGAAGCGCTGAACAACCGTCTCAACGCCTTGGAAAAAGGCTCGGTGGTGCTGACGACGGAGCACAACTACCTGGATATCGGCACCAAGAGCGGGGACATTGTCCTGAAGATCGGGGCGGTGGTGCAGGGGGATTACCGATCCTATTTCCTGCCGGCTTCCAGCTATGACGACTACCTGCCCATCGGTAGTACGACCTATCCGGAACAGGGGGCTGCCGCGGCTGCGGTCAACAAGTCCAGCAGTACATTTCTGGACCGCAAGGTTCGGTTGGATTTGGTCGCCCTATTCGACCAGACGGTGGGTTTGCGCTATCAGGCGGAATTCGGCGCCACGGGTTACGCTATCCAGGACGCCTACGCCTTCGTGAAGGCAGACCCGGCGTTCCAGTTCCAACTGGGTAAATTCAAGGTGCCTGTCGGTTTGGAAAGACTTGAAAATGACACGGATACCCTTTTCGCTGAGCGCGCATTGCCCACAGACCTGGTCCCGAACCGGGATTTGGGGGGCCTCATCAGCGGGAACGTGAACAATTATGGCCTCTACGCGGTGGCTTTGACCAACGGAACGCCGGACAACTATACCCCCAACAACGCGGATGACCAAAGCTTGACCGGGGGGAAGGAACTTTCGGGAAGGATTTTTCTGACGCCTTTCAAGCCTTCCGACTCCTTTCTCCAAAACCTGGGCGTTGGACTATCAGGAGCTTGGGCCTGGAACGTGAATTGGAACACGAACGCCTATCCGAATTATTTCGTGACTTCTCTGGGCCTGAGCCAGTTCTTCGCTTACCGCACGACGGTTGCCCCGCAAGGCGACTTTTATCACCTGTCTCCCCAGGGTTATTTCTATAACGGATCGTTTGGCTTGTTGGGAGAATATGTCCAATCGACCCAAGACGTGGGGACCAGCACCAAAACGGCTGTGAGTCTCAACAACCAGGCTTTCCTCACCCAGGCCTCTTGGGTGATCGGCGGGAAGGCTTCGTATCAGGGAGCGGTGCCGGATCACGATCTGGACCTGAGTAAGGGCCAATGGGGCGCGTTTGAACTGGCCTTCCGGGTGCACCAGTTGTCCATCGACCCCAATGCCTTTAGCGCGACGGCGGCCAAAAACCTGGCGGCCACCAATTCAGCCCAGCAGGCCACGGCTTACGGAGCGGGATTGAACTGGATTTTCGATCCCCATTTCAAGCTGGTGTTCGATTGGGAAGAAACGGATTTCGTGGAAGGAACCCAGGTCAAGCCGAACGTGACGGGTACCCTCTCCACCCTGCATCCTGAGGATGTATTCACCATCAGGGCCCAGGCCAACATCTAACTGGAGGAGTCGGACATGAAAAAACTAGATCTCATTCTGAGTTTGTTGATCACCCTGACGGTCGGCTCCTGGGCATGCGCCCAGGAGTCCCCTTCGGGGAACGCGGGGGGTGCGGTTAAACTTCTAAACGTTTCCTACGATCCCACCCGTGAGTTTTACGCCGATTACGACCAGGTCTTCGCCGATTATTGGAAAAAGAAAACCGGCCAGGACGTGACGGTGGAACTATCCAACGGGGGTTCGGGCAAGCAGGCCCGGGCCGTCATTGATGGGTTGGAAGCCGATGTGGCCACCCTGGGTTTGTCGGGGGATATTGACGCCATCGCGGCCAAGGCCCAGCTTTTACCGGATGATTGGGAGAGCCGGTTGCCCGATCACAGCGCGCCCTATACGTCGACCATCGTTTTGTTGGTCCGCAAGGGAAACCCTAAGGCGATTAAAGATTGGGACGACCTGATCAAAACGGGCGTGGCGGTTATCACCCCCAATCCCAAAACGTCCGGGGGAGGCCGTTGGAATTTTTTGGCGGCCTGGGGCTGGGGCTTGAAGAAGTACGGCACCGAGGATAAAGCCCGGGAATTTGTGACCAAGATCTACCAGAACGTTCCCGTGTTGGATTCGGGCGCCCGGGGTTCCACGACCACTTTTGTGGAGAGGGGATTGGGGGATGTCCTGATCGCCTGGGAGAACGAGGCCTATTTGGCCGTCAACCAATTGGGAAAAGACCAATTTGAAATCGTCTATCCCTCTTCCAGCATCCTTGCCGAACCTTCGGTGGCCTGGATCGATAAGAACACCGAAAAGCATGGCACCACCTCCGTGGCCCAGGAATATTTGAAATACCTGTACACGCAGGAAGGCCAGGAGGTCATTGCCCGCAATTACTACCGCCCCCGCTTGAAGTCGGTGGAGGTTAAACACCGGAAACAATTTCCGGTGATCAAGCTGTTCACCGTTAATAGCGTTTTCGGCGGGTGGAAAAAAGCCCAACCGGCCTATTTCAACGACGGCGGGGTTTTTGACCAGATCTACCAGCCGAAGTAACCCTTTATCCGGTCCGGGGGTGAAAAGCAGGCCGTTTCTTATCCTCAAGGACCCGGGCGGGACGCAATATCAGGGATGCGCTCCCGCCGCCGAAACCGGAGTTTCCCAGCGTCCTTCCCACGGGGAAGGACGGGGAGGCTTCCCGGCCAGGCTTGAAGCCAAGGAGGCCTTTTATGGATGGTCTTATTCCTTGGGAAGACCCGTTGGTCAACCCGGTGGTTCCCGTAGAGTTGAAAGGGATCGAGCCGATGAAAATCATCGAACCTATTCCCATCTTCAATCGCCTGGGTCTCCATTTGAGGGCCGGGGCCGAATTGGTGAGGGTGGCTTGCAAGTTTCAGTGCCAGATACGGGTTTCCCACGGCGGGCGCAGTGTGAACTCGAAAAGCCTGATCCAACTCTTAACCTTGGGTGCCATTTATGGTACGGTGCTCGAGTTTTCGGCCGAGGGGGAGGATGCCCCCCAGGCCATCGACGCGATTCGAAAATTATTACGAACATGGGCGGAACCAGAAATTGAAGCCTAACTCCAACGGGGTCTTGCCGGGTTTCCGCCTTTCCATGGGCTATACCCTCTTTTACCTGGGACTGATCGTTCTGCTTCCTTTGGGGGCGATGGTTTTGAAGGCGACCCAGCTCACCTGGGGAGAATTCTGGACCGTTATCTTGAGCCCCCGGGTTTTGGCTTCCTTCCGGTTGACCTTTGGTTGTTCGATCATCGGCGCGCTGATTAATTCGTTTTTTGGGGCCATCGTGGCTTGGGTTTTGGTTCGTTATACCTTTCCGGGTAAGCGGCTTTTTGACGCGTTGGTGGACCTGCCTTTTGCTTTGCCCACGGCAGTGGCGGGCATCACTTTGACGGAACTTTATTCCCCGCAAGGATGGATCGGCCGATGGCTGGTTCCCTTGGGAATCAAGGTCGCCTATACCCCGCTGGGCGTGGCGGTGGCTTTGACCTTTATCGGCCTGCCTTTCGTGGTGCGGACCCTCCAGCCGGTTTTGGAAACCATGGATAAAGATATGGAAGAAGCGGCGGTGAGTTTGGGGGCGAGCCGCTATACGATTGTGATGAAAGTGATTTTGCCCAGCCTTTTACCGGCCTGGATCACGGGTTTTTCCCTGGCGTTTGCCCGGGCAGTGGGTGAATACGGTTCAGTGGTTTTTATTTCCGGAAACATGCCCATGAAGACCGAGATCACGCCCCTTTTGATCATTTCCAAACTTGAACAATACGATTATGCCGGGGCCACGGCTTTAGGGGTCGTCATGCTGGTGATATCCTTTGCCATGCTTTTAACCGTGAATTGGCTTCAGGCGAAAACAGGCCAGCATCGCAGTCAATAATTGACCGAGGGAACCGTGAGCCAGGAAACCATCATCATCAGTTCCAAAGGGCCGAGTTCTTCCTTAGACCCCATTCGGGGTTTAACCGAACCCGCCTGGGTGAAAATAGCCTTGATCGGAATATCCCTTTTGTTCCTGGGGCTTTTTTTGGTGGTCCCACTCGTAGAAGTTTTTGTTTCCGCCCTTCAAAAGGGAATCGGGTTTTATTTTGACGCCATCCGGGACCCGGCGGCCCTGTCCGCCTTGAAGTTGACTCTGCTTACGGCCTTTTTCTCGGTATTCTTTAATTTGATTTTCGGCCTGGCTTCGGCTTGGGCCATTACCCGGTTCAGGTTCCCTGGGAAAAACCTGCTTATTACTCTCATTGACCTGCCCTTTAGCGTATCACCGGTTGTGTCGGGATTAATCTTTGTTCTTTTGTTCGGTTTGCAGGGCTTGATGGGGCACTGGCTGAGCGACCATAACCTGCACATCATTTTTGCCGTACCGGGCATCGTTTTGGCCACGATTTTCGTGACCTTCCCCTTCATCTCCCGCGAGTTGATTCCCTTGATGCAGGAGCAGGGGTCGGAAGAAGAACAGGCCGCCATGGTGTTGGGGGCAAACGGTTGGCAAATCTTTTGGCGCGTGACCCTTCCCAACATTCAATGGGGTCTCCTATATGGAGTCATCCTTTGTAACGCCAGGGCCATGGGTGAATTTGGGGCCGTGTCGGTGGTTTCGGGCCATATCCGGGGTTTGACCAACACCCTGCCCTTGCATGTGGAAATTCTCTACAACGAGTACAATTTCACGGCCGCCTTCGCGGTAGCCTCGCTCTTGACCTTCCTGGCCCTGGTGACCCTGGTGGCCAAGGCGGTGGTGGGCGTCCGAAACCAAAAGGAAAGAGAAATCCTTCCCATCGCCCATGAAAGCGAGATCGCCCGATGAGCATCGAAGTCAGGCAATTGTCCAAGACCTTCAACGGTTTTCAGGCGGTGAAGGAAGTTAATTTAAAACTCGAAACCGGATCCCTGACCGCTTTGTTGGGCCCTTCCGGGTCGGGCAAAAGCACGCTTCTTCGAATGATCGCCGGGTTGGAAACGCCGGACGCCGGTGAGATCCACCTGACGGGACGGGAAGCCACCTATGTTTCCGCCAAGGAGCGAAACGTTGGCTTCGTCTTCCAGCATTACGCTCTTTTCAAGCACATGACGGTTTTCGAGAACATAGCCTTTGGTTTACGGGTGCGCAAACAGGGGGAGAAAGAAATAAAGGAAAGGGTTTTTGACCTTTTGAACCTGATCCAGCTACAGGGATTGGAAAAACGGTATCCGAACCAGCTTTCCGGCGGACAGCGCCAGAGGGTGGCAGTGGCCCGGGCCCTGGCTCCCCGGCCCGAGGTGTTGTTATTGGACGAGCCCTTCGGTGCCTTGGACGCCAAGGTGAGGGAAGAATTGCGGGAGTGGATTTTGAAACTCCATGAGGAAAGCCAGGTGACGACCCTTTTCGTGACCCATGACCAGAACGAAGCGCTTGAAGTGGCGGGGCGCATACTGATCATGAACCAGGGGAAGATCGAACAGGACGGTACGCCCCTGCAGATCTTTGACAGGCCTGCCACGCACTTTATCGCCCAGTTTGTCGGTGAGACCAACTCCATCGATACCGAAGTTTCGGAAAAAGGATTGGCGGTTTGGGGACCCTTTCGATTCATGGTGACGCCCTTTTTCAAAGTGGGCCAAAAAATCCGTATCTATTTCCGGCCCAATGACGTTTACATGACCGAGCAGTTTGAAACCTTGCAGGTGAAAGCGAAAATTGTCTCCATTCGGTTCAAGGGAACCATGATGGAATACAAATTGAATGTGGGAGAAGAAAAACAAATCATGGCCCAAGTTCCTAAAGGGGTGGCGTTGGCAAGCGGTTTTAAAGAGGACGGCCAGGTTTACGCCGCCATTACCGCCTTCCATGTATTTCCCCTTGATTGAGGAGAGGGGTTCGGGGGTTGTCTTGGCAGATGAAAACGTGTAATTTTATAGCCCTTTTGACAAGGACTAAAAAAATCACGCGGTGACACTAGATTTAGACCGCCAGGGAGTTGGCGTTGACCGAGTCGGGCATTCAAACCTTATCCCACCTCAAACAACTCGAAGCCGAGAGTCTCTTCATCATTCGGGAAGTCGTGTCGGAATTCAAAAACCCTGTCATGCTTTATTCCGTCGGAAAAGATTCCTCCGTCATGCTTCGCCTGGCCCAGAAGGCCTTCCATCCCGGCAAGATCCCTTTTCCCCTGATGCACGTGGATACTAGTTATAAATTTCCCGAAATGTACGAATTCCGGGACAAACTGATCAAGGAATTGGGAGCCAAGCTTTTAGTGGAACGTAACGAGGAAGCCATCGCGGGGGGCTCCAGCCCCTTCAAGTATGGGGTGGATAAATGCTGTGCCCTCTTGAAAACCCAGGGACTTTTAGACGCCCTGGGCAAGCACGGTTTTGACGCGGCGTTTGGCGGCGCGAGAAGGGAAGAAGAAAAATCTCGGGCCAAGGAGAGGGTCTATTCGTTCCGAGACGCTTTCGGCCAATGGGACCCGAAGAACCAACGGCCCGAATTGTGGGATCTCTACAATTCCAAGGTCAATGAGGGGGAATCCATCCGGGTATTTCCCTTGTCGAACTGGACCGAATTGGACATCTGGCTTTATATCGAGATGGAAAAAATTCCCGTAGTGCCGATTTACTTTACCCATGAGCGAAAGATCATCAAACGGAAGAATCTGCTGATTCCCTGGGCCGCCCACATCCCCATCTTGGCCGGTGATGAAGTGAAGGATATGAGGGTTCGGTTCCGTTCCCTGGGTTGTATGTCCTGCACGGGGGCTATTGAATCCGAGGCCTCTTCTTTGAGGGAAATCATCGAGGATCTCGTCTTGACCCGAAAAAGCGAAAGGGAAAATCGAATCATAGACCATGGCTCGGACAGCTCAATGGAACAGAAGAAAAAAGAAGGGTATTTTTAAGATGACTATCGACGAGAAATCGGAAATCACCTACGCCAACATGGGGCTGTTGCGATTTTCCACCGCCGGAAGCGTGGATGACGGCAAATCCACCTTGATTGGCCGGCTCCTTTTTGATTCCAAAGGGGTCTTCGAAGATCAGCTGGAAGCCATTCGAAAAACCACGCTCAAGAAGGGCGGGGAAGAGATAGACCTGGCCCTCATCACCGACGGCCTGGCGGCCGAGCGGGAGCAGGGCATCACCATTGACGTGGCCTATCGCTATTTCGCCACCCCCAAGCGAAAATTTATCATCGCCGACACTCCGGGCCACGAGCAATATACCCGCAATATGGTGACGGGTGCCTCGACCTCGAGTTTAGCCATCATCCTCCTGGACGCCCGCAACGGGGTCATGACCCAATCCCGACGCCATGGGTTCATCGCCAACCTCCTGGGCATTCCCCATCTGGTAGTAGCTATTAATAAGATGGATCTTGTCGATTATTCACAGGAGGTGTTTGACCGGATCAACGCCGAATACACCGCCTTTACACAAAGCATCGGCGCGCCCCAGCCGGTGGTCATCCCCCTCTCCGCGCTCAAGGGCGACAATGTGGTTGAGAAAAGCGCGTCCATGCCCTGGTACAAGGGGCCCGCGCTGCTGGATTACCTGGAAACCGTGGAAATTAACAGGGATTTGAACCTTCAGGATTTCCGTTTCGCTGTTCAAACGGTCCTGCGCCCCAATTTGGATTACCGGGGATTTGCGGGCCGAATCGGTTCCGGGATTATTCGGCGGGGGGACCGGGTGGTCGTTTTATCCTCGGGTATCGAGACGACGATCAAAGCGATTGACACTTTCGAGGGAGAAATTGAGAAAGCCTTCGCCCCCATGTGTGTAACCCTGCGTTTGAGCGAAGAAGTAGACATCTCGCGCGGTGATATGCTGGTTCGACCCGAAAATCGGCCCCAATCTTCCACTCAATTTTCAGCCGATTTGTGCTGGATGGTTCAAGAACCCTTGAATCCGAAGAAAAAGTATTCGCTCAAACACACGACCCAGACCGTGAAGGCCATGGTGACAGAAATCGAGTACCGCACTAACGTGAACACCCTGGAAAAAGAAAAGAAAGACCAATTGACCCTGAACGACATCGCCCGGGTCAAGATTCAGACCCTGAAGCCCCTCTTTTTCGATCCTTACAAAAAAAACCGCAATACAGGAAATTTTATCCTGATTGATGAACTGACCAACAACACCGTGGCGGCGGGAATGATCGTTGGGTAACCCGCCCAAATCGATCGGGGAAGAACGATCCGGTTTGGCCAAACTATTTAAACTAAATGGATTGTTGTATAAGATTTTTGCCGGATTTGTGTTCTTAACCCTCCTTTCAAAACTTCCCCTTTTGATCATGCGAGTGAAATTTCACCTTCAGGTAGGCCAGGGTGAGGCCATCAACGTTGATTTTGCCCGGATCCTTTATCAAGGCCAATCCCTTTACCATGACCCTTCTGTGGGGCCTTACCTTTATCCGGCTTACCCTCCCCTCTTTCCCTGGATTCAATCGATCGCGATGGGATTTATAACGGACCCCTGGCTTCCGGGTAGGTGCCTGGCTTTTGGCGGATATATCGGATGCGGATGTCTCCTATTCTTTTGGGGCAAGAGTAGGTGGGGATTTTGGCTGTCGCTTCTACTGTCGAGCCTTTTTTGTCTTTTCCCCACCTGGGCCCTTTGGGGAACCATGGACCGGTGTGATGCCTTTTACCTTTTCTTGTATTTCTCCGCGTTTATGCTCCTGTATCAAGACAGCCTTCAAACCGATTTCGGTGCCGCCGCGGATAAAAAGCAATGGGGAAGAATAGCGTGCGCAGGCCTCTTAACCGCCTTGGCCCTATTGACCAAACAAAACGGTATTGAACTGTGGCTAGTTTATGGCCTTTATTGTTTTTTGAAAAAAAGTTTTAATCACTGCTTCTATTTTTTCCTTTTTAGTTTTCTTCCGGTGGCCGTGGTGTTTGGATTTGAACAATGGCAAAGCGATGGTTTTTTTCTTAACGAAATATTTCTTTGGTTGAACACAGGACTCAGCTGGGACAATTTCTGGGATTACATCCTTCACGGATTCCTTCGCGAGGGTGGAATCTTGGCGGCGCTTGTATCATGGCTATTTGTGACAAAACGATTGAACAGCCTTCTCCGGATACAGGTTCTAATTTCCTTACTTTCTCTCTTTTCGCTAACCCGAGCTATGAGTGCGGAAAATTACTTCATGGAGTTCTTCCTATTTGGGATCTTTCTGGTGGGAGAGGGCCTGGCCGCAACCGGCCGGGAAACCGGGCTCAAGTCGATAGAAATGACAAAAACAAGTTGGCGCTCCGGGGCGTATTTTGCAATCTTGATTGTTTTATTTGCCTGCCTGAATTATATGCGGTGGCCCAACCTTCCCCCCGCCAGCGTGATCAATATGAAATACGATTGTGCCTATGAAATTTACAACCTTCCGGGGGAACATTTGGCCCTCGACCTGGATTTACCGCTCATGGTAGGGAAAAAGATATGGATTCAACCCGCCGAATATACGGCCATGGTGCAAAAGGGTGTTTGGAGCCCGGCCCCTCTTTTGCGGGATATCCGCGAGAAAAAATTCACTACCATTGAACTTTACGATATTCCCCGACAATATCTCTTCCCTCAGCTGGTCGTCGATGAGATCAACCGCGATTACCACCCGATATCAAAAAAATACGGAAGGGTCTGGCTGGGCCCGAACCCATGAAACGATTTCATACACTTTTCGGGGTTTATAGTTAAAATCTAATCTTCCCAGCCGAAATTTCGCAAAGCCGAGGAAAAATGCCAACTGCCCTAATCATCCATGGACATTTCTACCAGCCCCCACGGGAAAATCCCTGGACGGGGGTCATTGACGACCAGCCCAGCGCCCAGCCCTTCTGCAACTGGAACGAAAGGGTTTATTACGAGTGCTACCGGCCCAACGCCTTCGCCCGGGTCTTCGACTTAAAAAGCAACCGAATCGAGAACATCACCAATAATTACGAATTCCTCAACTTCAACATTGGGCCCACCCTTTTATCCTGGATGGAGGTTTATCATCCGGGAACCTATAAAAAGATCCTGGCCGCGGACCGGGAAAGCCTGAAACGCAACGACGGTCACGGAAACGCCATCGCCCAGGGTTATAACCACGCCATCCTTCCACTTTGCAATGACGCCGACCGAATCACCCAGGTCAAGTGGGGTGTGGCTGACTTCAAGTTTCGTTTTGGCCGTGACCCCGAGTCCCTCTGGTGCCCGGAAACCGCCTGCGATGACGCCACCCTCTCGGTGCTCATTGATGAGGGTTTGAAATACGTCATTCTTTCCCCTGTCCAAGCTCAAAGGATAAGGCCTCTCTCCGGGGGCGATTGGCACGATGTTTCTAACAGCAGTATCGATCCCACCATGCCTTACCGCTATTTCCACCGGGATGGTTCGGGCCGCTTTATTGATCTTTTCTTCTACGACATGAATATTGCCAAGTCGATCGCCTTTGAGGGGGCCTTGATCAGCTCCCAAGCCCTCCTGGAACGCATCGGCCGGGCGGGGGGGGGCGATGGCCGGGTCATCCAAGCCGCTACCGACGGAGAATCCTATGGTCACCACACCAAATTTGGGGACCGAAGCCTGGCCTATGCCCTCGAAGTCGAAGCTGGAAATCGCAACTACTGGGTGACTAATTACGGGGCCTTTCTTGTAAAGCATCCTCCTTATATGGAGGTGGAAATAAAGGCCGGGGACGAAGGCAAGGGAACCTCCTGGAGCTGTGCCCATGGTGTGGGCCGTTGGTACCGGGATTGTGGATGCCAGACGGGGGGGCGGGAAGGTTGGGATCAGAAATGGCGGGGACCTCTGCGCCGGGCCTTCGATTGCGTTCGGGACATGGTTAATCATTATTTTGAGGCGGAGAAGGGAAAACTTTTCAAAGACCCCTGGGTTGCCCGCAACGATTACATTCAGCTGATCCTCGATCCTAAAGCCTCCCGGGAAAAATTCCTGGAAAACCAGGCTGGAAGGCCGTTGACGGCCGAGGAAAGGGTTCGCGCCCTGACTCATTTGGAAATTCAGCGAAATTCCATGCTCATGTACACCAGTTGCGGCTGGTTCTTCACCGAGATTTCCGGCATCGAGACGACTCAGGTCATGAAATACGCCGCCCGCATTTTTGATTTCCTGTCCGATCTGGGTCTACCTTCCCCTGAGAAAGCCTTCCTCGAGATCCTGGCTGAGGCAAAGAGCAATATTCCGGAATTAGGAACGGGAGCCGACGTATACCATCGTTTCGCTCAATCCGCCCGGGTGACACCCGAGGGGGTAGCCGCCCACTTGGCCATCTCTTCTTTGGTCAATCATCCGCCCGCCAAGGATGTTGTTGGGGGCTATATGTATGAAATGAAAGATCAGCGGAAGGAAACCCACGGCCGGTATACCCTCATGACGGGTAGTGTCACCCTGGAAGAAACCATGAGTCGCCGCCAGTTCCGGTTGGCCGTGGCCGGGTTGCACCTGGGGGGAATCGATTTTTACGGAGCCGTCAAGGCTTATCCGGGAGACGCGTCCTTTTTGATGTCGGCCGAGAAGCTCTGGGACGAGTTTTATATCGTTTCATTGCCGAAACTTTTGAGACTTATTCAGGACCAATTTGGACCCAACGAGTTTGGGGTGGAACAGCTTCTGCCCGAATCCAGGCAGAGGATTTTTCAGGGGATTTACGGAACCCTGGTGGAAAGGTTTTCCGAGCAGTATGTGCGTCTCTACGAGGACAACCGGCGAAACCTGGAAATGCTCCAAGCGGTGGGGTTCGAACTGCCCAAAGAAATAAGGGCCGCCGCCGAGTTCACCTTTGGAAAGTTGTTCGAGGACCAAATTCAGAAAAAGGAATGGTTTAAGGATCCGGAAGGCTACCGTGAAATGATGGAACTGGCCGACCAGGTCACTCAGCACGGCTATCAGGTGGATCGGTTCGTGGCCGAGCATACCTTCCGCAACCTCATCACGGAGATCGTAGAAAAGGCGGTTGCCGATCCGACCGAGGAGAACCTGGGGGCGGCACTGGCGGTTGTTCATTTAACCAAGAAACTCGGGTTGAACCACAATCTTTACCTGGGTCAGGAAGCTGTTTTTGAAGCCGCTGAAAAACCCACCGATTTCTCCAAGTTTGTCCCGCTTTCGGACCTTTTGGATCTTCGGACCGATCTTTTGCTGGCCAAAAACAAGGAACAGGTCAAACCCGTAACCCCCTCGGCTTGAGAAGATCAAATCGTTTATCCCATAGCCCAAAGAAAGGCAGCGGTTTTAAACTGAAAACGCCTCATTGACCCCTGGTAGCTTGCCGGTGATTGGGTTTTTCTTATCCGCTCCCTTCTGTGTTAATCTGTATTCTCGAAAAACAACTCTTTTCAGGAGTGTTTAAGTGTCGGCCTCCCCCAAAAAAGCCAAACCATCCAAATCTACAAAAAAGACCAAGACCCCGTCTCGTGATAGCCGTGCTGTCAAAGGAACTTCAGAGAAAATCTCGGCCGCCAAGGGCCCGGCCCTTCCCTCTTCAGCCCAGGCGATCCTTCGTTTCCAGCAGAGAGACCCCCATTCTTATTTGGGCCTCCATCCAAATGCGGAGGGTGTCACCTTCCGCGTCTACCGCCCCGATGCCCTATCAGTTTCGATTTTGGAGGAAAAATCGTCCCTTCTTACCTTGCAGTCCCTGGGGCAAGGTTTTTTCGAGGGGCATTTAAAAGCTAAAAAAGACATGGGGCCCTATCTGGTTCAGGTGGTTTACCCGCAGGACCGCACTTTTCAATATTGGGACCCCTATGCCTTCTGGCCGACCCTTGGCGAGATGGATCTTTACCTTTTGGGTGAGGGAAACCACGAGAGGCTTTACGAAAAAATGGGCGCCCACGTCATGCAATGGCAGGGTGTCACCGGCGTGGCTTTCGCGGTATGGGCTCCAGGTGCCAAGAGCGTCAGTCTCGTGGGAGATTTCAATGGATGGGATGGGCGCCTGCATCAGATGCGCAGTCTTGGCGCCTCGGGTATTTGGGAAATCTTCATGCCTGAATTGCGGGCCGAGGATAAATACAAGTTTGAGATTCGACCCTCTCAGGGCGGGTATCTTTTGAAAGCGGATCCCTATGCTTTCGAGGCGGAAAAACCCCCCAAGACCGCCTCGGTTATCTACCAGAGCAAATACCGGTTCGCGGACAGGGATTGGATGGGTCAAAGGGCCCAAACCGCCAGCCTTAAAAAAGCGGTCTCCATTTACGAACTGCATCTGGAATCCTGGAAAAAAGTTCCGGAAGAGAATAACCGCCCCCTCACCTATCGGGAGATGGCGGAAGAACTGGCCGAGTACCTTAATGAACTTGGTTTTACCCATGTGGAGTTGATGCCGGTGATGGAACATCCTTTTGGCGGGTCTTGGGGATATCAGGTTTCTTCTTATTACGCTCCGACTTCACGGTTCGGCACTCCGGACGATTTCAAATATTTCGTGAACCATCTGCACCAGAAGGGGATAGGGGTCATTTTGGACTGGGTGCCCGCCCATTTTCCGAAGGATGATTTTGCTCTTGGGCGTTTCGACGGCACCGGTCTTTACGAGCATATCGACCCCCGGCAGGGGGAACACCCCGACTGGGGAACCTACGTTTTCAATTTTGGACGCAATGAAGTTCGAAATTTCCTTCTTTCCAATGCCCTCTACTGGTTCTCCGAATTCCATGTGGACGGCCTGAGGCTGGACGCGGTGGCTTCCATGCTTTATCTGGACTACAGCCGGCAAGAGGGTGAGTGGATCCCCAATCAGTTCGGGGGCAATGAAAATCTGGAAGCCATCTCCTTTCTTAAAAAACTGAACGAACAAGTGTACGCGAAGTTTCCCGGGGCCTTGATGATTGCTGAAGAATCCACTGCCTGGCCCGGAGTGAGCAAGCCCACCTACACGGGCGGGTTGGGGTTTGGTTACAAATGGAACATGGGCTGGATGCACGACACCCTTTATTACTTTAGCCGCGACCCCATCCACCGGCGGTACCACCACAACAACCTGACCTTTGGTTTCCTTTATGCCTGGAGCGAAAATTTTATTCTGCCCCTTTCCCACGACGAAGTGGTCCACGGGAAATGCTCGATGATCGACAAGATGCCGGGGGACAGGTGGCAGAAGTTCGCGAATTTGCGCTCCCTTTACGGCTACATGTGGGCCCACCCGGGCAAGAAACTGCTCTTTATGGGCAGTGAATTTGGACAGTTCAGCGAATGGAATCATAACCAGAGCATGGATTGGCACCTCACCCAATACGCGGATCACTGGCGTTTGCAGGACCTGATCCGGGATTTGAATAAACTCTATAAAGAAAATCCGGCCCTACACGAAGCCGATTCGGACCCGGCGGGCTTCCAATGGGTGGATGTGAACAACGCCGACGAGAATATCGTGGCGTTTCTGCGCAAGTCTCCTTCGACGGGCAAGCAGATTCTTTGCGTAGGTAATTTCTCACCCGTGATTCGTTACAACTACCGGGTGGGACTGCCCAAGTGGGGTTATTACAAAGAAGTTCTGAACACCGATTCTCACATCTATGGCGGTAGTAATTTTGGCAACAACGGCGGAGTCCATTCTGAAGACATCCCTTACCAGGGGCAGCCTCATTCAACCGTTCTTAATCTTCCGCCTTTGGCGACACTGTGGTTTGAAGCGCCCTAATCTTCATTAATCCATTAAACGATCGATGGCTGTGGTTTCTTCGTAGGTGCTATTCGCATTCGTGAAGATGGAAGTTGACGTTGCGGCTCAGGGAGATACCCCCCTATAATGACCCGGTTTTGAAGCCCCTTTCACGCACAAGGAAGCCATGAAGACCAAGACGCCACCCAAAAAAGTCAAACCAAAGTCCCAAAAAGCACTATCGCCCTGGGATCGAGTTCAGTTGGCGCGGCATTCCCAGCGCCCCTTTACGATGGACTATATTCCTCGCGTATTTACCGATTTCGTGGAGATCCATGGGGACCGTGCCTTCGGGGATGATCCCGCGTCCGTGACCGGGTTCGCCTATTTGGACGGTCAGCCGGTGGCTATTGTGGGCCAGCAAAAGGGCCACGACACCAAAGAGAATCTACGCCGAAATTTCGGAATGTCCCAACCCGAAGGCTATCGAAAAGCCTTGCGGGTGATGAAACTTGCTGAAAAGTTTCACAAGCCAGTCATTACCTTTATAGATACCGCCGGGGCTTTTCCGGGCCTAGGGGGCGAGGAAAGAGGCCAAGCGGAAGCCATCGCCCGCAATCTGTTGGAAATGGCCAAGCTTCGAACCCCGATTATCGCCGTAATTTTGGGAGAAGGTGGAAGCGGAGGGGCCATCGGGATTGGTGTCGCGAATAAAGTCTTGATGATGGAAAACGCGTGGTACTCCGTGATTTCCCCCGAAGGGTGCGCGGCCATCCTTTGGAATGACCGGGAAAAGATCCAACAAGCGGCTGAGGTTCTCAAGCTCTCGGCCTCTGAACTGTTGAAGTTCAAAATTGTGGATGAGATCATTCCCGAACCGGTCGGGGGCGCTCACGACGACTACGACCAAATCGCCTCTCGATTGAAAACATCGCTTTTAAAGCATCTCAAACCCCTCTTGAAAATGAGTCCTAAGGCCCTGGAAGACCAACGCTACAAGAAGTTCCGCGCCATGGGCATCTTCAAGGAAAAATAACAGCGGTTTTTCCGAAGGATCTTTTCATGATCAGCCCCAGCCGATTCTTTATAGTGTTCTCCTGTTTTTTTCTCCTATCCCTTATTCCAATTCGCGCGGTGACGGGGCCTCGAATTATTCTTTACGCCGCGCATGGGGGGGCGGACAAGGGGGTTAGCGCGGATGGGGAGGTTGAGAAAGACTGGACCCTGCGTTTAGGCATTGCCCTTCAAAAAGTTCTTGCAGCGGATGGGTTTGACGTGGTGATGATCCGTACCAAGGATGAATCCCTCGCGAACGACGCTTGGGTCAATCAAGCGAATGCTTCGGGGGCCGCGGCCGCTGTCATTCTTCATGCGGACCGGGAATGGACCGGCAGGGTCAAGGGGCCCTGGGTGATCGTCGAGCCTCCCACCGGTTTTGGATCTCCCGACAGTCAGATGATCCAACGATGGGGAACCATGCCTTATTCCCAATTTCGACAAAGCCTCCATCTCGCCAAGATCCTGACCCAAGCCTGGGGCGTGAATTCCCAGCTTTCCTCCCTTTCCGACGGTCGGGCATTGCCTGGGGAGATTCCCTCTCCTGATGGCCGGATCTTGGCTTCTCCTCATCAGTCCCTTCGGGACCTGGTCATTCCGGCCGTAGTCGTGGAGCCGCTTTTTTTGACCTCCGAACAGGATATTAAAATTTTCTCGACCGACCAGGGAATACAGGATTTTGCAACGAAAACGGCCAGTGGTATTCATACCTACTTCCAAATGCCCCCCCCAGCAACCTCTTCCGAGGTTCGCCCGAAATGACAAATCCCGGCAAGACAAAAGGACTCAGATCGGGAGGGCCGGATGTGGTTGCATGGGTTGTTCCCGCTTTGGTACTCCTGGCGCTTGGCGGCGTTTGGCGGTGGAAACAAAGCAATAAGGATATGGTTCCCGTATCTTCCTCGCAGATGTCGGTTCAAGCTCCGCTATTTGATGCCCATGACTTGCCCATGACGATTATCGTGAAGGGGGTGGACCTCGCTTCGGGCAAGTTCATCGGAAATAAGGCGGTGATCCGCCAAAGCAAGACCCGATACAATCAGATGAAACAAACTGTTCTGGCCTATCTGCATGGCCCTCGGGAGGGGAAGTTCCAAGTGCCTGTGCCACAGGGGATGGAACTCAACCAGTTTTTCATGACGGGAGAGGGAATCGCCGTAGTGGATCTTTCCATGGCCGGGGTCAAACACGAGTCTTTTGGGTTTTACGAGGAAGTTCTATTTGTGCGAGGCATCATTGAAACTCTGACATCCAATTTCTTCGAGGTGCGACAGGTAAAACTTCTGGTGGACGGCCAAAACGCCCAACTATTAGGTGGGCATTACGCCTTGGGAACGACGGAGGTCAATATGCCCGTGTCTCAGACTATTTCGAGGAATCTTCCCACCGTAAACGCTCCTTAAAAGCGCAGTCTTCTTTGCTTGCAAAGGGCTAAAAAGCCCGTTATTTTCGATGCCTCAATTTAGAAAAAATGGAAACTTCCTTGGAAAACTCGAACGAAAACCAATTGCCGAGCGCTTACAACCCCAAAGAGGTTGAAGATCGCTGGTATCAGCTATGGGAAAAGTCTGGAGATTTCATCGCCGACGCCAATTCCCCCAAACCCCCTTTCACCATGGTGATCCCTCCTCCCAACGTGACGGGGAGTCTCCATATGGGACATGCCCTTAACAACAGCCTGCAGGACCTAGTGGCTCGCTACCGCCGCATGAATGGGTTCAATGTGCTCTGGGTGCCGGGATGTGACCATGCGGGGATCGCGACCCAGAACGTCGTGGAGAAAGAACTAAAAAAAGAAGGCAAGAGCCGTCATGACCTGGGGCGGGAAGCATTTATCGAGCGTACTTGGAAATGGAAGGAACAATACGGCGCCACGATCATGCGCCAATTGTGCAAACTGGGTTCTTCCTGCGACTGGAGCCGCGAACGGTTCACCATGGATGAGGGCCTTTCCAAAGCCGTGCAGGAAGTTTTCATCTCCCTCTACAACGAGAAACTGATCTACCAGGATTATTACTTGATCAACTGGTGCCCCCGTTGCCAGACGGCTTTGTCCGACATCGAGGTGGAACACAAGACGGTGCAGGGTGCCTTTTATCACATTCGCTATCCCTTTGCGCATGACCCCGCCAATGGTTTGGAAGTCGCTACAACCCGCCCTGAGACCCTTTTGGGCGACACCGCAGTGGCTGTTCATCCGGAGGACGAACGTTACACCGGGCTGGCGGGAAAATCCGTGACGCTGCCTCTCTTGAACCGGCCCATTCCGGTCATCGCCGATACCTACGTGGATCGGGCCTTCGGTACGGGGGTGGTCAAGATCACTCCCGCCCATGACTTCAATGACTTCCAGGTGGGGAACCGCCATAAGCTCGAACGGATCAATATCCTCAACCCGGATGGGAGCCTGAACGAGAACGCGGGACCCTACAAGGGAATGGATCGCTTCGAGGCCCGCAAGAAGATCATCGCGGACCTGGAAGCCCAGGGCTTTTTATTGAAAGTGGAACCCCTCGAGCATAACGTCGGCCATTGCTACCGATGCGGCACGGTGGTGGAGCCCTATTATTCCAAGCAATGGTTCGTGCGCATGAAACCAATGGCGGAGACCGCCCTTCAGGCGGTGGCCGACGGAAAGACCAAATTCGTACCCGAAATGTGGCGCGTTGAATACGAACGCTGGCTTTCAGGTATCCAGGACTGGTGCATCAGCCGTCAGATCTGGTGGGGGCATCGCATCCCGGTTTATACCTGTTCCCAGGGACATGCCTTCGCTTCCAAACCGAACCCGACCTCTTGTCCCCAATGCGGGGACAAAAAACTCACCCAGGATCCGGACGTTCTGGACACCTGGTTCTCCTCCGGGCTCTGGCCCTTTTCCACCCTGGGTTGGCCCGAGAAGACCAAGGACCTGGCAACCTTCTATCCCACCAGCCTCATGGTGACCAGCTGGGACATTCTCACCTTCTGGGTCGCCCGAATGATGATGTTGGGCCTGAAGTTCATGGGGCAGGTTCCCTTTAAAGAGGTTTACATCCATTCCCTGGTGGCTGACGAAGATGGAAAGAAAATGAGCAAGTCCAAGGGCAACGTGGTGGACCCGCTCCTGATGATCGACAAATACGGGACCGACGCACTCCGATTCACCATGATGAGCATTGAGACCCGCCAGCGTTATGTGGCACTGACCCCGCAAAAGCTAGAATCCTCCCGAAATTTCGTAAACAAACTTTATAACGCCACTCGGTTTGTCCTGATGACCCTCCCGCCGGAAGGAGCGGTTCCGCCAGTGGATTTGACCCGTCTGGCCCTGGAAGACAAGTGGATCCTATCCCGGCTTTCCCAAACCATCGCCGAGGTCACCGAAGACTACGAAAAATACCGTGTGGCAGAACTGGCCCAGACCCTTTACCGGTTCTTGTGGAACGAGGTTTGCGATTGGTACCTGGAAGCGGTGAAACCTCGCCTCTACAACGAGGCCGACCCGGTTGAAAAGGCGCGGGCCTTGGGTGTGCTTGTCACGGTCCTGGACGGGGTCTTGCGGCTTCTCCATCCCTGTATGCCCTTCGTCACCGAGGAGCTTTGGCATCGTTTGCCGGGCAAGAAAACTTCCATCATGAAGGCTGCCTGGCCCAAGTCCTCCGACTATCCCGTAGAAGAGGGGGCAATCACGCGGTTCGAGTTCCTAAAGGAAGTGGTGACGGCCATTCGGACGAGCCGGAGCGAGCTCAATGTGCCTCCGAGCGCCAAGATCACAGTTGCGATAGTTGGGAACCAAGAGATCCATGATCAAACAACGGAATGTCTTCCTCTGATCCATTTCTTGACTCGGGCGGAAAAGGTGAGCCTTGAATCGAAAAGGATCCCGGGCCCGGTGGCCTTTTCTCCGATCAAAAATGGAGGAGAAGTTTATATCCTTTTGGAAGGCTTGGTGGACCTAAAGGCTGAGTCGGCCAAGTTGGAAAAGGATCGACAAAAACTGGAAAAGTACGTTTTGTCCATCGAAGCAAAGCTTCATAACGAACAGTTTGTGAAAAATGCTCCCTTAGAGTTAGTGGAAGGCGAGAAGGCCAAGCAAAAAGAGACAAAAGATAAAATTTCTCGAATCGAGAAAAATCTGAAATTTCTTTACGGCTGACCCACTTGAAAACGAACCTCCCCTGGAAGGCCGTTCGGCCTCTTTTAAGAATGGCTTTGGAAGAAGATGGGGCCTTTGCCGACCGCACAACTCAGGCAACCATACCGGTGAACCGAAGGGCGAAGGGCTGGATTTTAGCCGAGGGGGATGGGGTCCTCTGTGGTTTGCCGATAGCCACTGAAATATTTCATCTTCTTCACAAACGATGTGTGTTGGAGGCGCTTACTCAAGAAGGGGCCTTGGTAAGGACTGGACAAAAAGTGGCCCTGCTGACCGGTCCGGCCCATGGATTTCTTTCAGGTGAAAGGACCGCGCTCAATTTTTTGAGCCGGCTTTCGGGCATTTCCACACTAACCCGCCAAATGCGCAAATTGATCGGGGTGGACAAGCTCTACGACACTCGCAAAACCACTCCCTTATTAAGGCCGCTGGAACGTTACGCGGTTCGAGTTGGCGGGGGACGCAATCACCGCTATAACCTGCAAAGTCATGTGCTGATTAAAGATAACCACTTGAAGCTGGGTGGCGGAGTGTTTCCCTGTGTCACCGCTGCTCGAAAAAAATACGGACCCAAAGAATACATCGAGGCTGAGGTCGAAACATTTGAGGAGGCGGCGGATGCCCTTAGAGCAGGGGCGGACCTTTTGCTGGTGGACAATTCCTCTCCATCTTTGGTGAAACGAGTTTTGGCACTGGTGAAAGGTAAAGCCCAGGTGGAAATCTCGGGTGGACTTACGAAGGCCAATATCCGGAAGTTCAAAGGACTAGCGGTGGACCGTTTTTCCTCCGGCGCCTTGACCCATTCGGCGCCTTCCATCGATTTTTCTCTCGAAATGGAAAAACTTTGAGACGGTCCCCTGCGGGTTTAAAAATTCTTATCCCCGAAGCTGTGAGCAAGGGCCTTACCACCCGTTTTTTTGGGAAGCCCCTTTATTGTTTCAACCAACTCACCTCGACCAACGATTTGGCTCGGGAACTGGCGAGGGGAGGAGCTTCCGAAGGAACCACCGTTTTGGCCGAAAGCCAGACGAAGGGGCGAGGGCGCCACGGAAGAAAATGGGTTTCCCAGGAGGGTAAATCCCTGACCTTTTCCATCGTGTTAAGGCCATCAATCCCTCAAGAAAGGTTCGCGGAATTGACCCTGACCGCGGCCGTAGGGGTGGCGAAGGCGCTGGAAAGACACGGTTTTCATCCCGCTATCAAATGGCCCAATGACCTGCTTCTTTCGGGGCGGAAGGTGTGCGGCATTTTGACCGAGGTTGGGCCTAAAAAAGATAAAATGACCTCGGCGATTCTTGGCATCGGGCTGAACCTTTCACAAAGTTCCGCCGATTTTCCATCGGACCTACGATCCATCGCCACCAGCCTGACAATCCAAAAGGGAAAAACACCTGACCGGGAGGTTCTTCTACAGGAAATTCTTTCCAAGCTCGAGGAAGCCTACGGATGGGTGAGGGATGGGAAATTCCTCCGGGTGTTAACCGAATGGCGACAAAGATCCATCCTGAACGGAAAACAAGTGAAAGTTTCTCTGGGGGGACGGTCCTTTTTCGCCCAGGTGCTGGACGTGGATGAACGGGGTGGATTGCTCGTGCGTACCGATATTGGAACCGTGGAACGGTTGACGGCGGGGGAAGTGGAAACCCTACGCCTGAAAGCCCCCGCATCTACACGAAAAACGAAAACGAAGGGTAATTAAATGCTCATCGCCGTGGATATCGGCAATAGCCGGACTGTTTCCGGTTCATTGAGGGGTCAAAAGGTATTGGGCCGGACGGCCATCCTCACCCGCGACCTGCGATCCTTTTCCCGGGCCAAGCGTTGGGCTCAATCGCTGAAGAGAATTTTATGCGGATCGGAGACGGTCGTTTCCAGCGTGGTGCCGGGAGTTGATAAAAATATCAAAAAGGTCTTGTGGGAAGTTTTTAAGAAAGCACCTGTATTTGTCGATGTAAAGGGCGACCCGGGTATGCCCATTCATTATAAAAACAAGGCGGAAATCGGGGCGGACCGGGTCGTCAATGCCCTGGCCGCCAAAGCACTCTACGGGGCTCCTGTGATCGTAGTGGATTATGGTACGGCCACCACATTCGATATCGTGGATTCTCGGGGCGGATACAAGGGCGGGGTGATCCTGCCCGGAGTGGGAATATCCCTGCAGGCCCTGCATGAAAAGACCGCCAAACTACCCCTGGTCTCCTTTGCTAAAGTGAAATACCCCATCGGGTTATCGACTCGGGAAGGCATTCGTTCAGGCATTTATTTCGGCACGCTGGGCGCGACCCGGGAGATTTTGGCCGGTATCCGCCGTCAGTTGGGTCGGCCCGCACCGGCCGTGGCCACGGGCGGGTGGTGCGGAGTATTCCGGGGAACCGCCCTCTACCGCCATATCAACCCGGACCTAACACTCATCGGACTTTCTCTTTACTGGAACGAACGGAATCATGGCTAACATCGAACAATTGGCCGCTGAGGAAGAAGCCCTTTCCGGTATGCGGCGAAGAGAATTTTCCAAACGTTTCTTTATTTTCCTGGCTTTGGTTTGTTTTTTCGGAGGCTGGATTGTTTTCGCGCTGGGAAATCAGGGTTTGGGATCAGTGGGAATCCTTTTTTCTTTCTTGCTTTTTCTGGGGATTGCCGGGATTTTTCATCTTATGGAAAAAACCAACGCTCTTTCGATTCTGACAGGATTTCTGGCAGGCGGCGCAGCTTTCATCCTATACCACTCAAGCCATTGTCCCTCCTTTTACTGGGGGTCAGATCCATCTTTCTGGCTTTCGGTCCATGCGGGGGCGGTAACGGAACCACCCTGGACACCCCTCCCCACTCTGATAGGGCAGGCCGCTTGCTTCTTGTTTCCCCGCCACCAGTTTTCACTTCTTCCCGAACTTTCCTCCATCGTCATGGCAGCTGCGGTCATGATGACGGTCTTGCAATTGTTTCAACAGCTTCGTAGCAAGAATCTTTTGAACGGGTTGGTTGTCTTTTTGCTTTGCCTGGTTTTAGCCCTTAGCAGGACGTGGTGGGACGCGGCCACCTTGGGTTCCGGCCTGACGGTTTCACTAGGTTTATTTCTGGCGATTTTACAGAGGGCGCTACTGAGGCAAGAGGAAAAACCTTGGGGGGCTCTGCATCTTCTACTTGGATTATTATTTTCGACTCACCCCCTCTGGGGGTTTTGGGGCTTTTTTGTCCATGTCACCCATCTGGAATCGGGAAATCCCCACTTCAAAACGCTTGTCCTTCCACTCGCTGTCGGATTCTCTCCTTATCTCTGGATCTTTTTCAGAGTGAACAAGTATTTTCCTTCCTGGGGCGGGCGGGATCCCTTCGGTCAATCCCTCAAGGATTGGCGCAAGCTCTGGGAAAATCATTTTTCGACAGATTGGAACTGGTTCCAGGCTTTTACCCAGCTTGGCTCGACGGTGGGAATCCTGTTCCTTCTCATGATCTTTCTTTGGGTCCTGCATTTCTTGGCCTGGTCCTCGGGAAAACGGCATTCGACAACTCCGGCGGAAGCATGGTCCTTGGTGTTGGCTTGCATCTTAGGTGTGGCTTTTTTCACTCTTTCCGGAAACCAAACGGCTTGCGTGGCCGCGTGGGTTCCTCTGGGTCTGGGTTCCATGATCCTGGGATACGCCGAAAAAGGACTGGAAAAGCCATCCGCGAACCTTTTTTCCGGGTTATTCCTTGCGTCCCTGTTGACATGCCTGTTCATCCTGGCCGGCATGGTCGCCTTTACCCAGGGGCAAAGCTGCTGGCGGCAGAAGCAAGATTTTCCACTTCAGCACGCTTTTAATCTATTAAGGTCCCTGGATACCCGGACGGTGCTTTTCCTTGAAGATCCCTTCGAGGCCGCTGCTAGCCGGGAAGCCTTGTTGATGGAACCTCTTCAAACCCAGGCAGTTTTGCTTGATGTTGGTTGCTTAAACCAGCGCTGGTATGCCGCCCAATGCTTTGAAAGGTTTCCAGAACTTCTTTGGCCATCCCTTTCCCCAGTTTCAGCAGAAATCCTAGAAAATCTCGTGAAGACCAACCAGGATGATTGGAACCTGCAATGGGGACTTTCCCAAACACCTGTTTCCTGGACGGGGCCTCGGGCAGATCCAACGGTTCTCACTTTGTTGTTTGAAGGCAAAGGCGCAAAGGGAGTAAAACCGGAGGAAGTACAGTACCGGTTGGATCTTTCCGCCGTACCTCAGGGAAGCGGCGTGGATGTCCAGGAAAAACCTTATCTGGAAAGATATGCCTTGGGTTTCGAGGCGCTGGGAAGGTACCTCCTGTCTCAGAATAAGTTTTCCCAGTCGATAAAGGCTTTAGAACGATCGGCCAACTTGGATCCGGGCCGGAACGAACCCCGGGCCCTTTTGTCCCAGATTTATTCCCAGAACAATGTATTGGAAGCCGCCCGTCTGGAAATGGAAAAAACAGTCAAGGAACATCCTGCCCGAATTCGAACTCTCATGGGCCTAGTGGAAGAAGCGCAGAAGGTGGGGAATGAATCCAAAACCGTGGCTCTTCTGGATGAAATGATAAGGCTTAACTCGGAACTCTCCGATGCGGAGTACCATTTGTCCCTCATCTACGATAAGTTGGGGTATCCGGAAAAGGCCAAGACCCTCCTGGAGGCATCGGTGGAGTTGAACCCTCAGAAGGTTGATGCCCAGATGAGATATGGGAAATGGATGGCAAAACTGGGCAACCGTCTGAACGCCGAGGAGGCCTTCCGGTCCGTCCTTGCGGTGGATCCGGTCAACAAGGAAGCTCAGGTGGAGTTGTGGAAGCTTTTGAACCAACCCTAAGGGAAAAAAAAATTCAATCGGAACCAGGATGGGGATCCGGCCGATGGACCATGGTTTGCGTATTCTTTTTGGTTCTTTGGTATATCCTTTTGCGGGCCCAAAACCCCGGGCTGATGTCCGATGATAGCGGAGAAATGGTGGCCGCTTCCTATTGTTTGGGATTGCCCCATCCTCCCGGGTATCCCCTCTATTGTCTCCTTGGACGATTTTTTTCTTTTTTACCCGTTGGAACGGTGGCCTTTCGGTTCAATCTTTTCAGCTCCCTGGTGGGTCTTATTTCGGTCGGCTGGTTGATGGCATCCTGCGTGGAATTGACTCGATTAAAGGGTTGGGAGAGTTTTAGGGAAAAATGGGGCGGGGAAATTCTGATCGTTTTGGCAGCCTTCAGCCTGTTTTTCAACCGCAGTTTTTTCGCCCAGTGCATGACCGCTAAGGGTCTTGTTTATCAGCTTTCGTTTTTGGGACTATCGGTTCTCACCTGGCTACGGATTAAAACCGAAACGGGAAGGGCCGATTCCTTTTTTGAACGGAAAAAATATTTCATCTTGTTCGTTTTTTTTATGGGATTTGACAATCATTGGCAAACCCAGGTCCTTCTTTTTCCGTTCATCGCTCTCTGGTTTTTGCTTGAATGGAAAAATTGGAATATCAAAAACGCGATAACCTTGTTGACCCTGGGAGTCATCTCACTTTCCGTATATCTGTACCTTCCATTGCGGTCGCTCCACCTCCTGGAACCCAAATGGGGAGATCCCGTGACCCTGCATCGGTTTCTCTGGATCGTGGAACGTAGACTTTCTTCTCACACCGAAACTTTTATCCGAGGGGTTGACCATTGGCGGCAATGGGGAGGGGAATACATCGATCTGATGAGGGATTATTGGTGGCCTGGTTTTTGGATTTTGGGGCTTTTGGGCGCGGGGGTTTTGGCCTCTCGACATAGAAAACTTATGACATCCTTGCTTGTTTTTTACCTGGTGGTGCTTTATTCCCTGATGACGGTGGCCCGGGACGAGGTGATTTTTCTTTTGAATGTGTATTTAATCGCCCTATGCGGTGTTTTTGCCTTGTGGGGTTTTACCGGGATGATTTTTTTGAGCGAGAGCCTGGGCCAAAAATCGAAGTCGCTTTATTACGGGGTCCTTCTTTTGATGACCCTCGGCGTGGGATGGGGAGGGGTTCGAACTTTTACTCTTGAAAATAAAAGTCGTTACACGCTTGCGGAGGATTTTGGCATCAACGCAATGCAAAGTGTTTCTCGGAACGCTGTGTTGCTGGCTGACGGCGACCATTACGTCATGCCCATCTGGTATGAGAAATATATCAGGGGGTTGAGGCCCGACATCCTCTTCGAACCTTCCGTTTTTCTCTATCACGATTGGGGGTGGAGGCAATTAGCCCTGGTTTCGGAAAGCCGAAAAGGGAATCCTATTTTATACCACTCGGACAACCTGCCAGGCCGTTTGGGGGAATTGGTTCATCAAACTTCACATCCAGTATTTTATTCCCTGGGAAGGGAAGATTTGGATCCTGTCCTTCAAAAATCGGGAGGGGAGTGGATTCCATGCGGACTCGTGTCCCGATGGGGCGTTACGGGTTCGAATCCCAAACAATGCTTCGATGAGCTTTTGGATATAGCGGAATCCCAGCGGTTGAGGGGCGTCAAGGATTGGGAGTCTGATCCTGGTCTCGATTATTCTAGCGGTGAGATTTTCCGTTATTACGGTCGACAACATTATGAGGCGGGCCATTGGCTGGAAAACCGGGCATTGGATTGGCTGGCTTTGCGCCAATTCGACATGGGAATTTGCCTGGGCCCCTCAGAGGCCTTTGCCTTAAACGATATGGCCGTGATTTTGGGGAAAATGAATTATTTACCCATGGCTTATCGCCTATGCGTTATGGCAATGATGAATGACCCAGATTATTTGCCCATTTATGAAAATCTGGCACAATGTTTCAAGAAAGAAAATAATTATGAGGAAGCCTCAAAGGTTTATCAGAAAATAATGGACCTTTCGGGGCCTTCGCCAGAATTGCAAATTAAACTGAAATACGCCCAGGTTTTGTCCCGTTCGACCGGAAATACCTTTCAGAACCCAGATTCGATACAAAAATACAAAGATTTGGAACAGCGATTGAAAAGGGAAGGAATGCCATTTTTATGCTCGGTTGCGCACGCTTCGGCTTTGGGCGAAAAATGAGCGACATAGGCCATAAACGTTAAAATAACAGGATTTTCTTAAGAACCTATTGGTATAATGACGTTGTTTTTCAGGGCATTTAAACAAATCCAGGAGATGGAATGGATCTTCAGCCCATCTTGTTCTCAATGGTCGAAAAAAAGGCCTCAGATGTTCACATGAAGGCTGGCGCCCCCCCCATGTTCCGCATTGACGGAGACCTTCAGCCCCAAAGTGAAACCCCCCTGACCCCCCAGGAATTGGCCGAAATTGCCTCCTTTCTTATGGATGAAAAACAACAACGGACCTTTTTTGAGGAACATCGCGAGGTTGATCTGGCCTATGCCGTGGAGGGATTGGCCCGTTTCCGAACCAATGCCATGTGGCAAAGAGGTCTACCTGAAATCATCATGCGGGTCATCCCCCAGATCATCCCGCGCATCGAAGAAATCAACATGCCCACGGCGGTATTAAAACAAATCGCCTCCGAGCAAAGGGGACTGATCCTAGTGACGGGTATCACGGGTTCAGGCAAAAGTACGACCCTGGCCGCGCTCATCAACGAGATCAATCTCAACCGCTCTGCCCATATTGTTACAATTGAGGATCCGATTGAATTCGTCCACCAGGATAAAAAATCCAGTGTGACGCAGCGTGAGGTGGGACTCGATACGGAAAGCTTCAAGTCCGCCCTGAAGTATGTCCTTCGGCAGGATCCGGACGTAATACTCATCGGAGAAATGCGGGACGTGGAGACGGTTTCTGCCGCCATTTCCGCCGCTGAAACTGGTCACTTGGTTCTTTCCACTCTGCATACGATGGATTCAATTCAGACCATCGAACGTATCCTTGACTTTTTTCCTCCCACCCAACAAAACCAGATCCGAGTCCAGCTCTCCAGCACCATCCGGGCGGTTGTTTCTCAAAGGCTGGTGGGCAAGGCGGACGGGGTAGGCGTGGTTCCGGCTTGCGAGATCCTGATTGCCACTCCCACCATCAAAACCTTGATAGCGGACGGTAAGATCACTTCCATCCGGGGTTACATTGCGGAAGGACACAGTCAGTATGGCATGCAAACCTTCGATCAATCCCTGATCGAATTGGTACGTAAGGGAATGATTACCAAGGAAAATGCCATGGAACAGGCCACCTCCCCCAGCGAAATCGACCTGGGATTAAAAGGTATTTCTTCCTCCAAGGCCTCGGCGCAGTCCTTAATTTCCCAGATGGAAAACAGCCAGCAAAAGGAACGAATTACTGGCTGGTTGAAGCGGGCCCAGGAGCTTTACGGCAAGCAACGGGTGGATGAGACCCGAGCCGAGTTGCGTCGAATCCTTCAGGAACAACCCGATCACAAGGAAGCTAACGCCTTGATGGCCCGAATCCGGGAAATGGACGACAAAACCGAAAAGAAAAAGGATGTTTCTGGAATCATCAAAACGGCCCTCCAATTATATCGTGAGGGAAAACAGCAGGCATCGATTCTGGAATTTCAAAAGGCGCTGGAAATAGACTCTGGTAATAAATCGGCCGAGGGTTATATCCGGTCCATTCAGGCGGAAATGGAAAACCAGACCAAGGCCCGGGAGGCCGTACAAATGGCCGTTCAGGCCCAGCAGGCGGGCGACATGAACGCTGCCCTGAGTCAAGTGGACCAGGCGCTTGCTCTTGATCCGACCAACGAACAGGCCAAGGTTCTACGCCGAGATTTAAAACTATCCGTGCAAAAGGAACAAGCCAAGGCCAAGGCTGCCGAATTCAGTCAAACGGCTATCGATATGTACAAAAGTGGTGATCTTTTAGGGGCCCTAGTGGCCTGGAACCGATCCTATGAGTTGAATCCGGACTTAGATGAAGTGGCCCGATACCTTCAACAAGGGATACAGAAACTCCTCTCTTTTGGAGTGGAGGGGATCGAATTGAATCCCGAGAAGGAGAATATTCTTGGTCTTTTTGAACAGGGTGTTCGCAGTTATGTCCGGGGTGATTTCCAAACTGCAATGGATTTTTTCAAGAAGGCGGCTGGAAAAGCCGACGGAAACGCTTATTTAGGAGCCTATGTTCAAAAGTCCTCCCAAATGCTCGAAGATCAGATCAACGAGATTTTCCAGGAGGGCTGGCGGGCTCATCAAGCGGGTGAGCTTTTAACCGCCCAGAAAGAATACACCAAAGTACTCCGACTTTCTCCCGGACATCCCGAGGTGGTTCGACAATTGGGGGAACTGAAAACCCAGATCCACCAGGAAACAGAAAAATTTTACACGGAAGGAAAGAAATTCTTCGACGGCAACGACGTGGATCAGGCCCTTCGGATGTGGGAAAAAATCCTGGAGATGGATCCAACGAACGAAAGAGCCTTGAAAAAAATCGAAGAAGCCAAGTTGAAGAAAAACACGCTCAGCAGCATCTTCTCGAAGATCGGATAAGAAAGGGAAAAAATGAAAAAACTGCTTATTGGCGGAGTCTTAATCATCATCTTTTTTGTTACGGTTTTGAACACATCCATGCTGGCCGAACAGGCGAATGAATGGGTCAAGAAAAATCCAAAAGACCCCCATGCTCCCCAGGTTCTCTATTATACAGCGAGGTATTGCGATATCCTGGGAGACAATAATAGGGCTCAAACTGTGTACTGGGAAATTTATCAGCAATACCCGGAAAACTCATCTTTATGCGCTGCGGCTCTTTACTACGATGCGGATAACAAGATCGAGACCTCGGCCGCCACAAAGCTTTACGCAGTACCTCTTTTGGACATCATTATCGGCCAGTATTCCAACGAAGAAGATTGGGTGCTAAAAGCCAAAGCTCTTAAGGACGAGGTGACCTATGTACGTTAAAACAACGAGGGGAGGACTTGGGGCGATCGTACTCATTCTATTTTTTCAAGGTTCGCAGGCCCTGTTTGCCAAGACCGTCGAAGTCGAGGTCGGCGGAGACGATACTGCTTCCAATTCTGTCTCAACCGGACCCTCGACCTTGACTGGAACGCAAGTGGCTTCTCCCGAAACGTTGGTTCGAAATCAGGATATGGGTTCTCCAGCGGACGGAAGCGGGAGTTCTCCTAGTGGCAAAAGGGTGCGTGCGCCCCAGGATTTTAGTTTCTATTCGTTTTTAGCTTCGGGTTTCGTCGTTTCCGATTCTGAACCCAGCGGGGTTATGGGAAAAGTCGTAACCCTCGCCGGAGACCCACTCAACTATAGCCAGCCGTCGGAACCGCATATCCAGCTTGAAAAGCCTTCTCGTTCAAAAGTTGGAGATCTCTTAACGGTTTACCATCTTTTTGACGATTCTTTGTCTGGTTCAGGATTGAATTTTCAGGGTTCCTGGGCGGAAACCCGAGCCGTGGTTCAGGTCGAAGAAATAGTCAAGAATGTCGCCACGGTTAAAATTATTCAGTCCTTTGCGCCTTTCGCCGGGGGGGATCAGGTCCGGGATTATGGAATCGACGTCAAGCGGTGGAAAAGGGCACAAACCAAAAAGAACCTTCCGCTGACTGAAATTCACTGTTACGTGGCTGGAGGACCGGCCATGAATATGAACTTCAAACAATCGGATAATGTGGTGTTAACTGCCGGGGACCGAAAGGGCGTGGTGGAGGGAATGGTCTTTGCGGTGGGTAAAAAAGTTGAACGGGGATCGGAAGGAGACCCGGTCGTGACCCAAATTGGGTCCGCTGAGGTTTTTTATTGCGGGAACTCTTACAGCTTAGCTCGTGTCACCCGGTCCCAAGAAGTCATTCAGCAGGGGTTCACGGCCGTTTACCGGCCGTGAATATCAACCTTGCCCCCTACTCCCGCCCCTGACCTGTCCGCAAGTCGCGGAACAAATGAAGAACCGCTGTTGCAAGGCATCTTGGATCATTTGTTAGCCGCAAAGGGGTTTGACGCCTCTCAATACAAACGAAACTATATCAAGCGCCGGATCGCGGTCAGGATGAGGGCCACTGGCGCATCTACCTACGAAGAATACAACCGCATCCTTAAACTGAAAAAGGAGGAAGCGGGCCTTCTTTTAGATCGTCTCACCATTCATGTCACGGGTTTCTTTCGGGATCCGGCTGTCTTTCGCGCTTTGAAAGAAAGATTTTTTTCTAGGCCTCTGGAAAATGGGCCTTTCCGTGTTTGGTCGGCTGGCTGTAGTACCGGGGAGGAAGCCTATTCGACGGCAATCGCTCTGAAGGACTGGGCTTTGGAACATCCCCCCTTTCCCTTTGAAATATGGGCCACAGACATCGATTCCCAAAGCGTCGGGGCCGCAGAGAGGGCTCGGTATCCCGTAGCGGCGCTCGGCAAAATGGATCGGGCTCACCAGTCACGTTGGTTTTATGTCCAACAAGAAAAGGCGGTTGTGGCGGAGGATTTAAAAAAACATGTTCGTTTTCGAACCCATGACCTGCTGGGAGATTGGCCGCTGGACCTTGCGCGATTCGACTTGATTCTTTGCCGGAATGTCCTGATCTACATGACCGCTCCTCAGCAGCAAATTCTTTATGAACGGTTCGCCCAGTCTCTCGTTGCGGGGGGCTTTTTGGTATTAGGTTTGACCGAAACCTTGATGGGAAAAGCTCGAAATTTGTACCAGTGCGTGGATGTGAGGCATCGGATCTATCGAACCCTTTTGGTGGATCCAACAAAGGAAGACGCAAAAGTGGAGGAGTCCCTTGGATAGAGCCCAAGACCATATCAACCTGGGAACCGCCTTTTCCATTTCCAAGCGATACGAGGACGCCATCGTTGAATTCCGCAAGGCGTTGGAATTAAGCCCCTCGGATGGCGAAATTCTATTTCAATTGGGGGGGCTTTGCACCAACCTGGGGCGTTACGGTGAGGCCCAGGAATACTATCGCCGGGCTCTCGAGATCAACCCCATGAATCTCAATGCCCATTGCAAGCTGGGGCTTTTGCTTGAGGCGGAAGGCAAGTATGAGGAAGCCGTCCGGGAATTCGAAAAGGCTTTAGAATTAAACCCCGCCGACGCAGGTCTGCATAATAACCTCGGAAACGTGCTGGCCAAGATGGGACGTTATCCCCAGGCCCTGGATCAATATCGCCGTTATACCGCCATCAACCCCAAGAACGCTGAAATTTTTTTCAAGATGGGTTTTGCGCATGAACAGACGGGTGAGATCGACTCGGCCATCGAGGATTATATCCAGGCCCTTCAGATCAATCCCCGTCACGCGGCGGTACACGCCATTTTGGGGAATGCCCTATCCAAACGGGGAAAATTCAACGAGGCTTTAGTCCGTTACGAGGAAGCCTTGAGCTTGAATCCCCATGAGCCCGAGGTTCATTTTCGCATGGGGGTGGTGCTGATGAACCTGGGACAATACGACCGGGCCTTGGAAATCCTGGAACAGGCTCTCCAGCGAAATCCCCTCAACGCCGAGGTCTATCTAAAGCTGGGAATGATCCACGCGGGTCGGGGTCGGCATGAGGATGCAATCCGGATGTATAAAAAAGTAATGGAAATTAATCCCCATGACGCCAGCGTGCATAACGTGCTGGGTTATATCTACGACAAGCAGGGGGATTCGGAGAAGGCCATGGAGGAATACATGGCCGCGAAGACCTTGAACCCGAATGACCTGGTGATTCTTGACAACTTGGGAAACCTTCTCTACAAGAATGGCAGGTTCGACGAAGCGGTGGAGAATTACGCCCATGTCGTGACCTTGAACCCGGCCCACGGGGACGCCCATGCGAAACTCGGGAACCTTTATCTCAAAAAGGGCGAAAAGAATCTGGCGATCAGTCACTGGGAGAAAGCCCTGGCGCTGGAACCCCAGAATGAAATACTTAAAAACAACCTGAAATTCGTCAAGGGAAACCCGGCATGACGCCTCTGCACCAGGAGAAAACCCTGGGGGAGCTTCTGCGGCAGGCGGGCAAAATCACGTCCCGACAGATTCAGGTAGCCCTGGCCGAGCAGCGGAAAAGTCATGAACCCATTGGAAAGGTTCTGGTTCGCCTGGGGTTCGTGGAGGAAAGGGACATCCTACAGGTTTTACAGGGTCTTTCGACCCTGACCTTTGTCGTTGGAGGAGAGCTTTTTGGAGTTGAAACCTTTCGAGCCCGGGAAGTCATGAAGTTCACGCCTTTCCAACCGCTGGAGGGGTACGGGGCCTGGGTGGGGAATTGCCTTTTGCGTTCACGGGAGCTTCCTCTTCTCTCCCTGAGGCGGGTTTTAGGGCTGGGGGAGTCAGAGCGTCCCATCGCCACCTGGTTCATCGTTTTGGAGATTCGAGGGTTTCCGTTCCTCGTTTGGGTGGACGCCGTCAAGGAAGTAACCCGGTTCCGGGTGGATCAAATCGAGTCCCCCCCACCCTACCTTTTTGGAAAAAAGTCCGATTTATTTTATTGTTTGGGTAAAATAAAAGACGATTTGTACTCCATACTGAATCCCGAAAAATTGCTGGAGGAGGGGCCTCTTCCGCCCTCCATCCCCAGGGGAACCCATGCCGACCCGGCCTGACATCAAAATGATTCGTGAAATGGCCAATGGTTCCGACCAAGGGGACGCTTCCACCCACAACAACCTAGGCGTTTTTTATTATTCCAAAGGTATGTCCGCAGAGGCCTTGAAGGAGTTTCGAACCGCCCTGGAAGTGGATCCAGAAAATACTCAGGCGCTTGAAAACCTGAAATCGGTCAACCGACAGACGGGCCTTTATGACCGCACTCTGGAAGCTTATAAAAAATCCGTTCAGATGTTTCCCGCAGATCCGGAAGCGGTCTATAACCTGGCCAACGCCTACCGATACACTGGCCAGTTTGAAAAAGCCGTGGAGGAATACCGAAAGACCCTCGAACTTAAACCCGAACATCCCTTCGCCCGCAACTATCTGGGGATCTGTTTCAAGTGCCTAGGCCTCCTGGACGACGCCGTGAGGGAATTCAAAACGGCCGTCGATGCCAACCCTTATTTTGCCGATCTGCACAACCACCTGGGCGAGGTCTATTACAAGAAAGCCATGATCAACGAGGCGTTGATCGAGTTCAAAAAAGCGGTTTCGTTGAACCCCGATTATCCTGGGGCGCATTACAACCTCAGTTTCGTTTACGGCGACAAAAACATGCTGGAGGAAGCCGAGAGGGAATTTAAAAGGGCGGTGGATCTGAACCCCAATTATGGCCAAGGCGCCCAGGCGCTCCTTTCCATCGAGCGTTCCAAAACGATGGAGGAAAGGGTGGCGGAGCAAGTCGCGACCCAGCCGGCGGCTTCTTCAGCGGAAACTTTTCTGAGCCTAGCCGCAGCCTACAAGGGCAAGGGGCTCCTGGACGAGGCCGTTCGGGAATACAAAAGGGCTATCGAGTCGAACCCGGCGGAGGAAAAACTCTATCGGGCATTGGGGGAAACCCTTCTTCAAAAGGGGCTCATGGAAGACGCCCTTCATTCTTTCCGAAAAGCTGTCGGTCTCGCCCCGAACAATGTGGATAACCGGATACAGTGCGGGGTGGCGTTACGGGAGCTCAACCGAAATGAGGAGGCTGCCCTGGAGTTTCAAAAGGCGGTCGACCTCATGCCGGGTTCCAGCATGGCCCATTTCGAAATGGGAGTCACTTACTTCAAAATGGGTGAAAGCGAGAAGGCCACCCGCGAGGTCCGAGGGGCCTTGGAATTGGATCCCCAGAACGCCGAAGCTCATTATTACCTTGGGGTTTATTACTACAAGGTCAACCTGTTCGATGAGGCCATTCGAGAGATCACCTTGGCAATGGAACAGAATGTTTCCATCGCTTCCAGCGCCGAGGCTCTGACCTACATGGGTCTGGCACTGGCTGACAAGGGCCGTTTTGAGGAGGCCATCGCCGAGTATAAAAAAGCCCTGGAATTCGACCCAAAAAATTCCATCATCTATAATTCTCTTGGGGTGGCCTATAAAAACGCTGCCCAGATGCCGGAGGCCATCCGTTCTTACCGGCGCGCCATTGAACTTAACCCCCGCTACGCCAAAGCCTACAACAATTTGGGTGTGGTTTATTTCAAACAAAGTCAGTATGAGAAGGCGATTGAGGTTTTCCAGAAAGCCGTTGAGATCGAACCCGATTACAAGACTGCCCAGAACAACCTGACCGTTGCCCTGAAGAAGAAAAACGTCCTGACCGAAACTTCCGAGGCTTTGATCAAACAAATCATGGCTGATCCAGAGAACGCCGCCCTTCACCAAAATCTGGGGCTCCTCTACAAAAACACGGGGCAATATCCCGAAGCTGTGCGCGAATTTAACGAGGCCATCCGGATTAGTCCCAAAAACCGTGATGCCCTGATCCATTTAGGCGACACCCATCTGCTTCTGGATCGCATGGATGAGGCCGTTAAGGTTTTGGCGAAGGCGGTTGCCTGTGATCCCCTCCATCCAGAAGCCCATCTTCAACTCGGCAAAGTTTACATTCGGCGGGGATGGTGGGATGAAGCTCAGGTGGAGATGAAGAAAGCTCAGGAACTAAAACCCGGCCTATCCGAGATTCATTTTCACCTTGGCCAGATTTACCGTTCCAAAAGCTGGTGGGATGAGGCCCTCAAAGAATTTCAACTTTACCTAGACACCCCAACCCCGGATGAGGAAAAAGGATCCCAGGCGATTGACTGGATCCGTCAGATTCAGGTTTGGAAAGCCGAACTGCAAATTTCCCCTTCGGCCGGCCAATCCAAGCTCATCAAATGATAGGGATCCCATGAAAATCATCCTGTGCATGTTTTCAGCAAAAAAACTGGACCCGGTCAAAAAGGCCCTTTGGGAAGCGGGGATCCGGGGGGTGACCCTTTCGGAAGGTTCCGGTTACGGCTATCAACGTGTGCAGGTGGAATCGGTGCAGGGATCGGATTATAAGGTACAATACCAAGACCGTTTGAGGTTGGAAATCGTCCTTCCCGACAACGAAGTCGAGAGGGTGGTGGATTTGCTGTTGGAAGTGATCCGGACAGGGCGTATTGGGGACGGAAAAATTTTCATCCTTCCGGTGGAAGATGTGATTCGGATCCGTACGGGGGAAAGAGGCGAAAATGCCCTCTAGGTCTTGCTTGGGTATGTTGCTGGAGGCTTCAACCAGGGACGGTTTTCCCGTTTAGTGGCTAACGTTTGAGCTTGTTCCGCTTTTAGAATCGCGAAAGATTGAATTTAGACCTGCAAGGGAGGGTTTTGTGGCTCAAAAAATTCTTTTAGTCGATGACGCGTCCTTCATGCGCATGATGCTCAAGAACATCCTAGTGGGGGCGGGTTATGAAGTGGCTGGAGAAGCGGAAAATGGCGCCAAGGCTATCGAGCAATTCAAGTCGCTGAAGCCCGACCTAGTCATCATGGATATCATCATGCCGGAAATGGGCGGGATCGATGCGGTAAGGGAAATCGTCAAAGCCCAGCCCGGGGCCAAAATTCTCATGTGTAGTTCGATGGGCCAGCAATCCTTGGTGGTGGAGGCCATTCAGGCGGGCGCCAAAGATTTTATCGTCAAACCATTCCAGCCCTCCAATGTTCTGGAAGCCGTCAAAAAGGTTCTCGGCTAGGACCGCCCCACCCAGCCCCGGAGGGCCTGAGGTTCCTTCGGTCTTGGCGCAAGAGAAAGGGACATCAAGTCGTGGAATTCAATTCCGAACCATTTACCGATTTTCAACTGGATGCAATGCGTGAAGTGGGCAACGTAGGGGCTGGTCACGCCGCCACCGCCCTTTCCCAGATGGTGGGGCGCCCCATTGGTATGTCCATTACCCAAGTACTCATCCTTCCGACTGAACAAATCGCGGGTTTTCTGGGTGGGGAGCAGGCCGATGTGGCGGCAGTTTACATGCCGGTTTACGGCGATATTTGTGGGGTAGTTTTGATTTTTTTTCCTCTTGATCTTCTTCCCGATTTGGCGGGGCTTCTCCTGAAACGAGAACCCCGCGCTTCCGGGGAGCTTTCCGACTTGGATCGTTCAGCCATCAAGGAGCTGGGGAGCATCCTGACCGGTTCCTATTTGAGCGCCCTTTATCGTTTCATCCATGTCCAGATGATTCATGGGGTTCCTACCCTGGTGGTGGATATGGCTCAGGCGATTTTAGACACGGTGTTAGTGGATCTAGAGCAAAAGGACGATTTTGCCATCGTGATCGAGACCCGGCTAACCGAGAATGATCGGCAATTGACCGGAAGGTTTTTCCTGCTGCCAGAGGCGGGAACCCTTCCTAAATTGTTCAAGGCTTTCACCCAATCCATTGAATCGCCCGGCAATGCCTGAGACGGATTGGTCCGTCGGGATCGCTGAAATGAAAACCGCTAAAAGTCCTGACCGGCTTACGGCCATCGGGTTGGGGTCCTGCGTGGGAGTGGCCGTGTGGGATGGGGATTCGGGTTGGGGCGCTTTGGCCCATATTATGCTTCCGGCCCAAAATACGCTTTCTCGTGCTCCCGTTCGGGGTAAGTTCGCCGATACGGCGGTTGAATGGCTTCTAGCTGAACTGGTCCAAAAGGGTGTCGACCAGGGTAGGTTGAAAGCGAAATTGGTGGGGGGGGCGAACATGTTCAATTCCATCCAATACAACCCCTTGCCGGTAGGTACACGAAATGTCATGGCCTGCCGTGAAGAATTGACAAAAAGAGGAATTCCAGTCTTGGGAGAAGATGTGGGAGGGTTCAAGGGTAGGTCCATTGTTTTTTCCCCTCAGGACGGCCGACTTGTGATCCGCTCACTCAATCAACCGGAAAGGTGGATCTGAATGTCTCCTGAAACCGCTCCCTTCGATCCTTCCGTCTTTTACCCAACGGCCGAACCTGGGAAAGGTCCGGAAATCGAGGGAACTTCTGCGGACGGAGATCCTCAAGCCCAACTGATTGTCTTTTTCCTGGCGGGCTGCGCTTTCGGTATTGCCATCCGACAGGTGAGGGAAATTTTGCGAGTGGGAAACATCACCCGAATGCCCAAGGCGCCTTCATTTTTGGAGGGCATTGTTCATTTGAGAGGCCGCATAACCCCGGTTCTTGACCCCAAAAAGCGACTGGGCCTTCCCTTGACCGATCGCAGCGCAGACAGCCGCATCTTGGTGGTTGAGTGGAAGGAAACGATGATGGGTCTGATCGTGGACCGGGTGACTGAAACGTTGAAAATTCATCGATCCGAACTCAAGGCTGTTTTGCCCGAAGGGGGACTGGGCGTAGACTCCGCTTTTTTTTCAGGTCTCTGGGAGGGGCCTGATCGTGAGGTACTATTGTTGAGTCTGGAAAACTTGATCCGTCTGGATGAACCTAATAGGGAGCCCGACCCTCGGTCCGGCCCTCAGGAGGAATAAGCTTTGGCCATTCGAGTATTGTTTGTGGACGATTCATCTTTTATGCGTGGGATATTGAAGGGCATTATTTTAAAAGAACCCTTTTTGTTGGCGGGCGAGGCGGAAAACGGCCTGGAAGCGGTAGAACAATACCAAACCTTAAAACCCGATTTGGTCACGATGGACATCGTAATGCCCGAAATGGATGGGATCGAGGCGGTCAAGGCCATCCGGGCCATCAACCCTGACGCGCGTATCATCATGGTATCGGCTATGGGTCAGCAGGCCATGGTCATTGAAGCCATTCAAGCCGGTGCCCGTGATTTCATTATCAAACCCTTCCAGCCTCCCCGCGTGAACGAGTCTCTTAAGAGAGTGATGGGATAGGCATGGAGTCCTCTCCCGGTAGTTCCAAACCCATCCGTGTCCTCGTGGTGGATGATTCCTTTTTCATGAGAAAAATGATCGTGGAAGCTATCGACGCTTCCGGGACAGGATTGAAGGTCGTAGAAACCGCTTCGGACGGTCTGGAGGCTTTGGCCAAGATCAAGACGAGCCAACCCGACGTCTTGACACTGGATGTGGAAATGCCCCGACTTGACGGGCTGGCGACCCTGGCACGAATCATGGCTGAGCATCCTTTGCCGGTGGTTATGCTTTCCAGCCACACAGGCAAGGGAACCGAGGCCACCCTGAAAGCTTTGGAAGCGGGAGCCGTGGAATGCGTCCTTAAACCCAACGGCGGGGTCCTTGGATCATTGAAAGGGGTGGAGCGGGAACTGGTTGAGAAAATCCGCCTGGCCGCTCTCTGCAAGCCCCGGCCTGGCCGCTTGGCCCTGTCTCCCGCAGTCCCTCCTCCTACCCGGGAGCCATGGTCGTCCCTTTCGGCTAGATTCCTAGTTTGTGTAGCTTCCTCCACTGGTGGTCCCAGGGCCTTGAACGATTTTTTTTCCGCCCTCAAACCTCATCCCCTCACTGCGGTATTGGTGGTCCAGCATATTTCAGTTGGGTTCACCCAGGCCTTGGCCCGCCGATTGTCCGAAGTGGGTCCCCTGGCGGTAACGGAAGCCGGAAAGGGAGAAAGAATCTTGGGTGGCAAGGGTTACGTGGCCCCCGCGGGGAACCATCTGGTGGTGGAGGGCCGGGCCGGGGAATTCCTTTTTCAATTCACTGATTTGCCTCCCCGATTAGGGGTGAAACCCTCGGCTGATGTGCTCATGATTTCCGCAGCCAAGGCGGCCGGTTCCAAGTGTGCGGGAGTCGTCTTGACGGGAATGGGCCGGGACGGAACCCAGGGTTTGAAGGAAATTCGATCGGTTGGAGGGATGACTTTTGCCCAAAACGCCGAATCTTGCGTGGTTTATGGCATGCCCAAATCAGCCATGGAGGCTGGAGTCGTTTCACGCCAATTGGACCTGGTCCCCATGGCGGCCGCCATCAACTCCCTCCTAGGCGATCAAGTTTAAACGCCGGTTTTCAGGCTTTTCCCTTAAAATAAAACACAACGAGGCTTTTTTTTAGAATCCCTTGGATCTCTTTGGCTGTGAAGCCACAGCGTCCAAAGCGAAAAAGTCCTGTGTTCCAAATGGGAGACGGGGAGATTTGAACACCCAAGATTACAAAGAACTTTTTCTCACCGAAGCGCATGATTACCTCTCTACGTTGAATAATGCCCTGGTGGCGTTGGAAAAAGATCCGGCTCATGCCGAAGCTGTGCGGGAAATTTTTAGGGCCGCCCACACCTTGAAGGGCATGTCCGCCACCATGGGTTACATCCCCATGACCACTCTTACCCATCACATGGAAACAGCCATGGAGCCCGTGCGCTCCGGTACCTCCCGCCTTACTCCCGGCTTGGTTGATACTCTATTCGCTTGCCTGGATCGCCTGGAATTATGGGTTAAAGAATTGGAATCCGGGGTTGATATCGAGGATGGAGCCTTGGGAAACCTCCTGGAAAGGCTGACTTCATCTTCCGGTCCTTCGGCCCCAATTTCCGGAGGTCCAGCTTTCGGTGAGACACACAAAACAGCGGCTGCCCCTGCCTTTGTCTTTGACCAGAACGAAAAGGAGATACTGGCTCAGGCCCGAGTAAATGGATTTTCGATTTTCCATCTTTTGATTCGCTTTGAGGCAAGCTGTGTGTTCAAGGAAGTGCGCGCCTTTATGGTGCTGAAAAACCTCAACGACCTAGGGGAGGTTGTTAAATCGAACCCGCCCGGGACCGCGGTAGAAAAAGGGGAGTTTGACCGGTCTTTCGAGCTGATTTTGGTGACGGAACATCCGGGGAAAAAAATTCAGGATTCAATTCTGTCCGTGGCCGAAGTGGAGGCGGGGGACGTTTCACCTCTCGACCCCTCCGACCTTCAGTTTTCGCCACCGACTGGGACTGCATCCGATTCCGAAGAACATCCCTATTCCAACGGGGTGCCGATTCCCAAAGCGCCAGAAATTTCGCCCGCGACCGACGAAAAAAATTTTACGATCCCCACCATCCGGGTCCATACGACCAAGCTCGACAAGTTGATGACTTTGGTGCAGGAACTGGTGATTTCCAAGATCCGTTTCGAGATGGTTGCCGCCAACGGGGAAGTTCGGGAACTGCGCGAGCCACTGGCCCAGCTTCACCACATCACGGATGAACTTCAGGATGAAATCATGAAAGTGCGCCTTATCCCGGTGAAACAGGTTTTCGACCGGTTTCCCCGCATGGTTCGAGACCTGGCTAAAAGCCTCGGAAAGCAGGTTAACCTGGAAATGGAGGGAGCGGAGGTGGAGCTGGATCGAACGGTCATTGACGAGATCGGAGAGCCACTCGTTCATCTGCTTCGCAACGCGGTAGATCACGGCGTTGAAGCGCCCGAGGAAAGAGCACGGGATGGGAAGGATCCCTTTGGCACCATTCGCCTGCAAGCCAAGAGGGAAAGATCTTCGGTCGTCTTGTCTGTGACTGATGACGGCAAGGGCATTGATCCCGACCAGGTGCGTCAGCATTCAGTGAGCAAAGGCTTGCTCACTGCCGAAGAAGCCGGAAAGCTTACCGATGAAGAGGCGGTTCGTCTGATTGGTCTGCCAGGGTTTTCGCTGACAAAACAGGCCAACGAAATTTCGGGACGAGGGGTGGGCGTGGACGCCGCCAAAACCAAGGTCGAGTCCATGGGAGGCAATTTCCGCATCCAGAGCCGCAAGGGCGTCGGCACCACTTTTTTCCTCCGGTTCCCCCTAACCCTGGCCATCATCAAGGCTTTGATGGTCAAAGTGGGCGGGGAAACCTTCGCCCTCCCCGTGACGGGGGTGCTGGAAACCCTGGAGATCCATCCGGGTGAAAAACGCCGTCTCCAACTTCAGGAAACACTTATGCTCCGCGACGAGGTTCTACCGCTCTACCACCTGGGTGAACTCATAGAGGTAGATGCCCCGCCCCCGGTCCTGGATTTGGAGCCGGTGGTGGTGGTGGAAGTAGGGGAATCGAAGGTTGGGTTGCTTGTGGATTCCATCGTAGGCCAAAATGAGATCGCCATCAAACCTCTGGACCGTTTCTTGAAAAAAATCAGGGGATTCGCCGGCGCCACGGTTTTAGGTGATGGACACATCGCCCTCGTACTGGATGTGAACAGCCTCATCGAAGATTTGCGGGAACGCCGTTACCGAGTTGATCATTCTCTTCCTGGGAGGGATAACGCCCATGCTCTTGAATCTTGATGAATTGACGCCAGCCCAGGTGGATGCCTTGAAGGAAGTGGGTAATATCGGGGCGGGCCATGGCGCAACGGCCCTTTCCCAAATGCTGGGTAAAAAAATAAAGATCACCGTTCCACAAGCTACGATTTTACCCTTGGGAGATGTGCCCAACCTGGTAGGGGACCCTCATACCCTGGTCGCGGGTCTTTGCCTGACGATCCTGGGGGATGCGACAGGAAAAATATTTTTGCTTTTCCCCAGAGATTCGGCTCTTCACCTGGCCGACCTTCTCTTGAAAAAAGAAGTGGGTACCAGCCAGATCCTCGACGAGATGGGCCATTCGGCTATCAAGGAAGCAGGAAATATCCTCACGGGAGCCTATCTGAGTGCCTTGAACGAGTTCTTGGGAATGCTCCTTCTGATGTCTGTCCCGACCCTGGTGTTCGACATGGCGGGAGCCCTCTTGACGACCCTGTCCCAGGGAATGGATAAAACCGCAAAGGTCATCGTGATCGAAACGCAGTTTATCGACGACACCAAGGTGGTTGGAGGTTATTTCATCCTTGTTCCCGACCCTGTCTCCCTTCAGGCCATTTTTCAGGCTATCCGTGTTCGATAGATTTTAAGATCGCATATAATTTTAATAATCAAAACCCAATCATTAAAAAAATTTAAGGATGTTGGAATCGTCCTGAATCCATTGCCCACAAGGCTAAGGCGGAAAGAGTGAAACAAAGACAAATTTTTAGTTTTCCTAACTTTTTAACCTTTATTTTTGTTCTTTGGGGCCCTGAAAAAGAGGGAACGAAAATTCTTTATAAGTTCTTAGATTAAAAGAACTCCAAAGATCGTGATAAGATGTCGCCGTATTAATAAATTCTTTGGAAGCATCTCCCATAATCCCTGAAAGGATTGAGTGGATGAACGAAAATCCCCCTTTATTACCCCAGATTAATGAACTCGTCCAATCCCCCCATCCCACCACGGCCCATCTGGCTTATGCCTGTCTGAAATGGCGAGAAAAATACAATTTTGACACAGTTTTTTTGGCGGTCTCTGGCGCGCCGGAAGAACCCATTACAGCCCTAGCCTTCGATGGTAAAGAAGAGTTGATTGATTCGGGTCTTTATCGACTGGGAGTGGAAGAACGCATCACGCTTTCCATATCTCCCTATAAAATATTTTCAGATATCACTGGTAAGCCTGTTTTCAATAAATTTGGATCTTTGCGTATGCAGAAACCCAACGGTGGAATGTTTATCAGCGACTTTCAACCTCAGTCCCGATTTATCCTGTTTGGCTTGATGCACACGGAACCTAAAGCTTATCCAGATGCTTTGTTGAAGGAACTCGCGGGGATCTTTAAAGATTGGCTGGGTCCGCTTAATCGTGCCATGGATAAAGTTTTGGAGACTGGCTACCCCTCAGTTCCCGTGAAGGCTTTTTCGGTGGCCCCGACAAATGAACCCACGGCTCCTGCGCCTTCCCTGACCAAGGTTCCGGATAAAGAAGAAAGCACTCCTCGCTCTTTATTAAAAACCGATTCATCTCCTTCCCATTCAGAAACCCATCTTTCGGAGGGCGCTGCCCCCCCTGCTCAAACTGGAGATAAACAACGTCGGCCCGTTATCCTGGTAGACGAGGTCACGCGTCTTTTCAACCGGGATTACTTCGAAGAAAGTCTTCTCATCGAAGTGGAAAGAGCCAAACGATACAGTCGAAGCGTGAGCTTGCTTTTTCTGGAAGTCACACCCCTGGCCTCGCTTGATGGCAAGGAAAATGAGGTGGCTACGAAAGTGGCTGAGATTTTGTCCAACAGTCTTCGACGCGTGGATGTCATCTGCCGTCTGGATGGAAACCGCTATGCCATCGTTCTTCCGGATACCGCCAACCACACCTACGGCATTATCGCAAAACGCATTTTCAAATATTTTAAACAGATCATGGGTGACCAGCCCCCTGTCACCATTAATCTGAGTGCCTCGACCTATCCCCAGCATGTTGGGAACCATTTGGAATTATATGCGAACACTGAAAAACTTCTTGCCCAGGCCAAGGCTGCTGGACCCAACAAGGCCGTTTTACCGGACTGATCCATGGATAACCGTCTGGCCCTCCTGGCCCTCCACCTGACCGGTGTCATTGGACCCCGCCGTCTCAAGTCCGCCCGGGAAGCTTTCCCCCAGCTGGATGACGTGTTTGGCGCGAAAGAAGAACGTCTCCAAGAACTCCCGGACTGGACCCAGCCTTGCTCGAAAAAGGTACTTGGTTTGATCCACCCCGCCGAACGAGTGGAAAAAGAATTGGAAGAAGCTGATCATTACGGAATTCATGTTTTAGTGGAAGGGGACTCCAAGTTTCCCGCAGTTTTTGAAAACCTTTATGATCCGCCATTCGTGTTGTGGACGAGAGGCGAGATTTTGATGGAAGACGAAAACGCCATTGCCATTATTGGGTGCCGACGGCCAACTCCCTATGGCAAGCACGCCGCCCTTCACTTGGCGGAAGGTGTGGCGAAATCGGGCTATACAGTAGTGTCGGGCCTGGCCCGAGGAATCGACTCTTTGGCGCATCGGGGAGCAATCAAACATCCTCAGGGAAGAACTCTGGCTTTTTTGGGAAGCGGTCTTTTGAACATGTATCCTCCCGAAAACACTGAACTGGCAGAGGAAATCGTCCAAAGGGGGGCAATTTTAAGTGAATATCCCCTTCACGCCAAACCCCTTGCCCTTCATTTTCCCCAAAGAAACCGGCTCATAAGCGGAGCCTCCCGAGGCGTGCTGGTGGTGGAAGCCAACAAAGACAGCGGTTCCTTCATCACGGTGGATCACGCCTTGGAACAGGGCCGGCCCGTTTTCGCAGTACCAGGTCCTATTGATCATCCCCAATCAGAAGGGACTCATTCCCTGATCCAGCAAGGCGCACGCCTGGTCACGGGAGTGGAGGATATTTTTCATGAGCTGGGTGATTTAAGGGCTGAGACCCTTTTCAAATCGAGGGGCGGGTCTGGAAAAGTTCCCGCAAACCGAGATTTGCTTTCGGAAGATGAAAAACGTCTGTTGGAGAAGATGTCGCACGAACCCAAACATGTGGATCAATTAGCCCGGGAAACTTTAATTGACATTCGCAAATTAAATGAGCTTTTACTTTTTTTGGAAATGAAAGGTTTTGTACAACAAACTCCGGGGCATTGTTTTTTCAGGTTGTAAGTGTAGGGGCTGTTTACTCAGCGGGCTGGAGATTTTTCAGGTAGGCACGGATATCGGCAAGGATTTTTTCCACGTCTAAAAATTCAAAACAGCGTACAGTCTTGCATGTTTTGGACATTTTATTCATACAGGTGATGTTGCGGCAGGTGCTTTCGGACACATAGCATCTAGAGGGACAATCCTGATTTGCGGGAGGAAAGAGTGGATCGGTGGAATCGTATCCCGACATGCGCGCATTGGTGGCTCCGAAAACCGAAACCACGTAGGTTTTGTTTCGAAACTGAATGTTGCCTGTCTTGGAGACTTTGCGGGCCGCTCCGATATGCAAAGGTCCAGTATCTCCCGAGATGAAGATATCGGCAAAATCCAATAAAGCGGCGTAGGCGTCCAATCCCAGTGTTTTAGGTACCACCGTCAGACGGATCTTCTCATCTGCTGAAAGTTTTTCCATCAACTGTTTTTCAATTTCTTTGGCCGTGAAACCCGAACCTAACAAAATATGTCCTGAAAGGGACAAGAGGCCTCTGAGCAAGGTCAATTGGTTTTCAAAGGGAATGCGGTTGAAGGGGGAGGCTGTGTCGGGGTTCAAAAAATAGATTCGCTGGTTTCGAGGTACCTTTTGTTCTTTCAGGAACGATTGGGCTTGAGAGAAGGCTTCGTCGGACAACGTGACCGGAAAACCATTGAAAGGCCGGGAACTGACTTTTTGGGTGATTTGGGGAAGTAATTCCCCCGCCAACCCGTAGGTTTGGTACATGAAATGGCAGGAGCCGGTCTTTCCGGTCAGGTTTATCAGCACCTTGGGGGCGGCCGTTACCATATTGAGTACTTTCTGGCCCCGTGGAAAGATTTTACTATCTTCAATAAAAGGGCAGCAATTCAGGCAAAGATCATAATCATTTTCAAAGGCCAGTTTTTTGACCGCTTCCAGGTCAGATTCGTTGGGAAATTGTCCTCCGGTGAAAAACGGGTAAAGGTTAGTGATATCCGGATTGCCCTCAAACAGGCAAGCCACCTGTTTTTTGACTACATAATCAATTCGTGCTTCGGGGAAGAAATCGCGGAAAACCGCCACGCCTCCGGCCGCCAGGATGGCGTCCCCAATATGGATATCTGATACCACCAAGATTCTTTGAAACGCCTTGATGGATTTGAGAGTGTTGAAGTTATGGCGTTCGGTGAGTTTAGCCACCAGAGGATTTCCAACGGCTGGAATGAGGGTGTGATCAAAAAGCAAGGCCCCCCCCCTCGGGAACCAAGTTGTGAGTTTGCTGGTAAAGTCGAAAAAAGAGTTTGAAATTTTATTATCGAGCATGAGGGCCTAATTTATGCGACCCCTGGGGCAGGGTCAACCTAGAAGAAATCTTAATGAAGGTCTTTTCCCTTTGGGACTATATACCCTGGGTTCGGGCTGGTAACCTATTGAAATGAGCTCCAGCCACCGGCTAGTTCTCTTTGCCAAATATCTTCTGACTCTTGATCGGCCGCGTCCCATTGAGGACGCTTTCGTGCTGGTTCAAGACGGCAAGATTGTACAAGTGGGACGGCGTAAGGACCTGGTTTTTCTTCCCTCCGTCCGGATTCTGGACCTGGAGGATACGGTTCTACTTCCGGGTTTTATAAATTCCCATTGCCACCTGGACTTCACCCGATACAAGGGTAAGGTTCCCCGCCAGGAGTCTTTCAGGGAATGGCTGAGGGCCATGGGAGAAAAAACCAGGCAAACCACCCGCTCGGAATTCAAAAGTTCCGTTCGGGAAGGAATCCAGCAAAGCTTGGCTTATGGATCCACCACCCTTTGCGATGTGGCCACCAGCGGTGAAAGTATACCCCTCCTCCGTCATATGGGTCTGAGGGCCTTCTGGTTTTTGGAAATCCTGGATTTGGGAAACGAATCGCCCCGCGCCTATTGGAAACAGGCATTTGAAAAATGGAAATTCCTTGCCGCGGAAGGAACCGTTCCAGGACTGGTACGCCCGGGGTTTTCTCCCCACACGCCCTTTACCGTGTCAAAAGAAACACTGGGTTTTTTGGGAAAATTTCTCTCATCCCATAAGGGCTATCCCACGACCCTTCACTTGGCCGAGAGTCAGGAAGAATGGAACTTCTTCCGTAAAGGAAAGGGCCCCATGGCCAACCGGATCAAGGCCCTGAACCCTGATTGGAACATCCCCCGAGGGACCACGCCTGTGCAATATCTCAACCAGTGCGGATGGCTTCCTAAGCTCGATCTGGCGGTACATGTCAACCAGGCGAACGAAAGAGACCTTTCCCTCTTGGCCAAAAATCGAATCTCAGTTGTGCACTGCCCGGGAAGTCACGCTTTTTTTAATCATCCTTCTTTTCCATACCAGCGTCTGGTGCGTCACCGAATTCCGGTTTGCCTCGGTACGGACAGCCTAGCAAGCAACTCCTCGCTTTCCTTATTCCGGGAGATGAGACTCTTCAAAAAAAACTACCCCCAGGTACCTTCGTCCGAAATCCTTACGATGGTCACCACGAAGCCTGCGCGGGCGTTGGGCATGGGCCATCAGCTGGGGCGAATCAAACCGGGTTTTTTAGCGGATTTGATCGGGATTCCCGCTCCTCGTAGATCCCAGGACCAAGTTGGGCTTGAAGACTGGGTTTTACGGCACCGTGGGCACGTGACATTCGCCATGATTCAGGGGGAACTACGCCTTAGGCTTTCGCTTACTTCTAAACCCTAATTTCCACCTTCTCCTTGACACCCTAATTAAAACCCTTATAATTCAACCCCTTGTCAAGGAAGCGGCCTTTTCGGCCCTTTTTTAAGCCATTTTTTTAAAAAGTTACAGGTTAGGAATCATGCAAAAGACATATTTGCCGACCCAGAAGGAAATCAACCGCAAGTGGTGGATCGTGGACGCTAAGGATATGATCCTTGGCCGCCTGACCAGTCAGGTCGCCGCCGTACTTCGGGGAAAACACAAGGTGAACTTCACGCCCCATGTCGAAAACGGGGATCATGTGGTGATCATCAACGCGGATAAAATTGTTCTCACGGGAAACAAGTGGGAAACTAAAAATCATTACCGGACGTCGGGTCGTCCGGGGGGTTTGTCGACTGAGGAATACAAAGTCATCCGCACGACTCACCCTGAGAGAATTTTGGAATACGCCATCAAGGGCATGTTGCCCAAGACCAGCCAGGGCGACAAGATGTTTGGTCGAGTTAACATCTACAAAGGTGAGGTTCATCCTCATTCGGCCCAGAAACCTCAGCCCCTTAAACTGCCCCATCCCACCAAAAGAGGAGAATCCAAGTGACCGCTTCCAAGGAACAATTCATTGCCACTGGCCGTCGCAAAACTTCCGTGGCTCGGGTGATCCTGCGGCCCGGCAAAGGCCTGATCATCTGCAACGGACTTCCTCTGGAAAAATTTTTCCCCTTCGCCAAAATCTCCACGGTGAAATCCCCGCTGGAACTGGTCTCGGCTTTGAATAAGTACGATGTGACCGCTAACCTGACCGGCGGAGGCGTGACGGGACAGGCGGAAGCTCTCCGCCATGGAATTTCCCGCGCTTTGTTGAAGGTGGACGCCGAGATGCGCAAGCCCTTGAAGGCCGCTGGTTTTCTGACCCGCGATCCCCGCATGGTGGAACGCAAGAAATACGGGCGCAAGAAGGCCCGCAAACGCTTCCAGTTCTCGAAGCGCTAAAAGTCTCCTGGGCCCTATGGGCCCGATCGAGGCGAAATCTTTTCCATCCCACGTTCCTTACCCAGGGGCGTGGGATTTTTTTTGGCTCCCAATCCTTGTAAGCTAAGAGGTCTATGACCCACCAACCTCAAATGACCCCGAAAATCGCGGTAAACGCCCTGGTGTTCAACGAGAAGGGTGAAGTGTTGCTGGCCAAACGGACCGATAACGGTCTTTGGTGTATTCCGGGGGGGCACGTGGAACTGGAAGAAACCCTCGCCCAGGCCTGCGCGAGGGAACTGCGGGAAGAAACGGGGCTTGAGGCGGAGGTGGTTCGACTGGTCGGGGTTTATTCCGATACGGTCGGCTCTTTGCATTTCGCTCAGGGCAAGGAGTGGCACACCGTTCGTGTTTCCTTCCTCTGCCGCTTGGTCGGCGGAGAATTACGCCTGAGCGAGGAGACCAACGAGTTAAAATATTTTCCGGTAGATTCCCTTCCGCCCATGATCACCGATCATCCCAAGCGGGTCTTGGATGCCTTGGAAGGTTTGCCGGAAGCCGTCATCGCCTGATTCCCAGAAGGAAAGGAAATCGCCATGCCTACACGCAACAAGGGAAAGAAACCAAAGAAAAACGGACGAAATCATCATCCGGTGCCCTTCAATCCCATGATCGCGAACGACTTCAAGGACCAGGACACCTGGCGGATGTTTCGAATCATCTCCGAATTTGTAGAAGGTTTCGAGGCCCTGCGCAATATCCGCCCCGCCATCACTATCTTCGGGTCCGCCCGGACCCTGCCCGATGCCGCCGATTACAGGCTGGCCCGGGACATCGCTTACCAACTTTCGAAAAAAGGGTTCAGTATCGTGACAGGTGGAGGCCCTGGCATCATGGAGGCCGCCAACAAGGGCGCACATGAGGCGGGAGGAAGGTCGGTGGGATGCAACATCGAACTGCCCTTCGAACAGAAGGGGAACCCTTACGTGAATCTGCCCATCAACTTCCACTATTTTTTCATCCGAAAGGTGATGTTTCTTCGTTATGCCTCCGCGGTAGTGGTGATGCCCGGCGGGTTCGGGACTCTGGATGAGCTTTTCGAGCTTCTGACCCTGGTGCAGACCCGCAAGATCGAACCTGTTCCCATTATTCTGGTGGACCGGGACTACTGGGAGGGAGGGTTGGACTGGATCAAGAAGACCATCATGAAGGGGCGTCGTTACGTCAACCCGGAGGACCTGGACATTTTTCACATCGTGGACAAGCCTGCCGAGGTGGTGAAGATTATCCTCGACTATTACCGCTACAAAAAAGTGAAATGAGTCACCCGGCTCCCCGACCTTTCCACACGGTTTTTTGCCTCGTCCTGTTCCTTCTCGGGGCTTCCCGGCTCCATGCCCGTTTCTGGTCCTTGGATATTTCCTCCGCCGCCAACCGCGGGTTCTCCGATCCTTTCGACGGCCAGGAACCAGGCCCGGGGGACGAGGAGCAAAAGAACGCTCTGAAAGACTTGCCCGTCGGATCACAATATTTCCGGGGGATCCCTTTTCATATCTTGGATCCGGCCCAGAACTCGGGTCATTCTTTTCTGGTCCTGAGGGGAAAGGCCCTTTCCCAATACCCTCAGGGAATGGCCCTGCCTTTCGGAAACCAAGCCGCGGCAGAGTTGTATTTCTTGCAGGGATGCCGTTGGGCTTCCACGGGCCCGGATAATAAGGTGGCCGAATACGATGTGGTTTATATCGACTCTCAGGTGGAGATGATCCCCTTGAGGGTCGAGAGGGAACTGGTCAATTTCTGGGGGGCCGACGACACCGTCGAGAGTTATCTGGCCTGGTGGCACAAGGATAAGGGCGCTGAGACGGGCTTGAATCTGTTGGCTTGGCCCAATCCCCGACCCAATGTTCCCATCCAATCCATCCTATTCAAATCCGAGGGCAAGGCCCCCGTGCCCATGCTTTTCGCAGTGACGGCTTCAGACACCCAGGTTCCCGTGACTGCCCTTTCTCCCAAGCCCGAAAAGACATACAAAAATAACACGACGGGCTGGTTCCCCGTCCAGGCCGGCCTTCTCGATTTTCGGGGAACTCCCCTGGATATCTCGGGCCTGTTTCAGGTCCCGGTAAGCGATCTAGCGAACATTAATTTAAATGTTCAAAATGAAGAGACGCAGAAGCAACTTCAGGCCCTGAGATATTGGGGAATTGATATAAGCCAAATTGAAGTCAATATGAATCGTGCTCCACTTGATGATTACTTCAATAAGTTGGGAGCTTTTGATGAAATTTCAAATGGATTAGCGACGATAGGGCCAGTCAAAGGTTTAATCTCATTTTCTGCATCTCTTAGTTTGCCAGTGCAAGTCCCTTCCCCGGAAGAGACTACGACTCCTCTTCCTGTGACGACCGTTACCCAGTCGAGAAATCATTTTTTTACCAACCTGCTCGATTGGGCTGAAATAAACGGGCAATCTCAAACCTTATCTGCACCAATTTCATTCTCAGATCAACCCTGGGTCCTTCAACCCGAATCTAGCATTCCTCTCCAACTCATCATTCAACGTTCCCTGGACAAGCCATTCGGTGTCCGGTGGTCGACGAATTGGCCGAATGAATACATCGCCGGGTTGCCCCTCTGGATGGCTGCCCAGCAATGTCTGCAGGGCTGGTCAGCCTGTTTAGGAAAAGGTTGGCCCAGCTTGGATGTCTCCTCCTTGCCCGATCACAATAGTTTCATCGGGAATCCGCTCATCTCCAGCCAATGGCCCCTTGCTTCGCTCGCTGTATTGAGGGGCGATTTAAAAGAAGGAAAAGTTTTCGTCCTGCCTACGCTTTCCCAGGGTCAATCCCTTGATATGGAAACTGCCCTCTCGGCCCAGGCCCATCGATCAGGGCTGGGAGCCAAGAGTTTTCAAACCGACATCTCGGGAAAATTGAAAACCAAGATCCAGCCCAAGACGAAGACTTTCGTATCCGATACGGGCCAGTTGACTTGGCAGGGGAATGTGGGAGTAATCAAGATCGAGAGCCCTCGGTTCCAGGCGCTCATGGGCTTCCTGGGTCACCGAAAATTCAACAACGCCACCTGGGCCATGGAAACATCAAACACCTATGGTTCCTTTGCGTTAGTGTCTTTGACCCAGAAGGCGATAACGGTTTCCGATCATTTAATCCTATCGGCTGTTTCTAGGTGCGAGAACTCTGGAATGGTTTATAACGAAAAAAGGACCAAGGTTCTCGATCTTGGAAAAGAACCCGTCTTGATGGAACCGGTTCAAGCGATGTTTGTGGTGTACAGGTTCAAGAAGGATCTGCATTTGAAGGTCAGAGCCTTGGATCAGGATGGGAAACCCATGAATGTTTCTGTTCCTTCTCGGTGGGTTGGTCAAAATTTCTATTTCTCGTGGGTGCCCGGAATTTTCTATTTAGAAGTATTCAAAAAATAAAAGGTTTAACTTTAAACTTAGGTTGTCTCCAAAATAGTTTCTTTGCTGGTAAAGTAAAAACGTTTTAAGGATTTAGTTGACGGTTAAATCGCTATAGTTTACCGTTTTATGAGCTTTTCGAAAGGAAACCATGGTGACCGCACTAGAACATCGAAAAGATGAACGAAGAAAACATCCCCGCGCTAGATTTGAGGATAATGTTCAAATTCACCCGGTAATTGAGTCAAAATCTGGAAATGTCTTTGAAGTCCAGGGAAACCCTTTAACTTTAAAAGCGGTCGATTTGAGTGAGGGAGGCATCCGCCTTGAACTGGGGATCCCCAAGCCTCCTAGCCATATTCTCAAACTGAATTTTCAGGTTCACAAAGATAAATCAGTGGACGTATACAGCAAACTGGCCTGGACCTCCGATAAATTTCTGGGATACCAATTCATCGTGGTGGATGAGGAAACCCGAAAGGTTATACGGGACCTGGTGGAGAAATTGGTTTAACTCTCCCAGGAGAGTGCGGGTTTCTTTTTTTCGTATTTTTGAGAAATCTTTTCAGCGGGTCAGAACCCGGTAGTAATTTTCGAAGCTTTATAAGAAAATCCCCATCCCGCAAGGGCCTTGCCCTGCGGGATTTTTATTTTTAAACGGCAATTTCGCGGAGACATTCTCCGATCGTCCATAGGAATCATGAAAAAAACCTACCAGGATTTGAACGACGAACAAAGGGAAGCGGTCCTTCACCACACGGGTCCAGCCCTGATTCTGGCCGGGGCGGGCTCGGGCAAGACGCGGGTAGTAACCTATCGACTCATCCGACTGCTGGATGAATTGAACGTCTCCCCATTCAACATGCTGGCGGTTACCTTCACCAACAAGGCCGCCCAGGAAATGCGGGACCGCGTGTCAGCCCTTGCGGGCGGCACCAAGGCCCGCGAACTCTACATCGGAACCTTCCATTCCCTTTGCCTGCGCATTCTCAAAGTTCACGGGGACAAACTGGGGTACCAGCCCGGGTTCACCATTTATGACGACTCGGACCAGAAAGCGCTCATTAAGGAATGCCTGTGGGATCTGAAATGGGATGAGAAACAAGTTCATCCCTACGCGGTTCACAGCTTCATCAGTTCGGCCAAGAACGAATTAAAGACCCCCAAGGAATACCAGGAGTTGGCGGTGGGTGTATTCATGGAGCGGGTGGCCAAGATCTATCCCCTTTACCAGACCAAACTGCGCCAAAACAACGGGATGGATTTCGACGATCTTCTTTTCAATACCGTTACGCTTCTGCGGGATCATCCCAATATCCTGGAAAGCTACCGGCAGCGGTTCCAATACCTCTCGGTAGACGAATATCAGGACATCAATACCGCCCAATACCAGATGATATCCATGATCGCCCACCCCCTGAACAACCTATGCGTGGTGGGGGACCCAGACCAATCTATCTACGGATGGCGGGGTGCGGATATTCGCAACATTCTCCGATTTGAACATGATTTTCCGGGAGCTCGGATTTTTAAGCTCCAGCAAAACTACCGATCCACCAAGTCCATCATCACTGCGGCCCAGGCGGTGATCCGGAACAATTCCCAGCGTAAAGAAAAGGAACTTTTTTCCCTTCGGGAAATGGGGGAGACCCCCATTTATTACCAGGCGGAAGACGACAAGGATGAGGCCGAATTCGTGGTCAAGACCCTCTACGAACGGCTTGGCCAGCCGGGACGTAGTTTCCGCCATGTGGCGCTGTTGTACCGCACCAACGCCCAATCCCGTGTTTTGGAAGACGCCTGCCGCCGTCACAATATTCCCTACATCATCGTGGGTGGGCTTAAATTCTACGACCGAAAGGAAGTCAAGGACATGCTGGCCTACCTGCATGTGCTGGTGAACCCGAAGGATTCGGTGTCCCTCCGTCGGATGATCAACGTTCCCATTCGGGGTATCGGGGCTGGAACGGTGGTAAAGTTGGAAGAAATCGCCAAGGGAAGAGATATCACCCTGCTGGAGGCCGCCCGCGAGTGCGCCACCAACGGCGATTTTCCCAAGAAAGCTTCCCAAGCCCTGGGCTTGTTCGTATCCATGATGGATTCGCTCATCGCCGAACGGGAAGGGCTCAAACCCTCCGAATTCGTCCGCCGGGTTTTGGAACGGTCCGGTTACCTGACCGACCTGGCGGCCGATGACACGTTGGAATCCAAAATGCGCGCCGAAAACCTCAAGGAATTGGTGAACTCGGTGGTGGATTATGAAAAGATGGCCGAAACCCCGACTCTGGAAGGCTACCTGGACCAGGTTTCTCTGGTGGCCGACGTGGACAAGTTGGAAGACAAGAAAAATTGCGTGACCCTCATGACCATGCACAACGCCAAGGGTCTGGAATACCCCATCGTGTTTATCACCGGGATGGAAGAGGGTTTGTTCCCCCACAACAATTCCATGGAAGAGGACAAGGAAGTTCAAGAGGAGCGGCGGCTCTGCTACGTGGGAATGACCCGGGCGATGGATATTCTTTATCTCACCGGCGCGGCCTGCCGTTACGTGTACGGCACGCCCCAGTGGCGGGCGCCTTCCCGGTTTTTATCCGAGATCCCCAAGGACTTGATCCAGGTGACCGGCAAGGCGGCCTCCATCGTGGCCACCCATGGCGGGCTTTACGAGGTGGCCAATACCAAGAAAAAAGAGTTTGATGAACTGAAGGATCCAGAATGGGACGAAGAAGCGGTGATTCCCTTTGTCCTGGGGGACACCGTCAAGCATAAGACTTTCGGCCGGGGCATGGTGATTGCCCTCATGGGCTCGGGAGAAGACTTGAAGGTCACGGTATCTTTTCCGAACCACGGAAAAAAGCAATTGCTGGTGAAGTTGGCGAAACTGGAAAAAATCGAGTGATCGTTTCGGACTAACGGCAAAAAAGTTTCAACTGGGCGTCCCCATCCAGCGAAACCTGGGCCTGAATTCCGTCTTTGTCCACAAAGGCGTCCAATACCCTGAAAGATTGAACTTGGGTTTGAAGCTTGCTGTGTTTTCCGACCGGTAAGTTCAAGACTTCGTTCATCCTTCCTTTCAACTGGTCAAGCTTGGGCCCAATGGGGATGCGGGCCTTTTGCCTGAGAACTTTTAAAATATCCGACTTGAAAATCCAATTGGCCACCTGCATTAAGAAGTCCCCGGTTTTGAGGTCGAAATCCAAATGCCGCAAAGTGAATAACTCCTTTTGGGAATCGTATTGGGGAACTCCCCTGAAATAAACCGTCATTCGGGCGGGCTTGTAGCTCAGGTTGATGAAGGGGTTGTATTGAATCTTGACTTCGGCGATGACCTGTCCGCCTGATCCGTATAGCTTGATGCCCTTGATGCGGAGCTTGTAGTCTCCGCTTCCAGGGATGACCCGGTCGATCAACCCAAAACGGGGATCCTCCAGCTGTTTGTTCGCCTCCTTGAAACTGATCACGGTATTGCTGACGGCGTGAAATCCCGCTGGGCCGGGCTTATAGATTTTGAGGGGCGGCATGATCTTTTTTTCGACCGTGGGTTCCTTGCCGAAGACCAGGATGGGATAGGCCGTCATCTCCAGGTCGGCCCTGAACTTAAAAGGGCGTTTGGGATCGGGCAGGGTCAAACCGGTGCTGATGGATTGGGGCTGGATCAAGAGCCAGATTCCCTTATCGATAAAGATGGGTTCCTGGGCCGAATCCCAGAACTTGGAAATTTCCCCAAAGGATGGTTCAAGCCCCATTTTTAGAATCGGGAAATTGAGGGTTCGTTTGACGGTCTTAAACTCACTGTTGAAAAAATCCGTGATGGTTTTGGATAATTCGTTCCATCCGGGCAATTGGGCAAGACTACCCCAATGGGGCATGCTGAAGGTGACCGGCAATCGGATGACAGCGGCAGGGGGCGCCTCAAAGGTGCGGATTTTAGAATCCGACGGCGGTATATAAATAGAAGGACGATTAGTCGTGGCACATCCCGTCAGGAGAAGACCTAAAAACAGCACCGGGAGACGTATCAATGGGTTTGGCCGTTCCATGACACAATTTTATGCCTGAAGGAACCGCAATGGGGATGAAATGGGGAACCGGCTTGAATGTTGAGCTTTCCTTCTTCTTCTGGCAAGATAAGCGCCCTTGAGTTTTCCCTAGGAGTCGCGCCTTGCCCTTATCCGAAAAAGACGTTCAATACGTAGCCAAACTGGCCCGCCTGGAAGTCACCAGCGAGGAAGTGGCCAAGTACACCCTGCAGCTGGCCAACATTCTTGAGTATGTCGAGCAGTTAAACAAGCTCGATACCGCTAACGTGGAACCCCTGACCCATCCGCTGGATGTAAAGAACGTCTTCAGGGAAGATGTGGTTCAACCCTCCCTGACCCAGCAAGAAGTACTTTCCAACGGACCGGAAATCCAGAGCGGGCATTTTAAAGTGCCCAAGATCATGTAAGGCGATCCATGGAACTCTATCAAAAAACCATCCACGAAGTTTCTGCCGATCTGAAGGCCAAGAAGGTTTCATCGGTTGAATTGACCCAAAACGTCATGGACCATCTCGAAAGGGTGGAACCCAAGGTCCAGGCTTTTATCACCATCACGCGCGACGAGGCCTTGAAACAGGCCGCCGAGGCGGACAAACGACTAGCCTCCGGCAAAGAACTCACCCCTCTTACCGGTATTCCGGTGGCCATTAAGGACCTGCTATGCACCAAGGGCATCCGCACCACTTGTGCTTCCAAGATGCTCGAGACCTTTGTTCCACCCTATAACGCCACGGTCGTCGAAAAGCTTTATGGCATGGGCGCGGTATCGGTGGGGAAGACCAACATGGATGAATACGCCATGGGATCCTCGACGGAAACTTCCTATTACAAGAAAACCAGGAACCCCTGGAATCTTGCCTGCGTCCCGGGCGGCTCCTCGGGCGGGTCCGCCGCAAGTGTTTCTGCCGATCAGGCCTTCGCCTCTCTGGGTTCCGATACGGGTGGTTCCATCCGCCAGCCTGCGGCCCTTTGCGGTATCGTGGGACTGAAGCCCACTTATGGCCGTGTTTCCCGTTATGGTCTCATCGCTTTCGCTTCCTCCCTTGATCAGATCGGTCCCTTCGGCAAGGACGTTGAGGATTGCGCCATTATGATGGGTGCCATTGCGGGTCACGACCCCAAGGATTCCACCTCCGCCGATCTGCCGGTTTCCGATTACGTGTCCGAAGCCAAGAAATCGGTGAAGGGCATGAAGATCGGCATTCCGAAAGAATTTTTCCCCGAAGGTTTGAACAAGGAGGTGGCGGAGACGGTAAAAAAAGCTATCGCCGAGTTGGAAAAGCAGGGAGCCGAGGTCATTGAGGTTTCCCTTCCCGCCTCCCCCTATGGTTTGGCCGCCTATTACGTTTTGGCTCCCTCCGAGGCATCTTCCAATCTGGCCCGTTACGATGGGGTCCGCTATGGATTGCGGGTGCCGGGTGAGAATATCATGGAAATGTATTCCAAGACCCGCGCCGCGGGATTCGGCTCCGAGGTGAAGCGCCGCATCATGCTGGGCACCTACGCCCTCTCCTCCGGCTACTACGACGCTTACTATTTAAAAGCCTTGAAGGTCCGTCGATTGATCAAGCAGGATTACGATAAGGCCTTCGAGAAGGTGGATGTCATCGCCACCCCCACCGCTCCCAACCCGGCTTTTCGTTTCGGCGAAAAGACCGGTGACCCGCTTTCCATGTATCTCGAGGATGTCTTTACCGTTTCCATCAACATCACTGGCCTACCCGGTTTATCCGTGCCCTGCGGCCTTTCTAAGACGGGCCTGCCCATCGGCCTGCAGTTGATTGGCAAGGCGTTTGATGAGGCGACCCTGCTTCGAACCGCCTACGCCTATGAGCAAGCCACCGAGTGGCACAAACAAAAACCTTCCTTAAGGGAGGCCTGATTATGGCTATTGAATACGAACCGGTCATAGGGCTTGAAGTGCATTGCGAGTTGAAAACGGCGACAAAACTTTTTTGCGGTTGTAAGACAACCTTTGGCAACGAATCCAACACTCAGGTCTGTCCCCTTTGCTTAGGGTTGCCTGGCACCCTTCCGGTCATGAACGCCAAGGCGGTCGAATTTGCCGTCAAGATCGGCCATGCCCTGAACTGCACAATTTCCAAGTATTCCAAGATGGACCGCAAAAACTATTACTACCCGGACCTGCCCAAGGCCTACCAGATTTCCCAGTACGACAAACCCTTAAATTATGACGGCCATCTTGAGATCACCCTCAAGGAGGGAACCAAGCGCATCGGCATCACCCGGGCACACTTGGAAGAGGACGCGGGCAAACTGGTGCACGCGGGGGGCAAGGCGGGCCGGCTGGATTCTTCCGATTATTCCCTGGCCGACTACAACCGTGGCGGTATCCCCTTAGTCGAGATTGTCTCTGAACCTGATTTGCGTAGCGCCGAGGAGGCCTATGCCTACCTAACCGAACTCAAGAACATCCTTCTTTATATAGATGTGTCCGACTGCAACATGGAGGAAGGGTCCCTTCGCTGTGACGCCAACGTGTCCGTGCGGCCCAAGGGCCAGGTTCAGTTCGGTACTAAGGCCGAGATCAAGAACATGAACAGCTTCCGTTTCGCCAAGCAAGCCATCGAATACGAGATCAAGCGCCAGATCGCCCTCTTGGATAAGGGCGAACGGGTGGTCCAAGAATCTCGCCTCTGGGATGTCACCGAAAACAAAACCAAACCCATGCGTTCCAAGGAAGAGGCCCACGATTACCGTTATTTTCCCGAGCCAGACCTAGTGCCCATCGTCCTGAGCCCCGAATACGTCCAGAAGATCAAGGACAGCCTTCCCGAATTGCCGGCCGCAAAGCGGGCCCGGTTTGCTTCCAAGTACGGATTGACCCCCTATGACGCGGGGGTTTTGACCGCCGAACAGGAACTGGCTCACTGGTTTGAGGAAGGGGCCAAACACACCAAGAGCCCCAAGGGTCTGGCCAACTGGATGATGGGGGACATGGCCGCCAAAATGAAGGAACAAGAGAAAGAATTAAAGGACCTCAAGTTCGACCAGAAGAAACTTTGCGAACTGGTGGATCTGGTCGAGGCGGGAACCATCAACAGCAAACAGGCAAAGGAAGTTTTCGCCGAGATGTTCGACGTGGGCATTTCACCCGCCGAACTGGTGAAGACCCGTGGCATGGCCCAGGTCTCCGACCCCAAGGCCATTGAGAGCGCGGTGGACAAGGTCCTGGCTGAGAACCCGAGCGTGGTGGCCGACTACAAGGGCGGCAAGCAGGGCGTCATCGGCTTCCTGGTGGGCAAGGTCATGCAGGCCAGCCAAGGCAAAGCCAACCCCAAACTCGTGAATGAGATTCTTAAAAAGAAACTGGACGCCTAAAAAGCATGAGCCCGATTAATTTCGGTCCCTCCGACGTTAAGAATCCCCACAACCTCTTTTACGCCCATGTGCCCGAAAGCTTTTGGATTTCTAAGGCGCTTATCTTCGACTTGGAATGGATCAGACGGGAAATGGCGAAGGCCGAGCGGGCCATGCCCGATCACACCGAACTAAAATTAACGGTTCAGGGCCTTAAGGAAACCTTCCTCAATCTTCGCCGCTACGAAGTCCGCATTGCCATGACTTCCAATCTTTCTTCTGCTGACGTGGTGCGAGAGCTTTCCCGCCTTGAATTGGCAAACGATTTCGACAGTATCCGTTGCAGGGAAGACGTGAAAGTTTTGAAGCCGGGTACCGAGCTTTATAAGATCTCTTTGGATACTTTGGGGCTGAAGCCCTTCAAGGCCATCGCTTTTGAAGTTACACCGGAAGGTTTGGTGGGGGCAAAGGCGGCGGGCCTGTTCTGCGTGACACCCCCGGGTGGATTGGCGGGGGACTACATCCTGAATTCATTTCTGGAAAAACCTATTCTTCATCTGCTGGAAGAACTGGACCAAAGGAAAAAGGCTGCACTCGTCAAAGGTTAAAAATAATTTTTGCCACAGATACATTGGATTCATGGGATTTGAAAGCGAAAGTTAATAAAAGACTTTTATGTGTTATCTACGTGCATCCTTTGAATCTGTGGCTAATAAGGTCTTTAGCTTTTTCAAATTGAGTAAAGCATATCTTTGTTAACGTGTTGCCGCTTGTTTCAAACATCCCTTCGTGAAATTCATCACCACATCCTTATATTCCTCGGCCACACTTGGAAAGTCGTTGTGATCAATGCCTTTCACCACCACGAACTGCTTGGGTTCTACGGCCTTGGCAAAGACCCTCTCACCCAGATCGATCGGAATAATCGTGTCCTTTTCGGCGTGAAACTCCAACAGGGGGCAAGTTCTCTTTTGTACGTAGGCCTCCGTATCGAAAGGGTCCTGGATCATGAAGGGAAACACCAACAGCCAGGGGTAACGTTTGGTGCTGATAGCCCTTGTGGAGGGAAAAGCCCCTTCCAATATCAAACCCGCCGGGTGGGTTTGGGTTGCCAGCCAGGCCGCCACGGAAGAACCCAACGAATGTCCCCAGATGAGCATTCGGTTTTCGGGCACTCCCCTTGTCTGAATCCAGTGATAGGCGGCCAGGGCGTCCGCGTCCACAGCTATTTCACTCAAGGGGGCGTGTTGGCTTGCCCCGAAAGACCGGTAATCAAAAAGCAATTCATCAAAGCCGAAATCGTAAAACAATCGAGAGACTTCCGATAACAGAGAAATATTCGCGCCGTTGCCGTGGCAGTAGAGAAGAACGGGCCGGGGCGTTTTTCCCTGGGGATGCTGAATCCACCAACCGGTAATCGTGATTCCATCGGAAGAAGGAAAGGAAACATCCTGGTAATGGAGGCCGTATTTTTGGGGTGTATCCCCGTTGAGGGGCGTGGGACGGTAGATGAGGGTTCGCTGTGCCAATAAAAACAACCCAAGAATGGTCAAGTAGGCTAAAACCACCGGGATCAGGATTATTTTCCACTGTTTCATTCAAACCTCGAAAAAAGGGGTTGTAACGGGGATGAGTTTAGCAGAAATTAGAACCCTGATTTTTCACACGAGGTTTTTTTCATGCATCTTCATTTCAATCTAACCCATGCCCTCCGGCCCAAGTTGACGGAGGAAGATTGGGGAAACACCGAATGGCTGGTGGATGACAACCTGGTGCCCGAGGCCGGGATGAGCGTGGGGGTGATGACTATTCTCGCCGGAAAAAAATCCCCCAAACACGCCCACTCGAATTGCCATGAGTTGATTTTTCTCGTGGAAGGCAAGGTGGAAGTTGCCCTGGAAAAAGAACGTATCATCTTGAACGCCGGGGACTCGGTTTTATGCCCGGCGGGAACCTCCCACGGATTCAAAAACGTCGGGGATGGGGCGGCCAAGATGGTGATTTCCTACTCGGCGGGAAAACGGAAGTACGAATCTATTTCCTGACGGGCTATTCAAGAAAAAATAAAAACCAACTTCCAACAAAAAGACCCTAAGACGCAAAGTAAAATCAATTATTTTTGAAAAGCAGTCAATTTTTGGTTTTGAATTCGGGTCTCGGTTAAATCAAAAATGCTTTTCTTAGTGCCTTATCGTCTTTGTGTTGGATATGTCTTTTTGGGTGTTCCAGAGTTTTCTTAAGAGGTGAGCTGCCAATTTGGGTTTTCGTCCCTGGGTAAAAACCCCTTTGTAGTTCATGCCATTGGGCCGGTGCGTGGCCTGGGCCGTCTTGAAATCGTTCAAATTCCAGATATGGGCGCCGGACACGTAGGGCTTTTTCCTTAATACTTCCCAATAGCGGGCGATCATTTCGGCCTGGTATTCCTCCGAAAACATCGCGGGTGGACTCATATGGCTTCCGGGAATGGCGTCAGCCCCGAACTCCGTCATCACAACGGGTTTCTTGAATCTCCGGTAAATCGCGTCCAGGTCCTTGGACAGCCGGGGTATGGCCAAATCCAGATCTCCTGGTTCGCTGTACCAACCCATATAACGGTTCACGCAAACCACATCCAAAAACTTGAAGGATTCTTCCGAAGCTCCCAGGTAGCTGGCCAGGGTCAGGGGACGGGAGGGGTCCAGCTGTCTCGCCAGTTGGGCGAGGTTTTTGAAAAAGGGGACAGCCCCGGGTCTCTTGGAATGGGGCTCGTTGGCGATGCTCCAGAGGATCACGCTGGGGTGGTTCTTATCCCGCTGGATAAGTTCCTTCGTGAACTGCCAGCAGAGTTGAAGGCGTTTCTTCAGGCCTTTGGGATGGAAATAAAGCCCAACGGCGGGGGTTTCGTCGATGACCAGGTAACCCAATCGATCCGCTAATGCCATATCCTCGTCCGAATAGGGGTAATGGCTGGTGCGAAATGAGTTGGCGCCGATCCATTTCATGTTCTCGTAATCTTTTTTCAGGGCTGAGGCAGGCAGGAAGCGCCCGGTCTTTGGGTCATCCTCATGCCGTCCGAAACCCATCAGGAAAATTGGTTTTCCGTTTAACAGCAGTTTCCCCCCCATCACCTTCACGGTCCGGATGCCCACGGAAAGGTTAACGCGGTCGAAGATTCCCTGAGCGTCTATGAGTTCGACCTTCAGCTGGTACAAATTTGGAGAACCAGGCGCCCAAAGTTTGGCGTTGGGAATAGAAACCACCGTTTCGAATCGGCCGGACTTGAAAGGTCCGCCGGATAGAACGGTCCAACCGAAACCCTGGAGGGTGACCCGGCAGGAAACGCCGGTCTTCGGGGTTTCCACTGCAACCCGAACTTTTCCCGTTGTTCCCGCCAGGTCGGTCGTGACGGTCACATCCCGAATCGATTCCTGGGGAAGGCTGAAAAGTTGAACCGGCCGTTGAATGCCGCAATAGGGGAAAAAGTCGAAGGACGCGGGCGGGTTAAAGGTGTTGGCGAAGGCATCCCGGGGATCAAAGGGAACCCGACCAGGTGGCACGCGGTCAGGGGCCAGGGCCCCGTTCACTCGTACGGCCAGAAGGTTTTTCCCTTTCTTCAAATGTTTCGTGATTTCAAAAACAAAAGGCAGGTGTCCGCCCTCATGGGACCCCAGTAAATGGCCGTTCAGCCAAGCTTCGGCCAGGTAATTGACCGAGCCGAATCGTATGAAACGCCGGGGGCCCTGGAACTTATGGGGCAGACTGAAGCGCATTTGGTACCAGGCGTCGCCCAGGTAATTTTGGGTGCCGGCGAAATGGTTGTTCCAGCTGGAGGGCACAGGAATCTTCCGGGTTTCCTTTAGCCCTCGATGCCACTTCCTTTTTTTGCCCTCACCTCGGGGGTCCAGCTTGAAATCCCAGGAACCTGAAAGGTCCAAAACCTGCCGGAAGGCGTTTTGTTGGGGATAGATCATTTCTTTTTCCCTTTGAATCCGTAAAGCCCGGGGATGGGCTTTTTGCGCGCGGAGTTCGACTGGGGGTATTTGCTTTCGTAGGGACTAATCATGTTTTTATAGGCCGGGTTTTTCAGAAGCGTCTGGTCCTTCCGATTGAATGGATTTTCGAGACGTTTCATTATTCCCTCAAAAAAGTCTTTAAATAAACATCCAACACGAAGGCACCAAGCCACGAAGAAAAGCTAGGTTTAGAGAAAACCATTTTAAACATATAACGCTATATTTTTGTTTTTCTTTGTGTCTTGGTGTCTTCGTGTTGGCCGTTGGTTCAATGGATCTTAAAAATATCAGAATAAATAGTTGGCCAGGCTGATGGCGATAGTGACGGAAAAGGCTGAAAGCAGGGTCGTCAGAAACACCACATCCGCCGCGAAGAGGGGGGTGCGTTTGTATTCAATGCCGAACATGACCGTGATGACCGCCGTAGGGAAGGCGCTGGAAACAAAAAGAACCTTCGCCGTCAGGCCGGTAATGGCGAACCCCTTCAGGATCAACAGGGCCAGGAGGGGGCCCAGGATCAGCCGGCCGGCGACTGTCAACCAAAGCTCCTTGGGATGTTTCATCGAAAGACCTCCCTGGGACAATTGCGCGCCTAGGGTCAAGAGGGCGATGGAAAGCATCCCGTCCGAGGTCCATTTGAGGGAAGACATCAGGGCGTCCGGCAGGGGGATGGAAAGCACCCTCAGCAACAGGGCCCCAAACAGGGCGTAGAGAATGGGCAGTTTCAGGATGGTTTTAAAGCCTTCCCGCCACTCGCCCCAACCCCCGGTGATCAGGACCCCCATCGTATAGGTCAAAACGTTCATGACGGTGATGGTAATGATCTGGATGGGGATTCCCTCGTCGTGAAAAGCCTGCTCCACCACTGGAATACCGTAATTGGCCGAATTAAAAATGACCGCGGTGAGAAGGGACATGGGAACCATCGATTTGTTGAACCGGAAAGCCTTGGCGATGATGAACATCAGCAGGAAGGACAGTCCCACGAACAGGATGTTGAAGAGGACCGACCATTCCATGTCCTGTGGGTTGGGCTTGAACCAGAGAAGGCTGTAGAACATGTAGACCGGGATGAAGACGTAAAAGTTCAGCTTGGAAAGGGTGTTGAGGTCGAGGGTGAATTTTTTTGCCAGCACATAACCTAAGGCCATGACGAGGAAGATGGGCAGTACGACGTTGAAAGCGACGTGAAAAAACTGGGTGAACATGGTTCCGCCTGGGGTTAGAGTTGGTTTAAGCCCAACCTTTTTATCACAAAATCCAGCGCTCAAGGTAGCCAAAGCCGGGTGTCGGCCTGTCAGCCCGACGGGACAAGTATTTACTTAAAAACTCCCAGTGGCTCAGCTATACTTTGTTTCCGCCATGTGTTTTCTTTTCTTTTGCCCGCCCATTCCCGGTTTCCGGTGCATGGATTTTCCCCTTTCGAGGACCTGATGGCCAAAAACGAACGCCACCATTTCTTGGTGGTTTTTAGTGTTGCCTGTCTTGGGATTCTACTTCTTCTCGCCCTGATTCCCACGGCCGCCAATCCGAACCTTTTGGGTACGCCCGGTTCGTATTTGTCTTATTTTCTATACGCGGGGTTCGGGCTTTGCGCCTGGGTCTTCCCGATCGTGCTTTTTCGATTCGCCTATTCCCGTTTCAAGGACGAACCCCTCAGCAAACCCGGGCTTAAATTATTGGGTCTGTTCCTGGGAATCCTATCGGTTTGCGTGCTCCTGCAGGTCTTTTGTCCCGGAGTTCAAATGTTTTCGGCTTCCCAGATGCGCGAAGGGGTCCAATGGTCGGGCCTGTTGGGCGTGCAGGTGGGAAATGGTATGGAATCGGTCCTAACCCGTTTCGGCACCGTCGTAATTTGCCTGATGATCCTGGTCTTTTCCGCCTGGTTTCTTGAGAAAGAGGACCACCTGGTCAAGGCCGCCAAGGGAGTCTTGGAAGGTTTCCAACGGGGCGGCAAGTTTATGGAAGAGCACGGGTTTGAGGCGGTTACGATCTTGAAAGAACGTATGCGGAAAGCTTATGCGGACTACCAGGACCGCCGGAATACCAAGAAGGTGGCGGAAGCCGCCCATGAAAAGGTAGCCAACAGCCGAAAACCCGGCCCGGTCCTCGAAAAATCCGTTTCCACTCCCCTAGCACCCTCCCGGCCTGCCCCCGCTCCCCTCTTGTTCACCGGTGAAGCGGATGAAGTTTTGCAAAAACCATCCTTGGTTGAGCCCCCCTCCGAGGAGGAAGACATGGTCGCGGCGGCCCTCGCCGAGGCCAAGGGTCCGTCCACCAACTCCATGACCGCGAAGCAAAAAATGGAGGCCGCGGGCATTGAGGTGGGGGAGGATGAAGAAGAGATAACCGAAGAAGCGGACCGAAAGCCCAAACGTGTCATCCGCACCTGGGACCTGCCCAAGGTGCATATCTTGAAAACAACCGAAGAATCCAAAGACCAGGTTCTCGATGATTATGAAACCGTCAGCCGCACCATCACGCAAACCCTGTCCAATTTCGGGGTGGACGCCAAGGTGGTGGGGGTGAATCCCGGGCCCACCGTGACCCAGTACGAGGTTCAACCCGCCGCCGGGGTCAAGATCACCCGCATCGCCACGCTGGAAAACGACCTGGCCCTGGCCCTCAAGTGCGGCCATCTGCGCATCGTGGCTCCCATCCCCGGCAAAGCGGCCGTGGGCATCGAGGTTCCTAACGTCTCCAGCCGAACGGTAACACTCAAAGAACTGATCGCTAAAGAGGAGTTTTTGGCCTCGACGAAAAAACTTACCGTGGCTCTGGGGCGCGACATCGCGGGCGAGGCGGTTTACGGAAGCATTAAGGAAATGCCCCACGTGCTAGTGGCGGGTTCTACCGGGTCGGGGAAGTCGGTTTGCGTGAATACGCTCATCGCCAGTCTGATCTTCAAGTACAACCCGGAAGAATTGCGGATGGTGCTGGTCGATCCCAAGCGAGTCGAGATGACCATCTACAAGGGCCTGCCCCACCTGGCCCTGCCGGTCGTGAACGATCCCAAGGAAGCCAATCTGGCCCTCAAATGGCTGGTGAAGGAAATGGAAGACCGCTACCAGCAGTTGGCCCACGTGGGCGCCCGCGACATCGACACCTTTAACCAGAAAATGGCCGTCAAACGGGAAGCGGGCGAGAAGGACAAGTACAACATGTACTACATCGTGGTCCTGGTGGATGAATTGGCGGACTTGATGATGACGGCGAAGGATATGGTGGAAGATTCCATCACCCGCCTCGCCCAGATGGCCCGGGCCGTGGGCATCCATCTGGTTTTGGCCACCCAACGGCCCTCGGTGGAAGTCATCACGGGCATCATCAAGGCCAATTTTCCCTCCCGTATCGCCTTCCAGGTTTTCTCCAAAACCGACTCGCGCACTATCCTCGACATGAACGGCGCCGAGGCCCTTCTGGGCCGGGGCGACATGCTGTACCTAGCCTCCGGTTCCCCCAAGCCCGTGCGTCTCCAGGGGGCTTTCGTGACCCTGGAAGAAATCGAGCGATTAGTGGACTTCTGGACCTCCCAGGGCGGACCCCAGTTTGCCGCCGATTTGAGCCCTGCCAAGAACAAGGATTTCGTCACCGAGGACAGCGAGGACGAGCTTTATGACGACGCGGTCCAAATTGTCATGCGGGCCAAGCAGGCCTCCACGTCCCTTTTACAGCGCAGGCTCAAAATCGGTTATGGCCGGGCGGCCCGTCTATTGGATGATATGCAGGTTCGGGGTATCGTGGGCCCGGCGGATGGTAACAAACCCCGCAAAATCCTTGCGCCCAACATGAGCGCGTCGGATTTACCCCTGGAAGAAGACGAGGAAATGAATGAAAACCTTCAATAAGACCAACCTGGGGCTGGTAAGCCTCGCCGTAATCTTCATGGCTTTGGGAAGCGCAATCCGGGCGGAAGAAAAAACAGCCCTCACCGTCAAGGATGTGTCCGACCTGGTGGAGGCGGCCCAATTGGCGGCCCTGGACGCCCAGATGGACCTGCGCATGGAAATGAAAGACGCCCTTTCGGGCCAGACCCAGAATTACGAAGGCAAGGTTTTCACCAAATCGCCCGGAAAGGTGTTCGTCCATTACACCAAACCGGAAGAACAGTTCCTTTATGTGGGGGCCGAGGGTTCCCAAATGTATCAGCCATCTGAGAAAATGGATTATGTTCAGCAGGGAGCCAAGGGGAAGGACACCAAGCCCGTTTACCTGGGTGTGGGCCAGGAGCTTAAGAGGTACATTGATATCAGCAAGGTCAAGATCGTTTCCGAGAACGGGGATGAGGTGGTGCTGGATTTCACTCCCCTGGACAAGGATCAATCAGGTTTTGACCACATGAAGGTGACGATCCGCAAGAAGGACTGGTGGCCGACCCAAGTGGAAATCACCACCCCGGCCATGGTGAACAAGGCGCGCTTTAGCCAGATCGTCCTGAACAAGGGGCTGAAGGACGAAATCTTCAGCTTTACACCCCCGAAGGACGCGCAGATCGTCCAAGGAGACATATTCCAATGAGTGTCGGATCGGACCTGAAGTCAGCCCGGGAATCCAAAAAGATTCCGCTGGAGACCATTTCCCTCAAAACCAAGATTCCGGTGAAGTACCTGGAGGCCTTGGAAGAAGACAACTACGGCGTTTTTCCCTCCCAGACCTACGCCAAGGGTTTCATCCGGGCCTACTGCAAGGTGGTGGGGCTGGACGCCAACAAGATGACCAAGGAGTTCAAGAACCAGGTTCCGGAGGTTCTGGTCAAGATCGAGCCCATGAACGCCGAAGCCGAGATGGAAAAGAACAGCCCCTTCCTGGGGGCGCGCCCCGCGGTGATCCGGCAATCGGACGCGGGTTTGGAGGCCGCCACGGACGAAACGGAGGACGATTTACCCGATCTGCACGAGCCTCTCAGGCACCATACCGCGCCCAGCCGCCGCCGGGTGAAATGGAGATCCTTCTATTCCGGTGTGGGTCAGCTGGTCATGGGCCTGATTTTTTTAGGCGCGATCTGGTTGGGTTGGCAAAAACTATCGCCCCTGGTTGGAAAATTCCATCTGCCTTCCACTACTAGCGCTTCGGCCCCGACTCCTGTTTCGGCCTCCGCTTCCACTTCAACCTCCATGCCGGCTTCGGTAACCGCGGCCCCCGAGGAGGAACCCGCCCCCCAACTCTTGACCGCCGGTGTACAGGATAAGTTCCAGCATCTCATCCTGAAGGGATTGGATAAGTCCTGGATTCTGGTCACGCTGGACGATGGGAAGACCAGTTCCGAGATTGACCTGGCCCAGGGAGATGTCCGGTCCTACCGGGCCGTGAAAAATTTCAAACTCCGCATCGGTAACGCGGGCGGGGTGGATATTCAGCTCAACGGCAAGCCACTGGGCGTTCTGGGCACCACCGGGGAAGTAGTGGAAATCACCCTTCCGGCCGATCCCACGGACCCGTCGGCCGCGGCTAACGGCGGCACGTAAGTTTTTAAAATCATTTTTTACCACCAAGGCACTAAGACACCAAGAATGGCTATATCAAAGATTAGGGTTTAAAACCTTGGGGTTTTCTTCGTGACTTGGTGTATTGGTGGGTTCATTTACTTTTTTTAATGATTGGGAGGTTTTCATGGCTGACACATATTCTTTCGACGTGGTTTCCGAGGTGGACTTGCAGGAAGTGGATAACGCCGTCAACCAAGCCATGAAGGAAATTTCCCAGCGGTACGATTTTAAGGGAAGCATCAGCAAGATCACCCTCAACAAGGCCGCCAAGGAATTGGAACTGGTCTCCGACGACGATTCCCGCCTCAAGGCGGTGGTGGATGTGTTGAAGGGCAAACTCATCAAACGCAACATCTCCCCCAAGGCCATGGATTTCCAGAAGGAGGAAGCGGCCTTCAGCGGCACGGTCAACCAGAAGGTCAAGATTGTCAGCGGGATGCCCATGGAAGCGTCGAAGGACATCGTCAAGCGCATCAAGGATTCCAAACTCAAGGTCCAGGTTTCCATCGTGGATGAGAAGGTCAGGGTTTCCGGCAAGGACAAGGACGATCTGCAGGCGGTTATGCAGCTTCTTCGAGCCGCGCAGGACATCAAAGTTCCGCTACAGTTCAATAACTACCGCTAAAAGACCGGAGAACCAAATGCCGAAACCAATCAAGCGGGGAGGGAGAAAAGTTTCCAGCCCCCGTACCAGGCGTCCAAGAAAATCACCCGTTACCGCTGAAAAGGTCGTCCCCCCTCAGGCCTCCGCCCCGCCTCCCGTCGCGGCTCCTCCGGCCCCGGCGCCCGAAAGAACCCTATCCGCCCTGTACCAAACCGCCTTTCAATCCTGCATGAAACTGTGGCCGTTTTTCCTGATCCAATCACTCGTGGCCCTGCTCAACCTGGCCATGATGGGCGTGGTGTTGCTCATTGGCTGTTGGCCCCTGATCCAGGCCATGGCCCAGTCCTTCGGGGAAATATTTCAGAATCCCGAAAGTTACGATCCCGAGGAGTTTTCAAATAAATTATTTTCAATGGCGACATCCGATACCTCCTGGGTGGGGATCTTCCTGGGTCTCCTTCTAATTTATTGCGTATGGGCCCTGCTTCTGGAATCCCTGTCCAACGCGGGAATCTACGGCGGCTTTTGGCGGAACAAAAGGGAAGGGAAGGGTTTCATCCTGGCGGATTTTTTCAAAGACGCCCTGGGTTCGTTTCTCCCCTTTGTGGGAACGCAATTGGCCCTCTTTGTGATGTATCTGACGATGATATTGGGGTTTCGTTTAATCGGGATGGGGGGCGGTTTATTGATCCATGCCCTTCATTTAAACGCCGGAATTTCGTTGGCCCTTGTGGTTTGCCTGGGCATACCTCTCTTCCTTCTTTACATCGGGGTGGCGATGGGCTTGATGGTTTACTCCCTCGCGGTCAAAGCCTGGGTGGGGGGCGGCAAAGGCATCGGGCACTCCCTGGCCCTGGGATGGAAAACCTGCTGGGCCAAGGGATGGTTTTTCACCAAAGGCATCGTCCTGGCCGTCGTGGCGCTGATGGCTTTTTTTCTCGCGCTCCAGCTTTTCCTGGTCTTGACCCTTCTGGTTCCGCTCATCGGGTTTTTAAGCCTATTTGGGATTATGTTGAGCACGGTATTCTTCCTGGTTTTCATGGCTCTTTTTATGCCGGCCCTTTCCGTGGCTCTTTTGGATGAAAGGGAACCGCAGGCTTGAAGCTAAAAACCGACCGGGGCTTCGTCCTTTCCGCCTTTCCCTCAGGAGAAACGGATAAATGGGTCCGGTTGATGACGCGGGAAGCGGGAAAAGTCCGGGCCTACGCTCGGGGGGTTCGCAAACCCAAAAGCAAGCTGGCTCCCGCACTGGAATTTTTCACCGAATCCACTTTTGTCCTCCACTCCCAAAAGCGCGGGGATTCCTACGGGCTTTCCCAGGCCAAGGTCTTGAACGGACATCCCGACCTGAAAAAGGATTTGTCCGCCATCGCCCTGCTTCAGCTTTTGGCTGATATCCTTCTGGGCTGTCTGCCGGAGGGGGAGCCCCATCCGGTGCTTTTTGACGGGGTGAGGGATTTGCTAAAGGGATGGGAAACCCACCCGGAACATCGGGAACAGATTCTGGCCGCTTTCGTGCTTCGCTTTTTAACGGATGGGGGATATCCCCTGGAGTTGACCGATTGCGCCCAATGCGGGGAGACTTTGAGCGGGAAGAAGGCCCTGCTGGTACCCCATCGGGGCGGGGCGCTCTGCCCTTCCTGCGGGGGATCGGGGCCGCCCCGGCTTCAAGTTACCCCCCAGTCGATGGCCTGGTTGAAAAAACTTCTGGAACTTCCCCTGGCCCGGGTCACGCTTTTAAAATTAAGTTCTTCCCAAGCCCGTTCCGTTTTGTTGACCACCCTGGAATATCTCGAACGCACCTTTGAAAAACCCCTCAAGACCCTCGATTACTATTTGTCTCTACCAACCAAGAGCCTTTCACAACACAATGATAAGCCGTTTTAACCGCCAAGACGCAAAGGACGCCAAGAATCAATTAAGAAATTATCCCGGTTTGTTTTAGCCTTTCTTGGCGTACTTGGCGTCTTGGCGGTTAAATTAGCTTTGCGTTTTAAATTTTTGTTGGAGAAAAAATGATCATCGTGATGGGCGTGGCGGGAAGCGGCAAAACCACCCTGGGAAAAAAATTGGCGGAAGCATTGGCCTGTCCCTTTTACGAGGGCGATGATTTTCATCCGCCCGCCAACGTGAAAAAAATGAGCCAGGGCGTGGCATTAACGGATGAGGACCGGGAACCTTGGCTGAGATTGTTAGTTGAAAATATCAATATTTGGAAACAAGCCAACCCGGTTTTTGTGTTGGCCTGTTCCGCCCTCAAGGCGAAGTATCGCCGCATCTTGGAAACCAACGGCAAGGTCCAGTGGATTTACCTGAAGGGAAGCTTCGACTTAGTGTCGCAAAGATTATCCAAACGGGTGGGGCATTACTTTCCCTCCGAACTTTTGCAAAGTCAGTTTCATGACTTGGAAGAACCCACGGATGCTCTCGTGCTGGACATGGCCCTGCCAGTGGCTAAAATGGTTGAAATAACACGAGATCAGTTAAGTCTGGAGAAGTAATGTATCGAGAAGGCAGCTACAAATGGGCGTTCGCTATTTTCTTCGCCATTCTTGTGGCGATAGGCCTTTGCTACCCTCACCAATGTTTATTTCTTTTGAAATTTTTGTGGGATCTGGTCGTGATCAACCTGGAACCGGTCATTAAAGCCGTTCACGAAAAGTTAGGCCACTAACCGCAGATCATTTTCCAAATCTAAAACTTATCAACAAGTCTCTAATTCCCCAATTTGTTATTGAGTGTTGGTTTAATTCTTTGAGAGCGTAGTTTTGGATTTGGCTTTCATCAGGTCACAACGACTATCGCAAAAAGTTATGCCCGCCAAAAGAAGACAAGCGTTCCTTAATTTAAAATTGAAAGCGCTTCAATGGTTTCCAATCTGAAAATTTAATTCGGGAATGCACGAGAAATACAAATGGTTCTTCGTGAAAACCTTAAATCGGCAAAAATCGATTTTGGCCGGGAGGAAAAAAATTCGTTTTGATTTTCTAAAATCGATTTTGTTTTTAAAAAATTATTTACAAGAACTTCAATTGAAAATATTTCCGAAGAATGTATCATCCTCGCCCCGCGAAAATTTCCTGCCCAAAAATTCTTTGACAACATTTTTTATTTTTTCTATTGTCGCCCAGAATTCTATTTTCGGAAAAATTTTAAGCGAAGGGAATATCCATGAACTTCTTTTTCAAAAAATATTCGAGCTTGTTTTTTCTCTTGATCGCTTTCGCCCCGGGATGGGTCTTCGCCCAGTCTCCCGCGGGATACACTTTCAACCAACCCTCCGATGCCAGCGCTTGGAGCATCAACATCTACGCGGGCTCGGGAGCCCTCACGGTCGGTTCGGTCACCTATAATCCCGCCCCCGCCGACGGTTGCTACACCGGCTCCACGGGCGCCCTGGAAATCGGGGCCGCCTTTACCGGCGCGAACCAAAAAATCAACCTCGCCAATTACGTAGCCACCGCCAATTTTTCCGGCGATCTCATCACCTTGGTGGCGGATATCAGCAGCGGGTTTAACCCCGCCGCTCAATATTACGGACAGATTTATCTCCAAAACGGAGGCGCGCTAAACTACGCCTCGATTTACGGGCAGGGCGGGGGCTTCGGTTCGGCGACAGGTCCCGATTCGGGTTGCGTGACCTTCACCTTGAATGTTCCCAGCACCGCCGTGTCCGGTGGATTCGATCCGACCCAAGTTACCCAGATAGGGTTTCAGGTCGGGACGGGCAGCGGAAGCGTTGGCGCGGGCCCGGTCTCGATTGATGTTCAGGCTTGGGTTTACCAATCGCCCTCCACCCCTACGCCCACCCTGACTCCCACGTCGACCCCGACTGTCACCCTGACGCCTACACCCCTTCCTCTGAAACCTGGTACCACCGGTTACACCTTCAACTCCATCGCGGATATCAGCGGCTGGGGCGTCAACCAATATTCCGGCGGACTCACGACCGGGACGATCACCTACAACCCTTCTCCCAATGACAACTGCTTCAGCGGCTCCACCGGGGCCCTGGAAATCCAGCCCCCCTTCACCGCCGCCAGTCAATCCTACAACATCGAATATTACCTGGCCGGACCCACCAACTTCAGCGGCAAGGCCATCACGATGGTGGCGGCTATCAGCAGCGGCTTTAATTCCAATATGGGCCAGTATTACGTCCAGATCTATGTGCAGGATGGCAGCGCCCAGGGTTATGCCGGCGCCTATTCGGCTGACTTGAGCTTCGGCTCGGCCACCGGTCCCGATTCGGGATGCGTGACATTCACCTTCACGGTGCCGAATTCCGTTTCAGGTTCCTTTGACCCCACTCAAGTGGATCAGATCGGTTTCCAGATCGGCACCGGCGCGGGCGGTACTTCGTGGAATACCGTGACCGTCGATGTTCAGAACTGGGGTTATGCCCACGCTTCGCCCAATTACACCCCCACCTGGACCCCTTCTCCCTATACCGGTCCGGGCTCCGCGGCCCTTTCCGTTTCCGGCAACGTCCTCTTGGCCAACGGCTCCCCCGTGACCCTCAAGGGCGTCGACATCGACAGTTTGGAATGGTACGACGGTTCGGCTTACGTAGGTGAAGGCCCCCCGAGCGGCGTGGGCGGGTCGATCTTCAAAACCGAACAAGAAGCGGTGTCCGTCTGGGGTGCCACCATCATGCGGTTCCCCCTGAACCAGGATGAATGGTTCGGTTGTTCGGGCGCGGGCGTGTCGATCTATCGCAACACCGTGGCGGGTATCGTGAACTACGCCTACAAGCACGGGGTCTACGTGATCCTGGACCTGCATTGGTCCGGAACTTCCTCCACCGCCTCTGCGCCCTGCGGGGCCGGATGGGGCAATGACCTCAACACCAAACAGCAGTTCATGGCGGACGCCAACGCGGTCACCTTCTGGCAGTCGGTGGCGGGAACCTTCGCGAACAACCCGGCGGTCCTGTTCGATCTTTACAACGAACCCTACAGCACCAGCCCCAGCGGCACGGATGACACCAACGCCTGGAATACCTGGTTCAATGGAGGATCGAACAACGGCTCCTTCACCACCCCCGGCATGCAGGCCCTCTTGAACGCGGTGCGCGGTACGGGCGCCAACAACGTTTGCCTCATGGGCGGACTGGCCTGGTGTTCGGACCTGACCGGAGTCGCCAACTATCCCATAGCCAATCCCGGCAACGGCGTGCTTTATTCGGCTCACCTTTACGGCAGTAACGACGGCATCTCGTCCTCGAGCTGGAACGCGTCCATTCCCCCCTCCCTCCTGGCCCAATCGGCTGTCTTCATCGGCGAGATGGGGCCGGATGCCAGCAACGATAACGACAACTCCACCTATGACACCAATATGGTCGGCCCCTCGGGCTGGGCTGTCACCACCACAGGTGTGGTGGGCGCGACCGCCTGGTCCATGAACACGGACACGCCTCCGGACCTGTTGGCGAATTGGAGCTTCGCCCCCACGGCCTGGGGCGTCGCGGTCAAAAACTGGCTCATCCCCGGTTCGGCCCCGACCTTCACGCCGACCCCTTACGTCACCCCCACGCCGATCCCGGAGGGTTCCTGCGTTTATTCCGCCAATTTCGGAAGCGGGTCCGTGACGGATAGTTTGGGAACATCCTTCTACTCGTACAATTACGGCGGCGGTACGAACTCCGCTTCCGCGGGCGTTGCCAGTCCGGTTTCCAACGGCCCCGCCTTCGCCCTGCAATTGTCGGGAACGAACCCCTCCTCGGGCGGTTTTGGGGAAGAGGCTACCTTCGCCACAATCCAGAATTTCAGCAGTTTAAATAATCTCCAGTTCTATTTTATGGCGAGCTCGCAAACCACGGTTTTGGTCGAATTCGCGAATCCCGTGATCGACAACGGCACAACGGGCGATTACGCCGATTACAGCTATGCCATTAACGTGACCACGCCCAACCAATGGCAATTGGTGAGCATCCCTTACGGGTCCTTCATCCGGCAGTACAACAATTGGCCCGCCAATTCCCCCAATCCCATTCCCACCGAGGCCCAGGCCTTGGCGCAATGCAGCGGATTGAAGTTCCAGACGGACGCGGCCAATTCTTCGCCGATGACCTTCTGGGTGGCCCAGCTCTGCCTGAGCGAGAACCCTGTCTCGGGTACGCCCATCCCCACCGCTACTCCCACCCGCGTGCCCGTTCAGGGCGGATACACCTTCAATTCAAGCGCCGATACCAGCGCCTGGAGCATCAACCAATATTCGGGCGGGCTCATCACGGGCACGGTCGGCTACAACGCCGCTCCCCTCGACAATTGTTCCGTCGGTTCCACCGGCGCCTTGGAAGTCCAGCCTCCCTTCACCGCGGTCAACCAGAATTACAACGTGGAGCGCCCCCTGGCCAACGCCACGAACTTCGCGGGCAAGACCATCACGATGGTCGCGGATATCAGCAATGGGTTTGATTCCAACGCGCCTCAGTATTGGGGCCAGATTTATTTGCAAAATGGGAGCGCCCAAGGCTACGCGGGTGTGTATGGAACCCAAGGCTCCTTCGGTCCCGCGGCCGGGAATAACTCCGGTTGCGTGACTTTCACCTTGACCGTACCCGCCACCATCACCAACGGGTTCGACCCGACCCAAGTCGTGCAGATCGGTTTCCAAGTCGGCACCGGCGGTTCGGGCACGGGCTGGAGCACGATCACCGTGGATGTGCAAGGCTGGACCTATTTCAATTCCGTTCCGAAGGTCCTGAACACGCCTAGCGCCACACCCACCCCATCCTCCGGCGGATATGTATTCAATACAGGTTCCGTTCAGGGTTGGAACGTGAACATTTATTCCGGCCAGCTGACGACCGGTTCCACGGCTTACAACGCCAATGCCTCCAATTGTTACGCTGGGGGCTTGGGAGCCTTGGAGGTGGTTCCGCCCTTTACCGCGGCGAACCAGCAATACAACGTGGATGTCGCTCCCACGACGTCCAATTTCGCCGGCATGGGGATCACCCTGGTGGCCGATATCGCCAGCGCCTTCGACTCCAACGCTCCCCAGTATTTCGGCCAGATCTATGTTCAGGATGGCGGCGCCCAGGGTTACGCGGGTTCCTACTCGGGATACTTGAGCTTCGGCTCGGCCAGTGGATCGAATTCCGGATGTGTCACCATGACCTATTTTGTTCCGCCTTCCGTTTCGGGAAGTTTCGATCCGACCAAGGTCACGCAAGTCGGGTTTATCGTCGGCACGGGGAGCGGGACGGTGCCCTCCGGCGCGGTAACGGTGGATGTCTCGAGTTGGACCTACGGGTATGTGTCCCAACCGCCCACGGTTCAGCCGACCTCCCTACCGCTGGCCTGCAACCAGGCCCAGTCCTTGATGGCGGGCAGTCCCTACGGCTTGGCTTTGGACGCCGGCGGCAACCTTTACGCGGCCGACAATACCAACAACCAGATCGATGTTTTCTCCCCCAATGGGAGTGTTTTGACCCAATGGAGCGGCACGGGCGCCTTTGCCTTTGGAGAGCCCAACGGCCTCGCCGTCGCCGGAAACAACCTATTCGTGGTGGATTTCTATGACAACCAGGTGGACGAATTCAGCCTCACCGGCGCGCCGATCACCCAATGGGGCGGTACGGGCTCCGCAAATGGCCAGTTCAACCAGCCCTGGGGCATCGGAACCAACAGCGCCGGGACAACCGTCTACGTGGCGGATTTCGGCAACGGCCGTGTAGAAGCCTTCAGTCCCACGGGCACCTATTTGACGCAATGGGGATCGGCCGGGATCACGGGCAGCACGCCTTTCCAGGCGCCCACCGGCATCGCGGTAGACGCCAACGGCAATGTTTACGTGACGGATTACGACGCGGAAACGGTGGAAGTGTTCGATTACCAGGGGAACTTGACCAGCCAATGGAGCACGGTCCCGTCCGGGCTTCAGGGGCCTGGCTTCATCACGGTGGATAACACGACCGGCTTGGTTTACGTGTCGGATGGCAACAGCTTGGTCGCGGTTTACACCGAGCAGGGAACCCTGCAGGGAGTGACCTCCGGGACCGGAAGCGGTTTCGCAAATCCGGAAGGATTGGCGGCCAAAAACGGAACCTGGTACGTCGCGGAACAGGGGGCCAATCAAGTGGCTCAGTTCGCGCCCTGCACCTCGGGCGGCTCGGCGATCGGTTCGCCGACCCTGACCTCGACGCCCACCATCACGTCGACGCCCACGGTCACGGCGACCACCACGCCGACCTTCACGGTGACGAGTACCGCCACGATTACGCCGACTTTGACGGCGACGAATACGGCGACCAACTCGGCCACCGCCACGGCGACGGCAACCCCGACGTTGACTTCCACCGCGACAGCGACGGCAACCCCGACGTCGACTGCCACCGCGACGGTGACCAACACGGCGACGTATAGCGTCACCAGCACCGCCACGAATACGTCAACGAATACAGCGACCAATTCGGCCACGTCGACGGCCACCGTGACGGCGACTTCAACCCCGTCTGCGACCCGTACGGCCACCCCCACGGTGACCTTTACGGCGACCGTGACACGAACGGCGACGCGTACGCCGACGAAAACGCCGACGCTCACTCCTACGAAGACGGAAACCCATACGCCTACACCCACGCACACCCGGGAGATACACACCCCGACGCACACCCCAACGCATACCCCGACGGAGACCCATACCGCCACACCTACCCATACGCCGACCGTAACTCCGACTCCCCGACGCAGGCGCTTTTCGATCGAGGGTGGTCAGGAACCGGGGATGAACTCGACGGAGGAAGGGGTACCCTTCGCCAGGGCAGTACCGAATATCTCGCGCAACGGGACCCCGGTCAACTTTGAGGTCAATCTGCCCTCGGCCTCAAAGATTCAACTGAATTTGTTCGCGATCACAGGTGAGCTGGTTTACCAGACCGAAATCTCCGGTCAAACCGGATTGAACAAGATCACCTGGAATCTTGTGAACCAATCGGATGCTCCGGTGGCCAGCGGGTTGTATCTATACGTCATCCAAGCTGGCAACGGGTCCCAAGCCCTCCAGCAGACGGGCAAGGTGGTCGTTATCCACTAACCGGCGGAACATGAGAGGTGGCTCAGGGGAGATGTGATCTCCCCTGCAAGCCATCTAAGATTTAAAGGAAATAGGATTATTTAATTAGGAGCAATGAAATGAAAAAAGTAATAGCAATGACTTCAGTTTTCTTATTCGTCACGGCGATTTCAGGCATGGTTTGGGCCGCTGGACCCTCCGGCACCCCAACGTCTAAATCCACCAAACACGGAAAAATTAAACACCACAGCAAGAAGAGCGGCAATCCCAAGCCTTCTTCCAAGGTGGAAACCACCGTTAAGTAGCCTGATTTTTCAAGGCGGGTTCAAGCGGTCCGGGATGATCCGGACCGCTTTTTTTATATCCCCTTGAATTTCTAGAAAGTATTTCGTCAAGCCAACGTTGCGGATTGAAGGGTGAAAAAAGCTCGGCATAGAGCCAAATTTATTTACTTATAAGCTTTTTCTTGGCGTGGACCCCATCGACTCCCAGCGTTCTTTCAGGGTAAAACCCGAATGGATGAAACAAATCCATGGGTTTTATTTATTCAAATCCACTAAACTGTCGCATGGCCAAAAACAATTTGAAAAAGCTTAAACTTTTTCTCAACAATCCGGAGCACCTACAAACCCTCGCCTTTGTGATTTCCGCTTTTTTAGCGGGGATTGTCGCGGTGGCTTACGCGGGTTTTTTTAAAATCTTCGAGAGCTTTTATCACCAAATCTCAACGGATCATCCCTATTGGATTTGGTTCTGGACCCCTCTATGCCTTTTGGGGGGCTGGGCTCTGGTTTATTTTGCCGCCCCGGAAGCCGTCGGCAGCGGGATTCCCCAGGTTCTGGCGGCCAATGACCTTCATTACAAAAAAAACTCGGCGTGGGTGGATCGCCTCCTTTCGATCAAAGTCGTTTTGGTTAAAATCGGTAGTTCGCTTTTGGCTTGTCTGGGCGGCTCCGTCACCGGAAGGGAAGGACCCACCATCCAAATCAGCGCCGGACTATTTCATTTCGTTGGGCGGTTCACCCGGCGGTTCATCCCCCAAATCGACCCGCAGACCTGGATCGTCGCTGGCGCCGCGGCCGGGTTAGCCGCGGCCTTCAATACGCCCTTGGGGGGCATTGTGTTCGCCATCGAGGAAATGTCCATTTCCTTCAAGCGCTTCCGCACCGCGCTCATCATCTCCATCATCATCGCCGGTCTGGTTTCCCAATGGGTTTTGGGCACCTATCTGTACTTGGGATACCCCTCGGTGGGGGATATTTCTTTTTCAATCTTGCCCAAGGCTCTTTTAATCGGAGTGATCACCGGCCTTGCCGGGTCGCTTTATGGGTTCTGCATCAAAAGACTGCTGGATTGGCGCGCACGGTTTAAAACCGGTTATTCCCTGGCCTTATTGGCGTTGGTTTGCGGCTTGGCCTTGGCATTCATGGCTTTTTTGGACCCGGATGCTTCCGGATCGGGAACCAGGGTCATGAACGCTTTGCTCTTTAAAGGTCAAGTGGCCGGGTGGGATTTGCCCCTGTTTCGCATTGCGGGCTCCCTGGTTTTTTATGTATCCGGCGCGGCCGGAGGGATATTCGCCCCCGCTTTGGCCGCGGGGGCTTGTTTGAGCTCATTTGTAACATCTTGGTTATCGTTTGGATCGCCCGAACTTCTGGTTTTGCTGGGCATGGCCGGTTTTCTGACGGGGGTTACCCGAACCCCCTTTACGGCTTTCGTGTTGGTGTTGGAAATGACGGATCACCATAACGCCATCTTTCCCATTATGCTTTGCGCCATTACCGCCGAGTTTTCCGCGAAACTGGTAGATCAAGAGTCTTTTTATGAATGGTCCAAAACCCGTTTCATGCCGATTGCGTCCAAACACAAACCCAAAAATGGCTTTGATAGGTCATGACTGTTTACTCTTCGTACGACAATTAACGGATTTTAAGCTGTCCACGGCGGGGACCCGGATTGGACAGCAAAAAGAATCAGCTAAACTTAATTAATTGAGTTAAAAGGAATTTGTTTGAAAGAGTTATTTCTTTATTGTCAATTTTGGGCAATCTTAAGTTTAATTACATCCATGTTTTCTAAAATAACCATGAGTGTAGGTAACGGTTCTTTTAAAAATAAAACATTAGTCTTAAAAATCTTAGAATTGTTTTATGCGTCTATTCTGTATATCGCTTCTTTTTATATCGCTTATCTTTTAATTTCAGTTGGAAAAGTCGGCTCCGATTTGCATTTGAACATAAATGTTTTTTGTGCCTCTTACATTGTTTCGCTGTTATTGATTTGCTTGGCATATAGGTACGGAAAAATCATTACAAAACCATTAATAATTCTCTTTTTCACACTTCAATTCGGGACTCTTATTTATGGGTTTGTTTTGCTCCGTTTTTGGCGATGAAAATAATTAGAGAAGGTTGTCCACGGCGGGGACCCATCGTGGACAGGCTTTGCGGAATCCCGCTTTCTATATTGCTCCTTTCGCCTTGTCACCTGCATTCAAATGCAGGTATACTCGGTTTGCGGATAAGGGGGAGCCATGAGAACCACAATAGAAATGAATGATAAATTGAGGTCCGAACTTTTAAGGCTTGCGGCCCAAAAGGGAGAAAAAGGTTTTTCCAACATCGTGCAGGAGGCGGTGGCGGCCTATCTGGTGTCGTCTGAAAAAACCGCCGCCCTTCAAAAAAAGGCAAAGGCCTTGAGGGGATCCTTGAAGGGCACGGATGAAAAAAGGTTGAGGGGAGAAGCCTTAAAGATCAGGAATTCATGGCGATGATCATCGCCGACACGGATGTCCTGATCGACTTTCTTTTCAATAAGGAACCGGCAGCCTCCCGGAATTCATCGGAACTGGACAAAGGCGATTTAAGAACGACCGTTATCACCCGGTTTGAGCTGCTTTCAAGCTTAGGATCGGATAAGCAAAAAGCAGGTGCCCGACATTTGTTAGAAACGCTTGAGACACTCCCTTTGGATGTCCCCGCCTCCGACCGTGCCGCCGAAGTCCGTAATGAACTGGAAAAGCAAGGGCTTGGGATCGGCATGGGGGACAGCCTCATCGCCGGAATAGTCCTGCAAAACAAAGGAACTCTTTTAACACGCAATCAAAAGCACTTTTCGCGTGTGAGGGGTTTACGCCTGGGCCACTTAAACTCACATGCCTAATTGAAGCTGTCCACGGCGGGGACCCGTCGTGGACA
>CAZGKT010000011.1:0-17428 GCA_964525605.1 uncultured bacterium
CGGGGTGGCCATCCTGGTTTCTCTCCTGCCGGGATTGGGAGCGCTTTCGACCATCATGGGACTCAAAGGTTGGGGGGCATGGTATTTGGTTCTCTCCGCGTTGATTCTGGGTTTAGGGCTTCCTGTGTTGGGCTTTTTAGATTTTTTGGCGCCCAGATTCCTGACGACTCTCCGTCCCCATTACCGAATTGCCCACCATTTCATTTCCATGCAGAAGATTAAATTATCAATGGCAACATCGCGTGAAGAAGTGCTAACCCTGGTCGAACAGGCTTGCCAGGAATTGGGGGTCCATTCCTATCGATTGCTTGTTTTGCCTGATGAGGACAGGACGGGAGGGTTGGATTACAAACACAGTTTTAATCCTTCTGCATTCGTTGATCATAAAAATGCACAAAGCGCAATTGATCGCGTGAAGCTGATGAGCGGAAAGGCCGCAGCGGACTGGGTGTTCGATCCTCGGAGGGAAGAAGAAGAGCTGGACATGGAATATCGGATACTCATTAGCGAGTTCATGAAAGCGTCTTTGGAATCGATTGCCCGGCTAGGTCGGGGGCAGAACACCCTAGAATTGAAAAGCTTGTCGCCCCTTCCCCGTCATAAAGTTAGCGGAAACCAATTACGCAAACGCCATACGATCTAAATTAGTACTGAAATAGTAATAAGGCAATTCGCTGCTATCCCCAAGCTTGAACGGCGATTTCAACAGAATAATGTTAGTTCTGTGTTGATTGTTTCATAACATAACGCCGGGGTACGGGCTGTGTTTCCGCAATTGGGAGTTCTTTTTTGTCGAGCAGAATTCCATACTTCTTTTTTGTGGCCATAATGCGGTCATAAGCCAGGTCAATACACGAACGTTTGATCTTTCCCGCCTTCACGGCTCCAACCAGGGCGTTCATCACGCGCCTTTCCAGGTTGTCGGTCACCAACAGAACATCTACCCCCGCGTTCACCGCCTGGACCACCGATTCCTCCAGGGGATATTCCTGTTTGATCGCATTCATGCGCAGGTCGTCGGATAGGACCAGCCCCTGATACCCCATCTGATGTCTCAAAATATCTTGAATCCATTCTTTTGAAAGGGAAGCGGGATAAACGGGATCGATATTGGGATAAAGCACATGTGACAGCATAAGTGCGTCCAGGCCCTTCTTTTGAATGAGATCCTCGTAGGGAACCAAATCGGATCTGACTAATTGAGAAAGTTCCACGTCCGCGCTGGAGACTGTCTGATGGGGATCGGCCACGGCCAGGGATTGGGTGGGAAAGTGCTTGGCCGTAGCCAAGATGCCTTCCCGCTTCATGCCGAGGATAATCTTCTGAGCCATTCGGGAAACCGTTTTTGGATCTGCGCCCAGGGAGCGATGATACTTCGAGATAACCTCGTCAATTCCATGGTCCAGATCCACAACGGGAGCCAGGTTCAGGTTGGCCCCGATTACTTTCAACTGCCGTCCGCTCAGGCGGCCGAATAGGTAGGCCAGCCTGGAGCTGTTAGTCGAACCCAGAGCCTTCTGCGAGGGAAGGGCTTGAAACCCCTGGCTTTCCCTCAGCCGCCGGACCGCCCCGCCTTCCTGGTCCAAGGCGATGAAGAGGGGGGTGGGTGAGGTGCTTTGAAGGTCACTGACGTAGCGTGAGATTTGTTGACGGGATTGGATGTTGTGGCTGAAAAGAATGACCCCCCCGATCAAGCCGTCTTTGATCGCGTCCTTTTTGGCGCCGGAAAGTTTGACCCCGGGCACGGACACCATGATCATTTGCCCGATCTTCCGGCAGAGGGTGTTCAACTCTTCCGGGCTCAGGCTCAGGCGTTCGACGGGAGATTGGCCAAGCCTGAGATTTTCAAAAAAAGGCGGCAGGGGACTGGCAGAGGGGTTCAGGGACAGGGCCAGGCTATACCGCTCCAAGGCGGCCGAATCCAACCCCATTTCGTAAAAACAATGTCCCTGTAAAAGAGGGGGGCCGGATGCGGAGGGATCGTTCGATTCTGCCATGCCGCAAAACCGCAAGCAGGGAAAGTAATCCTGTTGGTTAAAAGCGGTCCGGGCCGACTCGAATTCGAAAGAGGCCAGTTCCTCCCGGCCGTTTGATAAATATCCTGTAAACCCGAAATACAACATGCCAAGCAGTGGTAAAAAGAGGACGGGGCGTAGGAACATAATTTCATTTTACCTCCCACGATGAGTTTTTATGGAATTGAATGATCGTTAAACGCAAAGGTATTCCAACTCCGGAAGTTTCGGGAGCGGTTTAAGACCGGAAAACTTTTCATATGGCTTGAAGGCGAATTGGAAGGAAAGATTCTTGGTGAATTTAACATTTATGGTAAATTTTAACGCATGATCATTTCCATTCTTTCTACAGGCTCCATTTGAGAATCATTTTTCGTTTAACCGATCTGATTTTACTGTTGCTCATTGGATCCCTATTCTCGGTTGTTTCCCCTGCCCGGGCAGTGACCAACATTCCTTCCCAGGCCTGGAACCGGGACATCAACGCAGGGGGATACATTGACGGGGCACCTGTGGGGGGCTTTGGCGCCGGTACCCTGACCTGGGATTTCGCGGGTGATTTTTACCTGGACCGGCTGAACATCGCCTCGGGACCGACCACCACCAACAACCCCGCCTTCACCATTGACTCCAACTGCCACTTCTACATGTTCCAACAGCCATCCGGCGATTCGGCCGTGGTAAAAATGCTCAACGCTTCCACCCTGGGGAGCGGGGAAGCCACCTACTCCTCCCTTTACCCGAAGTCCTGGGTAAGTTATAGCGGCGGCACCTTTCCCCTGCCGGCCACCGTCACCCAATTCTCGCCCGTCATGCCCCAAACCATGCTCTCCAATGCCTTAACCCTCTCCAGTTATCCGGAAGCCATTTATGAGTGGGACGTGACCAATACCCAAGCCGTTTCCTGCGTTTTCGGCGTGATGTTGACCTGGGACAACACTTTCGGCGGGACCAATGCGGCCGTCACCACTTCCGGGACCAATGTGGGAATCCGGTTGACGCGAAACACGGGAAACGCCACGACCTCGGCCCAGGGCGAATTCACCCTGGCCGCCCAGTCCAGCGCCGGGGTTTCGGTGACCTACGAATCCGCCGCATCATTAGCCACCCTCCAAACGGCTTTTTCCACAGCCGGATTGCTGAACAATACGGTGGGAAACAATAACCTCGGCGCCATCGCCTTTAACATCAATTTGGCCCCAGGAGAGTCCGTGAAGATTCCCATCGTAGTGGCGTGGGACATACCCATCGCCCAGCCTGGGACGGGCGCCAAGTGGTACCGGGAATACACAAGGACCTACGGCCAAACCGGTCTCAATTCGGGCGCCATCGCTTTCGATGGCTTGAACAATTGTTCCACCTGGGAAACCGCCATCAACTCGTGGCAAAACGGCATCTTGACCGGGCCCTATCCCGCCTGGCTCCAGCAAATGCTCTTCAACGAGCTTTACTACTACGTCACCGGGGGGACTATTTGGGAGGCGGGCCAGGTGGGTTCGAGTTCCTACAACTCCGGCCCGGATATGTTCAGCAGTTTGGAAAGCTACATCTACGATTTTTACGGCACCTCGGATGTGCGTTTTTACGGTTCCTGGCCCCTGGCCATGCTGTGGCCCAGCATCGACAAGCAGGAAGTGGAGCAGTTTTGCGACAGCGTGGTGGTGAGCCCTTCCCAGGCCCTGCCCAGGCCGGCGGCCATCGGCACCTGCGCCCATGATTTTGGGGACGTGAACGGCATCTTCACCGAGTGGAACGCCTACACTTACCGCAACTCGACGATCTGGAGGGATTTGAACTCCAAGCTGGTGCTCATGGTTTACCGCGCCTATGTGTTATCGGGGAAGACCGATACCACCTTCCTCAATTACTGCTGGCCGGCCGTGCAAACCGCCATGACCTTTGTCCACAACCAATGCGATGCGACCGGCTTGCCGAGCATTTCCGCCACCGACGCCAATGGAGGGGCCGATTGCACTTACGACGACATGGGCCTGAACGGGGACTCGGCCTACTGCGGGAGCCTCTTCTTGGCGGCCTGCGAGGCGGGCCAAGCCATCGCAAGCGTCGAAAGCAGTCCCCTCACGGCCACCTATCAAACCTGGTTGACCACGGGCCAAACGGGTTTCGCCGCCCTTTGGAACGGAAGTTATTACAACATCGACAACGGGGCCACGGACACGGCCCAAAACCGCATCATGTCGGACCAATTATGCGGTCAATGGTACGCCAAGGCCCTGGGCCTTCCCGGAATCGTATCGGATACCAACGCCATCAGCGCCTGGCAGAAAGTCCACGATAACAATTGGAAACTCTTCGATTCGGGAACCCATGGCGCCGTCAATTGCATGACCAGCGCCGGGGCCATTGATACCAGCTGGCCCCAGAGCCAGGAAACCTGGGTGGGCGTGAGTTGGGGGGTAGCGTCCGGCATGATCCTGGAGGGAATGTCCGGGCAGGGATTAAACGACCTCGGAAACAGCCTCTACAACAGCATTTGGAACTTGGGACAGTTCTGGTTCCGGACACCGGAGGCCTGGATGACGGGCCTTACTAACGCGCGGGCGCCCTATTACATGCGGGCGAACTGCGTCTGGTCGGTCAAGGAAGCCATCGATACCGGTCCCTCGCCTTGCGGGGCCCTGACCTGCACCCCCACCACCACTTACACCCCCACTATCACCAATACCCCGACCCCGGCCCCCAACCTTTGCGCCAAGGTTTACGAGGCCCTGGATTGCGGGAGTGCCTCCCAGACGATTATCGGGGGAGTGACCTGGCTGGCAGACCAGGCCTACACGGCGGGGAGCTACGGACACGTGGGCGCGGTCACCCTGGAGACCCCCCTTACGAACACCATAACCAATTCGGGCGCCCTGCAGCCCATTTACCAAACGGAGGCCTACGCCCCCACCATGACCTATGAGTTCACGGTGCCCAACGGGAGCTATCTCGTCACCCTGCTGAATACCGAGGTTTATTGCACGACAACGGGATGCCGGGTCTTCAACGTGGCCATCAACGGCGTGACGGTGCTGGCGAACTTCGATGTCTATGCCGACACGGGCGGGGAATTCATCGCCGACACGCACACCTTCGCGGTGACGGTAACCGGGGGTGCCATTACGGTCATCGGAACCGCGTCGGTGAACAACGCCGAGTTCGAGGGCATTGAAATCACCAGCAATAACCCCTGTTCGCCCACCCCCACGCTCACCAATATCCCCGCCACGTCCACAACTACCCCGACTCAAACCGCAACCCGAACTTCTACCGCGACTAATACCCTAACCCCCACCTTGACTTCAACCTTTACGGCCACCCCAAGCTCAACTGTTACTCCGACCACTACTTCCACCTTTTCGGCCACTACGACTCCTACCGTAACACCCACCTTGACTTCAACCATGACGTCCACCGGAAGCTCAACGGTCACCCCGACCTCTACTTCCCCCTTTACGGCCACTACGACTTTTACCCAGACCGTTAGCGCCACCACGACACCCACACGAACTTCCACGGTGACGCTGACACCGACCTACACCTCAGGGGTTTTCACGATGACCTACACCCCGAGCCCCACTTCCACCGGCTCCAAGACCCCTACCTTCACTTTAACGGCCACCGGGACATGGACCTTCACTCCCACTTCTACATCTTCGAACACCATGACCTATTCACCTACCCTGACGTTTAGCCCCACGCCCACGGGCAGCCTGACCCCGACCTGGACCCTTTCGGGGACATTCACCTCTACCCCGAGCTTGACCAACACGGCGACTAAAACCGGAACCCCCACTCCGACGAAAACATCTACCTGGACCCTCTCGCCCACGCCAACCGGGAGCCCGACCCCAACCTCTTCATTCTCCCCGACTCTTACCCATACTTTTAGTCCCACACCGACCTTTACTCCCACCTGGTCCTTCACGGCTAGCCCCACGGTCACCGTGACCCTCAGCTCAACCGTTACTCCAGTGGGTTCGGCAGTGCCGATTACGAATCCTCTGGTTCTATATCCCAATCCCACCCACGGCCAGCCGGTCTCGTTGGAAATGCCGGGTTTAATCTCCAGGACCACGATCAAGGTTGAGGTTTTCACCCTGGCGTTCAGAAAAGTTCAGGAAAAAACGGAGACGATCTCGCCCGCTTCCCCTTGGATCGTGGTTCAGCCTGTGGATAAGGCGAATACTACCTTGTCGAACGGCCTATATTACGTCGTGCTCAATACCCCTTCGAAACGAATCGTTCTCAAACTGCTCGTTTTACGATGATGTGAATCGGTTCAGCACCCCCGCGGCACCGGCTTTCTTGGTTGCATCCATCCCCCAGCGATACTATTCTTTTTAAAATCCTTGAAACGCCTAAGAGGCCTTTTGAAAAACTCACCCCAAAGTTTTGACGCGGAGATTCTGCTCAATGAACCGGCCGGAAATTATTTCCGCCTGATTTTCCAGGACAACGGCACCCTCGCGAACTCCCTTCCCGGTCAATTCGTCAACGTCCGCCTCTCCAAGGGCTTGAACCCGCTTCTGCGAAGGCCTTTTTCGATTGCGCGTGTCCTTCCCGGACCCAAAGGGAAAAAACGAATTGAGATTCTTTACGCGAAAATCAGGGAAGGCACCCGACTTTTATCCCTCAAAAAACCGGGTGAGGAGATTGACGTGCTAGGGCCCCTGGGAAAACCCTTTCCCTTTCTGGACCGTCAACACCCGGTACTGATTGTGAGCGGGGGAATCGGCGTGGCTCCCCTGGTTTACCTGGCCGAGTATCTCAAAAAGAAAAAGGTGCCCATGACGGTGTTTCTCGGGGCACGGACAGGGAAAGACCTTGTTGACCTTGATGTTTTCCAGAAACTCAAGGTTCCTCTTCATATATCAACGGATGACGGTTCATGGGGTCAAAAGGGTTTTGTGACTCAGATCCTTCAGGATCATCTGGCGAATTCAAAAATTTCAAAGGGGACGGTTCTTTACGCCTGCGGACCCCGGCCCATGTTCAAGGCTGTCACCCAGGTGGGTGAAAGTTTCAAGGTTCCTACCTATCTTTCCTGGGAAGAACACATGGGATGCGGACTGGGTATCTGCTTGACCTGCGTTTGTCCCGTCAAACAGGGGGATGGGGGGGTCAAGATGGTCCGAAGCTGTTACGAGGGCCCGATTTTCGACGCGGCTAGCGTCGAGTGGGAGAAGCTCGGATGAAAAAGAAACTTCAAAAGGTAAAGACCAAGCAGGTCCCAGCCATCGATACCACCGTTGTCATCGGCAAACTACGCATGGTCAATCCGGTCATGGTGGCTTCGGGTTGTTTTGGATATGGCGAGGAGATTTCCAAGTTCTATCCCTTGAAAAGTTTGGGCGCCATCATGGTGAAGGGAACTACCCTGGAACCACGGCAGGGCAACCTGCTTCCCCGTATGGCCGAAACCCCATCTGGAATGCTCAATTCGATCGGGCTTCAAAACGTGGGGGTGGACGCCTTTTTGAAAGAAAAAATGCCGTTCCTGCGAAAGGCCGGGGTGCCGGTGGTGGTGAACATCAACGGTCGGACCATTGAAGAGTACGCCGAACTGGCGGCTCGGCTGGACGGTCAACCGGGGATCGGAGCGTTGGAGATCAATATTTCCTGTCCAAATGTGAAAGAAGGCGGAATTGAGTTTGGCTCCAACCCGGAGGTGGCGGCCCGGGTGGTTTCGGCCGTGCGAAAAGCCACCCGCCATACGCTTATCACCAAACTTTCTCCCAATGTGACCAGTGTAAAGGTGATTGCCCGGGCCTGCGTGGAAGCCGGATCAGACGCCCTTTCGGCCATCAATACGGTGGTCGGCATGGCCATTGACGCCAGAACCCGCCGCCCCATGCTGCGGCAGGTGACGGGAGGTCTTTCCGGACCTGCGGTCAAACCCATCGGCTTAAGGGTGGTTTACCAGGTCCATCAGGAGGTCAAGGTTCCCATCATCGGCATGGGAGGCATCGTGACGGGCGAGGACGCGGCGGAATATATGCTTGCCGGAGCCACAGCGGTGGCGGTCGGAACGGCCAACTACCTGGAACCCTTGGCGGCCCTGAAAGTCGTGGAGGGTTTGAAACAATACATGGTCGAGCAAAAGGTGGGAAAAGTCTCATCCCTGATCGGAGCCCTTCTTGTCCCCTAAAAAGATTTTTCCTTCGGCCCTGTTTCTGTTCGCCTTCCTGGCGGGCGGATGTGTTCCGATCCGTCAACTTGTTGTCCGCGAGTCCCATGATTCCGCTGAACATAAACCGGTCGTTTATGAGTTGGACAAGGTGGAAAAACCCATCGGCAAGGACGATTGGAAAAGCGAAATGGAGGGTATCGCATCCTGGTACGGAGAGGATTTCAACGGCCACTTGACCGCCAATGGCGAGGTGTACGACATGTATGCCTTTACCGCGGCGCACAAAACCCTTCCCCTGGGCACGGTGGTCAAGGTGACCAACCTGGATAACGGTATGACCACCCAAGTGCGAATCAACGATCGGGGACCCTATGTGGAGGGGCGGATCATCGATCTTTCCCGAACGGCCGCGCGGGCCCTGGGCATGCGTGAACAGGGAACCACCCGGGTGAAACTGGATGTGGTTACCTGGCCTCCGAACCAGCCCTAAAGAGGGTATGTCGTTCAGCTGGATGAGCCTTACTGTCGGCGAATTTTTTCTCCCAATGTCCCTTGTTCTTCGTCTCAATTTCCCGCAGACAGCCCTCGCAGAAATACCAGCCGTCCTGGTTGTACAGGGTTTCCCCCACGATTCCTTTTCTTCTGCAAAAATCGCATTCTTGAAAAAGACTTCCGATGGTTAGTGTCGACATGACTTACCTCCTGCAATGGATGCGTGAAGGTTAAGCCGCGCGGATTAAATAACTGTAACGATTCACAAAATGATTAGTTACAATGGCGGCTGTTCCATCCAAACGCCCTATTTTTTGCCGAAAGAGGCGGGTGACCCCATGACAACCTTCTCGGAAAAATTAAAATCCGCCTGTCAACGCACCCAAGCCTGTCTTTGCGTGGGGCTTGATGTGGACCTGGCTAAGATGCCCAAGGGTCTTTCCCGCGATACGGAGGGTATCCTCCAATTTTGCCGGTCCATCGTGGAGGCCACCCGCGACCTGGCCGTGGCCTATAAACCCAACCTGGCTTTTTTTGAGTCCCTGGGGCCCCGTGGGTTTGAGGTGTTGGAGCTGCTTCGCCAATCCGTCCCCTACGATTGTCTCTTCGTCGCCGACGCCAAGCGGGGCGATATCGGAAACACCTCCCAGGCCTACGCCCGGGCCTTTTACGGTCTCTTGAAATCCGACGCGGTGACTCTTTCCCCCTATATGGGTAAGGACTCGATTGAGCCTTTTCTGGATTATCCCGGCACCTGCTCCTTCATCTTGTGTCTGACTTCCAACCCTTCCTCGGCTGATTTTCAGCTTCAAACTCTCCAGTCAGGGGAGCGGCTTTATGAAAGGGTGGCTAAGACGGCGGTGTCATGGGGGCAGGGCAAAAAAGGGGAAATCGGCCTCGTGGTGGGGGCGACTCAGGCCCAATTCGTCAAGGATTTGAGGGTGATTGCTCCTGAAACAGTCTTTCTGGTACCGGGGGTTGGAACCCAGGGCGGGGATCTTCAGTCGGTTCTTAAAGAAGGACGTTCCAAGGACGGATTCGGGGTTTTGATCAATGTCTCCCGGCAAATTCTTTACGCGTCCAACGAAAACGACTATGCCGACGCCGCCCGGGAACAGGCCCAAAAGTTGGTGAAAGAAATGAAGGCTTACTTCTGAGGAGGCTCCGGTGACAAACGAAGAAGTTCTGGCGGTTTATGAGGAAACCCAGGCCCTGTTGAAAGGCCATTTTCGCCTGTCCTCGGGTCGCCACAGCGACCGGTATCTTCAAAGCGCCATGGTGTTGCAATATCCCTGGCATGCCGAGAAACTGTGCCAGGCACTGGCCGAGAAAGTGAAGCCTTTAGGCGCCCAATTGGTGATGTCGCCGGCTATGGGCGGGCTTTTCGTGGGGCATGAGTTGGCCAAAGCCTTGAAGGTGCGGTCCATCTTCACCGAGCGAAATAAAGAAACCGATGCCATGGAACTGCGCCGGGGTTTTAGGGTTGAAAAAGGGGAAAAGTTTTTCGCCGTGGAAGATATCATTACGACGGGTAAATCGATCAAAGAATCTATCGCCGTGCTTCAAGCCCTGGGCGGTCAGGTGGTCGGGGTGGGTTGTTTGATTGACCGGACGGGCGGGGAATCGGCCAAGTTTTTTGAGGTTCCTGTGCGCGCGCTGGCGTCCCTGAAGGTGGAAAGCTGGGAAGAAAAAGACTGTCCTCTTTGTCAGCAGGGCCTTCCGGTGGTAAAACCCGGGTCCCGGGCAAAGTTCTAGATTGGATATGAGGGTTTAATGCCTGATAAGAAATCGAGTAACGCACCAGCCCAGGGAGCCCAGGATAAGAACACTATCCGGGAATATATCCAGGCGAACCTACTGGTCTGGGGTTTCCTGGCCATCCTGGGGGTCATCTCGTTTTTCATTTGCGGGGGCGTCATGGACGATGTTACCGGAGGAACCCTTGAATTTCTCTTCGTCATCATGGGCTGCGGGTTCACTCTGGTTTCAGTTTTAGATTACCTTTACGATCGATACACAAGTTCCCATCCCCAAGTCGAGGAGAAAAAATCTTGAGATTTTTCCCAGTTAAAATGATGGCCATACTCATGGCTGGAATCCTGATTTTCATGCCGTCTTTGACGACCCTGGCCTTGGCCCAGACGGCCGCAGTCCCCACGCCCTCATCCGCGGACCCGGACGAAATCGCCACGATCAATCAACTGGCCCAAGCCGGGTATTTGGGGGATCTAAAAGACAAGTATCTATCGAACGACCTGACCGAGGATCAAATCACGGACGCTTTGCTGGCCATTGATAACCGATTGGCGGCGGTGGATGTCTCGAAATTGAATCCCTCGAACAATCAATATTCGGTTGAGGATCTTAAGTCCTTGCAGGCATTGGCGGAGGACAAGTCCGATGATATTCGAGCCCGCAAGGTGTCTTCCTGGCGTTTCGACAACAAGATTAAAAAAATGATCGCGGCATTGAGCGGTAATGCCGTTTCGACGCCCATGGTTTCCTCAACCCCCGCAGTTATATCCACCCCTGTTCCTGCCGCTCCGGCGCCGACCAGCACACCTGTTCCGCCGCCTGGTCCCACCAAAGAGGAATTTGAAGGGCTTAAGTCGAGCCTCATGGAACTTAGCCAAAAAACCGAAGAAATGCAGAAGAACTATGATGAAAAAATGGGAGATTTAACCCGGACGAACGAGGATATTAAAAAGTCCGATGCCGGCACCAAGGAACAATTGGTGTTGGTGAAGAATCTTTTGGACCGTGTTCAGGAAGACCTCCAGAAAACCCAAGCCCGCCTGGAACAGGTGGCTCAAAAGGCGGAGGAAAAAAACATCACCGACACCGAACTGGAGCAGGAACTTACCGTGATGCACAAAGACATGAGGGATAACGTGCAAGATGTAAGCATTTTGAAACAAGAGGTAGCCAAGCTCGACAAGAGCGGCGAGGTAAAAGGCGAAAACGTATTGGATCAGATGCTTGATTCGAAGTGGCTTTCAGGCGGAGCCCTGGTGGTGGGGGTGGCCGCGCTGATTGTGGCCTTAACCAATAAATAAACTGAATATTGAAAAGAAACCCGTCGTTCATTCAAAGCTTTGAGATGAGGGGCAGTTGTTTTTTTGTAAAATGGATAGAACCTTTTCAAAGGAGTGAGCCATGTTTTTAGGTCATTATGGGATTGGCTTGGCCGCGAAAAAAATTGCCCCTAAAAGTTCCCTGGGACTTCTCCTGGCGGCGGCGCAATGGCTTGATATTCTCTGGCCGCTATTTTTACTTCTCGGCATGGAGCATGTGCGCATTACTCCCAATTGGACCAAGGTGACTCCGCTGGAGTTTTATGATTATCCCCTTTCTCACAGCCTTCTGATGGCGGCCCTCTGGGCCCTTCTCTGGGGCTTGATCGCTTATGGACTCAAAGCGAGCTGGAAAATAACATTGGTCCTGCCCGGTCTGGTTTTGAGCCATTGGGTCTTGGATCTGTTGGTTCATCGACCGGACCTTCCCCTGACACCCAGCAGTTACACGATGATGGGTTTGGGGTTGTGGAATTCTCCACTCTGGACGATTGGCCTGGAATTCGCGTTTTTTATGACAGGCTTCGCGCTTTATATCGGATGCACCAAGGCGAAAGACGGGATCGGGGCGGTTGGCCCCTGGATTTTGGGAGGTTTGCTGGTGGGTCTTTATGTCGGCAACCTTTTTGCGCCGCCTCCGCCCAGTCCCGAATTTGTGGCCTGGATTTCCCTTTCCCTTTGGTTGATTTTTCCTTTGGCCCATTGGATTGATGGCCACAGGAATCCCCTTTGACCCGGAAACCCATTGCTGTTCGGAAAGCCGTTGATTCGGACGAAAGCGCCTTGGCGTTGGTTTATCGAACGGCCTTTTCGGCAGAGCCCTACAAGGAAAAATGGACGGACGCGACGGCCCGGTTGAGGGTCCGGCAGTTAATCCAGTCCATCGATGGAAAGGGGTGGGTGGTCACTCTATACGGACATCCCGTAGGCTTTGCTTTTCTTCAGATGAAAGAAGGTTTTAACGGCCGGTATGGGGAATTGGTCGAAACCGCCGTGCATCCCTACCTTCAACGCCAAGGAATGGGCTCGCTACTGGTTCACGAAGTACTGAAATTTAAAAAGAAGGCAAAACTCCGCACGCTCTATGGGGTAACCCTCAATCGGAAACTGGGTTCCTTTTTCAAAAAGTTTGGTTTTAAGCCTTCCAGCCGGGCCAAGATCTGGTCCAAAACCTAAAATTATGCCGTTTTAAAAATTGACACTCTTTATTCAAAACGATAGAAATTGAACGTTTAAACCCATAGAAAAACCTAAAAACGTATTGAGAATCCATGAAAATCCACGTTTTCGTGGTATGGAAGTTGCTTTTCTCTATGACCGAATTCATTTTTCAGGGGTAACCATGTCTCGGTTTTGGGTCATTCTTTTAGGCGTGGGATTGATGGCAGGGGCTTTCGCCTGCGCAACGCGAAGCCTGCAATCGCCTGTGAGCCCTAACCTAGCCATCAACACCCCTACCGCAACGGCTGTCTTTACGGGAACGGCCACGGCGACCGGGGTAAACACCGCCAGCTTCACCCCAACCAAGACCGCCACGACAGCCTATACCTCGACTTCCAGCTTTACACCCACAAACACCCCTACGGCTATTTTCACCGCAACCTTTAGCCCGACGCCGACTTTCTCAGCCACATTTACAGCTACGGGGATTCCCACCTCTACCGCAACGGCTGTTTTTAGTTCAACGGCTACAACCACCGCTGTAAGTACATCCACTCCCACGTCGACTACAACCAATACCAATATTCCAACTTCAACCCTAAGCCCGACGGTCACTCAAACCTCGACCCCGACCATCACAAATACAGTTATTTGTGCTGTCACTGCTGTTTTTACACCAATTACAAGTGAAGGAACAGGAGTCAGTACGCCGGGTTGTAGCAACAATGACACATTCTCTTCACCGTTGTTCCCTCTTGCTGCTGGCACGTCAATAGTACAGGATTTTGAAATTAATGGTTCTTTGAGTTCAACATGCCCGGGTGGAGATAAGGTTTATATTTCGTATATGCCTGGTTCAACTTTTACAAGTGAACATATTTATCTTGATTGTTACAGTGCACCCCAATCCATGACACTTACCCTGTTGAATTCGACTCAAATATCCTTAGCGACAGGGGTGGGCAATTCTCCAATTTCGATTGCTGCGACTCTTTCTGCGGGTGCGACCTACTACTTGGAAGTTTCCAATGGCACTGGACCCTATTCGGTCAAGGTTACCAGTCCTTAAACCTCAACCATCAAACTTCTTTCTTTCGTAAGAGTCACCATCCCCATGGGGGCCCCGGGTATCCGCCTTACGTTTTTCTTTTCCGTATAACTCACTGTCACCTTTTCTCCCGGCCGGGCTTTACTGCGGGTGGCTGCGGCTTTAGCCGCCATGACAATCAGATCCGGCGTGGGTTCCACCCCGCGCTGTAGTCGGCGGAGTAATACGTGGGAGCCTGGCAGGTCTCGTACATGGAACCAGAGGTCTTCGGGTTGAGCCAGCTGGAAGGTGACATAGTCGTTGGCCACCGCGGAGGTGCCCACGCAGAGTTCGAATTCCTTCCCGATTTTCTCCCGGATGATGTTGGGGGTGGGAACCTTTTCGGCCTTCACCTTCGTTGGCTTAAGCTTCGCCAATTTTGCTGGAGGGAAAAGATCCTGGTGGGCATTCTTGATTTCCTTGGGGTCTTTGAGGGCGGGCAGGCTGCGCTGGGCGGACTTCAACTGTTCAATTCGATTTTTGACTTCTAACTCCCTTTTTTCGACCTGGGCCAAACCCCGAGATCCCTTTTGGGCCTTTTTGAAATAGCGCTGGGCATTTAAAAGGGGAGTGGATTCAGGATCGAGGGGAACCCGCTGGGGTTCAGGGTTTCCTCTTATCACATCCTCAAGGATGACTTCGGGAGTGTGAATCTTGATTTTATGAAGCTGGGCCATGATGAGCTCGCCCCACCATTGGTATTGGTCCGATCTTTCGGCCTCAGCCCGATCTTTCTTCAATTTTTCCTGGATACGCTTTTCATGTTTCAGCGCCCTGGTGATTTCGGATTCAAGGGTAGTCTTTTGGGAAAGCCAATGATGGTGTTGGTTATCCAGCTGGAACAGCCGGGCCAGGGCCTGGTAGGCGGTCGGGAAGGTTTCCCTTTCCTTGGCAGTGGGGATGGATTCATGAAAAAGCCTGAGCACCGGAGGCGGGCCTAGGAACAAATTGAAATCGTTCCAGGGGCCTTCCTCAGCGTTTCTTTTGACCCGATCCCATTCCAAGAAAGCCCCCTCGCCGAAACTTTCCAGGTAGCCTGAAAGTTCCGGGTCCGTCCCCTTCAACTCGGTTTTCAACCATGGCCCCAGGGCCGGGCGGCCGGTTGCGATCCAAAGATTCATGAGTGTGCTTGAGTTCAAATCCCAAAGATTTGGTTTATCACCCGGTTGAGGCGCGGGGGCGTAAGGGGCCTGGGGTAGAACAGGGCGTTCCTGGTCATTTCGATATCGAAGGGCGCTGATGATGGCCCCGTCCGGTCCGGTGAGAATCAAGTTTGGATATTTGGGAAGTCCCTCGAATACCAAGCGAAAAGCCCCGTCATGGGTTTTAAGAAGAATTTCAACCACTCTTTGTCCGGGAACATGCTGAATATCCACGACCTGGGCGTATTCCAGGTTTTTTCGAAGGGACCGACAGAAATTGGGAGGCTTATCCAGGGAGGGGGGCTTCTGGTCGGTAAGAAAGAGGATGGGTTTTAACGCCAAGAGCGCTGTGACGAGGTAAAGGTTCGGTCGGTCGGGATGGTACAGGGCCAATTCGACATGGTCGGGGGAGGATTGGGAAATGTGGGAGACTCTTGATCCGGGTAAAAGAGTTTTGAGTTCTCGGGCCAGCAGGGTGGCGAGTAGGGGTGTCAGGTCTGGTACCTCAAGGTTGCCATAGAATTGAATTTTACCATCCCGATTAAATTGTTGTGCTCTTGTTTGATGGGGCCAGTGGGAATAAACTGAATGGGAAATCAGGTATTTCCAAGGTTTAAGGGGATGCGAATGGAAAGGCCGTGGCTTTCGTCTTACGATGAAGGAGTCCCACGGAACCTGGAATATCCCGAATTCACCCTTCCCGACTTATTAAAACACATAGCCCGGCAGTATCCCAACAATCCCGCGATCCATTATTTCGGCACTACTTATACTTATAAAGAACTCAACCGAAAAGCCGATCAATTCGCTAATCTGCTTATTAAAGAAGGGGTGAAACCGGGTGACCGGGTTGCCCTTTATTTGCCTAATTGCCCCCCCGTGGTGATCGCCTTCTTCGGGGCCCTGCGGGCCGGGGCCATCGTGACGCAATTGAACCCCCTCTATTCAAAAAGCGAAACCGCCCATCAGTTGAAGGATTCGGGATCTCAATACGTCGTTTCTCTCGACCGATTTGTCCCGATTCTCGACCCGCTTCTTGAAGAATGCGGGATCAAAAAAGTTTGGCTTACCCGAATCAATGATTATTTTTCCATCCCGCTCAAGTGGTTTTACCCCATTCGAGCCCTGATGCAGAAATCCTGGATGAGCTGGCCCTCCAAACCCATCTATAAAAGCTTCGTGAAGGAGTTGGATTCGGCCTCGGATCAAGCGGTTGTATGTTCCTTGAAGATGGAGGATACGGCCATCCTGCAATATACGGGCGGAACCACGGGGGTCGCCAAGGGGGTGATCCTGACCCATCGAAACCTGGTGGCCAACGCCTTCCAATGCAAACTTTGGTTTCCAGGTATGCCGGATGGTTCGGAAGTTTTTTTAATCGCCATTCCCATTTTTCATTGTTACGGCTTGACCGCTGGAATGAATTTCGCGCTCTCCAAGGCCGCGTTAATGGTATTACTTCCGAAATTCGACGTGGTGCAATCGTTGGAAGCCATTCAAAAACACAAGGTGACGGTCTTTCCCGGGGTGCAGGCGATTTATAACGCCATCAATCATCATCCTCAGGTGGGAAAGTATAACTTGCGAAGCATTAAGGCCTGCCTGTCGGGGGCCGGCCCCCTGCACCTGGAAGTGCAAAAAAAATTCGAGGAACTAACGGGCGGCAGGGTGTCGGAGGGATACGGTTTGACCGAAGCGTCACCGGTCACCCACTGCAATCCCATATTTGGCAAACGAAAGGTGGGCTTCATCGGGGTGCCCTTTCCGGGAACGGACTGCAAAATTGTTGATTTAGAAACCGGGAAAAATGTCTTAGGGATCGGTGAAATAGGTGAGATCGCCATTCAAGGTCCCCAGGTCATGCAGGGCTACTGGAACCACCCCGTCGAGACATCCAACGTTCTCAAAGACGGCTGGCTTTATACCGGCGACATTGGCTATATGGATCCGGACGGTTTTTTTGCCGTGGTGGATCGTAAAAAAGATATGGTCAAGGTTGGGGGCGAGAACGTTTATCCCCGCGAGGTCGAGGAAGTGCTGTTCCAGAACCCGAAGGTTCTTGATTGTGTCGTGGCGGGCGTGCCGGACGATAAATTCGTGGATCGGCTTAAAGCCTACGTAGTTTTGAAACCCGGTTCCACCGCTACGTCTGAGGAAATATTGGACTTTTGCAGGGGAAAACTGGCCAAGTTCAAGCTTCCGAAGGAAGTGGCTTTTAAGGAATCCCTTCCCAAAAACATGGTGGGCAAGATGTTGAGACGATTATTGGTAGAAGAAGAAAAGGAAAAACACAAAAAGTAATCCAATCTATCCCAGGGGGTCGG
>CAZGKT010000011.1:17528-100373 GCA_964525605.1 uncultured bacterium
TAGAAGAAGAAAAGGAAAAACACAAAAAGTAATCCAATCTATCCCAGGGGGTCGGTTATGAAAGAAGTGGTTATTGTGGACGGGGCCCGGACACCCATTGGGGTCTTTGGTGGAGCATTGAAGGACGTAACGGCGCAGGACCTGGCCGCTACCGTCATCAAAGAACTCGTCAAACGAAATAACCTGAAGCCCGCTGACGTGGAAGAGGTCATTCTGGGATGCGTGGGACAGTTTTCCGACGCCCCCAACGTGGCCCGGGTTGCCTCCCTTTTAGCGGGACTACCCAAGGAAGTGCTTGGCTACACCGTTCAGCGCAATTGTTCCTCGGGAATGCAGGCCTTAGTGAACGCTTTCCAGAACATCCAATGCGGAGACGCGGATATTCATATGGCGGGGGGGACTGAATCCATGAGCCGCGCGCCCTATGTGAACCGGGACTTAAGGTTTGGTCAAAGGATGCGGAATTCGGTCATGATCGATAGCCTGATGGAGGGACTGACCGATCCGGTCTGTCATTTGGTGATGGGGCAAACCGCCGAACTTTTGGCTGCGGAATTCCAGGTGACGCGCAAAGAACAAGACGAATATGCCGTCCAAAGCCATAAGAAGGCCTTCCGGGCTCAACGCGAGAACAAGTTCAAGGAAGAGATCGTTCCAGTCCTGGTGCCCAAGAAGGTGCTGGGTAAACCCGTCACGCCTGAGCCGGTCAGCATGGACGAGGGGATCAACGCCGCGCTGAACGAGCAGAGCCTCGCCAGCTACCCGACGATCTTCAAGGAAGGCGGTTCGGTGACGCCGGGCAACGCCTGCGGGATCAATGACGGGGCCTGCGTGATGCTGGTGATGTCCAAGGAAAAGGCGGATGCCCTCGGTTACAAACCTTTGGGTTACATCCGGTCCTATGCCTTCGCGGGCGTGGAACCGGAAAGAATGGGGATCGGTCCGGCCCACGCTATCCCGAAAGCCCTAAAGAAAGCGGGATTGGAATTGAAAGAGATGGGGTTGATCGAGATCAACGAGGCCTTCGCGGCACAGGTGATCGCGGTGGACCGGATGCTGAACATGAACAGGGAGATCCTGAATGTGAACGGCGGCGCGATCGCCCTGGGCCATCCGGTCGGTATGACCGGCGCGCGACTGGTACTGACTGTTCTAAGGGAAATGGCGCGCAAAAAAATCAATCTTTCCATTATTTCCATGTGCGTTGGCGGGGGTATCGGCGGAGCCATGGTTTTGGAACGGAAATAATCGGGGGATAAAATGGGCCGAAACAAAGATTCTGCTGTTAATTTCCTCAAGATGGTCGTGGCTGGAAAGATCGAGGAAGCCTATGCGGAATTCGTCGATTTAAATGGCAAGCACCACAATATCTTCACCCCTGCGGGATTCCCGGCCTTAAAAAAGGGAATGGCGGATAATGAAGCCAAATTCCCGAAAAAGAAATTCGATATCCAACATGTGCTGGAAGACGGAGAAATGGTGGCAACTCATTCGCGTGTGACCCTCATCCCGGGTGAATTGGAATTGGGTGTGGTCCACTGGTTTCGGTTTGAAAATGGCAAAATCGCCGAACTCTGGGATATTGGTCAGCAGCTACCGAAGGACGTCGTGAACCAGGATGGAATGTTCTAAGCGTACATCAGGAGGCGGAAATTGTTCATCTACAAAGCGGGTGTGGTGGGAGCAGGAGCCATGGGGGCCGGAATCGCTCAAGTGATTTCTTTCTCAGGGCTTCCAGTGGTCTTGAAAGATACGGACGAGACGCGGGTGAAGAAGGGACTGGATACGGTCCGAAAGATCTATCAAGGGCGGGTGGACAAGGGAAAGATGGCCCCTTCGGAGATGGAACAAAAGGTACCCTTGGTTACGGGAACAACCTCCTGGGACGATTTCAAAGATTGTGACATTGTAGTGGAAGCTGTCTTTGAGAACATGCAGGCCAAGCAGGATGTATTCCGCGAAATGGAGAAGGCCCTACCTGAGACCGCCATTATGGCCACCAATACCTCAGCGCTTTCCATTACCCAGATCGCTTCAGCGGTGAAAAGATCCGAGAAGGTCATCGGCCTCCACTTTTTCAACCCGGCCGGAGCCATGAAATTGGTCGAAGTGATTCCGGGGCTCCAGACCGCTCACGACACGGTGGATGACACGGTAGCGTTCGCCGAATCCCTGCGAAAATTTCCAGTGCGGGTCAAAGAATGCGCGGGATTTCTCGTCAACCGGCTTCTTCTCCCGTTTTTAAATGAAGCCGCCTTTGCCCTTCAGGAAGGCTCCGCGAAACCCGAGGAAATTGATGGAGCCCTCCTGGCTTTCGGGCTTCCCATGGGGCCTCTGGCGCTGTTGGATCTATTGGGATTGGATGTTTGCGCGGATGTCGCCACGATTCTTTACGATTCTTTCGGGCCTCGCATGGCGGTGGCCGATATCCTCAATGACATGAAGCAAGCCAACCGGCTGGGCGTGAAGAACGGCATCGGTTTTTACCCCTACGACGAGGCCAAAAAGGCCGACTTGAACCCCCTTTTGGAGGCAGTCCGAAAGAAGACAGGGGTGAAGGGAACTACTTTTAGTCTGGATCGATTGTTGTGCCCCATGATCAATGAGGCTGCCTATTGCTTGGAAGAAAACGTCGCCTCGCCAGGGGACATTGATTTGGCCATGATGGCCGGCACGGGGTTTCCCCAGGATAAAGGTGGTCCCTTGCACCTGGCGGACGCCATTGGGTTGGATGTAGTCCTCGGAAAATTGAATGATTTTTCTAAACAGCTGGGCCCCCGTTTCTGGCCGGCTCCCATTTTGAAACGCATGGTCGCGGCCAATTACCTAGGCCAAAAAACAAAGAAGGGCTTCTTTAACTACTAGGAGGGTGCCATGGGACAATTCGTAAATTCGGTTATCGAGTCAAAGGTTGCGACAGTGACCATCAATAATCCTCCCGTAAATGTTCTCACCCAGACGGTCATGAAAGAACTAGAAGGGGTTTTTGACGAGTTGGCGAACAATAAAGATGTCAAATGTGTCGTTTTGACCGGCACGGGACCGACCTTTATCGCCGGTGCCGATATCAAACATATGGCCACCCTACAAACCCCCGCTGACGGAAAGAAAGCCGCCGGGGAGGGTCAGCGTCTTTTCATGAAAATCGAGAGGTTTGAGAAGCCCGTTATCGCGGCCATCAACGGTGTTTGCCTGGGCGGGGGGACGGAGCTGGCCCTGGCCTGTCATATTCGCTTTTGCTCGGATCGGGCCCGATTGGGACAACCCGAAACTAAGCTGGGAATCATTCCTGGTTTCGGCGGAACTCAGCGCCTTTCTCGTCTGGTGGGTCGGGCCCGAGCGTTAGAATGGATTTTGACCGGGGATAATATCGCTCCCAAGGACGCGGAAGCGGCGGGGTTGGTCAATCATGTGATCCCCGACGCCGAATTGTTGAGGCAAACCCAGGGATTCGCCAAGAAAGTGGCCATGCAGCCCATGGCCGCCCTGAGGCAGGTCTTAATTGCGGTTCGGGAAGGCCTTCAGGAACCGAACCTGGAATCGGCCATGAAGATTGAATTGGAAGCATTCGGAAAAACCTGTGAATCGCCCGATATGAAAGAGGGCATTACGTCCTTCATCGAGAAACGCCAGCCCAAGTTTACGGATCAATAACCGGATAAAAACGGGGAGAGAAAAACGAAGGGAAATCTTGACTAAAAAATTAAAAAAGACCGCCAAGCCTTTTCACACATTGGAACAATTGCGTGAGGACCAGACGGCGAATCAATTCAAGGTGGGTGTCGCCCTTTGCGGGGGAGTGGCCTACGGGGTGTCTCAGATCGGTGTGTTGAAGGCTTTGGAAGAAGCGGGGATCCAGGTGGATTGTCTAGCGGGCACCAGCGCGGGCTCCATCATCGCGGCGGGATACGCCTCGGGACTTCCCTTGAAGCAAATCGAGAAGATAGGGGTTCAAACCCATTGGGGAGAGCTTTTTTCGCTGAAGATGTCCCGCATGGGACTGGTTTCCTCGGGGCCGATTGAGGATTACATTCGCAAATACTTCAAGGTCGCGACTTTTGAGGAACTCAAAAAACCCCTCGCGGTGGTGGCGACCGACATTTGCACAGGGGAAGAGGTCATTTTCACGAAGGGACCCCTCGACAAGGCCGTCCGGGCCTCCTGCTCCATTCCCGGCATATATACGCCCGTTGAAATGGAAGGACGACAGCTGGTGGATGGCGGCATGGCGGAAAACGTGCCGGTTCAGGCCTTGAAAAGCCTCGGAGCGGACGTGGTCATTGCCTGCAATGTCTTCGGCCATCCGCAGGAATTTCCCCATGCCAGCAATGTGTTCCAAATACTCATGCGGGTCTGGTATTTCTTCGTGGCTGAGGAAAAATCTTGGCGGGAATCGGCTGATATTATCGTTGAGCCGGACCTTCGAAAATTTGACTTGTTTAGTTTTGACAAGGGGAAAATCCTGATCGAAAAGGGCCGAAAGGAGGCCAAGAAACACATGCCTAAACTCCAACAGGTTCTCCAAAGACGCTTTTTTCTGAGGCCTGAAATCTACCGTTAGTTTGGGGCTTCATTGTCCTCCACAATCCGTGGATAACAGCCTTTATCAAGCTTCTTTAACGTTCCCCCTCCCTTGACGACCCCTCTCCGGGTGCTTATATTAACGCCGCCTTAGCACTCGTTCATCTAGAGTGCTAACCAGACGTTTTCTGACGTAACCAAACAGGATTCATTTCCAGGAAGCCTCTCTTAAAGGCCCTGGGATTCAAATACAGGAGGTTGGCTGATGAGTTTCCGTCCTTTGTATGACCGCATTTTGATTGAGCGCGTGGAAGAGGAAGAGAAGACCAAGACCGGGATTATCATTCCCGATGCCGCCCGTGAGAAACAGCAGAAGGGCAAGGTGATTAAGGTCGGGAAGGGCCGGGTCAACGAGAAAGGCGAGGTCCTGAAGTTGGATGTGAAAGAGGGGGACATCGTCCTTTTCGAGAAATACGGCGGGGAAGACCTCAAGATCGACGGCAAAGAATATGTGGTTCTTAAAGAAGAGAGCGTTGTCGGAGTGATCGAAGGCTAATTCAAACCCGGTTTTTAAAATACTCACAAACATTTAATAAGGAGTTAAGGAAATGGCAAAGCAGATTATTTACGGAGAAGAAGCCCGCCGCGCCTTGCAGCGCGGGGTGGACAAATTGGCTAACGCGGTCAAGGTGACCTTGGGTCCTAAGGGGCGCAATGTGGTGCTCGACAAGAAATTCGGAGCCCCCAATATCACCAAGGACGGCGTTTCAGTAGCCAAGGAAGTCGAATTGGAAGATGCCTTTGAAAACATGGGCGCGCAGATGGTGAAGGAAGTAGCGACCAAGACCTCCGACGTGGCCGGCGACGGCACCACGACGGCGACGGTTTTGGCCCAGGCCATTGTCCGTGAGGGATTGAAGAACGTCACGGCCGGGGCGAACCCCATGGCCTTGAAGCGCGGAATCGACAAGGCCGTCGAGACCGTCGTGACTGAGTTGAAGAAAATTTCCACCCCCACCAAGGGCAAAAATGAAATCGCCCAGGTGGCCACCATTTCCGCGAATGGCGACAAGAAAATCGGCGCCATCATCGCCGAAGCCATGGAGAAGGTCGGGAAAGACGGCGTCATTACCGTCGAGGAAGCCAAAGGGATCGAAACCACCCTGGATGTGGTCGAGGGAATGCAGTTCGATCAAGGATACCTTTCCCCCTATTTCGTGACCAACGCGGACCGCATGGAAGTGGACCTGGACAATCCCTACATCCTCATCCATGAGAAAAAGATTTCCAACATGAAGGATCTCCTGCCGGTACTGGAAAAGGTTGTCCAAAAGGGACGCCCCCTCTTGATCATCGCTGAAGAGGTTGAGGGCGAAGCCCTGGCCACCCTGGTGGTGAACAAGATACGTGGAACGTTCGTTTGCGCCGCCGTCAAGGCCCCGGGCTTTGGCGACCGCCGCAAGGCCATGCTGGAAGATATCGCCATCTTGACCGCCGGGAAATCCATCACGGAAGATCTGGGCATCAAGCTCGAGAACGTGAAGCTGGAAGACCTGGGCCAGGCCCAGAAGGTCACCATCGACAAGGACAACACCACCATCCTGATCGACAAGGCAAAGGGCAATAAGAAGGAAATCGACGCCCGTTGCGAGACCATCCGCAAGCAGATCAAGGAAACCACCAGCGACTACGATCGCGAGAAGCTCCAGGAGCGTCTGGCCAAGTTGGTGGGCGGCGTGGCCGTCATCAACGTCGGAGCCGCGACTGAAGTGGAAATGAAAGAAAAGAAGGCCCGCGTGGAAGACGCCTTGCACGCGACCCGTGCGGCCGTGGAAGAGGGAATTGTGCCGGGCGGCGGCGTGGCCCTCATCCGCACCCTGAAGGCCGTGGAAGCTTTGAAGCTGGAACACGACGAGCAGGTCGGCGCGAACATCGTGCGCCGGGCCCTCGAAGAGCCCTTGCGCCAGATTGTTCAGAATGCCGGCGGCGAAGGTTCCGTGGTCGTGGCAAGGGTTCTGACCGAGAAACTGAACATCGGCTATAACGCCGAGACCAGCGTGTACGAAGACCTGGTGGTTTCCGGGGTTATCGATCCTGCCAAGGTTGTTCGCAGCGCTCTGCAGAACGCGGCCTCTGTGGCCGGGTTGGCGCTGACGACCGAAACGCTTATCACCGACATTCCCGAAAAGAAGGAAGCCCCCTCCATGGGTGGCCCCGGCGGGATGGGCGGAATGGGCGGAGGCATGGACTACTAAGCCGAAAACTAAGTTTGTTGTCTGAAGTTCCAGAAAGCCTCTGGCGGAAACGCCAGGGGCTTTCTTCTATATAGGGGTGCGGGGGTGGCGTTGACACTCCCTGATTCAATGCCTATCATTAAGTTCACGTAGAGGAAAAAAGGGGAAAACATGCCGAATTACGACTATGCCTGCGATAAATGCGGGCGCTTTGAGATTTGGCAATCCATCAAGGATAATGCCCTTTCTGCCTGTCCCACTTGCGGGTCAAAGGTGGAAAGACTGATTTCAGCTAATGTGGGTTTTATTTTGAAGGGTTCTGGTTTTTACCAGAACGAATATAAAAACAAACCGGCTCCGGTCGTTGAGTCGAAACCTGAGGCTTGTCCCGCCGCCGACAGTTGCTGCGGAGGTTCCTGCGGGGCCGCACCGGCTGAAAATTAAGAATACCTATTCGGGAGTTCATCATGGCGCCAGGCTGGATCGTCGGAATCGTAGCGGGTTACGTGCTTTTCAACCTTGGTTTATGGAAATCCGACTCCACGCCCAAACCCCAGGACACCCTCTGGGCCTTGGTGATGCTGGGGGGCACCCTGTTGATGTTCCTGTCCGTGCTTTTATGGGCTGTGCCTACTTTTTTCACCGCTCCCTAAATTTTCGAGGAAACCATTGAAAGAGCTCATTACGGAAGAACAGGCGAATTGGATCATCCTGGGTCTCTCGATCGCCATCGCCTTGGGCGGTCTGGGGTTCGGATTCTTCTGGTCAGCCTCCTTGACGAGTCTTGAAAGGAAGGCCCATTGGGCCAGGGCGCTCATAGTTTCGGTCGTGGGTCTGGCCGTCTGGGGATTCTGGAATATCTATAATTCCATTGAAAACTACTATGGATTGGATTCCTTGAAGGCGTTGGGGATCAACTTCCTTATTTCTATTTCTCTGGGTGTTTTGTTCTTCGCTCTTTTCGCCCTGGTTCCTCGTTGGGTTTCACGATCCAAGGCTGGAAGCCCGGGCCGGTGATGTCACTTGTTTTGAGGCAAAACTCCCGCCAATCGGATAACGTCTAAACTTCCATGAATTCCTCCGATCCACTCTCCGTATTACGCGAAGTTAAACGGCTGGAACTCGTCACTCGAGGGGCGGTAGATACCCTCCTCAAGGGTTCCTACAAAAGCACCTTTCGCGGCCAGGGCCTGGAATTTCACCAGGTCCGAGAATATGACCCCCAGGATGATTACCGCTCCATCGATTGGAATGTGACCGCTCGCCTGAACTCCCCCTACGTTAAGACCTTTATCGAGGAAAGGGAGCTGCAGGTCATCCTGGCGGTGGATCTGTCCGCTTCCCTCTGGTACGGTACCGGACCCTTTAGCAAACGCGAGACCGCTTTGCGGTTATGCGCTCTTCTAGCCTTCGCGGCGGTCCAGCACCAGGACCGGGTGGGGCTTCTGGTTTTCACCGATCGAGTGGAATATTACTCTCCTCCCAAACGGGGAAAGGCCGCGACTCTGGGTCTTCTCCGTACCTTGATTTCATTCAAACCAGCCGGTAAAAAAACACTTTTTCGCCCGGCCCTCCGAATGCTCACTCGTGTTTTGCGGCGACGTAGCGTTCTCTTCTGGATTTCGGATTTCACCGAGCCTATCCCCATGGAGGAAGCCAGCTTTTTAGCCAAACGGCATGACATGGTGGCGGCAGTGTTGAAGGACCCCCTGGAAACAGGCCTCAAGCTCCCCGCCCGGGTGGCGGTTCGCGACCCCGAAACTGGAAAGGTGGGTTTTCTCTCGCCCGGCTCCCTTAAGGCCTACCAGAAAGCTGACCAGTTCCGCGAAAGCCAGTTGAAGGCCCTGACCTCCAAAGGGGTAGACCGGCTCAATATCACCGCCGGGGCCGGGGTTGTGACGGCCTTGAAGGGATTTTTCAAGACCCGCATGGAAAGAATGGGGAGACGCTGATGCTTCCCGAAAACTTCCACTTCGCCGATCCTCTGTGGCTTTGCCTGGTCGCGTTTCTTCCCCTGCTTCCCTTGGCCTTTTTTGTTTCTGCTCGCCTGAAGCCCTCTACGCTTTTTCTGGGCAACCCTCGCCTGGTCGCGGCCGCGCCTGGATTTTTTTCCGGTGTTTGGCTTCCTTGGATTCTACGTCTCCTGGTTCTCCTTCTTTGCATCGTGGCTGCCGCTCGGCCCCAATCCGGCCAGAAGCAGGTTGAGCAAAAAAAACAAGTGACCGATTTATTTGTAGCCTTCGATGTTTCCACCTCCATGCTCACCGACGACCTGAAACCCAACCGGGTCATGGCCGCCAAAAGGCTTCTGTCCGAGTTTCTGGATAAGGTTCAGGATGTGCGAGTTGGCCTGACCGTTTTCGCCAGGGTAAGCTTCACCCAGTGCCCTCTCACGACCGACCTTCAGGTGGTCAAACAGCTTCTCGCCAACGTGGATGTTTTTTCGGTGAAGTTGGATGGTACGGCTATTGGGGACGCACTGGTTTCAAGCCTCAATCGGCTTGAAGAAGGGGTGGGAAAAACGTCTGGAACTGGGGAGGAAGCCAAACCTTCCCTGCTCGGCAGGCTTTTGCCATCGGCTACGCCCATTCTTGGGACGCAAGTTAAAGACACCCAGGCCATTCTTCTACTGACTGACGGGGGCAACAACGCGGGTATCGTGGATCCCCTGACTGCGGCACGAATTTGCGCATCAAAAGGGGTCAAAGTTTACACCATCGGCGTGGGAGGGAATGGCTCCACGACCCTTTTTTACAAGGGGCGAACCATTTCGACCGCCGATCCATATGGAAATACTCCCCCGGATGACGGGGTGGATAAGGTCCTTTTAACCGAGATAGCCCGCATTACCGGAGGTAAAGTCTATTTCGCCCAAAACAACCAGGCGCTTGAGAACGTCTTAAAAGATATTGCTCAACTACAGAAACGGGACGTGTCCACCGTGACCAGCTGGCAGTACGAGGACCTGGGATGTTGGTTCCTCCTGGCGGCCTTCGGAGTACTTCTATTTGACTTGGTATTGGAAACCACCGTTTTAAGGACCCTGCCATGATGGGATGGAATTTTAACTTTGGAAATGAAGATGCTCTTCTGCCCCTGCTGGCTGTTCTGTGCCTGATGGTTGGGTGGGGCATTTGGACTCTCAGAAAGGATCGCCGGGACCTGGATTTTCTGGGAAAGCAAAACCTGGTCTGGTCCCCCCTTTGGGTTTGGGCCCGCAGAGCCGTGAAGGGGGGGCTGGCAATGGCCGCCCTTTGCCTGCTGTTTCTGGGAGCGTCTCGCCTTCAGGGTAAGCCCGTACCCCAAGATTTTAATATGAGCGGAGTAGATGTCATGGTTGTCCTGGACGTCTCCAAAAGTATGCTCACCCAGGATATTCTCCCAAATCGGTTGGAAGCCGCCAAGAAAGCCCTACTCAACTGGCTTTCAGGTCGACAGGGTGACCGGGTAGGATTGGTGATCTTCGCGGGTGAAGCTCTTGTTCAGGTACCCCTTACCATGGATCTTAATGCCGTTTCCCTAGTTTTGGTTAAAGCCGATCCGGATGAAGTTGACCTGGGCGGAACGGATATCGGAAAAGGTCTTCAAACGGCCCTCGATTCCTTTGAAAAAGAAGAGGACAAGAAACGGGGCAAGGCCATCTTGCTTATGACCGATGGGGAAATCACTGAAGGTTCGGCCATCTTGCCCCAGGTTCTGGAAAGGGCGAAACAAATGAACGTTCCTATCGTGACGGTGGGAATGGGAACACCCCAGGGAAGGCCTATTCCGGATGGCACCGCATTCTGGGGAGAGGCGACCTATAAGAGAGATTCCAACGGAGCCATTCACATCAGCCATTTGGATGAAGAGACCCTCAATCGTATCGCCGACTCGACTCAGGGAAAGTATATCTCCGGGGATAGTGTTCAAAACCTTGGGGCCATCGACTCGACCTTGGGGAAGCTCCAAAAGACCATGATGAAGGGCCAAGGTGGAATGAAAAGGGAAGAGCTTTCCCCAAGGCTTGCTCTGGGTGCCGCTTTCTCGCTTCTGATGGCTTCGGTTTTATAGGAACGGATCATGAACATTAAAAATAATAAAACCGGATTCTTCATAGCCCTTTTTGCATTGGGGATGCCAGGACTGTCCCTTGGATCGGACTTTTCAACGGGAAAGGAAGCCTATGAGGGGCAGGATTATCAACAAGCCGAAAAGATTTTCGGTGATCGAGCCCAGAAAGATCCGGCCGACTCCGTAGCCGCCTACAATTGGGGAAACGCCCTTTACCAGGAAGGGAAATTCCCGGAAGCCCAGCAAGCCTATGAACAGGCACTTCAGCACCATCCGGATATGGAGTCGGCACTGTACAACCTGGCGAATACTTATTTCCAGGAACACCGGTACAAGGACGCCGAGGAATCCTATCAAAAGGCTCTCCACATGAACCCGAATGACAAGGACGCCCAGCACAATCTGGAACTGGTCCAAAAGCAGATAAAGGACCACCCCGAGATGGATCTCAGCGACCAGAAACGCAAAGAGGACGATCAGCGCAAGAAGCAGCAAGCCCAGGCTACTCCGGCAGCCGCCCAGGTGACACCCCAGGCCACAATGGTGACCCCAGTACCAACGATGGCCACCCCGCCTCCTGATCGAAAAGATGAAAAGGAGGATGATAAGGCGGATAAAAAAGTTAAAGACCAAAACGCGAAAAAAGGGTACCAGTCCCCTGAAAAATCGGATAAAGGGGTTAACGATCCCAACTCCCAGCGCCAACAGCAATCGAAAGAACAGCAGGCCGAACAGCAGCGGCAACAGCAAGCGGTCCAGCAACGACAGCAGGACCAACAGCGGCAGCAAGATGCCCAGAAACAGCTGGGTTTAACAGACGAACAGGTGAAGACACTCATGGCCCGGCTTCAAAAGCAGGAAGAGCAAGCGCAGAATTTCTATTCCGCTCGTCCGGATCGGGATCAGAAAAAAGATGACATATGGAATTTTCTCCCCAAGGAAAGCCAGCAATTCATGCAGCATTTTTTCGGTAAGCCTTACGGTGATAAGGATCAACCGGCAGAAGATTGGTGATTTCAAGCGGTCTCGTGATGCCTTGGTTTGGGTTAAAATACGCTGGTTTTGAGGAAGATGAAAATAGATAACTCGTCAAGAATGAATGATGGAAGGGAATGGATGAAAATGAACCAATCAATTTGGAAACGCACTTGGGTCCTACTGGCGTTGACTTTCGTGTTGGCCGCGCCTTTGGCCGCCCAGGCGCCTTCCCAGGGGGAAGAAGTTGGCCTTCGGCTGGATGTTGACAAGCGTCAGTTGGAGGTAGGGGATAGTCTCTCGCTTATTATCGAATTTAAGCAATTGGTGGTGGGAGGGAACGTCATTTCCGCTGAACCCAATTTACCAACGCCCGAGCTATTTCAGGGAAGGAGCAGTTCAAGTTCCACTCAGGTTACGATTGTGAATCAAAAAACGGCCCAGGTGACCACCACTCACATAACCCTGGAGGCCGTCAAGCCTGGATCGGAAACCCTGGGACCCGCCAGTGTTATCTTTCAGGACCCATCCGGGAAAAGAAGGGAAATCACCTCTAATGTGATCAATGTGACGGTTACTGAAAAGAAAGGGTTTTCGCTTTTTGGAGGCGCTAAACCGACGCCCCTCCCGGAAGGGAATCAACCTTCATCCTCGCAGTCGGACGACGCATTGCGGGGTTTAAAACCACTCTTGCCCGATCCTCTTCTCTTTTTGTTCAAAACCGGACTTTTGATCCTAATCCTCTTGTTGATCGTGGGTTTCATTGCTTGGAAAGTTTGGGGTTCCCAAAAGAGAGCAGCCAAAAGCGGCCCTCCTCTCGGCCGGGAAGGAATCTTGCGTGAGGCTTGGAAGAAACTAGCGAACGAGGATCTTTCCGCCGAGGATTTTTGCCGATCTCTTTCCTCGATCATCCGGGAATGCCTGGAATACCAATTCGAGTTTTCGGCGGTGGACTACACAACCGAGGAAATTTTCAAGGAATTAAAGAATCATGAGCCGACCTCCAAGCAGATGGAAGCCGTGGAGAAGTGTCTGAAAGCCTGCGACCGAGTGCTTTACGCCGATGGAAACCTGACGGGAAGGGAAAACTTGCGTTCCCTTGCCTCAAGCTTGTTGCCGAAGATCCAATAAGAAAGAGGGAGACCTTTATGCCGACTCAAAACGAAGAATTAACCCAGGAAGGCCAACGCCTGAGTGAACAATTTCAGAAAGCCAAGGAAGAGGTTCAAAAGGTTATCGTAGGGCAAGGCGACCTGATTGATCGTCTGCTCTTAGGACTCTTAACCCGGGGTCATCTGCTTCTGGAAGGTTTGCCGGGGCTAGCCAAGACCCTGGCGGTGAAGACTCTGGCAGAGGTGCTGGGAGTAAGTTTCAGCCGCATTCAGTTTACGCCCGACCTTTTGCCCGCCGACCTTTTGGGAACCCGCATCTACAATCCTTCCAAGGGAGACTTCAAGACCCAGAAGGGCCCCGTATTTGCCAATTTGGTATTAGCCGATGAAATTAACCGGGCTCCCGCGAAAGTACAATCCGCCCTGTTGGAAGGCATGCAAGAACACCAGGTCACCATTGGCCCGGATACTTTCAAATTGGAAGAGCCCTTTTTCGTGATGGCCACCCAGAACCCAATTGAGCATGAGGGGACTTATCCCCTTCCCGAGGCCCAGGTGGACAGGTTCCTCATGAAAATCTTCGTGGGTTATCCGACCTTTGATGAAGAAAAGGAAATCATCGAGCGCATGACAAAGGGTCTGACCTTTAAGACCTCTGAAATTTTGTCGTCCCAGGCCATTTTGAAAGCCCAGCGTCAGGTCGATAGCATTTTCGTGGGAGAGGCTTTGAAAGATTACATTGTCCATCTAGTCACTGCCACTCGCCGCCCCCAGGAATATCAACTCCCCACCCTTCAACCCCTCATTGAGTACGGGGCAAGCCCCCGGGCCTCCATGGGACTGACCGTGGCGGCCAAGGCTCGCGCCTTTTTGAACGGTCGGGGTTACGCCACACCCGATGACGTGAAGGCCTTGGCCGGTGATGTGATCCGCCACCGCTTGATACTCACCTACGAAGCCGAGGCCCAGAATCTCACGACCGACCAGGTGATCGCGCAAATCTTGTCCAAAGTCCCTGTGCCGTGAAATTTTGCCTCCCGGGAATGACGGCTAATCCTCGGTGGATGCCGGAGTTTTGTTTTCTTCTTTTGTTGGCGTCTTGCTTATGGTCTGGGATCGGGTGCGGATCGAAACCCCATTACAGCCAAAGCAATCTTCCCCTTCCCCCCTCGGAAGATTCGGGAATTCAGAACGGTGAGTTTTTGCAAGCCCAGTACGGATTCGCCTTTCCGGTACCTGCCAAATGGAAATACTTGATTCTTTCAGAAGATCAGGAAGTGGATGAGGTTGCCCGTTTTGCCGATCCCCAAACCATCCTCGTGGCTCGTTTTGCGGTTCAACTTTTACCAGCGGACCAAGCGTTTTCAGCGAAAGACTGGTCCTCCTCGGTTGATAAGGATTTGGTCGCGAAACAATTCCAGGTGAAATCGAAAGAAAACCGGAAAGAGTGGAAAACGCAAGGAAACGAAAGATGGATTTCCCAGACCTTTCATGTTTTGGACGTCAAACAAAAGGGCTGGGTGGACACTGAATGGGTATTGAACCAGGGGGATTATCTCGTGCTCGTGCATGCCACCCTGCCGGAAGATAAGGCCGCTTCCGAAGAAGGGGGGAAACTGAGCAAGGCTCTGGAGGGGTCGCTTACCCAGATTCACTGGTATACGCCGATTGGCCCCAGGGGAATTTCACCCGAACGTTATGAACTGCAGGCTTTTACGGATGGATTTCAAAAGGCCCTCGAATCGGGGGCGGTGGAAAAAACATATCTCTTTTTCGACGATCTTTACCCCGCTCGGGCCGAATGGGCAACCTGGTACCAGCAAACCTTGAACGGTAAAGATTTGAAGGCCTTGAACTTGAAGGCGTCATTGGGAGGCTTGGTCATTAATGGGGAGAACGCAACGGCATCCTTTGTATTGATGTTCTCCAACCCCGCGACGGGTAAACCCCAGAAACTCGAAAGAAGCTTTAAACTATCAAAAAAAGAGAGAACCTGGAAAATTACAGAACCCGTTGGAAAAAAGTAGGCCCCTCTTAGGCGGCTATGATAGAAACAAGTCCCTTCTTTATTTCGGTTTTTCATGAATCTCCTGATGATCGTAACCCTTGGCAAATTCCGTCAATGAAATCCAAGCTTTATGTTAGTCGCTAAAAAGTTGTTTCTACCGCCCAGTGGACTCGCCTGAAGCTATAATCCCAGATGCTTTGAGCTTTTATTCCCAGGAGGAAATATGCGCAGTATGACGGGGTTCGGGCGCGGGGCTGGGCAGGGCAAAACGGTGCAGGTCGTGGCGGAGATCAAGACGGTCAACCACAAGTACCATGACATATCCCTGAAGGTGCCCCTGGCTTATCAGTTCCTCGAAACCGAAATGCGCGAACTCATCCTTTCCTCAGTCGCCCGTGGAAAAGTGGATTTTTTTCTGAAGGATCTTTCTCCCAACCGATCGAGAGTGGTCGAGGTCAACGAACCCCTGTTGGCGCAGTACCTGCAGGCGGCTCACAAGGCAGCCAAGAAACACAAACTCAAGGGCGACCTGTCCGTCGAAGCTTTGTTCAAACTGCCCGATGTGATGATGGTGGTGGAATCGGACCGTCAGGAAGCGGACCAAAAAAAAGCTGCGCTGGAAGCGGTGGCGGAAGCCTTGAAAGCCCTTGAAAAAATGAGGGTGTCCGAAGGGGCTCGATTGGCCAAGGATATTTTGGAACGGGCCAAGGACTTATCCGCTACGGTTCAACTTCTTAGGGCCCGACACAAAACGGTGGTGGCTGAGAAAATGAAGGCGTTCAAAGAAAAGATAGCTGAGTTTCTCCCGACTCCTTTGACCGACCAAACCCGAGTGGCGACGGAGGAAGCGGTGCTTCTCCAACGATTTGATATTTCCGAAGAAATGACCCGCTTGGAAAGCCACCTGACCGCCCTGCAGGAGACCTTGAAGGAAAAGGGGAGCGTGGGACGAAAATTGGATTTCCTGATCCAAGAAATGAACCGCGAAACTAACACCATCGGGTCCAAGTCCGCTGATTCCAAGATGGCCCATGGGGTTGTGAGGCTGAAAGAACTGCTGGAGCAGATTCGAGAGCAGATCCAGAACATAGAATAGTTTCCTTAGGACGGCTATCGATGAAACGGCGCGGGCTTATGATCGTACTTTCTTCTCCCTCGGGTGGCGGGAAGACCACCCTGGCGGAGATTCTCCTGAAAAAGGATAAGAATCTTATTCGCTCTGTTTCTTGCACCACCCGCAAGCCCCGGCCAGGCGAAAAAAACGGGAAGGATTATTTTTTCTTATCCGCTCAACGATTTCGGGAAAAAATAAAGAAGAAGGGCTTTCTGGAATGGGCGAAGGTGCATGACCAGTATTACGGAACTCCCAAGCGCTGGGTCAATCAACAGCTTAAAAAGGGAAAAGACGTTCTGTTCGTGATAGACGTTCAGGGGGGGGCTACCCTCAAGCTCCAGGATTCCAAGGTGGTTTTGATTTTTGTAGATCCTCCCAACCTGAAGGTTTTGAAAGAAAGGTTGTTGAAACGGCACAATAACGGCCCCCGGGATCTAGCCCTCCGATTGAAGAACGCCAAAGGCGAAATACGGCAGGGCCGCAGGTACGATTATCGGGTCGTGAATGACCGGATTCCCCGTGTGCTTGCTGAAATCAGAGGTGTTTTGAGGACAATTCGAAGTCTGAACAGAAGTTGAAGGTAAAATTGAGGGCTTTGGGCTTAATTGTTTTTGAATTTTTTGATGTCTGGGCAGTTCATTGGCAAAGACTCTTAAAACCGTTTTCCTACATTTTTCCTGAGTTTTCAGTATAATTTCCATCCCTTGGTGGCCTGGAGCCGCCTAAATCCGCTGGAGGTCGCATGGCAAGCACGATTGATGACAAGTTAAATTCGAATTTTGTGAATCCCGAGAACAAGTACCTATCGGTTTTGGCCGCCTCGAAAAGGGCCCGCCAATTGCTCGATAAGGCTGAAAAACACAATCTGACCGTGGACACGGAAAAGGTTATTCTTCAGGCCTTGACCGAGTTCAGGGAAGGAAAAGTGCAATTCACCGTTTCCGATGCTCCCGCCAAGAAAAAGAAAGACAAAGATTAAAGAATAAGAGTAAAGGCTGTCGCCCGCTGCGGCTGATTGCCGTAGGCTGGCGGCTGGTACCCGATGACCCCAGACCCACGAAAACCTAGGGTTCTCCTCGGCGTCACCGGAAGTGTGGCGGCCTATAAAGCAGTGGAGCTGATCAAGGCCCTCCGGCCTTTCACCGAAGTGAGGGTGGTGGTTACCGAAGCTGGTTCGAAACTGGTTCCCCTTTCGGCTTTGAAAAAAGCCTCCGGTTTTCCCGTCTGGAAAAGTTTGTTCGCTGGTTCTACCCCCATCCCGCCCGGTACCCCCAGCGGCACCCATCCTATGGCCGCTGTTCCCCATATTGATTACGCCAAGCAGGCTGATTTAATTCTCATCGCTCCCGCCACAGCCAATTGCATGGCCAAGCTGGCCTTAGGGATAGCCGATGATCTTCTTACTTCTCTCTGCCTTTACGCCGAATGCCCGATCTGGCTGGCCCCGGCCATGAACGTCAACATGTGGAATCACTCCGCGACCCGAAATAATCAACGAACTCTTTTGGCAAGGGGTGTGCGTTTTCTGGGCCCGGACAAGGGCTGGCTGGCTTGCGGGGACGTGGGGGAAGGACGCTTCGCGGAGCCTACGGAAATTGCCCTGCAGGTGGAAAGTTACTTCAAAAAAAACAATGCCTGGAAAGACTTGCGGGTTCTGGTGACCGCTGGCCCCACCCAGGAAGCTCTGGACCCGGTGAGGGTGTTATCGAACCATTCCAGCGGCAAAATGGGTTACGCCCTGGCTCATGCGGCATTGAACAGGGGTGCTCAGGTGACCCTGGTCCATGGGCCTGTATCGCTCGCCCCGTTGACCCGATCGAAGATGGTGCCGGTCACCACGGCGTTACAAATGAGATCCGAAGTTTTGAAGGCTCTTCCCAAGGTGGACCTGATTGTCATGGCGGCGGCAGTGGCCGACTACCGGCCGGCAAAAACAGCTTCCACCAAGATTAAAAAATCAAAGAACAACTTGATTCTTCGTTTGACGAAAAACCCCGATATTTTGGGGGAAGTGTTGAAACGCCGCAAGCCTGGGCGGGTGGTGGTGGGTTTTGCCGCCGAGACGGATCACCTTCGCGTGCGGGCCGGCGAAAAATGGAACCGTAAACCTTGCGATTTGTTGGCGGCCAACCGCGTGGGGAAGGGCAGGGTATTTGGAACAGACCAAAATGAATTGTTGGTATTTTCCAGAATGTCCACTAAACCAGTCAAATTAGGTCCGGCGACCAAGGCAAGGATCGCCGAGGATCTATTGGACTTGGTGGAGAAATTATTAACATCCCGGTCGAAAGGCCGTTTATGAGATTTTTGGTTTTGTTAGGGATTGGTCTTACAGTTGGTTCGGCATTCGGCCAACATTTGGATGTTCCAACGCTTGCGGGGAAACCCCTATTTGTCCCGGGGGAGGTATTGGTTCGGTTAAAGGCTAGCGCTGCCGATTCCGATAAGGCGAGAGTTTTGGGGGCGAAGGCCCAGACATCAACATTTGAATCGGCCATCAGGGTTTACCGGATGGAACTGGGGGCGACTGAGGATGTTCAATCCCGGGTAGAACAACTAAAAAACGATCCGGCTGTCGAATTGGCCCAGCCCAATTATTACTATTACACGTCGGGTAGCTGCGTTCCGACAGATGTTTATTATTCTGCGCCTTATAACTGGCCTCTTTTGAAGATCCAGGCTCCCAAGGCCTGGGGACTTTTTGCCAGTTGTCCTCCCGAACCGACGGGTGCCGCAGTTACTGTGGCGATTTTGGACACGGGGTATTATTTCAACCATCCCGATTTAATCGGTGTTGCACGGGGACCCGTCACGGATTGTATTTCTGGGGGAAATGATCCCGCAGATCAGTTTGGACACGGCACCTTTGTGGCTGGGATCATTGCGGCCCAATGGAACGCCTCAACGGGTTACTCCTGCCCTTCTCCCAGTGGAAACACGACAGGGATGGCGGGCCTGGCGTCTGGTATTGTCCTCATGCCCATCCGGGTATTGGACGCCTGTGGAAGTGGAACCTCGGCCCAAATCGCGGCAGGTACCCTTTTCGCTGTGAACAATGGCGCCCGGGTGCTCAATTTTTCACTTGGCGGGGCAGGCACGGATGACCTGGAAGACGAGGCTGTTCAACAGGCGCTCTCTGCTGGTTGTGTGGTCGTGGCGGCATCCGGAAATCAATCTAATCTGCCTCAATCATTGGCTCCTTTGAACTATCCAGCGGCTTATCCCGGGGTCATCTCGGTGGGAGCGACGGATGAAAATGACGAGGTGGCGTTTTACTCTAATGGAGGGACCGGTCTGGATTTGGTAGCCCCAGGAGGAGCGGCGATGGGAGGGACAATTGTTTCATTTCTGGCGGCTTATGATATTTTTAGTACCCTGCTTTGCCCATTACCAACACCCTGTGCCGGAGTAACCGGCTTAGACTTTATTGAGGATTCCTCAGCTCCCGGCCCCTATGGAGTTGCATCCGGGACTTCCGCAGCCGCTCCCTATGTCACTGCCACAGCGGCGCTCATCTTTTCCATGTATCCCAACCTGACAAATATCCAGGTTGTGGACGCCATTGTTAATAACACCGACAGCCTCAACAATAATACGGGCTGGGATGCCCAATCGGGTTACGGACGCTTGAATGTCTATAAGGCTCTTCTCAACGCGCAAAGTTCTGCAGGTCAAATCACTCCCTATGTTAAAACTTTCAATAGCCCCAACCCATTTTACCCGGATATAAACCCGACGACCAATATTACCCTGGTCATGACCTCTCCCCAGGCGGTGGATTTGACCATACGGGATTCGGGCGGAGGAATAGTTTTACATAAGACTTTTCAGGCGGGGCAATTAAACGAAAATCCAGCCAACCCTCAATTCAAGTCCTTTTACGTTCCTTGGGACGGGCGCAATTCGTCCGGACAGTTGGTCACTACCGGAGTTTATTTTTATTCCGTCGTGGCGGGGGGCGTGACCGGGCGTAACAAGATTGCCGTGGTTCGGGGCAACCCATGAAGATGTTCCAAAGGCGTTTTGTTTCTTGTTGGCTCCGGTTTTCTTTTGGGGTGATGTTCGGTTTAGGTTCTGCGTCCGTGATTTACGCGGATGGAGGCCAAAGGCCCGCGGCCTATTTGGAATATGGGGTGGGAGGGGCGCCGGAAGCCATGGCCGGTGCCGCCGCGGCTTTAAGGGATGATCCCGCCTGCAGTTTCTGGAACCCCGCTGGCCTTACGGGAATCAAAAACATCGAGGTCGAAGCGCAGAACACTTTTCTTTCCCTCAACCAATCCCTTGATTATTTTTCTCTCGGCGCCAACCTTCAAGACAAGATTTACTGTGGATTGACGTGTTTAGCCTACAGTGCGGGGAACGACCTGGAAGCCCGAAGCGGGCCATCCTTGAATCCGGACAGCACTTTCGGCGAATCGGAAATCACCGCGATGCTTTCAGGCGCTTTTCGCTTAAGCCCCCGCTGGTCGGGTGGCTTCAGTTTGAAACTTCTTCTCAACAGCCTTGGAAGCATTCAAAACGCCAGTGGAACCGGGTTCGGTTTCGATTTGGGGCTTCAATACCGCGCGAATAATGAGACAACTTTTGGTTTGGCCGCTCAGGACCCCTATACCGTTTATAGCTACCAGAACTCGTCCTCGACCATCATCCCGACAACGCTGCGTTTGGGCGTGAGTCGATGGGAAATGAGTCTTCATGGAAAAGGGGCATTCGACCTGGAATGGAGCCAGGATCTGGGACTCAGGCCGCGTCTAGGGGTCGAATGGTTTCCGTTTCGTGTTTTGGCCCTGCGCGGAGGCGCATGGGTGGGCGATTTAACCTCGGAAGGCGCGGGGGAACAAGCCAACCTGAATTTGACCTGCGGGGTTGGGGTTTTCATTCCCCTTCAATCTTCTGTCATGCCTGGTCTAGCTTTGGTGGACCAAATTGTTATTGATTATTCGCTTGTACCTGATCCCCAGATCTCCGGGGCGGTATTGCATCAGATCGCTGTCACGGGTAAGTTCATGTAAGCTTGCTCAACACCCGTAGCCGTGACGAGAATTTGATTCTTACAGGATATTGGAAATAATTCATGAGCCCAGCCGGCCCTCTCAAAAACTATCTTGAGCTTTGCAGACGTTTGGGAATCCGCTATATTTCAGGTATTCCCCCCGCTACCTCGAACCCCAAAACGGTTGCACCTTTACCTTCTCCTCCCCATCAGGAAAAAAAGGAGATGCCGAAACCCGGGGCAGCACTCCCTTTGTCTGAAGAAAGATCATCTCTTTCTACCCCAGTTCCGACTGTAACAGCTCCTCACTGGCTGACTCAGGAACCTGATTGCGTAGAGGCCATGGAGTTAAAGGCTTACGATGCGGATATTCACGATTGTAATAACTGTCCACTGGGGGCGACTCGCAAGCGTTTCGTTTTTGGAAGCGGTAACCCGAAGGCGGAGGTGATGTTCATTGGGGAGGCGCCGGGGGCAGATGAGGACGCCCAGGGTTTACCATTTGTTGGACGGGCTGGGCAACTGCTGACCAAGATCATCGAATCGACAAAGACATGGCAAAGACAAGAGGTTTTCATATGTAATGTCTTGAAATGCCGCCCCCCGGGAAACCGTACGCCCTTGCCAGAGGAAGTAGAGCAATGCAGGCCCTATTTGGAGGAGCAGGTGAGGATAATAAAGCCTAAACTCATCATGGCCTTAGGGGCCAGCGCCGCCCAGGCCCTTCTACTGACCAAGGAACCGGTAGGGAAGCTTCGAAACCGCTGGCATGATTTTTCGGGGATTCCCTTGAGGGTAACCTACCATCCTGCCGCCCTATTGAGATTCGATGGGTATAAAAAGGACGTTTGGGAGGATATGAAGGAATTTACGGCCAAATATGCTCAATTTGTTGGGAAATAAGTTTTGCTAGGGAATTTCGTTTTGCCGTTAAAACTGTATAATTCCTGAAAAATTAACACCTAAATCCTTTATTGAATGGTTTTCATGAAGCGGCTTAAATTACCTTTCCCAGTCCTATTAACTGCTTTGCTATTGGGATTTACCCGGTTTTCCCTTCACGCCCAATGCCTTCAAAGCGATCCACTCAATGAAGGGTTCTTGGCCTCTTTTTGGACGGCTGTGGATATTAATACCGTGGCCCCTGGTTACCAATCGGAAGGTAGTTCGCTTACCATCACCAGCGCTGATACTGGGATTCTTGGTAACCCCCCGTCCACAACAGATTCTTTTCGGTATGTTTACCAGGCGGCTTCAGGCGATGTGGATGTCACGCTTGAAATAAACACTATTCCTCCCCAGGCCAACGTAGGTAAGTGTGGTCTGATGATTCGGGGTGGGTTGGGGGATGGGGATGTCTATGCCTTTTCCTACATTGGCGAACAGCCTGCCAGCAGTTTTGATTTCCGGTATCGCCTCGCAATCGGAGACAATAATTCCTCTGATTATTCGGATGTCGTTTTTAGTGCAACACCTCCCCCCCTTGGCTATGTTCGGTTGACTAAGGTTGGGACCAATATTACCGCTCTATATTCGCTTGATGGAAACACATGGAACACCATCGGCACGGCAACAATACCCATGCCAAACGACAACTATTATTATGTGGGTATCGCAAATGCGGCGACCGCCAATGCAGTCTACGGAAGCGGTACATTTAATAATTTTGATATAATTTCAGGAAATCTTTGTACCGTCACGGCAACTCCAACCAACACAGCAACCAGCACCCCGACGTCAACACCCACGTGGACACCCTCTCCTTCACCTTCATCGTCATCGACCCCAAGCGATACCGCGACTTTCACCCCGACCGTTACAACAACTTTTACAACTACGCCGACACCTTATGTTTTAAGCGTGGCAACGGCTGTTGAAGTTCCCCCAGATTCCACTCAGATCCCTGGAGCTCAAAATGTTGGGGTACTCCAGTTCACTGTAAATAATCCTGGGATTTCATCGGTGACGTTGTATGGATTTGTGCTTCAGGCGGTAGGGGATGGGACGCAGGTTTCAGAAGTAAATCTTCTAGGGGGAGGCGTGGGAGGGACACTTTTAGTTAGCAAGGCATTCAATGGATCGGGCCTGGTAACTCTAGGCGGTGGACCTTTGACGGTGTTGGGAAATGGGACTGTGACCTATGGGGTGAGTTACGACTTCCAAGGAAACGCGTCAACGGGCAGTTACAGCGTGTCGTTGGTGGGGTTGAGAGGACTGGATGACACGGGGCAGGCGGTGCAGGTGAGCGGGATACCGGTCAATGGAGCGAACATTACCATCGCGGTGCCGACGGCCACATCGACCATCACACCGACGACCACGCCAACCGCCACGCAAACAACGACCCCATCCTGGACTGATACTCAGACACCCTCCTTTACCCAAACCGAAACGCCCACATTTTCACAAACAGGCACCCCGACCTTCACTCAAACTCAAACGCCTACCTTTACCCAGACGACCACTCCAACCTCCACACCGACACAAACAGCGACCTTTACACAAACCGCTACGGCGACGCCCACCCAGCCCTTGGTGGCTATTGATTTGGGAACTAATAGCCCGGGCGATTCCTCAGAACTTCCTGGTAGTGTGAATGTCCCGGTTGTTGAGGTAAATGTGGTGAACGCTAGTGGGGAAAGTGTCACGGAAAGCTATTTCGTGTTTAATTCTCCGGCAACGCAAAGCAACAGCAGTATTTCGGCGGTCAAGCTGTGGCAAGACCCTAGTGATAGCGCTACAGTCGATGGATCCTCAATCCTGTTAGCGAGCTCGATTTACATGGGCAATGCAGTCACTTTGGGGGGATTCCCGCTCGATACCTTAGGGCCAGGTGGTTCTCAGAATTACCTTTTGACTTACGATTTCACTTCTACCGCTCAAACAGGTGCCTATACCGCTTCGATCCTCACGAACGCAAAGGTTCAAGGGGGTGGATTAACATCAGGCCGTACCGTGCGCGTATCAGGAGCTCCGGTCGTCGGTTCAACTATTATGATTGTTTTGCCCACAGCAACACCGACCTTTACGCAAACAGCGACTCCGACATTCACACAAACACAGACACCCACATTTAGTCAGACTTCTACCCCGACGTTCACACAGACGGCGACACCGACCTTCTCTCCAACAGCCACGCCCACCTTTACGCAGACATCGACGCCGACCTTTACTGAGACCCAAACTCCGACTTTCACCCAGACCTCCACTCCCACCTTTACCCAGACACAAACGCCAACCTTCACTCAGACCCAGACACCCACGTTCACTCAGACGCAGACTCCAACCTTTACACAAACTGCGACCCCAACCCAGACGCAAACAACGACGTTTACGACGACCTCAACACCCTATGTGTTGACCGTTGCGTCAGTCGCAGGGACGCCCACGAATTCCGTTCAGATACCTGGGGCGCAAAATGTGGGGGTGCTGCAGTTCAGCGTGACGAATCCTGGGACCTCATCTGTGACGTTGTTCGGGTTGGTGTTGCAATCGGTGGGAGATGGAACGCAGATATCGGCGGTCAACTTGCTCAACGGGGGATTGGGCGGGACGCTATTGGAGAGCAAGACGTATAGCGCGGGCCTGGTGACGATAGGCGGATCGCCACTGACGGTGTTAGGCAATGGGACGGTGATCTACGGGGTGAGTTACAACTTCTTGGTAAACGCGTCCACGGGGAGCTACAGCGTGTCGCTGGTGGGGTTGAGAGGACTGGATGACACGGGGCAGGCGGTGCAGGTGAGCGGAATACCGGTCAATGGGGCGAATATCACGATTGCGCAACCTACGGCAACAAGTACGGCGACACCGACCTCAACAGGGACCTTTACCCAGACGGCCACACCTACGTACACCCAGACTCAGACGCCGACATTTACGCAGACTCAAACACCCACGTATACGCAAACAGCGACACCCACCTATACGCAGACTTCTACCCCGACGTTCACGCAGACAGCGACCCCGACCTATACCCAGACCCAGACACCGACTTACACTCAGACGGCGACACCGACCTTCTCTCCAACAGCCACGCCCACCTTTACGCAGACATCGACGCCGACCTTTACTGAGACCCAAACTCCGACTTTCACCCAGACCTCCACTCCCACCTTTACCCAGACACAAACGCCAACCTTCACTCAGACCCAGACACCCACGTTCACTCAGACGCAGACTCCAACCTTTACACAGACCCAGACGCCAACATTCACGCAGACTTCGACCTCGACCCAGACACAAACGACGACACCCACCTCATCTGCAACGGTGACACCAACTGTTGCGCTGGCGCTTTCGTGGATCAATCAGCCTTCAAGTCAGAACTACCTTTTCAATCAAGCCAATGTTTCGAGTTTACAGTTCATCCTAATGTCCACAGCGCAGGAAAATGTGGAAGTAAAACAGATTGTGTTCACGGGTGGTGGAACGCTGAATTGGAGTGCGGACTGGAACACGGGAGGGGGTGTCAGGCTCTACCGGGATACATCCGCTGACGGTCTCTACAATAGTGGAACGGCTTCCTTGTTGATGGTCAGCGCCGGAGGTTTCAGCGGGACGGGGTCTGTCACATTCACGAACGCGAATGGAATCACGTCTCCGCTGGTTTCAGGAGCCCCGCAGACATTCTTGCTGGTATTTGATGTTAATATGTCCGGACTGGTTTCCAAGACGTTTTCCAATAATCTGGCGGTGGGCGGGATTACCGCCTACGGCATGATAACGGGGCAAACAGCTATCGTGACCGGCGGAACGATAACAGGAAACACCCATACTGTTTCCGCGGCCACGGCAACCCCCACCCTGACGACAACTAGTACACCAACTTCCACGTCGACATTCACGCAGACCGAGACTCCGACTTTCACACAAACAGCCACCCCAACCTTTACCCAGTCCCAAACGCCTACCTTTACGCAAACCGCAACTCCAACCTTTACCTCTACGGCGACCATGACCTTTACTCAGACAGCGACTCCGACCCAGACCTTCACCCGGACGGCAACTCCGACTCAAACGACAACTTCCACAGCGACCTTTACAGCGACAACTACGCCCACTGTAACGGCGACCATTACCGCGACTTTCACCTCGACCACCACATTTACTGTGACTTTTACACCGACCTCCACGCCCGAACCGCCCGTTTCATTAGCCCTCCTGCCATCGTCTATTCCGGTGACTGCGGTGGGAAATGGTACGGCCATGACGTTGGAAGTTCTCAATACCTCGGGACAACCAGCCACGTTGGCAACCGCTTTAACATTAAGCCTCACGTCTTCTTCAACCGGCGAATATGTCTATTCGCTGACATCGGGGGGAGCACAAATTACCACGGTCAATTTCCTAGCCGGAACTGCGGCTCAGACTCAGGTTTATTATCGTGACGCCAAGGCGGGGAATTGGAACCTCTCCACGTCTTCCTTGGGCTTCAGCGCCGCTACGACCCTTGTGCAAGTCGTTCCCGGTCCCTATGTGGGATTGCAAGTCCTCCTTCCAGGGGAAACTACCGATCCTGGCCGTCCTATCGCCGATCCGTTGGGTCATTTAGGAAGCCCCACATCCGCTTCAGCTGGTTCCGGGGTTCCAGTTAACCTCGCTGCGGTCGATTCTCATTTCAACGCGGAAACCTCAATCAATGATGCGGTGACGCTCTCCTTGACGGACCCGGCCGTGCCCCAGGGCGGGACGCTGAACCTTTCGGCGGGAACGGGCACGAAATCCGTTACCTTTTTCAGCCCGGGGAACCAGGCGGTTACGGCGGTCGATTTGTCGGATGGAACGAAAAAAGGAGTCAGCGACCTGATTACCGTCACCTCCGGCACGACCAGCACCCTTCTGGATGTCATCCATACCTCACCGGCCCTTTCAGGAGAAGGCCTTGGGGCGACGGGAGTGACCTTCATGACCTTCCAGCTCACCGTTGCAAGTGGAACGGATACCGTCCAGTTGAATGACCTAGTGGTGCACGCTAAGGATTCCAGCGGGTCGGACGTTTCATTCAACACCGCCTTCCAGAGCCTGTCGGTGTTGTCCGGCGCACAGACATTTCTTACCTCGGTGGGGTCCATTTCCTCGGCCGTAGTGACCCTGGGAGCCTTCCCTGCGGGAACGTTCCTGGTCCAACCCGGCACCCCGGTGACTTTGGTTTTGACCGGAGATATTTCCTCGGGAGCCACGGCGAAAAATGTTTCCTTGAGTGTGGATGGGCCGGGGTCAATCGTTGCCATCGATAAGTCGACTTCTACCGCCGTGGCGGCCCTGGCTTCGGGAGATCCCACCGGGTTCCCCATGTCTTCCGGACTGCTCGAACTGGAACCCGCGGATGTGTCCAAAACCTACGGCAACTATCCGAACCCGTTCCGACCCGGGGTCGAGAACACTACTTTGGAATTCTATTTGCCCGCCCCCTCAACTGTCTCACTGGTTTTGTATGATGTGCTCGGCAACAAGGTGCTGACCCTCTTGAATGGACAGAACCTGCCCACGGGTCTTCAGCGCCAAGTTTGGAACGGACGTAATGGGACCGGGCGTCAGGTTCTCAGCGGCGTATACTACGCTCAACTCACCGTGAACGGGACGAACTACCTGTTGAAAGTGGCGGTGGTTAAATAATGAAATCTAACCGAGCTTTCAATACTCGCGTCCTAGCCTGTTTGACCCTATGGATGAGCGCGGCTGCCATCCTTGCCCAAACTGCTGAGACTGGCGGCATTGTGGACCCCTTTCAATTGGGAGCCTCTGCCCGCATCTTGGGAATGGGGGCCGCGGGAGTGGCTTTGACCGGGGATGGCGGAGGAATTCCGCAAAATCCGGCTCTGCTTTCCACTGTTAATCAGGGAGAACTTCTGACATTCCACGCGCCTCTTTTCGTGGATACGATCTACGACAGCCTGGGCATTGTCCAACCCCTATCCAACGCATCTGGGATCGCCTTGAGTATCTCTCGTTTGGGAGTGGACAATATTCTTCAGACGCAGAACAGTATCCAGGCGATCTCAAGCTTTTCGATCCAAGAATGGCAGGCAACCGCAAGCCTAGGAGCCGAAGTTTTTCCGGGTTTTGGGTTGGGAGTATTGATGAAGGGAGTCCAGGAGCAGATTGCCTCCTACCAGGGGGAAGGGTTTGGCTTGGACGCGGGCCTGATTTACCGTTTTGCTCAGTCCAACATTGAATATTCCAAAATGGGGCTTTCAAATGTTGTCCTTGGATTAGAGATTGAGAATTTGATTTCCCCCCAAGTTACTCTTTACCAGAGCCCCGATCAGCCTGCGGAGGTTATTCGCCCCGCTCTGGGTTTCCGTTACGATATTTCCTCTACCGACCGTATTTGGATAGCCCTGGAGGATGAAATGACCCAGGGAGGAAGCAGTCTCGTGAAGGCGGGTGTCGAATATACTTTTCAAAACACTTTTTTTGTCCGTGCTGGTTTCGACGGGGTCAGTCCCACGGCGGGGGCGGGTGTGAGTTTGTCGGGGTTTGAACTTGATTACGCTTATAACCAGAGAGACCTAGGAACACTCAACCGTTTTTCTTTGGCTTACCGGTTTGGGCAATACATGGACCCTGTGAAGACCCAAAAAATGGATCTGTTGAAGTGGGTCGCTCAGACTTATGATAAGGACAATGATTACGATGCGGCCCTCAAAGCCTGGACCAACGTACAAAAAGAAAATCCTGATGATACTGAGGCCTCTGGAGCCATTCAAAGATTGAAACAGCGCCGGGACCAGCAGGTGGCCGCTCTCATGAAGAAAGCCCGGCCCGCCATGCAAAAAGGTGATTATGCCGTTGGGATACCGCTCTTAGGCCAGGTGTTGGCTGTGGAGCCGGGAAATGCCGAGGCTAAATCCCTTCTCAGGCACTTGGATCAAAACAGGGTGATCGAATCTACCTATCTTTCCGGGGTGGAGGCATACCGCCATGAAAATTACAAGGAAGCTGCGGATTACCTGCGAGAGGTTTATGAGACAAAATCAGATTACCGGGATGTCGCTTATCTTTTAAGGGATGCCGAAAGCCGTTACCAGCCACTGGAGTCGTTGTCGAAGGATCTTTCAGACTTATATTCCAAGGGAGTTGAGTTTTATATGAAAGGGCAGTACGACCAGGCTATCGCGGTCTGGGAGAAGGTGTTGGTTCGTTCTCCCAATAACCATTTGATTGAGAGGAATCTCGAGGAAGCCCGAACCCGCCTGAACGAAGTCGAGTCCCATTCCCACAAGACGGAGACGCCGTGAAACTGGACCGCCTTTTCCAAAACTTCCTCTATCTGACGACTCCCGACTCTAAACGCCGAATGTTTAAACTGGAGGTTCCGGCCGAAGAATTGGAGCTTTTGACGATTAAGGATTTCGTCCAAAGGGTCTGTGATTCGGCGGGATGCTCCCAAAAGGAAACCTCGGGCATAAAGTTGGCGATTGACGAGGCCTGCACCAATATCATCCGCCACGCCTACAAGGGAAAGACAGACGGAAAAATACGGATGGATATGGGGATCGGCCTGGACGATCTCAAGACCAAAATCACTGACTACGGTAAACCTTTCGATTTCAAGGGTATCAAGGACCCGGATCTCAACCAATATGTGGATATCGGTAAGAAGGGGGGGCTAGGGATCTGGTTGATCCGGAAGGTGATGTCTCGCGTCACCTACAAGGCTTATCCCGACCGCAATGAGCTAGTAATGTACCGGAGGCTTTCCAAAGCCCCACCTCCCCAGTTGGGACTGAAAAAGGGCGCTATCTCGGTTTCCATCAAGTTTACGGTGGGCGCCGTGATGCTGGTGGCGATCTTGTTTGTGGTCTTTTATTTCTCCTTGAGCCGCCATCAAGAGGATCAAGCATTTAAGCAACAGCGGCAGAATGTGAACTTGGTTCTGGGTTCCCTGGCGTCCGAATCGGGGCAGGGCGTTTCGCGCAAGGACGATCTCGGCCTGGAAAACCTTGTCCGTCAAATCAAGGCTCAGGACGCGGGCAGGATGCTTGATTACGTTTTTATCGTCGGGTCCGAGGGACTTTACCTGGCCCATTCGGATGTTCGTCTGATTCTACGGCCCTACAAGCCTCCCCAGGGGGCAAAGTTCAACCCCAAGGGGGGCATTCAAACCTTCAAGCTGCAAACGCCGGAGGGTGGGCTCAACGATTATGCCGCTCCCATCTATTACCAGGGGCAATTTGTCGGTGAGGTCCATGTTGCGGTCACAAATACGACCCTTCAAGAATCAAGCCGGCAGATCAAAAGCGATATCCGAAACCAGCTTCTGTTCGCCTCTTTCATCATTATGGTGTTCCTCTGGTTGTTGTCCCGCATCATTATCCAGCCTTTCAGAAAGATCCTCGTTGGGATCAATGCCATGTCCGCAGGCGATATGAACGCAAAAATCGAGCTTAATTCCCAGGATGAATTCGGCCAACTGGCTGGCATTTTTAATGAAATGACCAACAAATTGCAGGAATCCCAGAAGGGCGTGATGGAACAGGAGCGCATGCAGAAGGAAATGCAGGTGGCCCAGCAGATCCAGCACACCCTTTTGCCCGCCGATTTTCCCCAGGTTGAGGGATATGAAATTGGGGCCACCTATCGGGCCGCCAAAGAAGTGGGGGGTGACTATTACGATTTCTTCTGGGTGGACCCCACGACCCTGGGTATCGTGGTGGCGGACGTATCGGGCAAGGGCGTGCCGGGGTCCATGGTTATGACCATGATCCGAACGGCCATGCGTCTGGAGGCGCGCGGAAACAAGAGCGCCTCGGACGTTCTGGGCAAGGTGAACCGGCACGTAACTTCGGACATGAAGCGGGGAATGTTCGTCACCATGTTCTACATCATCTTGGATTCTCGGACCCGGGCCATTAATTTCGCCAGCGCGGGACACAATCCCATGATTTTGTACCGGGGTAAAACCAAGGAAGTTTATTTTCTCAAGCCCAAAGGGTTTCCTGTGGGGATCGATCTTCCCGAGGAGGAAATGTTCTCCCGTAACCTGGCGCTCCAGAAGGTCAGCCTGGAAAAGAACGACATGCTGGTGATCTACACAGACGGGATCACCGAGGCCATGAACGAACAAAAGGACCAGTTTGGCGAAGAACGGCTGGTGAAGGTGATTAAGGAAAATTCACATCTGACACCCCAAGAATTCGTTGAACAGCTGAATCAAGCTATCGCCCAGTTCACCAAGGGGGCCGAACAAAATGACGACATCACGGTGGTAGCTATTAAAGAGAAAATGAAGGCTGAAGCAGTCGAATTCAAGTTTCGTAAGAAACTCTTGGACTTGGTCGAGAAGAAGGGGTTGTCTGTTGCGGCAGCTTGCCGCCAGATGAACGTTTCGCCCAATGCGTATTACCGCTTCAAAAAGATGGTCGCGGACAAGGGCCGGGCCAGTCTCAAACCCATGAGATCGGAACGCAAGGGGGCTGGCATACGGGAATTGACGGTTCCGCAAAGGGATGCCCTGATGGCTCTCCTATCCAAAAATCCGGATTTTGGACCGAAGAGGCTTTCCGAGACCCTGAAAAAAACCACAAATCCTCCCATGCGGGTGGATGCGGGACTGATTTACGAACACTTGAAGCGGAAGAGCTTGAGCACGATGAGTCAAAGGAAGGCTTTTGCCGCCCTCTCGGGCGACATCGTCATCAACCCTCCCGACGCAGAGGCCGAACAGGTTGTCCAACAAGTCAAAAAAGTTGTCAAACGACCTAAAAAAGTTATCAAGCGTGTCAAAAGGGATATAAACCAAGTTGAAAAAGTCGAAAGCGAAGAAGAACAAGCATCGGTTAATAACCATCCAATTGAAACAGATGCCATCTCGGTTGACACCGAGAAACCTGAAAGCTCATAATGAAACGTCTTTTGGGCTCTTATTAATCCGGAGGAATCATGGACAACATCACGGTGAACGTTGCCGACCATTCCAACTATAAGGATGTTGTCATTTTGACGGTCAAGGGGTTTATTGACACCACCACGGCTCCCGAGTTCGAGAAAAAGTTTTTGGGCGTTTTGAACGAAAAAAAATTCAAGTTGATCGTGGACCTGAAGGATGTCAATTACATAAGTTCCGCCGGTTGGGGAATTTTTATCAGCGAGATCAAGCGGATTCGAACCCAAAAAGGCGACCTGGTTTTGGTCGGTATGAACCCTGAAGTTGGGGAAGTTTTTGAACTTCTTGAGTTTAATACTATTCTGAAGTCATATCCCAATATCGAAACGGCCCTGAAAAAGGGGTTTGATAAAGCGTAAAGGAGCATCCGGACCTGGGACGCGAACCGGGAACCCCCGGGGCACCCGTCAACTTATGGATTTGAAGATCCGGAAAATGGACCCCTATGGACAGTAACGCATTCAACTCTCTCCTGGATATCAACGGTAAACATTTCACGGTCGAGACCAGTTTGCTTCAGGGAAAAAACCGGATTCTTTCCATGGCCCATTTGGATGGAAGGGTCATTTCCCAGAGAGAATTTGACTTGCCCGAGGGATTGGACGAGGAAGGGAAAAAGCGATTTGCCCAGGAAACCCACAAGAACCGTCTGGTGGAACTGGAATCCATATTTCGCCTTAACCGTAAGATTGATGAAAAACCCACCGCCGACGCTTGTTGGAAAATTGGCGTCATCCTTATGTCAAACGGTTTTTACGAGGATGCCCGGCAACGTTTCCTGAAAGCCATGGAAATGGAGCCCCAGCACCTCCAGGCTCTCAAATGTTATGGAATCAACCTAACCCTTCTGGATGATTTCGAGGGTGCATTGGCCGTTCTTAACCACGCCCGAGAGTTGGGCCCTTCTTTTGCCGACATTTATTATCATCTTGGCAATGTTCACCTTTATCGCAGGGAACTGGATGAAGCTGTCCAATCCTATCTCCAGGCTTTACAGATCAATCCGCGTTATGCCGATGCCAGACTTCGTTTGGCCACGGCATGTGTGGGCTATTTGACCATCGGTGATTTGAGCGTCAGCGACGGTGGTAAAACAGCTGAATTGGCTGAGAGGGCCAAAACCGAGGCGGAAACTGCGGCAACTCTGAACCCCAAACTCCGGAACCGATCCTTTATGATGGCCACCGATTATTTGAAAAGCAGAAGGTTTTCCAACGCATTCCAGACTTTTTTGGATGTGCGACCCAGGTTCGTCCCCCGTATCGGGGACGAAATCATCTTTTTCTTTACCTTGACCCTTCTCTATGGAAGCGAGGGCATTGACCTGCAGATGACCGATCAATACATCGAGAAATTATCAAAAGTCATAGAAGAATATCCGCATTATGCCGACCTTCATCATCATTTGGGGGTGGCTTATCTAATCAAGTGCCGCTTTGATGTGAGCCGGTCGTTAAAGGAATTTAAAAAGGCCCTTGATATCAACCCCCAGTTCCAAAAAGCATTGAACAACGCCGAGGATACAGAAGAATTGCATCGTCGCGTGCTGGTTTCACTGAAAAAGGCCATCATCGCAAAAGCAAATTAAAATGGGGTTATAAAAAAAAGAAAAAACTGGCTGGAACCGTCCTTATTCTTCAGGCACTGAACTCAGGGAATAGTGTTTTTCTAAAAAACTGACATGATCCGTAGTTGGTTTATCGAAATTGATGCCGTAAGCGAAACGGCCCATCGTTTTCATGGGATTTTTCCTCGACCAAACTACCGTGCCGGGAAAGGTCATCGTGTGGCTTCCGTCCAGAGAATCCAACTCGAGTCTCAAGGCAGTCTTGTCAACCAGACTTTTATTAGAATAGATCTGGGCCCCGGTCGAGCTGACGTTGACTAACTGGGCTCGGAAATCGTCTCCGTGAACAGAATTCAAAATACGGCCCTTGATGGATTTAACCATCACGACCCTTTTGTTGGTTCTTTTGAAATCATCGGGATGAGTCCGGGGAATCTTTTTCATGTTGGTTCTCCAGGTCAGTTTACCGTTATAGCATATCATCCACCCCCGCTCCTTGGGCGATAAAAATCCCTTATGATGAGGGTTCATCTTTAGAAGGAAGAAGAGGTTTGTTTTTTTATGTCTAATGTTCGAGTCCGCTTTGCTCCCAGCCCCACAGGTTACCTCCACGTTGGGGGCGCCCGTACGGCGCTTTTTAACTGGCTTTTTGCAAGGCACCTCGGCGGAAAATTTATCCTGCGCATTGAAGACACGGATCGGGAGAGATCCAAACCCGAGTTTGAGGAAGGCATAATTCGGGACTTGCAATGGCTTGGATTGGATTGGGATGAGGGACCGGGATTGGGAGGCCCCTATGGGCCCTATCGACAAACCGAAAGAGCTTCTCTTTACCTGGAACAGCTTAAAAAACTTATGGCGGACGCCCATGCCTATCCCTGTTTTTGTACCCATAAAGAATTAGAGGCTGAAAGGGCTAAGACCCAATCCGAGGGTCAGGGCTACCATTATTCGGGGAAATGCCGATTTATTTCCCAGGCCCAGGCGGACGCTCGTCGTAAGGCGGGAGAGCCCTTCTCGGTCCGTCTTCGCGTGCCGGAGGGTCGCACCGTATTCCGTGACTTGATCCGGGGAGAGGTGACTGTCGAGCATGCCGAGCTTGACGATTTCATCCTGGTACGTAGTGGAGGAGAGCCTACCTATAACTTTGTGGCCGCCGTTGATGACGCCTTGATGAAAATGACGCACGTGATCCGGGGTGAGGATCATATTTCCAACACTCCCAAGCAGATCTTGATTTACCAAGCTCTGGGGATGGTTCCTCCCCAATTCGCACATTTGCCCCTGATCTTGGGCGCGGATCGAACCCCCCTTTCTAAACGGCATGGGGCCAACTCGGTTGGGGAGTTCAAGCGCCAGGGTTACCTGCCTGCGGCCTTGCTCAACTATCTGGCCCTTCTGGGCTGGTCTCTGGATGGTAAAACCGAACTGTTCACCAAGGCGGACCTGGTTAGGAAGTTCAGTCTGGAGAGGGTTCAAAAGAGTCCTGCGGCATTTGATTACGAAAAACTCCAATGGCTCAACGGTCACTATATTCGTGAGACTGATCCGGAAACCGTATACCAGCTTTGCCTGGAATATCTTTGGGATGCGGACGCCATTAACGGTGATTTCATGCGGCATGGTGGGGAAGCTCTCAAGCGGATGATCACTTCGGTCAAGAGCGGGCTAAAGACCATCTCCGATGTGGGGGGGCAGATCACCTACTTTTTAGGCGAGGTCCATACCTACGACCCCCAGGGTTTGGATAAGTACATGATCTCTTCGGTGATTCCGATCCTGGAAAAAGCCGCCTTCTTGCTGGAAGAAACCATGGATTTTACCGCTATGACATTGGAGTCCAAAATGCGGGAAGGGGCTACCGAACTGGGGATTAAATTTGCGGAAATGGTGCATCCCATGCGGTTGGCGATAACGGGGCGGACTGCCAGCCCCAATTTATTTGAACTGATAGAAATATTAGGAAAAGGACGATGTATCGTCCGAATTCTACGTTTTATCCGGATGATTCGAAATGCCCCATCGCCTGGCCACTCGCAGGAAAATGAAGTAAAACCAGCTTGAAAGGGGCTTCGGGAAGGTTGTCAACTTGAAGAGCATGGGTTAGGTTAGTGTTATTCCATTCGGGTGAGAGGGAGCCATGAACGAAAGTATCGAATTTGTATTCCATCGGGGCGAGAAAAAGGGTCGATTAAAGCCGGTCAGTCGAAAGGATTGGGCTCAAATCGTGGGTTGGTGGAACGATCCGGAAGTCCGCCGCCTGTTTGATGTCCATTTTGTGGACCAAACTTTTTCCGACGCGGAAAAATGGTTCGCGCGAACCAACTCGCCGGATGATGAGAAACTTCCCCGATCATTCGTGGTGGAGGTAGACGAGGATGGAAAATGGCTTCCCGTGGGCACGGCGGAATTTTATAACGAGCGGCCTTCCCACAAGAGTGCCGATTTCGGCTTCCTGATCGGTGATAAGAAATGGTGGGGCATGGGCATCGGCACCGAGGCCGCACGCCGCATGGTCAGATATGGCCTAGATCAGCTGAAATACAAGCGCATCGGGGCGGTATCGGCAGCTTATAACGTGCGTTCGTTGAATGCCCTGCAGAAGGCGGGGTTCCAGATCGAGGGAATCCGTAAGAGTTTTGTTCTTCGTGATGGGGAATGGCACGACCAAACTTTGATGTCCGTTGTGAATCCTAAAGTTTAAAAATTTTATCTTTTTAGCCTACGATTGAAATCTGTTTTGACCATCGCCGCGACTGACGGCGAACAGTCGATTTCAATGTTTAAAGGGAAATAGGGCTGTGTTAAAATCCCACCCCCGCTAAAAAGGGCCGTGCTCTTTTTAGCACTTTGTTTGGGAGATCGTCTAATGGTAGGACAGCAGATTCTGGATCTGCTTATCTAGGTTCGAATCCTAGTCTCCCAGCCATTTTTCCTTATTTACCATTAAATGAGAAATTGTCTTGCCCATCCATCCACAAAATAAGTTCTAAATGTATTCATGAAGGGCAGCCATTTTTCCTTATTAACCTCGAAATGTGAAGTTAGCCTGCTCTTCTATTTCTCGAAGTGAGTTGTAACAATCGCCTTTAAATAATGCGAACTCCCGTTTCGCCGACACTTTTATCTGCCTAATTACGTCTTAACTCCGTACGCTTCAATCAGCGTCGAACATTGAATCTGACTTTTTTTGGAGGTTTTTCAATGACAAAGTTATTTAAATTCATGGGACTTGGAGCTCTGGCTTCGGTCCTCTTTTTTGGAACGAATCTGACAGCCTTCGCGGATGATCCCCCGACTTCGGATGCTAATGCTCCTGCCCAAAAGAGCGGGGATCGCGGGTGGAACAATAGAGGCTGGGGCGATGGCTGGAAAGAAAAACTCGGTTTAACCGACACCCAGTCGCAACAACTCAAGGACCTGCTCAAGAAACAAAGAGAAGAAACACAGGCTCTGTGGGATCAAATCAAGGTGGATATGGACACCCTGAAATTAAAGGTGGATTCAAAGGCTTCCGATGACGACGTTAAAGCTCTTTTAGACAAGCTATCTACTGAGAAAAAGGAAATGCAGGTCAAACGCGAACATTTTATCGAAAAATCACGCGGGATCCTAACGCCTACCCAACAAGCGAAGTTTCTTCTTGAGAAGAGGGGAAGGGGTGGTTGGGGAGGCCGTGAAAAGTGGGGCCGACATGGAAAAATGAACGCTGCCGGCTGTGAAATGAGCAAGGCTTGCCCGAGGGATGAAAAGGGTGTTCCCAGCAAACATAAAGTTCACATGAAAAAAACAGGTGATACTTCAGATGCTTCGGCTCCCGATGATTCAACTGTCCCGGCGGGTTCGGGTGATACGAAATAAATAACCCTCTCCTCCGGGGACAAATGGTCCCACGCCTTCCGGTGCCCCCACCGGAGGGCGTTTTTTTGCCATGCATTTAAAATAAATCACGCTTTAAACAATACCATCCAAAAATTCAAGAACAGACAATATGAGATACCTCTTTGCGTCGACGCCCATTTTGGTTTCGATTATGGTTTCATCTTCTTTCTTCCCCGCTTTCGTCCAAACTTCATATAATTAGTGCCGCTTAAGCGGCTTTTCAAACCATTCGGGGGATCTATGAAAAAAACAATTCTTGCCCTGGCTTTATTGCTGATGGGAGTGTCTGCGGCTTATGCCACGACTGCCGAGGAGTTTTACGTGGCCGGCCTGGAAACCTTCAAGGGCGGAGATTTCGACAAGGCCATCCGATATTTTCACGCGGCTCTGCTCGAAAAACCAGACTACTGGCAGGCCTATCAGTTTATGGGTGAGGCCTATTATCAAAGCGGCAATCGAACCGAGGCTCTGGTGGCCATGAATGAAAGTCTTCGGCTCCATTCGGACAATGCAGAATTGAAGCGTTTCGTCTCCCGGGTGGAAGCCAGCAGTCCCTGGATTCCCTCGGGCTCATTAAGCCTTAGGGATAAACTTGCTTTTATTTCCATCATTCTTTCCCTCGCCACCCTGGGATGGACGGCCTACTGGGTTTATTGGCTTCGCCCGAGAGAAATCATGACATTCCTCTTGAACTTTGGAGAGCTTGAATCAAATGGACTTGTCTCCCAAATTACGGTTGATTTTACCGTTTTTAATTCAGGCAGTCGCCCGGCCCAGGTGGCGGGTTACCGTGTTCGTAAGGCAGGCAACAAAATTTGGGAATCCTGGAAATATTTCGAGCCTCCGTTCTTGTTGATCGCGCCGGACAATAAAAAAATATTGCACCTGACCTTCGCGCATGCCCACGAAAAATTGGATGGGATGGAATTTGGCGACGGCGGGCGCTGTTGTTGGGTGCTTTCCCGCAATCAGATCAAGGTTATGAATGCGGCTATCGATGCTATCGGAAGAACTCGGAAGGAGATTCCGAAAGGTACTTTGGGTTAAATTTCACCCGGGGGAGCGGAAAGGAAGGCGTGGGATGGAATGTACCCAGAAATCCAACGTGAAGGACTGTTCCTGCACTTACGATTGCGAGCGACGCGGTAAATGTTGCGACTGTGTGACCTTTCACCGCGATAGCGGGGAACTACCCGGCTGCTTTTTTACAGCGAAAGATGAAGCAGTCTATGATCGTTCAGTGGCATTTTTTATCCGATGTCATTCTCGGGCAAACTAGGGATTTCAACGGTTTGGCCTTTCCTTCACTTAAAACCAAAAAAATCTCGGCAGTCATTGATCAAATCTTGGCCCGTTTCAATGGATTTCAAATCACTGGACGTGACTCCGCAAACCAGGCTGTAGGCGGCATCGTTATCCTGGGGATCTTCCACAAGCTGAATCTTGTTTTTCAGTGCAAAGAGTTTGATCTGGTCGATGGAATCCCGCATCCGTTTTTTGACCGTTCCCGGTTCCTCGTCGCTAAAACCCAAGTGAAAAATGAGTTTCCTGGGGCCGGTGCAAGTTTGCGCTAACTGAGCCTGGGAATAATCGATCAAGTGATAAAAGGGTGTTTCTTGAATTTGAGTATAAATCGGCCATTCTCCGTCCAAAAATTCAACTTCGCCCTCAATGATTTTTTTCGCGCTTAAATTAATGAACTTTGGGTTGGTTACCAGAATGCATTTTCCGTCCGGTGAGAAATATTTATCTCGCAAGACTTCAACTAAAAATCCTTCCTGGTTTTCTTGGTTCTTTTCCATGGCACCAAAACGTCTCAAATCAGAACTAATTTTTTCCACGCTTCCGTTGGCGCGAAAGTAGTAATGGACGTAGTTGATCCAATCCTGGGATGGACTCGTAAAAACCCCGTTTGCGAATACAGGGGATTGGCCTCGAAAATAAACGTCCGCGAATTCGAAACATCTGTTTTCGCAATAGGCATCCATTTCTTTTTTGCTTTTATGGGTCTTCCACGTTTCAGTATTTGAATCTTTGGCGAAATGTTGGAATGGTAATTCTCCTTTATCGACGGCGGAATCAATGGTTTGGCGATCCTGATCAATGGCGATCGTTAATCCGAGCGATTCCACGCCAAATGAATAGGTCGTGAAAAAGACCATGGAAAATAAAAAAATGAAACGAGCCCTGGGAATATTCTTTTTCATTCGTTTTATTGCCTTCCAGAATGGGGATCACTTCAATGATTAAAAATCATAGCATGGGGTCGGAAATGGAAGGAGGGTTTCGCCGGTTCCGAATGAATTTACTGCAAAAACAGCAATCGGTAGCGTGGTATTCGGTCTCCCAATTAGGATGAATCGAATCAAATACTCATCAGGACGGTTCTGAAAGTGAATTTTTCACTATTCTTTCCTAGTCGATATACCCGCCTTTTTGGAGATTCCAAAGCTTTTTATACAGACCCGGTTTTCGGATCAGTTCCTGATGCTTACCCTGTTGAACAACTCGGCCCTTGTCCAGCACCACAATAATGTCCGCGCTCATGATGGTGGAAAGCCGGTGAGCAATGAGGATGGAAGTTCTTCCTTTCATCAGATCCTTCAGACCTATTTGAATCTCGTGCTCCGTTTCCGAATCCAGCGAGGAGGTGGCTTCGTCCAGAATCAATATCCGCTTATCGGCCAACAGGGCCCTTGCGATGGAAACTCGTTGTTTTTCGCCTCCTGACAGCTTTACCCCGCGTTCTCCTACGATTGTGTTTTCTTTCGCGGGGAGACCTGCGATAAATTTTTCCAACTGCGCAAACCGAATAGCCCGGAAGACGGCATCCCGGGAGGCTTTGGGGTTGGAAAAAGCGATGTTGTTGTACAGGCTGTCATCAAAGAGGATGCATTCCTGGGGCACCATACTCAGGCTTTCGCGGAGCGAAGTTTGGGCGACTTCCGCAATATTGGCGCCGTCCACACTGATTTGGCCCCCCTCCACGTCGTAAAGGCGGAAAAGCAAACGAATGAGGGTGGTTTTGCCCGCCCCCGAAGGACCCACTACCGCCACCTTTTGGTGGGCCGGAACCTTCAGCGAGAAACCATTGAGAATGTGTCTTTTTTTGTATTGGAAAATAACATCCTTAAATTCGATGGCTCCTTTCATTACCCTCAAGGGAGGGGCGCCTGGCTTGTCCCGAATATCGTTATCGGCCTTTCCGTATTGGAAAAGGTCCTCGAAGTCCGCCAGTGCTCGGTACATGTTGCGGATGCCGAACACGAACCCCGAAAGGGGCCCCATCAAGCTCCCGAATACTGTGAAGATAAAGACGAAGGTGCCTGTGCCGATGCGGCCCGCGGTTAGATCCTGGAGAGAAAATAAAATCAGGAAAAAGATTCCCAACCCCAAAATCAGCAACTGGCCCGATTCCATCAGCTTGTAGCTGTTCCAAAAATCGAGCTGGAGTTCCTTGGTCTTTTGGCTCAAGGCCGCGTAGCGGTTTTGTACGTCCTTTTCTTTGGCGAAATACTTAATGGACTCAATGTTGGTGAACACGTCGCTGATGTTGCCCTTTTCCAGGTCGGACATGTTGTTGTACAAGGCGTTGACCCTTCTTTGTTTTTCGTTCATGAGGAAGGAAAAGCCGATATAGGAGGCGGCGGTGGCGAAGACGATAAGACCCACATGAAAACTGTAATGAAAAATAGAGGTTCCAGCCATCAACAGTTGGCAAAGCAGGGGAACGTACTGGAAAATGATCGTGTCGGTCATGGTTTCCACCGCTCCCGACCCGCGGGAAAGTCGGGAAATCAGTGAGCCGGTCTTGTGGGTGGTGTGAAACCCGTGGGACAGGGTTAGCAGGTGGTTGAAATAAAACCGCTTGATGTCGCTGATGAGGTCCGCTTCCAGCAGGTTGATGTTGCGCAGGTAGAGCCACCGCCCAGAAACCCGCGCCGAGGTGACCCCGAGCAGTACGGCAAAGACAGCCAGGAGAAACCGGTCAAAGGGCTCTTGCTCCATCTGGTGTCCCACGAACTTAGTGGCATTGTCGATGATGAGCTTGAAGGCGAAATTTTGGACCAGATCGAGGCTGCTGATCACGAAAGCCAGGCCCACCAGTATCAGGGCGGCCCATTTATATTTCGCGAGGAAACCGAAATAGACTTTTAAATTATATTTAAAGTCGATTTCTTCCTTGTCTGACACCAGGAATTCTGTCATGGGAAACCGTTCGTGAATGGAATGAAAAAAATGATTTTAGGGTTAAATTCATCCACAGGCCAACCATTGCGGTTCACATTTCTTTCCGAAATATTCGGCCAAGGATCTGCTATTTAATACCTGGTTTAACAGGCTCTCTGTGTGTTTCCGGCCAGGGAAGTGACATGGGAACGGAAAAGTCATAGGTGACATATTCATAAGGGCAGGCCCAAAAGCAACCCTCAGTTTTAATGGTGTTTTCCTTGGGCCGGTATTCATAAAATCCGCTGTGGCAAAATCCACCGCCGTTTACGGCATTCTTAGGGACCCAATCCATTCTTTCACGGGTATCCAGCCGGATCACCGTGAGGCCTTGGTAATCAAAACCGCAAACTAAATAGTCGTGTCCATCTTTATGGTTCTCATACCATCCAAAGGGAAAGCTTTCATAATTACGGTGGACCACAGAAATAATTCGTACGAAGCGTTGTTCCGTGTTATCGATCACTTTGCCGACGGTATACTTCCAAGTTCCTGGGAGGGTCTTGAGCGAGGAAATTTCCATCTTGTATTTACCCGACGGGGAGATTTCCTGATTGGAACTCTGATTCATACGCTAATCTCCGTAGGGATCGGTGACTGAGCCGGATAGAGTTAGTGATCTTGAAAATTCGGGCAAAGCGTTACGTTAAACCTCAGGAAATCATAGCACGAGGTTTCCAAAGTCCTAGATTAAGGTTTGGAAAATGGAGGCCGGAGGGTAAATCAGGAAACGGGCAAAATTTTTAGATAGTTTTCAGCTTTTAGGAAGGTTATTCGTGTAACCCAACTGTAGACTGTGCCCATGGCTAAAACCAAGGCCTGGGCCAAGTGTTGAAGAATGAATTTCATCGACATTCATGAAGGATGGAATAAAATTTTGAGATTCGAGGCGGTCTTGAGTGGGAGAAAAGCGCTTGAAGTGATGTTTAGCCTTTGTGACCCGCCATGGACGAATTTGATTTTTTAAAAAAAAGGAGAAAATCATGAGTCTGTTTAAAGGTGTCTTGTTGCTTTTGATGGCAGGAATGGCGTTCATTGCGGGTAGTGCGTGGGCGGATAATAAAACCCCCGTGGTTACACCCCAAGCGACCCCCGCCGCGACTGTCGTTGCCAAGCCAGCCAAGGCGGATAGTCCAACAGTGGCAGCCATGAAGGCGGCCATTGCTTTGGCGGAAGCTGGCAAGACCGACGAAGCTATCGCGGCCTATGAAAAAATCGGCGTGTTGAAGTCGTCCAAATCGGAATGCTGGCGCTTGAATAACGAGGGTTTGGCCTACCTGCAAGCCCCGACTCCTGTGCCGGACAAGGCCGTGCCCCTCTTGGAAAAAGCCGTTGCTACGGATGATTCAAACTATATAGCCTGGAACAACCTGGGCAGCGCTTACGAGCAGACCGGCGATCTGGACAAGGCGAAGGATGCCTATCAAAAATCCATCGACGCCGCGAAGGCTCAGAACGTTAGCTCTGCTAAGGCTGACGGAAATCTCCAAGCCTTGCAGGCCCGTTTGGACAAGATCGCCGCCAAAAAAGCGAAGGCAGATGCCAAGGCCGGCAAGAAGGCTGCGGCCAGCACCACCCCGACAGCCGCCAGTTCGACTCCTGCCGCTACCAAATAAACCAAGTCTTACTTAAGTTTAAAAGCCCCCTCCACCTTTAAGGCGAAGGGGGCTTTTTTTTAACCTACCTTTTGGGGAGATCCGGCGCGGGAGTTGGTTTTCGTTTGGCGTGCCGGTACACCTTTTCGTTTCCCGGCAAGGTGATTCCAATTTGGGCGGCAGCCACTCCCATAGTGCCTTTCATGGGGATGAAATAAACGGGGATATATTTTTTGGAATGAACCCGGCCCCGACTGTCCATCCGATAAACATATAGCACCTGGTTGTGCTTGAAGGGCTGCCCGATGGGAATAATGATCCTGCCTCCAGGCCTCAACTGGTTGAAGAGGGGTGGCGGAACGAATTGGGCTACGCAGGTGAACATGATGATGTCAAACCCACCAACTCCGGGCCAGCCGTAATATCCGTCCCCCACCCGGGTATGGACATTGGTGTAACCCAGGGGCTTAAAGACTTGGGAAACGGCCTGCCCGAGGGGTTTGATGATCTCAATGGAATAGGCGTCCTTGACCATACGGGAGAGCAGGGAAATGTTGTATCCGCTTCCTGTTCCAACTTCCAGCACCCTGTCCTTCGAGTGGGGATCGGCCAATTGGGCCATATAGGCCTGGCCCTCGTAATCGCTCAGGGCTGAACCCCAGCCCAATGCGAAAGTGCGGGGTGGATACTCATAAGCCGAGGCCGAAAAATCGGTTCCCCCCTGGTAATCAAAGTGAAAATATTCCCGTGGCAGATCCTCGAAAGCCTTGATCACCTTGGGGTTCACCCAGCCGAATTTGCGCCATAGGTATCGGCGGATGTCCTTCAACATGGCTGGTTTGCGATCCTGAACCCGGTTGAATTCCTGGGCCGTCAGATGGGTGGGGCGGTGGCTCTTTTTGAATGCCTTCAGGTATTTTTTGTAGTTCCAATCCTTATCGTTTTGTCCCTTGCTCGTTGAAATCTTGTCGAGGACCTGATCGGTGGGAGTTGGTTCAGGTTGAACGGCGTTCGAAGGAGTCTGTCCACTTGAGGGATAGGCGTTGCCCATGAGAAGGGCAAAAAATAAGAGAAGGAATAGACGATTAGACTGTTTCATGGGCGTTTCCCCACATTCTCGATCTTAGCTAAACCGGGGGGAAAGGCCAGAAAAGCCAGACCGTACAGGGCCAACCCCAGCAGGACTAGTGTGTGATAACCCGAAGAAATGGCCACAAGGTTGGCCAAGGGCGTAGCCACCACGGAGAAAGCACCATTCAAAGCCCAGGCCCAGGGTATCAGCCCGCTGTCTCGGGGCAACCGGCTTAAGCCCAGGGGAAAGAAAAACCCCATGGGAAAGGCCGCCAGGGCCGCCCAAAGGGAAAGCAGTAAGGCTTTAACCGGCAGGGGCCAACCGATCAGCGCGCCCAAAACCCAATCCAACACGACCAGGCTCAGGAAAAACCAAACTGCCAGCGTCATTCCGGCGGGACGCAATCCCTCCCGGGGTTCCTTCAAATACGAACCGGAAAACCAGCTTCCGAGTCCGGAAAAAACCAGCATGGCGGCGAGGACCAGCGAAAAGGCGTAGGTTCGGTCCCCCAAGAAATAAGCGCCCTTTTCGATGAGCTCGATTTCGATAAAAAGAAAACCCAACCCCAGGCAGGAAAAATAAAGAAGGGTCTTGCCCAGTTTCGCCAGGGGAATCGCGCCCCGAGCCCGGCCCAGCAAGGGAAGTCCCAAAACGAGGAGGGCCCAAAGAAGGGATTGGGCTAAAACTGCCAGGTTGATGAGATAACCGATTTCCTCCCGGGGAATCTGGGACAGGTTATTGATAATTTGCCTCAAGTTGGAAAGACGCAGGACGGAAAAAAAGAAAGGCCTATCCCGGGTGGAGGGATGCAGGTTAAAAAAGTGCGATTTCATGAAGGCGAGTCCCTGATCGGAAAGAAGTTGAAGGCTATCGTCCCTCAAGGCGTCGCTGGCTTCCTTGGGCGCCGCGACCTGGTCGTCCGCTCCTCCCCAAACGGTGGGGGGGAGATCGTTGAAAATTTCAGTGGTTGCGGAGGATGCGGTGAGGCCGGGGTAAAAGGAAATGTCAAAGGAACGGAGGTCGCAAAAGGATTTAAGCGCGTCAAGTTGATCCTTGGTCCAGGGATCTTTCGTCATTAAAAGTCTGGCGTTCCAAGCCGAGCGGTAAAGTACGAGGTGGGAATCGGGATCCTGAACCCCGGTGTGTTGAAGGGCCTCCCGGGCGGTTTCAGCGAGTTTAAGGGCGTAAACGGTAAATTCGCGGATATTCACCGGAATGGAAACCAGGCCGCCCGGATTCAATGATTTCCAATCCTCCTGCAGGGCCTCGCGGGTAAAAGCATACTTGTTGGCGTCCGCCTGCTCGAGGAATTGGCTCGAAAGATCAATGATGTCAAAACCCTTTTTCGATCCTGCCAGGTAGGCTTCAGGGGCTTGAAGCAAGAAATGAACATTCGGGTTTTTTAACCATTTCCCCTCGTTTCTGGCCATCGGCCCCTTGATGAGGGAATAAATGTTCGGATCGCTTTCCAGGGCCACTAGATCTGAAGCCTGGTACTGCAGGGCTTCCCCGATTCGAAATCCGCCACGGGTGCCGATCAAAAGAGCCCGGCTGTTGGGCTTAAGAATATAAGGAAAAATATCCAGGCTGGCCTTGGCGTAAGAAAAATCGGTTTTGGAGTCTTTAGGGAAAGAGCTGATCCGGTTGCCGTCTAAATAAAGACCCAAAGCCTTGGGGGGGCCCTCAACCTTGAGAAGGACGTAATTATTCGACAAGTCGATGTCGAGACGTTCGGTGAAATTATCCAAAAGCATGTAATAACCCAGGGGGGAGAAGATCCGTTTTTTCACTTCGGCGTCGCCTACGTTTAGAGCGGGAGTGATCATCTTGTAGGCACAGAAATGGCTCTTGTTGAATTTCAGTGCCGATCCCTCGCTTAAAACCAGAACCATGGCGATCGCGGTATAGCCGATCCAAGCCTTGGTCTGGAAACGGGCACGGTAGTGGGCCAAAGCGGCGGCCAGGGACCAGAAGGGAATCAACGTCAGGAGAAGGTAAAAGGGTTGGATCCAGAACATCGCGAAAAGCATGGTGAGGGATCCAAAACCCGCACCCACCAGGTCTACGGCGTAAACCGCTCCGATTTTTTCGTTGGTCAGGGCCAGAAAGCTGAGGCTGATATAAAGCCCCGAAAGAAAGAAGACCGGAAATAGGGCTGCATAGTATTTGGCAATATTTTGAAACTGGCCCATCCAAAGGTCCATGTTTTGAAGTTCCAAGGGGTTGAAGGGGTTGGTTGTGACCAAGTAAAAGCCAAGGCAAGCCAGGAGAGGCAGAAAAAGGGGAACGTAGAAAAAGAAACGGTGGGCATGGCGGAAAAAGGTGGCCCGGAAAAGGCTCAAAACGACCCCGCTGGCGGAATAGCCCGCCATGGCGATGGAGATGACCCAATAACCGTATTCGGACCAGCTAGCAATGGCGAAGTACCGGGTGAGCATGATTTCAAAACCGATGCTGGCCGCCGATACCGCGAAAAGGGCGCCCAGAAGTTGGACGTTCGGTTTGGATAGGTCATATCGGCGGTCAAGGTTGGGGGTGGCCATGGTCGGTTCCTTTTTTATTTATGACTCGGCGTATTTTTTTTCGAAACGGCTGTTTTAGGAGCCGCATGGGGGACATCGGGGGGGAAGGTGGAAGCGTGGCTTATGAAATCGCGCATTAAATCATTAAACCTTTGCGCCTCGTCGAAAAACAAGGCATGCCCGGAATTCTGGAAAATTTCCACCCGGGCCAAAGGGTCCACCTGGCGCAAATAGTTGGATTGGTTCAAGTATTTGGGGGTCACGGCGTAAAGAAGAGGAACCTGGCAAATCGTTTTGAGGCTGGGCTGCCAGTTGTCTCCGGGGAAAACGTTGTTCATGAGCGCTAGCGCGATATCGGTGGGGGTCCGGGTCGCGGAGTCGGCTAATTTTCGAAAAAAGTCTGTCGGAGGGGGTGTCTTGAACAATCCCCAGACGAAACTGCGGGTGGCGTGGGGACGGTCCTTTTTGAATTCCTCCAAAAAACGGGTTTGCGCCGCGTTACTGGCGGGGCTGGCGGAGGCGCCCAATGCCGAATCCACGAGGGCCGCGGCGTAAAGACGGTCGGTGCCATACTGTTTCATATAGGCCAGAACCTGGAAACCCCCGTGCGACCATCCTACGAGTACGACCGAAGTGAGATGAAGGTGGTCCAGAAGCTCTTGAATATCCCGTGCTTGACGCAGAGGTTCGTCGCCCTGGGTCGTCATATCGGACCCGCCCTGGGAACGAGGATCCAAGGCGATGACATGGTAATCGGAGGAAAGTCCTTCCAGTTGGGGCATCCAAATATCAGCCGGTAATAGCCAGCCGGGAATCAAGACCAGAGTCAACCCCTCACCCGACTCCAAATAGTGAAGTTTTACATGGTCGCTGGTGTAGAAATACTGATCTTGGATCGATGATTCAGCTGTCTCTAGGGATTCACCTTCCGACGGGGGATTGTTTTTCTTTCGGGGTGGTACTGTCATCGGGAGGAGGGGTGAGGGGACTGGGGTCCAATCGGAAGATGCCTTTGAATGAAAGGGATTCAAGGATCTGAGAGTGTTCCATAACCCGGTTGAGCTCGGCGCGGGGGAAGGGGTCTCCGCCGGACTAGGGATGGCGGTGGATGCCGCCGGAGGGGGCACGGGCGTAGACGTAGTGGTTTCGGCTGGGGTGTCAGACGGGGCGGGCGGTCCTATTCTAACTGGGGGTCCCAGAGGCGTTGGGGTTTCCGAGGGGGCTGACGCGCTGAGGGGTATGGGTGTTTCGGTAGGAGAGGTGATGGAAATGGGTGTGGGGGAGTTGGATACAACATTATTCTGTACAATCGTTTGGGGAGCTGAAATCGGTGCGGAGAGAACGCTCCAAGGTTTAGGTTTGGCGGCTGACGTATGCGGCAGGCTCGCCGGATAGAGGGAGGCCTGCCGCAAGAAATCGGTGATCAGGTCGTTGAAATGTTTCGATTGCTCCAAGAATAAAGCATGGCCTGAGTTTTGAAATATTTCCACGCGCGCCAGGGGATCCACCTGTTGCAGGTAGGTCGCGTGGGTCGTGAACTTGGCTGTCACGGCGTAGAGCAAAGGAACCTGGCTGAGAGTCTTCAGGCTGGGCTGCCAGCTATCCCCCGGCTGAGTGTTGTCCAGGACCGCCAAGGCGATATCGGTAGGAACTTGATCCGCCGCGTCGGCGAGCTTCTTGAAAAAAACGGCGGACAGGGGTTGTTTCGATAATCCCCAAACGTAACTTCGATCGGCTGTTTTTCGGTCGGTTTGAAATCCCTGAAGAAAGGGACTGCGCTGGGCGCTCCGGGGCCCGGAAGGCCCTCCGAGGGGTGAATCCACCAAAACCAGCGCGTAAAGTCTGTCATTGCCGAACTGCCGCAGGTAGGCGAGGCAATCGAAGGCGCCCAGGGACCAACCCACTAGAACCGCTGAAGAAAGTTGAAGATGATCCATCAACTCCCGGATATCTTTGGATCGTCTCAAGGGATCGTTGCCCACGGCGGTCATATCAGATTGCCCCTGTGAGCGGGGATCCAGGGCGATCACGTGATAATTCTTGGAAAGTTCCCTCATCTGGAGTTCCCATATATCCGCAGGCATCAGCCATCCGGGTACAAAAATAATCGCCTCGCCCTGGCCCGCTTCCTCGTAATGCAATTTAACCTGATCGCTGGTTGTGAAATAACTCTGGGTCAAGGATTCTTGGGCGGCAAGGGGATAATTGAAAAAATGGAAAAGAAGGAGAAAAGCTAGAGTGGTTTTTAGAATCCGGCTACTGGAAAGCATTGAGCTTTTCCTGTGGTGGTAATAGTTCGGAAAGAAACGAGGAGCACGAGTTTATCATTACTTCCATCCTGCCAAGGACAGTATTGTTATCCGCGCTTAAATTTTGATTTTGGATCGCCCAAGGGATTTGAGTCCTAAGAAAAAAGTTTGGTAAACGAAAACCCTGAATGGGAAAGGATGGACTCTGGTTCGGACGGAGGTTATAAAAGTCATGAAGTTTATGGGAATGACCGCAAAGGAGATGGGGATTCTGCTTCGTGAGAAGTGAAGTGGGATTTGAAACCTTTGTTTCGCTGATTTTTTAAAAAAAGGAGAAAGTCATGATTCAGTTGAACCGTGTTCTTTTGTTACTGGTGTCTGCGATGGCCATGCTGGCTGGTAATTTGCGGGCGGATAATTCAACACCTGTGGCTACCCCCCAAGTGACGCCGGCCGCCGTTTCGGCGACTCCCGCCGCCAAGGCCGCACCCAAGGCCTTGTCACCCTTGAGGGCCGCCAATGCCTTGCTGGATGCCGGGAAGATTGATGAGGCGATCGCGGCCTACGAAAAGATGGGCGTTCAGAAGAGCAAGAAGGCGGAAACTTGGAGGCTCAATAACGAGGCTTTGGCCTACCTTCAGGCCAATCCTCCCGCCCCGGATAAGGCCGTGCCCTTGCTGCAAGGTTCCGTGGCCGCCGACCCGAACAACTATGTGGCTTGGAACAACCTGGGGTCCGCCTACGAGCAGACCGACGCGCTGGACAAGGCCAAGGACGCTTACCAGAAATCAATCGACGCCGCCACGGCCGCCGGCGCTAGCACGACCAAGGCGGAGAATAATCTGAAGGGCTGCCAGGAAAAGTTAGATAAAATTGCCGGTAACAGTGGCGATAATTCAACTTCAACCCCGGTAGCCAGTACGACTCCTGATGCTTCTGCAGCTCCTGCTGCGGGTAATACCCCCGTTGCCACGGGAAAATAAACCTAAAATTTCCCTTCTTTATGTTTAAAAGCCCTTCCCGCGTAAAACCGGGAGGGGCTTTTTATTTTTGTGGTGGAAAAGTGGGTTGGGTTGAAGCTCTTACAGCGGTTTGGGCGGGATGGTATCTAGGTGTTTTTGAATCTTGGCCAGCACCTCCTCGACTTTTCGATTTTCCGTCCAGATCGGGTTCAATTCGGTGGCGATAAAGTAAAAGGCTTCCCACCAGTTTTGGCAAAGCGGAGAATATTTACCGTATTGAACGGCATTTAAAAGGAGTTTCTTGTTGGCCGGGTCCTTCCCGTCCAAGAAGGCGGGGGATTCGGCGATGCGGATCAGGGCGGGTTGGGCCAATCCGGTGGCGGCCAGCAGGCGGGCGCCCGTTTCCCCGGTGATGTATTGGATGAATTTCCATGCCTGTTTTTTATTGTTGGAGGATTGGGTGATCGCGTAACCCGAGCCCCCGGCCGAACAACCCCGATGTCCCAGAGGCGAACGAGGCATCATCACCGCGTCCCATTTGAAATCCTTGATGGACTCCCGAAAATAAGGCGTTTTCCAAACCCCTGAAATAAACATGGCGGCCTTCCCATTGGCGAAAAGGGTGGAGGTGTTTTCTCCATCAATGGTTTCGTCGCTCGCGGGAGAAACCATCACCTGGTGTTTGTGAATCAAATCAGCCCGAAACTGGATGGCCATGCGGGTCAGGGGGTCGGTTCCGAAGGTCCATTTTTGGGGATTTTTGGGATTGTCCACATAAGAACCGCCGCCGTTATAAACCCACCCATCGTTCATGGCCCAATTTTCAACCAATCCCCAACGGAGAATCTTTCCCTCTGAGTCGCGTTTGACCAGTTTTTTCGCTGTTTCGGCGAATTCCTTCCAATCCCAATTTCCCGTGGGGAGGGGCAGACCGGCTTCCTCAAAGGCCTTCTGGTTGTAGTAAACCATGCAAATAGGGGCTGTATCCCGGGGCAGAGCGTAACATTCCCCGTTCACAGTGAATCGGTTGACTATCTGGTGATAAAAACTATTGAGATCCAGGTGTTCCTCTTCAACAAAGGCATTTAAATTCGCCAAGGACCGCCGGGCGTAAAAGTCCATGAAGTTATTGGCTTCCACGAAAATGATGTCGGGCCCCAGGCCTTGGGTGATGTCCTTCGTGAGGGTGCTGACGTAATCGGGGAAGGGGATACGCTCGATTTGAATTTCACAATGGGGGTTTGCCTTTTGGAAATCGTTCGCGAGGCTTATCAACACATGGTTTTCTTGAAGATCACCCCAGGAGGTCACCAAAAGTTTTGATTTTTTTCGGTGGGCCATAGCCCTGAAAATCAAACCAGCTCCCGTAAGTATTAGGCAGGTGATGGCAATCCAAACGACGGTCATTCGATTCGTTCTCCCGGCAGGGGTTTAATTCCACATCGAAGGTCAAAAATAAAAATACAGGTTATTAATTTAACTTATTCCCGAGGTTTGGTGGAGATTAAGCTTCTGTGGAAGGGCTTCCATGATTTATCCCAAGACAACTTGTTTTTTTACTTTTCGTGAACCTTCGTGGGGAAATTGACCCGAGGGGTTCTATAATGAGCCGCCTGAAATCATCCGAAAGGATTTGCTTGAAATCCATTTCCTGCCTATGGCTCTTCTTTTGCGTACCGGCCCTTTTCGCGGCTCCGGCCCCAACTCCGGTGGATAAACCCTTCGAGTTTTATCCCCGATCCAATGGGGATAAGCCTGTAACCTACACGAAAACACCCGTCTCCTGGCAGCAAGACGGAAAAAACTGGGATTTCAAGTATGGCGCAAAGGTGGTCGTGACGATTGACGCCGGTCAGGTGATTCGAAATGTCACGCCCTACCAATTTGGCAATAACCTCTGCTGGTACGACGGACGAGAATGGTTGAGCGACTCGGACCGGTCGGATAAAGCCCAACAGGCCGGGATCAGTTTTTGGCGTTTCCCCGGCGGCAGTTCCTCCGACCTGTACAACTGGGACGGCATCTACGACCAGGCTGCCCCGGATCAGACCAATCCCGGGCATATGAACGAGAGCTGGGCCTCATCCACGGACAACTACATCCAGTTTTGCGAGAACACCAACTCGGAAGGCATCATCACCGTTAATTACGGTGCATCCCGGTACGCTAGTGTGAAATACGCCGCGGACTTGGCTTCTCGGTGGGTAGGTTATTTCAAACAGAAGGGGTTCAAGATCCGCTATTGGGAAATCGGCAACGAGCTTTACGGCCCCTGGGAGGAAAGCAACACCCTGGCCGGAAAGCCCCAGCTGACAGGGGATGTGTATGGCGCGGATTTCCAGGTGATCGCCCAGGCCATGCGTCAGGCGGATCCGGATATCTTCATCGGCGCGGTGACCTATGAGAAGGACGGGCCGGGGGAATGGGACGGCCATCACAACTGGACCCGCAAGCTTTTCTCGACCTTGGGGGGCAAGGCCGACTTCCTGATCCTTCACCAGTACTTCCTCTACCCCTTCAAGAATGGGGACTCCAACCAATACGCGGACCCTTCCAACGAGACCCTCTTTGGCAACTTGCATGAACTGGGGGATGATTTGGCTTCCATGCGCAAGATGGCGGCCGAAACCGCGCCGGGCCAGGAAAATCTACCCGTGGCCCTGACCGAGTTCAACATTTTGAACGCCTCCCCGACCCAGACCATCCAGCTCATCAACGGGCTTTTTACCGCCGAGGCTTTAGGGGAGGCCATCAAGGTGGGATATGCCGCGGCCAACTACTGGGATTGGAAAAACGGCATTGACACCAAACTCAACGGGGATATGGGCATGTTGGCCTTGCGGGATAACAACACGAAAGACGATACCCCTCGGCCCAGCTATTACGCTTACGCCCTCTATAACAAGGCCTTCGGGGACAAGATGGTGGCATCGTCCAGCTCCGACCCGGTCTTCAAGGTTTACGCCAGCCGGTTTTCCACCGGTGAGATGGGCCTGATCCTGGTCAACGAAAGCGCCGACAATCGTTGGGCCGTTTTCAATATCAAGGGGTTCCAGCCCAAAGGCAAACTGATGGGCTGGGTCTTGACGGCGAAGGGCCTGAACGACACCCAGGTCAGCTGGAATGGTGTGCCGGGCACCGTGGGTGGTGGCGGGCCCTTTCCCCTGGATAGCATCAAACCCTACCGGGGCGAGTTCAAAACTGACAGAGTTTTACAATTGCCCTTGGCGGCCCATTCCGCCACGGGAATCATTTTGTATTAACGTTTCCTAAAACAAAGTCCAATAAAAAACCACCCCACTTGAGGTGGCTTTTTGTTAAGGCCTTGGTTGTCGTAACGGATCAGTTGCCTGACGGGGCCTGATCCGTCGGCGGGTTCGCGTTTTCTTGATCCGCAGGGGGCAGGTTGTTTTGGGTCATGCTCTGATCGGCGTCATAGGTCCCCGGATTGTAGGTATTCCCGTAATTGTCGAACATGTCGTAGGAACCGTCATTCAGACTCAGGATGACTTGCAGGGGCCGTCCGTTGCTGGTGTCCGAAAACTGCACGGTCTTCACGCCCGAGGCCAGGTAAACCGGGTCGAAGGTCGGGGGCGTGGCGGTGTCGTACAGGAAGGCGTCCTGGCTGTCGGAGAACAGCTTCACCAGGCGCGTGCCGTCGGGGCTGGTAAGGTCATGCTCGTTGGTATCGACCGGAGCGGTCACGACCACCTGGTCTTCCGCCGAGTTACAAGGCACATAGCTGTCGTTGTTGTAGCAGTAAAGGTCGCCGACGTGGTAAGGGTCCTGCCACCACCAAAAGCCGTTGTTCCAGAAGCACCAACGGTCGAAGTCCGAGTCGTACCACCACCAACGCGAGGCGTAGTTGCGGGTCCAGAAGAACTGGTCCCCGGAATACCATCCCCACCAGTGATAACCCGAGCCGTCGATGTAATGGCAATAATTGATGCCGCCGTCCTGGTGCCAATAGTATTGGTTTCGCCCGAACTCCATGGCGTTGTATCCCTCAATCCGAGATTGCCATTCTTGCCCATCCAACAGCCTCATCTGGTCCCGGACAACCGGATCGTTGAAATGGCGGGGGGACAGGGCCGTGATGTTTAAGGGGCCGTTATCGGGCCCGACGCGGGGGTATTGAATGACCGAATGGGCGCGGTCGGTATGGATGATTTCCGCCCGGTCTGTGATCAGGTTGGGCTCGGCCGTAACCCCGATCTTTTGCAATTTTTTACGCACATAACCTTGTTGGTAAGGGTGGTGATGAACCGCTACCGCCGCGTGAATGTTGGAGTTCGTGTAACTACTGACGCTGGGCCGGGTATAGGAAACCTGGTGGGTGGCGGGAGTCCAGTTTTGAATCTGGGGCTGGGGTTTGTTTTGAACCTCGGTGTTCCAATGGAGCTGCCCATAAGAAGGCTGCGGGTGGGCCTGGGCCGGAAATCCGACGTTTTGAACCGGTTGCTGTTGGTTATGTTGTTCTGATTGTTGTTGGGGCTGTTGCTGTTGGGGCGCGGGGCGTGAAGTTTGTTGGAGGGGATAATTGCGGTTATGCCCACCACTTGTACCGTGATTCATGTTAATCACGACCGGCTGGCGGGTTTTGGCCGCTGGCCGGGGACCGGAAGTTACCCCGGAACTCTTTTCTTCACCACCCCCACGGTTGTTTTCGGCCATGACAGCCCAGGATGAAATGAAAAAAAGCGAAACCAACAAAAGGATCGTTCGTTTCATGGTATCTCCCTCAATAAAATGATTCTTCCAGCACTAGTATTGACGCTCTAGAAATAATTTCAATCTCAACTTGCGCAAAATCATCCCTTATAAGTTTGAAGAAATAAGCGTGGAAAGGTTTACAATAAACCCCCTCTCAAGCCTTGGGAATTACGCTGATTTCAAAAGGGGAACCGGTAGCTATGAACATCGAAACGGATTGCGCCATCATCGGCGGGGGGTTTGCGGGGCTTTCCGCAGCTCTGGAAGCCGCGGAAGCTGGAAAGAAAGTGGACCTTTTCATCAAGGGCGCCATGATCCGCGACAGCGCCAGCAATCTGACCGCCGGGGGCCTGGCGGCCGTCCCCCTGGTCAATGGCGTCCCCGCAAAGGGCGATTCATTCGAAAGGCATGTCCAGGACACACTGGAAGCGGGGAAGCGCCTCAACGACCGCAAGGTGGTCCAATATTGCGTCGAGCATTTCTACCCCGACGTCATCGAGTGGCTGATCGGCCTGGGGGTAAGGTTCGACCAGTCCCGCAACGGCTCGCTCAACCTTCACCGGGAGGGGGGCCATTCGGCCAAGAGGATCTTCCACGTCGAGGACAAGACGGGCGCCCATGTCATGGCGGTCCTTGCCTCGAAAGCACGCAACCATCCCAACATCCGCATTCACGAGCGTCATGTCGCGGTGGACCTCATCACCCGAAACAAATTCCTCCATCAAAAGGGCAAGGACGAATGCCTGGGCGTGTACGTGTACGACATTCAAAAGGACCGGGTCAAAACGGTCTCCAGCCGGGCGGTCTTTTTGGCGGCGGGGGGCCTGGGTAAGGTTTTTCTCTATACCTCCAACCCGGATTCGGCCAGCGGGGACGGGTTCGCCATGGCCTACCGGGCAGGGCTCCCCCTGGTCAATATGGAATTCATCCAATTTCATCCCACCGTCTTTTTTGACGAACGAGCCGATCCATCCGAACGCCGGTTCCTTCTTACGGAAGCCCTGCGGGGCGAGGGTGCCTTTCTCAAACTTCGCAAGAACGACCGCGATGATTTCGTTCTGAAATACCATCCCTTGGGTTCTGCCGCCACCCGGGATGTGGTGACCCGGGCGGAGGATATCGAGATGCACAAACAGGGGCTGAAACACTTGTGGCTGGATTGCACCCAAATTCCCGCAAAGCGGCTGAGACAGGATTTTAAGAGCGCATACGAGTTTTGCCATAAGAAGGGCTTCGACATGGCGAAAGATCCCATCCCGGTGGTTTACGCCGTCCATTATTCCAATGGGGGGGTCCGCACGGACCTTCACGGGGCGACCACCCTGGCGAATCTTTATGTGCTGGGAGAATCGGCCTGCACGGGGCTTCACGGGGCCACACGGCTGGCCAGCAACTCGGCCACCGAATGCATCCTCTTCGCACGAAACGCCGCCAAGCATTTCGCGACGAAGAAGTTCACGGGAAAAAGGGAAAAGGTTCCAAATTGGGACAATGGCCGGGCCAAAGAAAACAAAGACCCCGCCACCATCAGCTATTACTGGGAAATCACGCGAAAAACCATGACCCTGCTCTGCGGAATCGCCCGGACCGAAGGCCGGTTAAGGGCGGCCCAGGATGTGCTAGAGGCCCTGCAAAAGAATGTGCGGGCCGACTACTGGAACTATCGCGTGACGAGAGATTTTCTCGAGGCACGAAACCTGGCCGCCGTGGCGAATGTCATCATCGACAGCGCCTTGGCACGTAAGGAAAGCCGGGCCTGCCATTACCGGGAAGATTTTCCCAAGATGGACAGGCGTTACAACCGACCCACCCTGGTTCGCATTGGCAAAACGGTTTGAATTTCTGTCGATATTTGATAAATACAATTAATTTAATTCTCGCCTTTTAATTCTTTCTGTCCTTCAGTTAAACCCCGAAATACCAACAAAAATACTGGTGCCTTGCCTTGAGATTAACAAAAGTACAAGGCTATATTTGCCTCGTTATTTTTTTAAATCTGGGGAGCAGCCTTTGAGTATTCGCAAGAAATCTAAACCTATCCGTCAAAAGTCGAAAAGTTCTCCCCGCCCCAAAAGCAAACCCAAGACAAAGGTTAAGAGCGCTCTTTTGGGCGCCCCAGACCAGGCGGCCCTCTTCAGGGGCATTTTGGAGGCGGCCCCCGACGCCATGATTATTGTGGGCCAGGATGGCCGGATCTTGATCATCAACGCCCAGACGGAGACCCTTTTCGGCTGGAAACGGGAAGAATTATTGGGCCAATCCATGGAAGTGCTGGTGCCTCACCGCTTCCGAGCTAATCACCCCCCCAAACGCGACGGTTATTTCGCCACCCCCAGAGCACGGCCTATGGGTGCCGGGTTGGACCTATACGCTCTCCGCAAGGATGGGACCGAGTTTCCGGCCGAGATTTCCCTCAGCCCCCTGGAAACCACTCAGGGGCGCTACGTTACCGCCGCCATCCGCGACACCACCGAACGCAAGCGCCAGCTGGAGGAAGAAAACCGGCGCATCCAGGAAACCAACCGGCTCAAAAGCGAGTTCCTGGCCAACATGTCCCATGAACTGCGAACCCCCTTGAACGCCATCATTGGTTTTTCCGAGCTGATGGTGAACGGAAAGGTGGGTGAGCTGGCGCCGGACCAGAAGGAATATCTGGGCGATATCCTCACCAGCGCCCGTCATCTCTTGCGCCTCATCAATGACGTGCTGGACCTGACCAAGGTGGAGGCGGGCAAGATGGAATTCCGCCCGGAAATCCTGAATCTCGCTCAAATTGCCGCCGAGGTGAAGGATATCCTTCGGGGCTTGGCCGCGCAAAAGCGCATCCAACTCGTTCAGGAATTCGCCCCCGACCTCCGCCCAGCCTTGCTGGACCCCTCCAAACTCAAGCAAGTGCTTTATAACTTCATCTCGAACGCCATCAAGTTCACTCCCGAGGGAGGGGTGGTGACGCTGAGAATCAAGCCCGAGGGGGAGGGAAACTTCCGTCTCGAAGTGGAAGATACGGGGATCGGCATCCGGGCGGAGGACCTTTCCAAACTTTTCATCGAGTTTCAACAATTGGACGCTGGTTCGACCAAGAAATACGCCGGTACCGGTTTGGGCCTGGCCCTGACCAAAAGTATTGTGGAAGCCCAGGGGGGAAGGGTTGGGGTTCATAGCCAGGTTGGGAAGGGGAGTGTCTTTTTTGCCGTTCTTCCTTGGGAGGCTAAGGACGGATCCTAAAAAGGACCATCCAACACAAAGCCACAAAGACACTAAGAAAGGCATGCCGTTTTGTAAAAGATGCAAACGTAATAAGCCTTAATGTTAAGGCGTGTTTCAAAGTGCTTGGTTTTACTTTGTGTCTTCGTGCCTTCGTGTTGGATGTCGGTTTTGATAATAAAAATGACCCTAAACTGAAAGGTGGAAAAATGCCGGGGGAGACGATTCTGGTCGTGGATGACAATCCCGTGAACCTCAAGCTGTCGAGGGTTCTTCTTCAGGGGGAAGGTTATGAAGTGGCCTCGGCCATGGACGCCGAGGAGGCCCTGAAGATCCTGGAAACGTCCAAACCCCGCTTGATCCTCATGGACCTGCAACTGCCCGGCATGGATGGACTCACCCTCACTCGACGCTTGAAAGCCGACCCGGCGACCGCTGGTATCATCATTTTGGCCCTCACGGCCTATGCGATGAAAGGCGACGAGGAAAAGGCCCTGACCGCCGGCTGTGATGGTTATATCCCCAAGCCCATCGATACCCAGACCCTCCCCGGCCTTATCGCGCGTTTTCTGAACGGAAAAAAATGAAAAAAATCCTGGTCGTTGACGACGAGGCAATCGGCCGCAAGCTCTTGCGGGCCGTGCTGAATGGCGAGGGGGTTTATGCCCTCACTGAGGCCGAAACGGGGCGTGAGGCGCTGGTGGAAGCCGCCAGGGTTCTTCCGGATGCCGTGATCCTCGACCTGAACCTGCCTGACATAGACGGATTACAGGTGCTGCAGAAACTCAAGGCCTTCTCGCCCAACCTGCCGGTCCTCATGCTCACCGGCCACAACGACGCCGCGACCGCCTTGCAAGCTGTGCGGCTGGGCGCCTTTCATTACCTGACCAAGCCCTTTGATTCGGACCAACTGCGGATCACTTTGCAAAGGGCCCTCGAAAAGGGCGAAATGCAGGCCCGGATGGAAATGCTTCGCCGGGGGGCGGGAAAGGGCCAGGCTCTCGGCCGGATCTTGGGGGAAAGCGAAGCGGTTCATAAAATCACCGGAGAGATCAGCAAGGTGGCCGATTCCCTTTTGACCGTCCTGATCCAGGGGGAGACGGGAACGGGCAAAGAACTGGCGGCCCGAGCCCTCCATGAGGAGAGCTCCCGGCGTGAAGGCCCTTTTGTGGCCCTCGATTGCGGTGCCTTGGCGGAGAACCTTTTGGAATCGGAATTGTTCGGACACGAGAAGGGGGCCTTCAGCGGGGCGGATAGGAAAAAAGAGGGCCAGCTTTCCCTGGCCCGGGGTGGAACCTTGTTCCTGGACGAAGTGGGGAACCTCCCCCTGGGGTTGCAGGCCAAACTGCTGAGGGTCTTGCAGGAAAGACAGGTCAAACCCGTGGGGGCGGAAAAGGCCATTCCCATTGATGTGCGGTTCATCGCCGCAACCAACGTCCCGTTGGAAGAAGAAGCTAAGTCGGGCCGCTTCCGACAGGACCTTTACTATCGCCTGGCCGAATTCACTCTGGATCTGCCGCCCCTTCGAGAACGGCGTTCCGACATCTCTCTGCTGGCCGCCCGCTTTACCCAGGAAGCCTCGCTTGAACTCCGCAAGAACGTGGGAAGCCTTACCCCGGGTGCTATGGAATTGCTTTCTACCCATGCCTGGCCGGGCAACATCCGGGAACTGCGAAACGTGATCCGTCAGTCGGTGCTTCTGGCTCCCGGTGTGGAATTGGATGAAAAATCAGTCCGTGTCTTTTTAGGCAAGAACTTGAACCAGCCTACGCCCGGTCCTGTGGAAGTACCCTTGACGCCGGGGTTATCCCTCAAAAAAATCGCCGAACAAGCCGTCGAATCCGCCGAAAAGCAGGCCATCCGCAATGCCCTCCGCTCGACGGATGGCAACAAGAGCAAGGCTTCCAAACTATTAAAGACGGATTACAAGACACTCCACTTGAAGATCAAAAAGTATTCGCTTTAAATGAGAATTTTTTTTGTCATCCCCAGTTTACTTGCCCGTACTACCTCCCCGCCTCTTTCACACGGAAATGGCGCACATGGAGCTGGTTCGGGTCAACCAGCCAGAGGGTTCGAATGCCAACTCCACCGTTTGAAAAGGGGATTCCGGGGTCGGAGAGGCTGAAAACCTTTTGGTCCCCCTTGCCGTCAAAAAGGTTGACATAGCAATCGTAGTGATTTTCCAGGGCCACGACTTTCAAATGAACCCAGCTTCCCAAAGAATATACCGGGTCATTGGCCCCCATTCCAAACCCCGACCCGGGCAGGAAGTTGTAACTGCCGCCATTAGGGCCCGTGCGTTTTTCGATCTGCCATTGGGGAACTTTATGGTCGTAACAATTGTTCAATTGGAAGACGTAAGCGTTCCCATTGGAGGCCGAGCGGAACATCAGGCCGAACAAACCGCTTTTGCCGGACCAATGCTCGAGTTTAAAGTCCGCCTCGACGGTGTAATTGCTGAGGGACCAATCAAAGAGGGCCGAGCGGACAACCGTATAGACACTGGTTCGTCCCCCTGGAGGGGAAGTTTGCAAGAGTTCACCGTTTGAGACGGTAAACTGTTGGGCCGATGCGTTCGTGTAGGCGAAATTTTCGTTAGTCCACACGAAATGGTCCAGACTGGTTTCGCTTGGGAATTCATCCGAAAATTCACGAGATACCCTGGCGGGTACGGGTTCACGGGGGGAAACAGGTCCGACAGCTTCCGAATCCTCCTCCCGGACGCTCGTGTTTTGATCCTCTCCCACATCTTGTGCCGCCGCCGGGGCCTTTGGAATTGAGTTGGGAAGGACGATCGATTCAGTCGACGACGATGTGGAATGCACCAATGCGACGGTAGGGGTTTGGGCAAAGACCAAAGGCTTTGGAGAGATGGAAATCTGAAAATGCCGAGAAATAAAAGCCAGAAGAACGAGATTGAGAAACAGAGATAAGCCCAAAAGAGTCCATAGACCCCGGCTGAATTTTGAAGGTTCCAAGTTTAACCCCTTCCCATTTCGACTCATTATAACGAGTTACTAGACAGCGGGTTACGATTCGGAATTTGAAGTAAAGTAGAAAAGGTCGGGTCCGATGAGGCCGGAGTTATCTACAAAAAAAGAAGAACAAGCCGTCAAATTTGACGAAAATCAGGCTGTCAGCAACTCTCTTCCCTTGAATATCAATAAATATTCACTTAGAGAGGTGATTGGTTTTCTTTAATTCAGAGCGACCTAGTTTCCAGCCGGGCTCTTGGCTCCCGGTACAAAAGCGGCCGTCGTCTCGACTTTGGGCAGGGGATCCTGAACCCCGGAAAGGGGGTTCCAATTGTCCAAACACCATTTTTCCAATTCTTCCGCCGTGGCGGGAAACCGCTTGTATTTCCGGTGGAACATATGAATCTCGACCTCGATTCGGGCTTGGTTACAGATCGTCAAGGCTTCCCGAACCTTTTCCCCCATCTGGGCAAAACGCGGCAGGGCGTACAAACCCAGAAGCCAACCATTCCGCTGATACGCTTGATACCCCTTATCCCAATCGCCCGAGTTCGTCTCAATAACCTTCATCAGTTGGATTTTGTATTCATAAGAAGAGGCCATATCGAACAATAAAAAGGGGCGATACATGAGGCCCATCAGATAATTGGCCGCTTCATTACCCCCGAAGCCGAAGTAAAACCCGTCGGTCTTACAATTGTTCGCGAAATCGAGCCAACCAATCGATTCAAAAGACCGGGTATACCCAAAGAGCTCCCATTGCATGGATGTATAAAAACCATTTTCAAGTCGATCCGACCGAAGATAGGGGAGCAGTTCTTCCCCCGCGTGTCCTTTGACTTCTAGCTGGGGAAGAACGGCGCAAACCGTGGACGACATCATACGTACGATGGCCGTATCGATCATCTCGGCGATCAGGGTGTGGCTGAGCCGGAGGGTGTCGCCCAGGAACAATCCGGTTTGGAGACTCCGCACGGACCCCGCCGCGTCCCCATCCAGGGCCAGGATCAAGGCCTGGGTTCTTAGCAAACGAGCGAGGGAAAGGTAATAGGCGATCCGGGGAAAGGGGATATCCCAGGAAGGTTCGACGTTGAAATCGACTCCCCAATCCACGCCCTTTGCTTGGAAAGCTTGGCCAATTAAGCCCAAAGCGTCTTCGTGCTCTTTTAAGAACTTATGGGCGTAGGTTTTCTCTTCCCGAGTAGTGACCCCGGCCATTGCGTCGGAAATGAATTTCTGCATGAATTCATTTTCTGTTTTCTTCCCCCAGAAGGGCTGGGGGGATAGGTCTTCCAGTCCCGCCCGATAAGCGTAAATCTTGGCGTTTTCCTCAAAACGTCCCTGGGGAGGCTTATCGAATAGGGCGGATACGACGCCGAGCTTTCGCATGGAAGGCGCGTTCCAGGCCTGGTTGAAGAGTACAACGGCGTTCTTGGCATCTTGGAGAACCGGTGACTTTTCGGGGCAAGCCACTTGGAACCCCGCCGACAAAACATCGCTTTTCGCGAATGCCAGAACAATATTTCCAGCAGTCCACCAAAGTGAACCCGCCAGGTAATAACCCATCGCGAATGTGAGGAAAGGTAAAAGAAAAAGTTGCCAGGGCCTGGAACCTTGAACTGGTGCGTTGGCATCGGCTCGCCGGATTGCTACCCATATTTTTTTAAAAATAAAAACAAGGGCGACCACCAAAAGGAGGGTCGTAAGCCAAAACACTAGATTCATACTCCTATACCAGGGACAAACCTTGCCGATATAAAAACCGGGGACTGTGACCAGAAGGACCCCTGCCGCCGCGGCAGGCCAAATGTTTTTAAGCCATCCGTTGGGGTCATTTGGTTTCATAATTTTCCTCATCTCAAAACATCAATTAACCCAGACTTGGCCCCATGGGCTTTCCGCCCGGACGACCTGTTCAATTTATCATGTAACCATCGGCGTTTAATCGATGGCTTTTCATTTTAAGATTCGGAATCAAAGCCTTTTTCATTGTTCCCATTGGATTCTAGTAGGGATCGATTCATCCAAAGAAAAATGAATGTCCGGCCTTCTGGAAGTCACTTTTTTGCGCAGATCTCGGCGCAACGTTTTTCGGCGTATTCCCAGGCTGAAAAGGACTTGTTTTCGGGTCCCGAAATCCATGGGTCCAATCCAAAATTCTTGTAGGCCGAACAGAGTTCTTCCGCATTCATTCCGGGCTTATAGCTGGATGCCAGCCACTGGTCCACGATTTTCTTGCAGGCATCGATGGCCGCTTCCAATGTTTCATACTCGCCTTGGGTGTACCGCTTTTCCAGATCCATATAATCGTAATTGTCATCGACCATAACCTTGTAAATCATTGAAACGAGCCTTTGTTCACGAGAGGGAACCGTTCAGCATCATTCACCCGAATGTCCCTCTTTTTTATTTTGAGTCCCACGTTTTTCTAAAGATTAATCATCGTTTTCATTTTCGTGCTATTGTCGATCCCACCCATTATCTAACACCCAAATCTTCTCTAAAAAGCGTTTTCACAAGTATCTTCTCCACGTCCTCCCTGCGCGCGGGGGAGTGTTGAATATGAAAGCCCTTTTATATTATTTCCGCCGGACCCTATTAAGCTTAAAGTGTGTAATCTGTGGCTTCCCCAACAAGCTCCAAAACCAATGCGAAAGAGCAATTAAACCAAATGTCATCGATCCACCTATCGTTTTTCCAGCGCGCCTTTATCCTTTTAGCCCTCACCTTTTGGATTTTTAGCGCCCAAAATTCACAAGCCCAGCCGCCGGTTTTGACCGTCGTGGGAAACACGCTTTCGTACGGTGGCTTCTGTGGGAAATTAAGAGGTGTGGACGCGGATGGGATGGAATTCTCCAACACGGGCAGTGGGCAAATATTAAACATGGTGACCGAGGCGGTGGGTACTTGGAACAGCACCATCATCCGTTTGCCGTTGAACCAGGATTATTGGTTTGGGTGCGGGGACGGTGACACCAATGGGGCGAATTACCAGGCCTTGGTGGCCAGCGTCGTCAATTACTGCTCGGGACAGGGCGCCTATGTTCTCCTCGACCTGCACTGGTCGGGCACATCCTCCTCGCCCTCAGCCCCCTGCGGAGCCGGATGGGGCAGTGCCAGCAGTACGAAACAACAGCCCATGGCGGATGCGAACGCGATCACTTTTTGGAGTTCGGTGGGGAGCGCCTATGCCAACAACCCCGCGGTGGTCTTCGACCTTTACAACGAGCCTTATGACTCGGGCAACGACAATCCAGGAACGGTCGACACCACGGGATACAACACCTGGCTCAATGGCGGAACTCTGGGCGGGGCCTCCTTTTCCACCCCGGGCATGCAGGCTCTCTTGAACGCCGTGCGAGCGGCGGGGGCCACTAACGTCTGTCTGATGGGGGGCCTCCATTGGTGCGCCAACCTCGCCGGCCTTCCCGCAACCTCCATAACCAACACGGGAGCCGGGGTGATGTTTGCCGCCCATATCTACGGAACCAACGACGGGACGACCGCCGCCAGTTGGAATACCGAAATTCCAAGTACCCTCTTGGCCAATTATCCGGTCTTCGTGGGGGAATACGGTCCCGATTCCACCTGCCCGCCCGCCGCGGGGGATATCTCCGCTTTCGACAGCGGATTTTTCAGTTACATCCTGAACACCAATGGGATCGTGGGAGCCACGGCCTGGTGCATGTATCCCGGCTCTTGCCCTGACCTCGTTTCGGATTTCAGCTGGACACCGACCAGTTGGGGAACCGACCTGCAGAATTTCCTACTGACGCCCGTTCCCACCTGTATTGCCACCCCCGCGAAGACCGGCACCTTCACCCCCACCCATAACCCCTCCGACACGGTCACCCCCACGTCTACGGTGACGGTCACTCCGACCGTGACCTACACCCCTACCTCCACCCCGACGGTTAATCCTTGTTCACAGGTTGTCGCGGCCATCAATTGCGGAGGAGCGGTGCAGTACGTCCTCGGCGGGGTGACCTGGGTAGCTGACCAGGCCTATGCGGCGGGAAGTTACGGCTACGTGACCACCGGCAACATCGGAACTACCACGAACGCCATTGCCAACACGAACGGCGAACAGGCCCTTTACCAGACGGAACGGTACGCCTCCACCCTGGAATACAAGTTCACCGTTCCAAACGGGACCTATCTGGTCACTTTGAAAAACGTCGAGATGTACTGTACTGCCACGGGATGCCGGGTCTTCAATGTCTCCATCAACGGTACGATCGTATTGCCGAATTTTGACATTTACTCTCAGGTGGGGGAATTCGCCGCGGATAACCACTCCTTTGTCGAGACCGTCACGAATGGTTTGATCGATATCGTCGCGACCGCCACGGCGAACAACGCCGAATTCGCGGCCATCGAAATCCAGACTTTCCCGGCCTGCGTCATCACCAATACCCCGACCCAAACCTACACCCCCTCCAATACTTTCACCATTACCATGACCCCCACCATCACCCTCACGCCTACTATTACCCTCACTCCCACCATTACGCTGACCCCTACGGTTACCCTGACGCCAACCATCACCAATACACCCACTCTTTCCCTAACCCCAACTGTAACGAATACACCCACCCTGTCTTACACCCCGACGAACACCCTCTCCCCCACAATGACCTATACGGTGACCCTATCCCCCACCCCCACTCCGGTCATATTGGGAATAACGCTGAGCGCGCCTTACCCCAACCCCATCCAGGGCGCGGGGCCCGTCAGCTTTGAAGTGAGCGTTCCGACATTGACGTCTCTGACTTGGGAGATCTACACCACGGCTTTCCGTAAAGTCGCGGGGGGTACCCAGTCCGTTTTCGGCAACAATACCCTTACTTGGAACCTGACCGACAGGCGCAGCAACAACATCGCCAATGGCGTCTATTACCTGAGGCTCAAGGCCCTGGCGGGGAGCACTCAGACAGTGAAAACCTATAAAATCCTCGTTTTGCGTTGATCGGCTTTAGAATCTAAAAGATCTCACTGTTCACCCGACAAGAAACAATTCAGCCATGGATATAATCTACTAAGGAAATTGCTAATTGCTAAAACACCCTTAACGAGTCTGCCCCGACTTCTGGGTTAAAAAACCGAAATTCATGTTTCGGATTTTAATTCGCAAAGGTTTTTCAAGGTAGAGATAGGTCACAACACTCACGAGGATCAAAGTAACGATATAGCAAAAAAAAGATAAGGGATAAGGGATCAACGGTTCGATCCCTCCGGGTCTGGTTTTTGAAAAGAGCTTCAGACAGGCCCAAAACCAACTCCCTACAGGAGATTGGAGGATATAAATACCGTAACTGGCCTCGCCCAACAGGACCAATGTCTTGTTGCTCAGGATTGAGGCGATGAAACCCTGCGAAAGGGCCGCTCCTAAAAGAATGGCGGCTAGAAAAGGATCGTAGACCCCGCCAAACAAAAAAGAGGGGCGGAATTGTTCCGAAAAATAAAAGCCGGCCAGGGCTCCTGCCAGGCCCCCCCAAAAAAACAGGTTGGCGACCATCGCCTTAGGTCTTGGATCCTTTAGGATTTTATGGTGAAGCCGCATTAAAAGGATTCCTAAGGCAAACTCCGGGGGCCTAAATAGGGGGGAAAATCGTAAAAAAATACCAGGAAAGTTGTTGTTGTTAAACGCGGCGTTAATGCCAAAGACGCCATAAATCAACATTGGCGCCATTAGAACTAAATAACAGATGATGAGGGCAATGGGTATATTCCAGTATTTTGATTTTTCCCAAAGCTTCACACCCAGGAAGGGAAAAAGGAGATAAAAAAATGCTTCGGCGCTCATACTCCACGAAGGGTGGTTCCAATCCCCCCGAATGGCAATATCCCAGGCCTGTAGCATGGCCAGATTGAGGCCCAAAGTCGCAACCGCCAAAAAAAATGATGAATCTTGTCTGAGCTTGATAAGACAAAGCGAACGATAAAGGGAACCTGCAAAAGGAAGGAGAACAGGTAAAGGGGATAAATCCGCGCGAATCGGGCTTTCCAAAATAAAGATTTGTCGAGCTTCGGGGTGTCTTCTCCGTTTAGGTAGACGTAAGCGAGAATGTACCCTGAAAGAATGAAAAATAAATCAACTCCCACAAAGCCCATATTAACGGTCGAGGAAACGAGTTTTCCGAAGAATCCTTGTGGATAGTTCAAATGAAGACCGTGGTAAATCACGACTGAAAGTGCCGCGAAGGCTCGAATTGAGGTGAGGCTTTGGATCCGAACGGGAGCTTGGACGGTCATGTATGGAATATAACTGATTCGTGGTGAAAGAAAAGGTCGGGCAAAAACAAAGAATTAATAGTTTTAAACTGAAACAAGATTAGAAAAGATATCCAAAAATTCATAATTCTTCGCTTGTTCACTTACAATTCTCTGAGGTGGATTTGAAAAAATGTTTTGCTTGCGAATGTTGTTTCTTCTGGACCTCAGCCGTAGATAAAGAAACATTAAATATCCTGCGTGATTATAACTTTCTATTCGGATGAACCCGAACTATGGCGTCGGCGCCATAGTGGGCGCGCCATAATTCCTATCTTTCCCCACGGCCCTTCTTGAAGAAAACCTGAAAAATAGCCGTTTTTTCATCATGCCTTTTTGGCATCTCCCTTGCGTTAGAGATAACCATCGCGGGGCAAACAGAAGCCAAAGCCCCCGAAATGGAGAACCGAAGTTCATGTCTCACGAACCCATTCTGATCATCGACGACAACGTCATGAACCTCAAACTGGAGAGGGTATTGCTCGAAATCGAGCAGTACGAGGTGAGGACCGCGAAGGACGCCCCTGAGGCCCTTCGCGTCCTCGAAACCTTCTTGCCCCGCCTGATTCTGATGGATCTTCAGATGCCGGATATGGACGGGGTGGAACTGACGTTGAAGCTCAAGGCCGACAGCCGCTACCGGGACATCCCCATTCTCATGGTGACGTCCTACACCCAAAAGGGTGACGCGGACCGGGCCCTGGCGGCCGGTTGTGACGCATATATCACCAAACCCATCGATACCCAGGCCCTCCCGGGTCTGGTGGCGGGTTTACTGAACAAAAACAGGGCTTAACGGGAAAGGCCCCAACCGTATCAAGGAGGCAGTCATGCTGACAGCGACCAAACACAATCCGGTAGCCATGAAATCCATGATGAATCGGGGGTTCCTCGCTACTGTCGATCTATTCAAGGCGATCCCGCCGGAAGCGCTGGCCGACCTGGAAAGAAAGATGGTCGAAAAGCACTATGCCAAGCATGAGTCCATCCTTCTGGAAGGGGACCCGGCCGAATCGGTCTGGATTGTCAAGGAAGGCCGGATCAAGGCCAACGTGACCGCCCCCAATGGCCGGTGCCAAACCCTCTGCATGGTCGGGGCCAGGGGCCTTTTCGGAAGCTGTTGCTGTCTAGGCGGGGGCAAGGTGCCCTGCCAAAGCGTGGCCGAAACCGAAGTTACGGTGGTTTCATTGCCGATGTCGGATTTTAGGAATTTGATGAACCGTTACCCCTCTGTCGCCTTCGCGCTGTCGGCCCACGTTTCCAACCGTCTGCGCCAATCCAAAGACACCCAGACCTTCGAGCACGAGAGCGTGGAAAAACGCATTCTCCACCTGATGGTCAACCTGGCGAACGAATTCGGGGACACCGTTCCCCTGACGCGCCGGGAAGTCGCCGAGATGGTGGGCACGAGCGTGGAAACCAGCATCCGGACCTTCATCAACCTGGAATCGGAAGGATTGGTCGCGACCGGCCGAGGCCGCATCACGGTGAAAAACGTTCAAGCCCTGATCGACCGCATCGAAGACCTTTGAGAAACGAAAGAAAGGAAAACAACATGACCCCGTCCAACGACAAGCCGGCGATACGAAAAGAGAAGAAAAAAGAGACTGGGCCCGCCCAGGCACGAGTTCCCTTTTTTCCGGACCGATCGCTTGGTCTTCTACAGAATTCGCCCAATCCGCTTTTTCAAACGGCAGATCTGGTCTGGGTTGTTTGTAAGAAAAAGAGCCGCTAAGAGGGTTTCCGATGGGGAATTGGAACATGATTGAAAAGCAAAAGTTCATATGGAAAAGGATGAAGGGCTTGGTCGGGGATTTTGACCGAAAAAAGTTCTCTTTTCGGGAACTGGTGGAGAAAGTCATGGTGTCCATGGACCCCGCCGTTTTTTTGGAGGGGGAGGCAGTGAAGACCTGGTACGGGCTTTGGATTCAAATGTGGGACCTGTCCGAGGCCGGGGAAGTAGAGATGGAAAGCCATCTGGAGTTGGCCGGACAGTTCATCTCGGATTTGAATGGGTTTCTTTCGGGCGAGATCGAGAAACTGGAACAAGGCACGGAAATTTGGGTCCCTGTCGGGGCCGAGGAGGTTCGAACATGAATTTTGTTGAACTCAATGGGGAAAACTGGGTGGAAGAAGTGCTCATGACGGACCTGCCCGTGCTGGTGGATTTTCGGTTTGCAACTAACGACTCGGATGCCCAAGAGGACGCTCTTCTGGAAGAACTTCAGGAAGAATGGGGACTTCGGGTTCGGATTGGACTCTTGGACGCGGCCCGATACCCTGAAATAGCTGGGGCCTACCATATCTCGGACTATTCGACCCTGGGGATGTTTTACGGTGGAAATATCCACTACGCTACCTGGGGGTCGGGGCGCGTGAAAAAAATGGTCCTCTTTTGGATGAAGCCTTCCCGGCCGACACCCGTCAGGGTTTGGAACTGATTTTGTAAGGAGGGCTCTCTCTGCGGATTCGTCCGAGTGTAGGGAAACCACATGATTTATAAATTGACGGAAGAACAAATCAAAGAATACCAAACCCAAACCTTGCGGGTGCTCGGTTATAAGTTATTCATGTTTTTTGTGCTCGGTGCTCTGGCCGTCTATCCTATGTACCTTGCTGGGGGCGGATTGGATAGCCTGTGTTTACTTTGGACTATGCTGGGGTTGGTCTATGTCTTCAGTAGCGGGATGGACTATAAAACCCGCAGGGAAAATCAGATCACCCAACTGGCCGTGAACCCCGAATCGTTGGAACTTACCGCGCCAAAGGTCACGGAGGCGATCCCCTACCGGTTTATTCAAAAGCTCCGGATCTATACCGACCCGGAAGGGAATGTGGAATTGATTTGCCTGAGGGCACTCGAAAGCCTGAACCTCAAGCCGAGCGCCAGCCCTTATCTGCTTTTCGAGGGTTACGAAAGCATGACCCAACTGGCGGGCGAGTTGGAAGAAAGGGTTTCCAACCTCGGGGTCGTCATCCGGATTCAAAACCCCCCTGACTTAAATTTTTAGCTTATCCCTAACATTTTTTAAATCTGCGAAACGTCAATATCCGCGCAGAAGATGTGGGCCTTTTCAGTTGTTTTGTCCGTGAGAACCCCTGAAAAAGTGATGCACAAATTTCCCGAAGCCAGGGAAATATAAGGATCGGTCAGGTAGTGGCTGAGGTTGTTGTAGGTCAGGGCGTAGTAATATTCCTTCAGGGAATGGTCCGTCCCCTTGGGAGCGGGTTGAAAGAGATGCTGGCGCCGTTCTGGAACCTTTTTCAAATTGCAGAAGGTTTCGCTAACCTGCACCCCGTCCTGGCTTAGGATGTAGAGGCATTCCAGCTGGGGATATTTCAGAAAATACTTCGTGAAGGCCGCTTCGTCTAGATCAATGGTGGCGTTCTTCTGAAGGGGCTGAAAAAGGGCCAGGGCGATTTCCAGACAGCGGTTTTTCAGGTCCTTGTCCCGGTTCATGCGGTCAGTCATCATTCGGCGGTAGCGCGAACCCAGAAAGACAATACGGGCCTTTAAGCCAAGGGTCGAAGAATCGCTTTTCTTGGGTTTGGAAAAATATCCCCCCTGCAGCATATCCACTCCCAGTTCCAGGGCGCAGAGAGCGTCTTCCTCGTTTTCCACTCCGTTGGCGATCACCAGGGCTCCCAATTTGTGCGCCAGGTTGACGACGGTTTTTATCCCCTCGCGCTTGAAGGGATCTTTTCCCATGTCCTGCACGAAAGAAGCGTCTAGTTTGACCAGGTCGGGATACAAACTGAGTATCTGGTTCACGCAGGAACCTGTGTTATTGACATCCTCCAGGGCGATCAAAAACTGATTCGATCTTTGCATTTCCACGAATTTGAGAACAGCGTCCATGTTCATGTTTTCGGAGGGTGAAATTTCAATCACGATCCGGCTTGGATTAAGCCGGAGGCTTTGAACCCTTTGGACAAGATGGCCCGAGCCCACCACTTCGGGGGTAAGGATGGAAGACTCGATGTTCAAAAACAGGAGTAGGTCGGGAACCTTGGACTGGATTTCAACAAAGCCTTCCAGGCCTTTATCCCGGAATAGCCGATCCAGGGCCAGTTTGGATTTGTTCTCTCCCAATTCCCGGTAAAGCTCTTGGGGTGGAACCATTTCCTGCGTACCCGATTTGACTCCATGGGCCAGGGCTTCCAACCCCACGACGCCCATTTTTTTAATCGAAAGAATGGGCTGGAAAAGGGAAGACACGTTTTTTTGGGCCAGAATTTCAAGGGCGGTCAGGGTGGGAAGTTCCATGGTTTCCTCGCGGGTTTAATTGGGATTCAACCGCGAAGAAATGCAAAGGCTATGCCAGAGAGTGTTAATAAAAGGTTAGAAATAGGGTATGCGATATGGCTTGCCGGCGTAAGGGAAAGAGGAAAGTTGACTTTCGACGGTGGCCTTGAGGAAGACCTGCGATCGTTGCTTACAACGAAACTGTAACGATTTACAAAAACCGTAAACCCAACGACCAGAAATTGAACCTGTCGATTAGGGAGTTTTCAGTCCTAATTCTGCCGCAGCCACCAGGCTTTTGCGCTTTCGATTTGCCTTATCCTTGCTGAAAACCATCCAAAGGATGAAAAGAAACACATTAGTTCTCACCGCCCAGCCGACGCCGGGCTGGGGACGGGATCAAGGCCCGCCACCCTTTTTTGGGTGGGCGGGCCGTCTCAGGCACCGCCGGTACGGGTTCCCCACTTTTACCCGCGGCGGATAGGGATCGGCTATAGGTTAGGGCCTCGGCGACCGTAGGAAAATGGCGCATGAAATTTCCGAAATCCAGCATCTCGAAGATCATGAGAATTTCCGGTTTCATACCGGCGAGTAGAAGTTCCCCCTCCATGGCCCGAAGACGGGCATGAGTATAGAGGAAAAAGCTCCAGCCCGTACTGCTGACGAAGGGGGCTTGCGAGAGGTCCATGATCACTTTTTTACCGGGGCACTTGGGAAGGTGGAGATCGAAATCTTGTTCCACCTTTTCAAGTGTGCTGATGGTCAGGGAGCCGCTGAGGCGGAAGAGAACAGCTTCCGTGGAGGTATGGGACAGGAAGGTGATTTGGGCGCGATCGGCTGGAATCATTTTGCTCCCCCTTGGGGAAAAAAACCGGGCGGCGTTCACCCGGAAAACAATGCGAAGGCCGGAAAGGGAGCCTGGTAGCGACTGGTCTTTCCCCGTCCCGCTTTTAGGAAGGGGCCCGGAAGGGCGCGGAAGCCCGCATGAGCAACAAGATCCAAAATTGTTATTTTTAAAATTTAGTTGCCAGCGACTTGTCCGCGTCCATCCCGGCCCCTTTGTGGGACGCTAATGGATTTATATTCTCGTTTAGCTCCTTTTTCCGGCTCGGGTTCCCTTTGCCAGCGGGACCCGAGTCTTGAAACCCACTTTGAAAGTCTTGGTAGGGGTAATGCATAGGTCGTACCAATTCGAAAAAAGACAAAAATGGCGGACTCATGGCATTTTTTTGAATAAAAAAAGGTTTGGGCGCGCTTTTTTGCGGCCTAAAAAAGATTTGAGACACCCCAAACGCCACAGACCTCAAAAGACATGGGATTTTGTTAGGACACAAATGTAGGACCTTCGGAAAAACCATACAAACTTGTGGAATTTATTTACATCGGCATAACAAAAGGTTGTCGGGAATCGATTGAACCATGCATCGGAGATTTGGCTTCAATGACCCCGACGACGTATTTAATTGGTGTGAAAACCAAGAAAAAGCGCTTCGCTCAAAAGGGCATAAGTGATATTCGAAAAAAATAATGGAGGTATGGTTATAAACTAAGTCCTGCAAAGCGGGGCCATGTGGGATAAATTCATCAACGTCATCACTCGTTGTGATATCAAGGGACTGATTTTGGGACTTCACAAGAAGGTGGGTAAGAAAGCGTGAAAATATTTATTACAGGCGGTAGCGGCTTTATCGGGCATTGGGTCGTCAAAGAACTGTTGGCGGAAGGCCATTCGTTGCGTCTTTTGATTCGAAACACGAGCAAAATCCCCTCACTGAAAACCTTGGCCGGCGTTGAGATTGTGGAAGGAACGCTTTACGACCAGCCCATCCTTGAAAAATCCCTTCAAGGATGTGACGCCTGCGTGCATATCGCCTTAGGGTGGGGGGAGACGCCGACCATCATGCTTCAAAAGGACACGGCCGTCACGGCATTCTTGGTGGAGACCGCGGAATCGGCGGGCGTGAAACAGTTTCTCTATACCTCCTCGACCGCGGCGGTGGGAGAATTTCGCCCCCTCATGAATGAAAGCATCGATTTGAGGCCCGTGGATCTGTACGGGGCTACCAAGTCGGCTTCGGAGGCCTATCTTCTTGGCTTCGCGGCCAAGGCCAAAATCCGTTGCAACGTCATCAGGCCGGGGTATACCTTTGGGAATCCCGCATACCCCGACGGGGTCACCCAGCCGGACAAACGCTTCAACCAGATCGTCACGGCGGCGAAAAAGAACGAACCCATCAAGGTTACAAAGCACGATGGAACACAGTTCGTTTGGGTGGGGGATCTGGCAAAGCTTTACTCCGCTCTTTTGAAGAGCGGCCTGAACCGTAGGATTTTCTTCGGCCTTTCCACCGAATTTGTGACTTGGGAAAAGGTCGCACACAAGACCCTGGAGATCACCGGATCAAAAAGCCAGGTCGTGCTTGAGGACAAGGGATGGGATGCCAATCCCATGCTGTTTGACATGAGTATGATCAAGAAAGAATTCGGCCTTGCATTTGTGGCTTCGCCCGAAATCGCGAAGCATGTGGAATATTTGGCGAAATAAGCCGTTGCTTTAATAATCAAACCACACAAAAAGGTAAGTTCGATGCCTCCATTACAAAAACCGATCGGGTCCGGGTTCGGCGCCGCTTCCACGGCGCGAGAAGTGATCCGTGGTATCGACCTTTCAGGCAAGGTCGCCATTGTCACCGGGGGTTATTCCGGTCTTGGGCTTGAGACCGCACGAGTGTTGCGTCAGGCGGGAGCCAGGGTCATCGTTCCGGCGCGAAATTTGACCAAGGCCGCGACCGCACTGAAGGGAATCACGGGGGTTGAGATTGAACCGATGGAACTCATGGACCCGGCATCCATCAGTGCATTTACCGAGAAATTTCTGGCCTCGGGACAGCCTTTGCACATTCTGGTCAACAGCGCTGGAATCATGGCCTGTCCGCTGGAACGTGACGCGCGAGGGTATGAATCGCAATTTTCAACTAACCATTTGGGGCACTTCCAGTTAGTTACCCAGCTCATGCCCGCCCTGCGTCGGGTATACGGCGCCCGAGTTGTCTCGGTTTCTTCCTGGGGCCACCGCCATTCGCCCGTTGTGTTCGATGATCCTAACTATGAACGCCGGGAATATACCCCCTGGTTGGGTTATGGCCAATCCAAGACGGCCAACATTTTATTCGCTTTGGCGCTGGACGAGCGGGGGAAGGCTGAGGGCATACGAGCCTTTTCCCTCCATCCGGGAGGAATCGTCGCTACAGGCCTCGGAAAATATATTACGGTCGAGCAACTACGGGCCGGTGGGGCCATCGATGAACAGGGGAAGCCGGTCATCGACCCTGCCCGGGGTTTCAAGACGGTGGAACAGGGGGCGGCAACCATCGTTTGGTGCGCCACGACCCCACAGCTCAATGGGGTGGGCGGCGTCTACTGCGCGGATTGCGACATCGCCCCCTTGTTTACCCCCGAGGGTGAGGCGGAAGGGAACAAGGCGGGAGCTAAAAAGTTCGCCTCCCGTCCCATGGGCGTGATGCCCTACGCGGTGGATCCTCAAGCGGCGGAGCGTCTTTGGACTTTGAGCGAACGGCTGGTTTTCAGCGGGAAAAAAGCATGACAATGTGTATGGTTTTCCTTCCCTTCAATGAATAATAAATGTCCTGGGACTATTCGTATTCCTGGGGAATGTGTGTATAAAGAAAAAGCCACATGACCAATGCCGACAGGGTGGTTTCGCCAGTACGACCTTTGACTTTTCACCTCATTCTTGAAGTTAGATGATTAAGGAGACTCCCATGCCGACCATTACGAAAACCAGCACCATGCAGGAAGTTTTAGAAAATTATCCCAGCGCCCAACGCGCTCTTTTTCAAAAATATCACATCGGCGGATGCCACAGCTGTGGTTACGAGCCAACCGATATCCTGGAGGAAGTGGCGCGAAAGCACAGCATCACCGATATGGACGAGGTGCTTCGATTCATCGAAGAGGCTGAGGAAATTGACCAACGCATCCAGATGAGCCCCCAGAAAGTTTCGGAGGCGATGAAAAACGGCCAAACGATCCGCTTGATTGATGTGCGTACCCCTCAGGAATGGGAGACGGCCCACATTGAAGGCGCGGTCTTGATGACCGAAGATTTAGCTCGGGAAATTCACACGGGGCCCAAGGACGCTCCCCTCGTGTTTTATTGCCACACGGGAAAGAGAAGCATGGACGCCGCCTCGTATTTTGCCGGTCATGGTTTTTCAACGGTGAAGTCGATGACCGGAGGTATTGACGCCTGGTCCCAGACGGTGGATTCCTCTGTGCCGCGTTACGAGATCGCCCGAGAACTTTCCAGCGGCAGGGCGAAGATCCAACCGCTTCGTTCCGTGGTTTCACAGGCCGAAGGGTGTATGAATTCGTAAAACCAGGGGGCCCTTACGGGCTCTGGTTCTCACCAAAGCTTCCGGCTGGATTCCTAACGGAAGCTTTTTTATTGGCGATTAAGACTTTTTGTTGACCATCCATGCGGAAAAACCTCTTAAGAACTCTTTAAACCCCGCCATGTGTTGAAGTGGAAATTGGTATTTCTGATCCGCTCCCTCCAGCGTTTTCTCAAAACACCAAAGCCAAACCTGTCGGGCTTGTTCGTCGATTTCGAATGGCATGTGTCGGGCCCTCATGCGGGGCGGACCATGGTCGATAACATAAAGCGGGGGGCCGCCCAACACTTGAACAAAAAACTTGGCCGATTTTCGGGAAGCTTCTTCCAGATCAGGGGGGAAGAGAGGACGGATGGATGATTGGCCCAACTCCTGGTAGAAATCGGAAAGCATCTTGAAGATATTTTCTTCGCCCATCAACGGATAGATCTCAGGACTGGGCCCCGGCCCTTGCGGTGGCCCTTCGGGCGGAACATAGATATCACGGTTCATGAGGACCTCGACAATTAATCGACTACAGAGGAACTTAAATTTGAAAAGAACGAGCTAATTTTCTAGATAACCGATAAAAGCGCGACAATATTTTGGTTTTGAGGAGCCCGGGTGACAGGAATTGGTTGTTGGTGTACCGGGTAGGGCACATACGGCACATCGCTGGAGCGTTTTCCGCTGCTCCCAGGGTTGAGACGAACTTGCGATATTCCTGGGAAGCGAGAATCTCAGTGAAGGTCTGACCCTTCAGGGTGGTAATGGGATGTTGTTCACCACTGTCATGAGTGCACTGAAAAAGGACTCCTTCGGTGTTGATGGCGAACTCTCGGTAAGCCTTTGGGCATTCATTTACCGCTCGTCCCCTGGGGAGGATATAGTCTTCGGTTAATTGGTCGAACCGTGAAAGTTTGGTGCCCGGGTCAAATGCCAACAGGTCTTTGCTCCAGTTGGACCCGCCTGCGGGGAAGAGGTTGCCGACGGTTTTGGTCAACGAGCTGTCAAAACCCCACTTCTTGGCATACTCTGCCACTTGTCCGACCTGGTGCAGATTTTGTTTCATGGCAATCAGTTGAAGAATACAGTGGGTACGGGGACTGTTGGCCTTGAATTGGCGGAAACCTTCCAGGATATTTTCCAAAACCGCTCCTCGGCGGTATTGCGAAAGGGTTTCCTGGTCCAATCCATCCAAACTGACGATGAGGTTGGAAAGCTTGGAGTTCCTGAAATTGTTTGCCCTCATCTGGAGCAGTACGCCGTTGGTGGAGATAACCGTACGAAAACCCAGACCTTCCAATTTATCGACAAACACATGAATTTCGGGGTGCATCAGGGGCTCGCCGTAATTCCATAAAAGAACTTCAGGTTTCTTGCGGATATCCTCCATGGATTTCAAAAACAGATTAAAGGTATCCATCGTCATCAACTTCACGGGTTTATTGTTGGAGGTTGCCGCAGGGCAGAGGGGGCAATCCAGGTTACAGCCCCCGACAACTTCAAGATTGACGGCTTTTAATGGAAGCATGATTCAGGCATCTCCAGTCAATTCGGGTAAACGTTGGGAAATTATAACTGGAACCATTTTGGAAATACGATAGATGTAAATGTGCTTCAAAATGATGAATTGTCGTAAAATTGGCGGGAAAGTGTCGTTGTTGGAGGAAACTCCCCGGGTGAAAATCAGATGCTTATCAATCCAAACCCCAGGAGCGAATCATGGAAATGAAGATAAACACTCGGCTGTTGAAAAAGTTGCGAGAAGAAAAATCCTGGTCCCAGGAACACTTGGCGGAGGTGTCCAATTTGAGTCTGCGGACTGTCCAGCGCGTGGAAGCGGATGGAAATGCTTCCCCTGAAACTAAAATGGCTTTAGCTTCGGTTTTGGGAGTGGATGCGGCCCATTTGGGTGCGGAGCCAATCCCAGGGTTGCTTCAGGAACCGATGGAACCCCAAGCCGAGGGTAAAGGTTTCTTGGTGCACCTATTCATTTACGTGACGGTGAACACCGCATTGGTTCTGTTGGATATTCATAACAGTGGTTTGGTGACGTGGGCCAGATGGCCGATGCTGGGTTGGGGAGTAGGTTTGGTGAGCCACTGGCTTCGGGTTCGAAAAACATGGCTCAGGATGGGTGATGGCAACGGTAAGATTAAGAGTTAACAGCTTCCCAACCGCTTATTGTGGTCGGGACAACCAAGTCTTGCTGTTCGCCTAGTGGGCTCACTGCAGGTGTCTGCGGTCCCCGGTTAAAAATTTATAGCTTCAGCGGAAGTAAGCATCACCTTCAACTCTTTTTCCCATTCCTTGCCCCCGGCGCGGTTGGCCAGTTCCACGGCCATGTGACGGGGCTTCAATCCCAGGGCGGCGTTTCGGCCCAAACCTTGTAGACAACTGGGGCAGTTGGTCAGCATAACCTCGTCATTTTCCCGCCCCTTCAAGGCTTCCTTCACGGCTTTGGTCTTTTTATCCAGCATGTTGTAGGCGATATCCGGGCGGCTCATGGCCAGGGTGCCCGCTTCGGAACAACAGTGATCCACGGGGGTCAGTTTTACTCCGGCGGTTTTCTTGAAGAAATCTTTGGCGGTTCCCCCGAAAGAGTCGTGGCAGGGTTTGTGGTAGAGGTAGTCCCCGCCCGGCTCCAGTTTGAGGCCGTTGGACAGGGCAAAGCGGCTCACATCTTCGAGGGGGGCCTTGAAGATTTCCTCCGTGCCCATGGTATGCAAAGCCTCTTTGCAGGTTCCGCACGAAACCACGCAGGCATCGAAAGTCAGGTGGCGGAGCATTTCCCGAATCTGACTGAAAATGATCGTGTCGCCCAAGACCCTGCGGTCGTTTTCGGCCACCTGAGCGTTGACGTTGATGGGAAACCCACAGCAGAGGAATGGCGGGGGCAGGATCACCCTAATACCAGCCTTGAGCATTAGATACAAAGAGGCTTTGCCGACATCCGAAAAAAGCCTTTCCGATCCGCAGCCGGGAAAATAAAAGACCGTCTTCGTGTTTTCGCCCGTCTTGGGTTCGATCACCAGGGCCTGGTGAAGTTCGAGGTCGGGCAATATGGAATGCAGGGTGCCCTTTCCCGGGGCAGGCATGGGGTTTCTCATCATGCAGAAGGGCCATAGGGCTTTCCATCCCTTTAGATTTGGAATCAATCCCACGACTTTCGCCCCCAAGCGCTGGAAAAAGAGGCCCCAGACCAGAACTGCCTGGCGGAAAAGGGCGTTGTAAAGCTTGCTTCGGCTCTTGAGGTAGCCGAGCGATAGTTGGGTGGCCAGGGCCGTGTGTTTGTATTTTCGGGCGGCCAGTATACGGCGTTCCAAAATGGAAATTTCACCCGTGTCGATATCCACGGGACAGGGCTTGAGACACTTATGGCAGATGGTGCAATGGTCGGCGATCTCTTCTAACTCTTTCAGAAACTCAAAGCGGGTCGAGCGGGCGCGTTGAGCGTCATAGAGCAGGGCCTCGATGACGGCCCCGATGGCTAGATTCTTATTTCGGGGATGGTAGAACATGTTTTGACCGGGATGGAAAACACAGCAATCGGGTTTGCATTTGCCGCAGCGTACGCACTTGGAAATTTTGTCCGCCAACTCAAAAAGGGAATCATTCTGGAGGATTCGGGCTTCCAGTTCCAAAAGATTGAAGGAGGGAGTGAAGACTCGGTCAGGGACCGAGAGGTCCGAGAGCTTTCCGGGGTTCATAAGGTCCTTGGGGTCTACCTCGGCGCGATAGGCAGTCAGGTCGGCCAGTAGGTTTTTATCCAGGTGTTTCAGTTTGGTGATGCCGATTCCGTGCTCGCCCGAAACCACTCCGCCCAGTTCCACCACGTGGCGCATGACCGTATCGGCTGTATCAAAGGCCCTTTTCAACATTTCCCGGTCGTTGGAGAAAACAGGGATATTTACGTGGACGTTGCCGTCACCGGCATGCATGTGGGTGGCGATGACGATCAGGCGTGAACGGGTTTCTTTATTTAATTTTTCCACGGTTTCGCAAGCCTGGGCATAACCGCTGAATAGATCTAGCAGGGAATCTTTAAGTTCCAGGGCTGTCTGGCCTTCCCTGGCCGATTTGGTATCGGTGGTCTGAATCTTCGAGAGGGACTTTTGACAGAGTTCCCGGGCCGCGGGTCCCTTGGCGGCCAGCCGCTCGGCGTCCTCGGCATCGCCGATCTCATCCAGCCATTCGCGGATTTCTTCCACGAAGCGGGTCTGGTTATGGCGGCCTTCCGATACGTTGTAGGCGTCAATGTAGCGAGCGAAACCCGCCAGGGCTTCCAGGGGAAGCACGATATCCTCATTAAGCTTGAAGGCGTTGGTATGCCGGCTGATGGCGCCCAGGCGCTTACGGTCAGCCCAGAATTTCACCCCCTCCTGGTCGTCGCGGGCCAGGAAGATTTCGGTGTTGGGATAGCGGTCCACCAGGGCCTGGAGCCGATCCAAGCCTTTTTTCAGGTCTCCTAGTTCATGGGCCACCAGGTCAATGAGCAATACCGCTTTGGGGATACCTCCTCGGGTGGCCTTGACCTTGTAACCAATGGCCCGTACGTATTCCTCGTCAAAATGCTCAAGGGCCAAGAGCGTTTCCTTGCCCTTGTTCTCAAACTCACGCGATAAATCCAAAATGACCTTGCCGGCCTCGTCCATATTCTCACCGAAGAATTCCAAGCAGGTTGTGCGCATATATTCATAGGCCGGGTAAAGAACGAAAACAGCCGAGGTGATGACCCCGTCGGTACCTTCTTTTTGAAGACCCGGCAGGCCCTTAAGAGCCTTGTTGGTGATGTCTTTCCAGACGCCCTTCTTGCGGATTTCCTCGCCAGTCAGCTCCACCGTGCGCAAAAGATCGTTGGTTTCTCCGTCGCGCACCAAAAAGGCCACCTTGTCCGAGTGGAGAATCTTGCGGAGGGGGTGGTGCTTCCGTTTGACCCGGACGGTTTTGCCTCCGGGCAGGGCCATGCGGAAGGAAAGCACGTTGTCGATAGCCGTGCCCCACAGCACGGCGGTTTTGCCCCCGGCGTTTTCGGCCAGGTTGCCCCCGATGGTCGAGGCCCAGGCGCTGGTGGGGTCGGTGGCGAAAACCCAGCCGATCTTGGATGCCGCGTGCATGGCATCCTCGGTGACCACCCCCGCCTCGACCTCGATGATCTTGGCGGAACGGGTTTCCCCGCCCTCCATCAGAAATTCCTTATCCTGAATACCCCGGACACGGTTGAGCTTTTCTAAGTTAATCATGACGCAGTTGTCGGTTACCGGCACCGCTCCGCCGGTCAAACCCGTACCGGCGCCACGGGGGATAGCCTTGAGGCCCAGCTTGTCGATGGCGATGAGAAGTGGAGAAACCTGGCTTTCCTCGGAGGGGAAGACCACCACTACCGGCATGAAGAGACGCCAGTCCGTTCCGTCGGTGACATGGCTGACCAGGCTGAAAGGATCGAAGAGGACGTTTTCTTCGCCCACGACGGCCCCCAGCCCACGGCGTATCCGGAATCGGCGTTCCTTGGAGACGGTTAATTCGGTGGCGAGGCGATCAAGGTAATCCTGGCATTTTTCCAGGACCCAGATGACGTCCGAATCTCCTCCAGTGCTTTTGTTGAGCACATCCAGGTCGGCCTGGTAGGCGCTCATATATTCATGGCGCGAGGAGGTTGAATCGACCATTTCTTGATAGAGAAAGGGATTACGGCGGAGGATGAACATATCGCCGATGAATCGCATGAGAAGGCGGGAGGAACGGCCTGTCACTCGGCGCGCCCTGAGGTTTTCGAGCTTTTCCCAAACCCCTTCGCCGAAGAGGTTGCGGACGACCTGCTCGTCCTCGGCCGAGGTGTAGTTGTATGGTATTTCCCGCCGAATTTGGGTTTTCATGCGAGTGTCCCCCTCGAAGATGGGCCTATCTTCAGGGGGGGAGAGGGCTTTGCCATATGACACGAGTCATGTTAATTGGAAGGAAGGGAACAAAGAAAAAGTTAGAATGGGCATTGAACAGGTATGTTTCACTTTTCCATAAGGCGGTAAGAACATGGCCGTTAAAGCTGTTATCTTTGATTTGTTTGGGACCTTGATCCACGATAAATTCTTGTCCCTCACCTATCCGGCGTTTCTGTCGCGCATGGCCGCTTCGCTAAGTTTGAAAAACGAAGAGTTCGAACCCCTTTGGCAGGGCTCCTACCTGGATCGAACGACTGGAAAATACCCGACGCTTCAGGACAATGTGAGGTGGATTGGGGAAAAACTTGGCCGGACCTTTGAATCATCCGCGGTGGAAAACGCGGCCGCGCAAATTGTGGAAGTGACCCGACAGTCTTTTCTGCCCCGACGCCAGGCCTTGGATGTGTTGAACCAAATCAAGCGCATGGGATTGAAGACCGGCTTGATATCGGATTGCGGCCCGGCTGTTCCTCTTATATGGAACGAGACGCCTTTCGCGGGTCTGTTTGATGCCACGGCTTTTTCTTGTAAAGAATGCCTGAAAAAACCCGACCCGAAGTTTTTCAAAGTGATCCTCGATCGTCTGGATGTTCAGGCAAAGGACTGTTTTTATGTCGGCGACGGTAATAGCGGGGAATTGCAAGGGGCGAAAGCCCTGGGCATGAAAACCGCCCTGATATGGGGCCTGATCGACCCTGAGGAACCGGAAAGACTCGTGCTAAAAGATTGGGAGGGAGTGACTTTGGTATCATTGACGGAAGTGGTGGATCTCTTAACCTAGGGTGACGCGGAGGAATAACCATGTTTGGGACTAACAGTTGGCTCATCTGGGCCCTGGGTTCGGCCTTTTTCGCGGCATTGACCGCTCTCTTTGCCAAGATTGGGGTGGCGGATATTAATTCCAATCTGGCGACCTTTATCCGCACGGTTGTCATCCTGGGTATGACTGCGGTGATTATTTCTTTCCGGCAAGAGTGGAAAAGGCCGGACGCCCTATCCCATCAGGGCCTGCTTTTTCTGGTTCTTTCAGCCTTGGCCACAGGGCTTTCCTGGCTTTGCTATTACCGTGCCTTGCAATTGGGGCCAGTCTCCTCGGTCGCGCCGGTGGACAAGCT
>CAZGKT010000012.1:0-3194 GCA_964525605.1 uncultured bacterium
AAATGTCTCTTTTTCCTGGATGATTTTTCGCATGCGTTTTTCGATGTCCGGTAAATCGGCTTCGGTCAGGGGCTCTTCCAAAAGGAAATCGTAATAAAAGCCCGTGCGAATGGGAGGGCCGAAACCCAGTTGGGCCTTGGGGCGGACCTGCAGAACGGCCTGGGCCAGGATATGGGCCATGGAATGACGAACCTTGAACAGGTTTTCATCCATGCGGTGTTTGGGTTCGTATTTGTCGGACATTGGGATTCCTAAAGTAAAAGCGTTGCGGGATATACGGCTGCACCAAAGAGCTTTTCGTTTTTCACGGGAAAAATGGTGGGCGTAACTGGACTCGAACCAGTGACCCCTTCCATGTCAAGGAAGTACTCTAACCAGCTGAGCTATACGCCCATTCACCCGGAAATTCGTAAAGAATCCCCCCGCCGTGAAAGCCGCAGGGATGGAGGAGAAAGATTTTATCCCAGAGGGGCCTTCTGTCTAGTTTTTATTTTATCCAAACTGATTGAATCGCTCGCGCAGAGACTCGAAAGGAGGGGCCTTTCGGTCTTTTTCGGAAAGAAATAGTGGCCGTTGGGGCCATCGGATTGAAAGATCAGCGTCATCCCAGCGAACCCCCAGTTCCCCCCCTGGAAAGTAAAAATCGCTGGACTTGTAGACCACCTGAGCTCTTTCGCTCAGGACCAGGAAGCCGTGGAGGAACCCCGGAGGAATGTAGAACTGGAACCCATTTTCCCCGGTGATGATTTCGCTGATCCATTTCCCAAAAGTGGGTGATCGCGGACGGGCATCCACCGCTACATCGAATATTTCACCTTCTGCGACGCGGATGATCTTGGCTTGGGCGTGGGGTGCCTGGGCATGAAGGCCCCGCAAGGTTCCGAACCGTGAAAAGGAATGACTGTCCTGAACAAAGTCCTCCCGGATACCGCATTCTTTATACTTATCTCGGTGGTAGGCCTCGAAAAAAAAGCCCCGTTCATCGCGAAACATATCCGGTTCCACCCGAAGCAATCCGGGTATTTCGAGAGGTACGATCTTCATCATCAATCCCTCTGGCTCAGAATGGAAAGAAGGTAATCGGCGTAGCCGCTGGGCTGAAGTTTTTTCGCAATACGTTCAACGTCTCCTTCAGTGATCCAGCCGTTATTAAAGGCGATCTCTTCGGGGCAAGCCACCTTCAGGCCCTGCCGGTCTTCGATGGTTTGAATGAACATCGACGCCTGAAGGAGCGATTCGGGCGTACCCGTATCCAGCCAGGCAATACCCCGGCCAAAGGTTTCAACCTTGAGGCTTCCTTTGCGAAGATAGGCGGCGTTTAAATCGGTGATTTCCAGTTCCCCCCTTTTGGAAGGAGTCAGTTTTTCCGTCTCGGCGACGACATCTTTATCGTAGAAATAAAGGCCGGTCACGGCGTAGGGGGATTTGGGGCTGGCGGGTTTTTCCTCGATGGAAAGGGCCTTCCCCTGGGCGTCGAATTCCACCACCCCATAACGCTGGGGGTCCTTCACCCAGTAGGCGAACACGGTCGCTCCTTCCGACCGGGCGCTGGCCCGGCGGAGATATTCAGGCAGTCCGCCACCAAAAAAAATATTGTCCCCGAGTATCAGAACCACCGGTTCGCCCGCCAGGAACTCCCGCCCGATCAAGAAGGCCTGGGCGATCCCATTGGGCTTTTCCTGAGCGGCGTATTGGATGTGAACGCCCCAATCGGCACCATCCCCCATCAGTTGTTTAAAACTCGGTTGATCCTCCGGAGTGGTAATCACCAAAATATCCCTAATACCCGCGAGCATGAGAACCGAGAGCGGGTAATAGATCATCGGCTTGTTGTAGACCGGCATCAGTTGCTTGCTGATCGATCGGGTCAGGGGATAAAGCCGAGTCCCCTTCCCGCCCGCCAATAGGATTCCCTTCATGATTTCTTATCCTTCCGGGCAAGGCCCAATCGTTCCCGTCCATAACTGTCTTTTTGGACGGCCTGGCACCATTTCAGATTTTTCAAATACCATTCCACCGTGGCCCGGAGTCCCCGTTGAATATCCCACCGGGGTTTCCACCCGAGGTCGCGCCGGATTTTTCGGTCATCAATCGCGTATCGGTGGTCATGGCCAGGACGATCGGTCACAAAAGTCATTAAATCCTTATACCGTCTCACGCCCCTCTTCTGGAGCCACGGGTTCGTCCGGGAGGGTTTCAGCGAATCGAGACATTCGCAAAGGGCCTTCACCAGGCTCAAATTCGTGATTTCGTTTCCTCCCCCGACATTGTAGGTCTCGCCCGCACGTCCCTGACGGCCCACCTGCTCCAGGGCCGAACAATGGTCCTCTACATGGATCCAATCACGCACATTGCTTCCATCCCCATATATAGGAAGGGGTTTTCCTTCCAGCGCGTTAAGGATGGTCAAGGGAATCAATTTTTCGGGAAACTGGAAAGGACCGTAATTGTTGGAACAATGGGTTAATAGCACCGGAAGTCCGTGTGTCTGGAAGTAGGCCCTTCCTAGGTGATCGGCCCCAGCTTTGGTGGCCGAATAGGGAGAATTGGGGGAATAGGGTGTTTCCTCACGAAAATAACCCTTGGGGCCCAAGGAACCGTAAACCTCGTCAGTGGAGACCAGGATGAACCGGAAGGAAGTCCTCCGCTTGGGGTTCGAAACCAACATGATCCGGGCGGCTTCCAGTAATTCAAATGTTCCCATGACGTTGGTTTCGACAAACGCTCTTGCCCCGTCGATGGAACGGTCCACATGACTTTCCGCGGCCAGGTGGTAAACCTCATCGGGCTTGAAGCGTTGGAAAACGGCCCGAACCTTGACTGGATCGGCGATGTCGCCCCGCACGAATTGAAACCGGGAGTTCGTCTTGACCTCACGAAGATTAAGAAGATTTCCGGCATAGGTGAGCTTGTCCAGAACGACGACCCGGGAGCCGACGCGAACCCGGAGAAGGTGCCGCGTCAGGTTGGCCCCAATAAAACCAGCTCCGCCGGTAACAAGGATGGTTTTCAATCTATTCCCTTTAATAAAGTTAACGACAGTATAAGCCAAACCGGGGAGCTTAGGGCTACCCACCCGCTTGGTGAGATGGCTTCAAAAGATCGAAGACGGTTTTAACAGGGTGAAAGGTCCCCAGCGGCATTTCGACAAAAAAAGTGATCCAACCCGCCATGGCCCCATTCCAAAGCCCGGG
>CAZGKT010000012.1:3294-82190 GCA_964525605.1 uncultured bacterium
GCATTTCGACAAAAAAAGTGATCCAACCCGCCATGGCCCCATTCCAAAGCCCGGGGCGTTCCAGGGCCTGGATTTCCTTCCCCCGGTAGGATTTTTGGCTGAGAAAAACGGTCCGGGGATCCACGAAACTTTTCAAATCAAAGGGTTGGTTGGAATCATCCCGAATCGCACAAACCATATCCACTGGATTGAAATGGGTGGAAGACCCAAAAATCTCCGCCTGATCGGTTTTACCCATATCCACCTGGGAGCTTTCCACGATTTGAAGGGAACTTGTTCCTTCCGGGGACCGCACCCAAAAGGGCCCTCCGCCCGGCTCGCCCGTATTGGGAACCACACCGCAGACCCGCATGGGCCGATCAAGGAAATTCAGTAAGTCTGTCGTCAGAGATGTTCCCCCCGCCAAACGGGGGACCTCCATACTCCAGTCGCTTCGAATCGCCGCGAGGATCCTTTCCCCCATACCAGGGGAGAAACCCGTGGACCGGCAACTAGCCAGCCAACCCGCCGCTTGTTCCTTGCGCCGCAAGAGAATCCCCCCAAGAATCATTTCCCATCGAATCGTTTCGGCGTTTTTGGATCCAATGGCGACGTTATCGATGTTCTTGACGTAGAGATAGGGGGTTCGGGCTTCCGCCAGGTTTTCGATAAGGGCGCCATGCCCTCCAGGGCGTAAAACCAGGCGCCCCTGATCATCCCTCACGGGTTTTCCCTCTTCGTCCAGAGAGAGAGTATCGGTAGATGGTTTTTGGAAGGAAAACACGATCTCGAACCGGCACTTCCAGGCCTTTTCAAACTTCTCCCTGATATTCGAGACATGGGCCCGGAACGCCTTCTCGTGGTCGGGCGAAAGGGTGAAATGGATCCGGCAGGTTCCCGAACCGTCCTTAACCAGCAAGGAAGCTTCGGCTAGGTGTTCCTCGACCGGAGTCCGCGTTTCCTTTTCATATTGGTGAAATGGCACTAGGCCCTTGGGTTGGGAGGAATAATCCAGGCCGTCTCTCGACAGTAGGATTCTCAGTATCTCGTGATAATTCCCATTCTCTAGGAGTTGGCGAAGATCCAACCCCGCCGACTGGAGCGCCAATTCAAGTTCCCGGCGGAAACCGACTTGATGGATCCGGTTGAAAAAATCGACGAGTTTTTGAGATTCGGCATTTCCCTCCTGGCCCCTTTTCTCTAATTCACCCCGGGTGACCTGGAATTCACGCAAAGCCTTATTCATCTCAAAAAACATCCGCGAAGCCGCGCCGGAAGCGGGAACGAACTTCTCGAACCGGCCTTCCCGGCGGCCCGTTTCAAAGCGGTCCACTGATTCATTCTGTTCGCGGGGAGAAAGCCGATGGATACCATCGCCCACCGTGGCGGGACGGTCCAGGCGGGGAGGCGGGGGTGGCGTGGTCAGTATTTGAATTTGGCGGTCGGCCTCTTGGGGAGGGATACCCTGGCTCTTCAACTGGAGTAAATCTTGGTCCGTCCAGGTTGCCATAAAACCTCAGAGGAAGAAATCGATGCGGAGAAGAAAAAATGGAGGCGGCAGGCGGATTTGAACCGCCGAATCGCGGTTTTGCAGACCGCTCCCTTAACCACTTGGGTATGCCGCCCCTTATTTCGCAATGTCTCCCCAGAAGTTCCCGATCACGGGAACCTCAAAGGGGCATAAAACTTTGAGTCGCCACCCATCGGGGATACGACTCCGATTGGCTTCATGGGATGAAAACAAAACCGCCCACGCGGCCAAGGCATGGGCGGTCTTGGAAAAAACGGAACTTATAATTCGGCGGTATTGGCCTCCCGCCGGAGGAATGAATGGAGCGGGAAACGGGATTCGAACCCGCGACTTCAACCTTGGCAAGGTTGCACTCTACCACTGAGTTATTCCCGCGCTAAACCATCAAGCCCTGCGTATTCGCCCAAATCAGGGAAACAGTTTTACCAAATGAATGGCCCTTATTTCAAGTTTTTAATGCCCGGCAAAGTTGTGCAATGGGAGGAGGGCGCAACGCTTTTCTCGAACCAACACAGAATTAAAAAAGGTAAATGGAAGTTTATTGAAACCTTCGAGAAAACAGCCAGCACAAGGTCAGTCTTTTTTCAAACCGAGGTCTTTTACCACCTGCTCGATGATATCGGTGTCGATTTCTTCCCTTTTCAATAGATAACCTTCAAGCATGGCGTTATCGCAGGTCGTGTTGATAAGCCGGGGAATACCTTTGGTATAGTCGAAAATTTTCTGAAAAGCATTAAGCGTAAAAAGGGGTTTTTCGCAACCCGCAACCGAAAGTCTGTGTTTGATATATTGCTCGCTTGTTTCCCGCGTGAGGGATTTTAAGAAATACTTCATGGCCATGCGCTGGTAAAGGGGGGGGTCGGTCGCCAGATATTTTTCCAATTCAGGGAGACCCAACAAGACGATGGAAATCAATTTTTTGCCCGGCACTTCCATATTCAGCAAACCGCGGAATTCTTCGAAAATTTCCTTTTTCTGGAGCATGTTAGCTTCATCAATGAGGACCACCGCTTTACGCCCCTCCTCGTGAATCTTCATCAGCCTTTCAAAAAGTTGGGAAATAATTTGGCCCTTCGCCTCCCCGGGATTTTCAACTCCCAGTTGATGGGCGATTCTTTTCAACATGGATTCAGCAGTAATTTCGCTGTGGACGATCACGAGAATCGTGGCTTCGTATTGGGGGTCTTGTTCGAGTTTCTCGAGAGCTTTGCGGGCAAGGAGGGTTTTGCCCGCTCCAATGTCGCCTACGACGACAATCAAACCCTTCATGTTATCGATGGCGTTAAGCATACGCACCATCGCCTCGGCATGCTGGCTGCTCTCATAGTAAAAACGGCTGTCTGGGGCGTTGGAAAACGCCTGTTCTTTTAAACCGTAATAATTTTCGTAGCTCATGAGGTTCTCAAATGAAAATCATTGGCCGGCGATGTCAAAAGGCGCTTTTACAGCCCGGAACAATGTATTTTGGGACTTCTCCCCTAAACCCACACGGGAAAAATAGTCATTGAAATTTAAACGTAGCCTACCCGATTTGACTTTTTTTTGCCACCCGAATCTTTTTCTGGTGCTGGGGATTTCAAATCGAGTTTTTGTTCAGGTTCGGGCTTGGAGACGGGTTCAGGCGGAGTTGGAAGTGCCGCAACAGCTGGAGGGGTCGCAACGGCGCTTGCGGGTGCCACAAGCTTCTCAACATCAGATAATTTTTTTCGCGCCTCAAGATTGTCAGGTTCGTTTTGAAGGATCCGGCGGTAGATTTTAGCCGCTTCCTCGTGTAAACCCTGGCGAGTATAGATATCCGCCACGGCAATGGTCATGAAATCATCTTTGCCTTCTTCCAGGACACTGTCGCTCTTTGAAGTCGGCTCCAATTTAAAGCTCTTGAGATCTGACACCATTTCTTTCTGGGTATGGGCTTTGGCCATTTCTTCCCTGACCTTCCGCTCCATTTCTTCCCGCATCTTCTTTTCTACTTCCACACGGGTTTTCCGTTCCGCGTCTTCCTTGATTTTCTTCTCAATTTCCTCGCGGGATTTCCTTTCCGCTTCTTCCTTGGCCTTCCGTTCGGCTTCGGCTCGTACTTTTAGCTCGGCTTCCTCACGGGCTTTCCGGTCCATCTCTTCCCGGGCCTTTTTCTCCGCTTCTTCACGGGCTACACGCTCTGCCGCTTCACGCGCCAAACGTTCCGTTTCTTCCCGTACCTTTTGGTCCGCTTCTTCTCGAGCTTTTCGTTCAACCTCTTCCCTGGCTTTTCTTTCCAACTCGATTTTGGCTTTGGCCTCAGCCTCCTGTCGGGCTTTCTGTTCAATTTCAATCCTCAGCCGATCGGCTTCCGCTTTGGCTTTTTTCTCCATTTCAACCCGCAGGTTTCGTTCTTCATCTTCCTTGGCCTTGCGCTCAGCTTCCAATGCTCCTATGACATCATCTCCCGTTTTAACATAGGCCTGGTAGGCTTGGTTCAGACGTTCCTTGATTTCGGGTTTATCCGGATAGGTTTCAGCCAGTCTCTGGCAGATCTCGATGGCCTCTTCCAGCATCCCCTGCTTTATAAAGTTATCGGCAATGGATAATTCTGCTTTCCATTCATCGATGACTTCCTGCTCCAATTCCACGACCGTGGCCTTAACGGACGGGGACGGCGACGCAAGAACCGGAGCAGGACGCGGGGCGGATAAAACCGGATTAGTTTCCGGCAACCCTTCCAAATCCATGACCTTGGTTTCTGCGTGAGGAGGCATGGCAACAGTCGGATCTTGGATTTCCGACGCCGGTGGTTGGGCGGGCTTTATTTCCGGCGCTGGGGCGGAGGCCACGACCTGTCCCACGATTCGTTTCTGGGCTTCCGCGTGGCCCGGGTTTAGTTCAAGTGTTTTACGCGCCCACTGCGCCGCTTCTTCATTCTTCCCCTGCTTTTCCAAAAGCATGACATTTTTGAAAAATGTGTCGGAGGCGTCTTTTTTATCTCCGGCCGACTTTAACATTTCTCCCAGTTTTCCGATCATCACCACAGAATTCTCATCAAGCGAAACAAGGAATCTGGCATATTCGGAAGCCTTGGTGAAATCACCCTTGGCCTCGGCCCGATCCAGGAGCGATTTATAAGCCTGTGTAGCCTCCGCTTTTGCGCCCCGCTTCATGGCCAGTTCCGCCTGGACCTCCAGAACCATTGGGTTGTCCTTCTCAACCTTCAAGGCCCGTTGGACAACCTCATTGGCCTTATCCAATTGGTTTTGCTCCATGAGAACACGGGCCAAGTGCGCCAAAGCCCCGACATGATTCACCTTGAAACGAAGCAGGTTGTCCAGTTCGGTCTTGGCTTCCGAAAATTGCTGTTTTTTGAACAGGACCACGCCCTGGATGTAATGAGCTTCAATACTTTTTAGTTCAATGGCTTTCGATGCGTTTTGCTGGGCCCTTTCCAAATCCCCCACGTTCAAGGCCAGTTCGGCAAGAACTAGAAATTCTTTTTTCGCTTCGCCTTCCGAACCTTGTTTAAGGAAAATTTGGGCCAGGTTGGATCTGGCGTCGAGATGGTTGGGTTCTAGATTGACGACCTTCTGGTAAATCTCTTGAGCCTTTTTTAAAACCCTCGATTTTAAAAAGCTGTCGCCCACATGCATATAAGCCTCAACCGCTTCCTTGGCGAGGCCTTTCTTTTCGTATAGTTCACCCAGTTTGGAATAAGCCGCGAGGTTGTCCTTATCCAGCTTCGACACTTCTCTTAAAGCTTCGATGGCTCCGTCCACATCGCCGCTCTCCATCGCGCTTTCGGCCCGAATCGTTTCTCGAATCAGGTTTTGTTGCTGAATCCCTTCCGAGGTGAGCTTGGAAGAATCAAGGTTCGCGATCTTCTTATTGACGATAACGGCCTTGTCGGCTTGTCCCCGGGTTGAAAAGTCGGAAGAAACCTTGATGTACTCGTCAAAGGCTTCCCGAACCGCGCCTTTTTTGACGTAAACATCTCCCAACATATTGTGGGTGTTGACGTCATCCGGATCGAGAGCGATGAGTTTTTTATATTCTTCAATGGCTTTATCCCAGCGGCCTTCCTGGAAATAAATGTAAGCCATTTTGACGATGTTTTTTTTGTCGCCACCGGCGGCGGCTGGGACGGTCATAACCCCTCGTAATTCCGTTCAAGATGATCGGGAAAAAGGAAAAGACAGAGGAAAAAAAGAAGCAAATCCCCTTGAATGCCTGAAAAACACTATAACATCCGAGATTTTAGTTCGCAAGGAATTGGCGGGGGTTTCACGAGAAATTGCGTCCACTTTCACCCGTCTAAACTCATGAAATGCAAAGATCAACGAGGAAGTTAAAGATTCAACCTTGCGGGCGGGTTCTTTTCGCTTGATCGGTTTCGAGGCCAAGGGAAAAATCGGCTCTTCTTGTTCCGAACCGACCCAATGCCATGGTCTATTCGAGTTTCCCGAATTTTTTCACCGCAAAACAATGATTTTCAATGCTTGCCGTTGCATCACTCCCCGCCCCATTGGCCGCAGTGACCACCACCCGGCGGATCCCGCTGGTTGGTCCACTTGTGTTTCCAACAGCACTTTCAGCACTGACTAGCCCTCAACAGTTTGGAGCCATTCACCGGCACGTGGTAAACGCGAAACATAGTTTTTATGATCCCGTTCCCCGTTGGACTGGAATCTTGAAGAACCAACCTTACCCACAGTGGGTCCCTGTCAAAGTCTTTTACCCATTTTCCGCAGTCTAGCCTCCTCCCTTCATTCCAAAACCCCAAATATATGTTGTTTTATTCAACCCGTTTTTGGCATGTCGTTTGCTTTATTTGAGGGTGCGGTCGTTCAAATAAAACGCGGTGCTTTTGAACTGGCAAATGCCGTTTTAATAATCTTTCCCAAGGAACCAAAGGTGCCCGTCTCAGAAAACAAAGAAGAAAGACGTAAATATCCCCGAATCAAATTTGTGGATCGGGTGGAAATCTTTCCAGTCATTGAATCCAAGTCCAGAAATATTTTCGAGGTGCAAAATACCCCTATCACCGTTAAAGCCGTCGATTTAAGCGAAAACGGAATCCGTCTGGAACTTGGAACTTCCAAGCCCCCAGCCCGCATCCTCAAACTTAATTTTCAGATCAACAAAGATAAATCCATCAACGTCTACGGCAAAATGGCTTGGGTTTCCGGTAAATTTCTAGGATGTACGTTTGTCGCCATGGATAAGGAAAGCCGACAGCTGATCCGGGATTTTGTTGAAAAGTTGATTTAAACCCATAAACCTTCCCTCCCGAATAATCCGACACCATACCCAAAAGTCATCGCAAGAGGTGTTGCATCCCCATTTCCTAAATCCGCCCGGGGCAATCAAGGATACCTTGGAGAAACGGGCCCCGTGGGTATGACATTTGAAGTCACGGGAGGGGTGGGGGTTAAAGCGGGCGAACTCGCCGAAGTTGCACCAGTTGCAAAGCCAATTTGTCCCGGCACGCAGGTCGGAACAGGAACTGCTAACCAAATCGAGACCGCAGATCCCCAGGACGATTTTTCCCAATTCCAATCAGTCAGCATATTGGGACAAAACTGAACGGTCATGGACCAAGCCGTGGCCCCCACAACCCCTGGCGTGCTCTTGAGCCAGGCAAAAAGATTGGTATCAAAAGTAGTGTCATCCTGGTTGCAGGCGAAGACGCTGGGTCCCATTTCCCCCACCAGAACGGGGTGGGAGGCCAATAGGGTTCCGGGAACCTGGCCGTTCCAGGCACGGTCGGTTATGCCGTGGTCCGCGTAAAAATGGGCCGAATAGACAATACCGTTTCCTACGTTGGTGAGTGGATAATTGGCCGCGTGACTCAAGTCCGCGCACCAGGCCAACCCCCCTGCCAGGCAAATATTTTTAGCACCCGTAGACCTCACGGCGTTTAAGAGTCCCTGCATGCCCGGGGTCGAAAACCCGGCCCCATCACCCATCCCGCCCTTTTGCCAGAGGGTCCAGGCCGCGTCGTCATCCATTTTGTTGCTGCTGTAAGGTTCGTTATAAAGGTCGAATAGAACCGCGGGATTATTAGCGTAAAGCCCCGCCAAAGAGCTCCAAAAGGTGACCGCGTTTTGATCCGCCATGTACTGTTGCTTGGTCCTAGCGTCGGTGCCCCAGGCTCCCCCGCAGGGGGGACTGGCCGTATCCGCTTCCCCCGACCAATGCAAATCGAGAATGACGTAGGCATTGTGCTTGGAACAAAAATCAACGATATCGGAAATGAACCCTCGGTAAGTGACCAGATCGGCTCCGCCACAGCCGAACCAAAAATCCTGGTTCATCGGCAGTCGAATAATGTTGGAATGCCAGGCCGTGACGGCCTCTTGGACCGTATCCAGGGGTCTTCCCCACTCGCCGCCGGGGGGGCCATAGCCGTTACTGCAATATTCCAACCCGGCCACGTTGACCCCCTTCAGTGTGATGGGGCAACCGCTACCAGTGATAACCTGATTGCCTGAAACTAAAAGCGTGGGAGGAGCCGCGCAGGCTTGAAAGCAAAGGAAGATAATGACCGCCCCCGTCCAAAACGCTCGGGAACAACTCGGCCCTATCCCCCCAAAAATCATTGCCATGGTTATCCCCCGAGGAAAAACAAAGTCAAACCTGACCGTGTCTAGTTTAACAAAACGTCAGGGTTTCACCTCAGCCCGAAACGGCGCGGCAGGGAGGCCGGCACCATTGTAAAGGTTGCATCCAGGATCATCCGCCCAGGCATAACGCGTTCCCTTGGGATGGAACACCCGATCACTCCAAACCACGACTTCCTTACCCGATATCTTGGCTTGGGCGGGAACATACAGGTTATCTTCTCCCACAATCTCAAATCCAACTAACCGGTCACCCTTTACTTTCAATCCCTTGTCCGCATGTTTGAAGGTTACGATCAACTTTTTCCCACTTATTTTCAGCGAGTCGAATAAGGGACCGGAGTAGGGCCCCTTTTTCCCATAGGCTTCATGAAGTGCCGCGAGGCCTAGGCGATAACCCACATCGATCTTGTCTTTGGGATGTATGGCTTTCGATTCCCCGACATCAATGAGTACCGCCAAACCCGTATGGGGGACGTCCAGAGCCGCCGCTTGAGCTTCCCGTAATTCGGGCCAGCCGTTTCCCGGCGTGGCATTCGGGTCGTGCCAATTGGGCAATTGGGCGATGATGAAAGGAAAATCACCTTCACCCCAGGCCTTTCGCCATCCCTGAATCATGGCGGGGAGAAGTTTTTTGTAATTTTCAGCCTGGCCCACGTTGGTTTCCCCCTGGTACCAGATCACGCCGCGCATGCCGTAAGGAATCAAGGGGGCTACCATACCGTTGAACAAGCCGACTGGCCGCATCCCCATGGGTTTCACGCAGGCGTTCAAGCAAAAACCATTCACCGCTGATAATTGGAGGGGCATGGGTTTTCCCCACCCGCTTTGTTGGAGACTATAAAAAGGAATTTGATAGGATTTCCAATCGGCGGCCGCCTCGAAAGGTTCCGAGCCATAATTGTCCCAATCCGTGACGATGGGTTGTTCTAACAGGACGTTAAATTTACCCGTGCCCTTCGCCTCAAACTCGATGAAATCATAGGCGCTCAAGTCCACGGAGGTGTCATCCGGCGCCAGGGACGTGGTACAGTTCCCCCAACCTCCGGTCTGCACATCCGCCTTCACTTGGCCTACCCCGGAGTCCACCTGAAATGAAAAAGCGGACCCAGGTTGGGCGTTTGAGGACCAGGCACCAGTGGGAGAGGGGAGCAAGGTGATGGGTTGGTGGGCCGGATTATTGGAAGTCAGGCGTAATCCCTTAATCTCCAGTTCCATCCTTTGAAGGCCACTGCGGGCTTTCTGTTCCGAAAGCGATAGCGAATTCCATCCAACCAAAAGGGGTTTAATGGACGGATTGGTTTCAAAGGCTTCCTCGGGCATCCAGGATTCGATCCAGGTTCCGCCCCAATAGGTTCCTATCATTCCAACAGGAACTTTCAAATCCTTATGTATTTTCTTAGCGAAATAATAGGCCGCGGCGGAAAAATTCTTGGCTGTGCCCGGATCGCAAACTTTCCAATCCCCGATGGGTTCTTCCTCGGGTTCGTTTGAAAGACGGCGACCCTGGACAAACCATCGGATGAGAGGGTTATTGGCTTTGGGCACCTCATTCGCCGAATCGCTCGTGTTATTCAGCGGCAATTCCATATTGGATTGTCCCGCAGCCACCCAGACCTCCCCTACCAGAACATCCCGGATCGTCACGGAACCGGAACCAGAAACCACCAATTCAAAGGGACCTCCAGCCTTCAGCGAAGGCAAGATGGCCTTCCATTTGCCATCCGATCCGGCCTGGGCCGTGGCCGTTTTGCCATCCATCGTAACCGTGACCGGCTGGTTGGGATTGTCCTGTCCCCAGACGGGGAGGGGCATCCCACGCTGGAGAACCATGTGGTCCCCGAACAGGGAAGGAAGTTTGATTTGGGCCATGGCCGAACCTGACATCAGAAAAATCCAACCGCACAATAGGGTAAAAGGACGGCGCATGGCCAAACCTCCCGGGAAGGATATAAAAGGAAAATGTTTTGGAAGAAAACCCATGCGTGCATTTTACTTTTTTTTGTGGGTTTTTGAAAAAGTGTTGGGTGGTAGAACTTCAGCTTAGGGTGTCTTTTCCCAGCCAAAGCTATCGGCGTCCACCACCCCCGGCGAGGTAAACAACGAAGAACCATTCCCGGCGAGCTGAAGGCCCACCTGGTAGACGTTGGAAACATTGGGTGCGGGGGAGGCCTGGTAATTCGGTGCGTTCACGTTATACGTCACCTGCATCCATTGGCCGGGAACCAGCTTGACGAAGGTCCCGTTGGCGTATTGATAGGCGCTGTCCTTAAGGAATATTTGGGCACCTATCTGGTTGGGAGCGGTCACGACGCCCGACACCAGTTTCACCCACATGGAAAGGGTCATATTGAATAAATTGAGGCCCTGGCCGGAGGAAGTGATCTGGTAATGGACCGAATATCCGGAAAGGGAAATATAGGTGGTGACACCCGCGTTGACCGAATAAGCCAGGTCAGGAACGGGAATTTCCAAAGCATAGGGGCCCTGAAAAGCCTGGGATGTCACGGTCAGGGGCCAAGTTGAGGACAAATTCACCGGACTGGAAGAATCGTAAACCCAACTATCGGTCGTTCCGTCGTCGAAGGAACCAAAGGAAGCGATGGATGGATTGATCAAGGGGCTGATGGGGCCTGTGACTTTGCCACAGCCTGGCAAGAATAGGCCCAAGCCGATCAATGAAAGAAAGGCCCATACGCTCATTGGAGTTTTCATCATCGGCCTCCCTCCAACTTTTCAGCCTGTAAGACGAACAGGTTCGCGATATTGACATCATCCGGGTTAAAACTGTTGGCGTCGCTCGAGTCGTGGGGCGCACCCAGCATCCAATAATTAGTGCCATCCCCTCCGGCTGCGTAGAACACCCTCATCATCTCATAAATCCACTGGGCTTGGTCATAGCCCGGCTTTCCCTTTTCAATGCCGAATTCCTCCATGACCACGGGTTTTTTCAATATTTCATGGGCATCCCGGACATAGGCGGTCAGGATGGCCGCGAGGGTTTTCGCGTTCCAGCCTGCGCCGTTCTGGGTCGGGTAAACGTGGAAAACGGCGTAATCGATGGAAGGGGACTGGTGGTCCCGGATAAAGTCCGTGCCCGAATAGTGGGTCCCGTTATTGGCCCTCAAGCCCTCTTCTCCGGTCGTCACCAACTGCTGGACACCCGTTTTTTTCAAGAAGCCCGCCATCTGGTCGATCCATACCGCCAGAAAATTCCCTGAGGTGTCCTTCTCATCCCGGGGCTCGTTCATCAAATCCCAGGCCATGATCGTCGGGTCGTTCTTGTAGGCGACCCCGGTGACGGTGTTGACGCGGTTGACCAGCATGGCCATCCAGTCCTGGAACCCCTTCTCAATGGCAGGGTTATCGAAAAAATCGTTCTTGACGGAGGATCCGTACCACTTGGCCCATTGGGGAGCCCCGCCAAAATCGTTCCAGTTTCCTGACAGGGCCAGGACCAAACGGATATGGTGCTTCCCGGCCGAGGCGATAACATGGTCCAGAAGCTGCAAGTTCGATTCCACGTATTGGCCGGGGGCTGTCTGGAAGTAGCGGAGTTTTTCCCAATCATCGGGAACGGGCTTGGACGATTCCCCGAAGGCCCAAGTGCGCATCACGGTAAATCCCATTTTCTCGGCTTCGCTGAAGATGTATTCCACTGAGTCGGGCATGTAATGAATGTAATAATTATTGGTGCCCACGAAGCGGAACGGCTTATCCCCGTCGTAAAAGCCGGTTCCCTTGACCGTGATGAAATTTTTCGACCAGGGCTGGGAAGGCGCGATTAATCGCTTCAGGGGGGGCACCTCAAAGGAAAGAATATTGGAATACTGGTATCCTGAACCGGAGGCGGCCTTGACCTGAAAGTCGTAATGTTTCCCCGTCGAGAGGTTTTTCAAAAGAATCTGTTGGCTCAAGGCGGGCTGGGAAAGACCCGTTTCATGGTTCAAGAGTCCGTTTTCCCCATACCGGACGGAGACTTGCGCCGATGTTGAGAGGACAACCGAAACCGCTTCACTAGCACCCCAATCCACGACAGGTTCCCCCTGGGGTGAGGCGGATACGCCGGTGAAGAGCCCGCTACCAACCAGAACAGCTGACTTGGATATGGCGGTCAGGGATGTTTGCAGGTCGGTCCAATGGACCGTTTGGGTAGGATCAATGGAGACCATGTAACCAGCCCCCGAATAAGCTTCTGGGGCCTGGGAATTGGCGGCGATGGGCACGACAGGCTTGCCCATTTGCTGGGCCCAGGTACCCGGGTTCGGCGCGTTGGGAGTCATCTCTTCCAATATAAAATCAACACCCGGTTGGTCCGCCAATTCCACAGCGGAAAGGCCGGGAGCGCCGGAATCCAAGGAAAGTACCACCTTCGCATTCGTTCCAAGGCTTTTTACGAAGGAAGCCATGGAAGTCGCCCATTGATCCGCGATGGCCGGATCGCCGAGTTCATAGCGGGGCGCATCGATAAGGTTGAAAGCCCAGATATTGGGATCCTTCGCGTAAGAAATGCCGGTCACCTTGTTCACCCGGCCCAGGAGCATTTGGACGTATTGCCGATACCAGGCCTTACACTGGAAATCGAGATAGAAAACCCCCGGATTGTGACTCCCAGCCCAAGCGGCGTAATATCCCTTTCCCCCTTCGGGGCCCGAATCGGCACACAAATCGAGGACCAGCTTCAACCCGGCTTTTCCGGCCGCGGCTGTCATCTGGTCCAGCTTGGCCAGGGCGGCCTCGTCCCAGGTTCCGGGACCGGTTTGAAGGGGCATAGGCGCTTTACCCAGGGAAAATGCGTTGGTTTTTACCACCCACACCCCGGCAGCCTTGGCCTGGGAGAAAAAGGCGGTGAGCTGGTCGGGGGACATGCGGTATAGCCCAGGGGCTTCCAATCCAGTCAGGTAAACCGGTTTGCCATCGGTCTGAAGGGAAAGACCGTCCACCTGCAAACCTCGGGCGGAAGTCGCGACAGCGGCGGTAAGGGAAGCTTTTCCTTTTTTCTTCTTGGCCGCCGCCTGTGCCCGCGGAACCGCCAGCGCCAAGACCAGGAAGACCACCATCAGCGGGATTAATGCTTTTGTTTTCATGATCATTCCTAAAACTTCCCGGTCAGCGAGAATTGCCACATGTTGAGTGTTTGAAGGCTATTGTCGTCCTCCCAATAGTCGAGGAAACTTGGAAGGCCGTAGGTCAGGGAGGCCAAAACGGTGTTGTTCATAAAATATTTGCTGAAGCTGGCGTAAATATTGGTGTACTGGCCGAAGCGGTATCCGGTCTGGTCCACGTATTTCACATCCCCCTTGAGCCAGGTGTTGCCCCAGAACTTGTACTTCAACCCCGCGTCGTAGGTGAAGACTTCCCACCATTCGGTAACCGCATCCCGGAATATGCCGGTAGCGAGGAACTGGGGCGTGATCTTGTAGTGAAGCTCATAGTTGGAAGTGATTTGAAGGGCCCGGGTGGGAATTTCCGGATTGGCCAAGGTGGGGTCACCCACGTTGTAACCGTCGTCGTAAAAGTACCACCAAAAATTCATGTAGAGGGGCGACTTGTCGGTGTTGTTGGTCAGGATGGTTCGGATCCCGTAGTTACTATTGGTATTCGTCATGGAGGCGTAGTCGTAATACTGGATGTTTAAGTTGAGGCCCGTCAAAAAATCATTCCAAAAAGGGCTCCAAGTTTCCATGTCTTTGATGAGTTGGAGGGTATCGGTGGCCCAAACGATCTGGAAGTTATTCTGGATGGCTCCCGAGGAGGCCCCGGCAACCTCGTAAGGCATGAAAAAGTAAATCGGGTTGACCGTGCGCCCCGCCGTCAATTTAAACGCGCCGAGTTGGTAATTGAGGCCTACGTCATAAGCCTGGTTATTGATGGAGGGAAGATCGTAAACGCTTCCCTGGTATGCCGTGTTCACGCTTTCGGCAAATTCCCCGAAAACCTGCAGATGAATGTCCCTCAAATAGCCGTTGAGGTCGGCCTCGTAGGTCTTGATGTCCGCTTCCACGTTGGACGTCAGGGGATTGCTTCCCGGCACGTTGCCATAGCGTCCGTCCAACAGGCCCGCGCCCAGCCACCAGTCCTCCACAGCGACGGATTTGAAACGCAAGAGATAACCCGCTGAATTTCCCAGGGAGAGGGGAGTGGTGCCATATTGGGCAAAACCCGAGGCCTGAAGCATCCCCACATTGCCAATGGAATAATGGTCCTCCGCCCCGTAAATCTGGCTGCCCAGGGAAGGACCGCTCAGCAATTGCATGGGATCATCCGAACCGCTCAATTGGTCGCCCGTGAAAAGGGCCAATTCATTGCCCCCGGCACGGACATCCAGCCGGATTTTTTCCAAATTAAACTGGGCCTGACTGTTTTGCGTTCCCATCACCGAACCCTGCACCACCAGTTGTAAATGATCGGAAGGGTTGATTTTGAAGGATATATCCTCCCCGACGACCCCCTCCACCCGTTGGGAACCCGTCCCCAACCAGCGAATGTTGTCCAGGTAAAAGGTGCCCCGTCCCGGAAGTCCCGCGACACCCGAAACTTTGAAGGCGATCACGTGAACCTGATTCGCGTTACGCAAGGTATCCCAAAATCTCCAGGCCGTTCGGGCGCTTTTGAAGTTGTTGCCTTGCAAGGGAATATCCAAATTATGGTTCCACCCGCAATTGAGAGTGACCGAGAGGGACTCGATGTCTTCCCCGTTGCTGTTTCCGTTGTAGGTCCCACCCGTGTAAAACTGCAGGTTAATGGCCAGGGGCTGTCCGGGGTTGAAGGCGTCGAAGTCGATATGGGTATAGGGGGAAACATCGATGGAACTGCCGGGGGGCCCGGGGGGGGTGTATTGGAAGATAGGGTTGTTGACGGCGGCGCCTGCGGCGAAGTTGCAGAGGTAATCCACTTCCAGGGAATGGCTTCCATCGGTCGCGTAAGCATTGCTTCGGGTCAAAATAACTCCCGTGTTGGCCTCCCAGGAAGTGATACTTCCCTCAAAGCTCTCAAAAGGAGTGTACTGCAGGGACCGGACGGTTAATTGGGTTTCAGACGAGACGCCAATCACCTGTCCCACATCCCGGGAACCTGCGGCGGGCCCGATCAAATCCCGTTCGATCGTCCGGAGGTTGGACATGAAAACATGCCCGTCGCCCAGGTGGTGGGGATGGATGTTGACGATGACCGTACGGATGTCTTCCCGGGTTCTCAGGTAATCGGTCGAGGACCAGTTGGTTTCCAGCGATTTGAAAATGGCTTCGGAAATGTTCACCTTCACATTGCGGTTCCAGCCAGGCTTCAACGAGTAATCGATGCTTTCCTGCCATTCCGTATTGGGTCCGGTTTGAACGGCCAAGGTGAAAACAACCGAGTAGGATTGGGGATTATAAAAGTCGAACTCAACGGCAAGGACATTGCTCCAATCCACGAATTTATTTTTCACGAATTGGCAGGCCTGGTCATCGGCGAAGGTGCGGTACCGCAAGTCCACCGCATATACCCCCTGGGGGTTGTCCCGGGTTTTGAGCGTCGTGTAACCCGCCAAAACCGCGAAAGAATTGCTTCCCGCGCTGGTGGAAGCTTCCCAGCCATCCGCGGAAGCGTTATAGAGCGGGTCCCATAAAACCGTTCGTCCCTGAATTTCCCCCTTGGGGGCGGCGGACTTGCCCATCGCCACATTGTCCGTTCCGGTGACGCGGACATTGTCAAAGTAGGCCGAGCCCGTCAAAGACCCATTATGGTAAAACCCGATGAAAAGGCTTTTAACCTGGTCCAGTTCCTCGGCATAGGCTGTGTTTTTCCACTGGCTGTCTGCGGTTTTGAAGTTCTTGGTCTTTAAGTAAAAGGTCACGTTTCGGTTCCATCCCGGCTTGACGGAAACGGGATTGGCTTCCTGCCATAAGAAGGTATCCCCTGTTTTCAGGACCATCCCGGCCTGGAGGGTTTCCTTCAGGGGGTTATAAATGTCCACCTTGACCGCGTCGGAATTTTTAAGGTTCAGGCTTTCATTTTGTTCGAAGCCATACCAGGCCTGCTGACCGTCGCCGTCGAAATCGAAGGACACCTTCAGCATATGGGTGCCTTCGGTGGCGTTCTTGGACTGGACGATGGTCGCCCCGGTTGATTTGTAAGTCCCCCCCATGGCGGCCCAGGGAGTGGTTCCCTTCTCGAAACCCTCCAGGAGGTGGTCGGTGCCCTCGACTGCCGGAAGGAAGGGCACGGCGGCACGAACGATTTTTTCCAACTCAGGCGCTTGGTCTGTAAGCAACCGCACGTTATCCACGACCACGAAGCCCTTGCCAATCTGGTGGGAAGCGAAGGAAAGCCCGAATTTCCGTACCGCGCCTAGTCCCACGAGGGGGGCCGTATTGATGTAGTTGCTGGCGGCGCACTTGTAGATCTTGGATTTCAGGGAGATGGCCACGTTCCGGTTCCAACCGGGCTTCAGGGTTTGGGAAGCGGATTCGTAATAATCCCACTTGGCGCCTGTATTCAACACGATAGTGGTATCCATCGGGTCTTTCCCCGGCACGAAAACGTCATACATCACGCCATTGGCCGCCGAAAGATCCATGTCGGCCTCCAGGACGAAAGTGCCCCGGTCATCCGGCTGTTTGTTTTCAAAATTCAAAAAGGCCGCATGGGTTCCTTCCGTGGTCTGGACCGTTTTCACATCCGTATCGGTGGCCGAAGAATAGTCCTTATCGGGCGCGAAGGGGCAACTCCCGTCCTCAAAACCCGTTACCAGGACCGGGCTTCCCGTAACCAAGTCGGCGGCGGTGAATTTCAGGACTTTGCTTTCATCCGCCCCGGTCAAGCGAAGGTCATCCATGTAGAGGTAGCCTTCCCCCTCCTGCTGGGTCTCAAACACAAGGGCCGCTTGCTTCAAGTCGGACTTGGGATTCAAGGAGGTTATGTCGAAGACAACATTCCGGTTCCACCCCGGAACCAGGGTCGTTTCGGGCGACTTGAGCCAATTCCAGGAGGGGCCCTGTTTGAGAATGACGGAGCCGGTGAACGTCAAGGGAGAGGAATTGTAAAAATCCACCGTCAGGGAGGTGGCGCCGGTCAGGTCCCCCACCTGGGAAGTGGAAAAGGCAACCCTTCCACCCCCCTTGGACAGGATGAAATGGCCTCGGTAACCGTAACGGCCGCTGGTAGGAAAATCGGGGGAGATGATTCCGCCATCCATGACGCTGGCCTCGAACTGGGTGCCCCAATAGGTGTTACCCAGTTCGAAATCTTCCCAGATGAATGGTTGAGCCGGGGCCGATAAAGGCGATGGAGGCGGCGGTTCCTGTGCGTAAGAGACGTGGGGCGGTAGACTGCAAGCCAACACAAAAAAGGCGAAGCTCCGAAAAGCCGCGCCAATTTTAAAAGGATATGAATTCAATCTGTGACTCACTTGCTTAAATTAATAACTCAGTAATTCCAATTGAAAATATCGACGATCGCCTGAGAAGCCGTGCCCGAGCCATTGGTGTTGATTTGAACCCCGATCAAGACGACCTGCGTGGGATCAAAGCTTCCCACCACGGCACCGGGTACGGAATAAGTCAAGGCCACGCATCCCGGTCCCGCGTTGATCCAGTTGCTGTAGGAAGAGGCCCAACTTTGGCCGGCACCGTCCTGGACGAAAACATACCCCCCTTGGGGGTAGGTGGCGTTGAACCCCGAAGCAAAGGAAATGACCGAGCTGATGTTTTTGCCGGCCAAGTTGGTAGCAGTCCCGAGGTTGTATTGGATGTTGGCCTGTTGACTGGTTGCCGTAAAACCGATCGTCACTTCCAACGCCCCCATATTCGGGGAACAGGAAGCGCTTGGATTGAATCCTGTGGTTACCGACACGCCCGCCGTGGATCCGCTCGCGTTGTAGTTCCATCCGGTGATGGAGGCCGCCGAACTAAAATAGTAGCCGGGCATCGGGGTCGCGGTCGGCATACCGGTAGGTGTGATCGTGGGAGACATCGTGACCGTGGGGGTGTTGGTCGGTGGAGGAACGGTCGGCGTTGGATAACCCCAATTGGGCTCGTTGGGATTGTTAACGCCGCATCCGGTGTAAAACAATGGAACGAGGGAAACCACCGCGATAAACGCCAAAAACATGAGGACGGCCGAACGTTTCAAGGGAGTCTCCGTGAACCCGGGGCAAATTTTCAACGGTTTCAGTAAAGCGTTTTAATGAGGCTATCACCCACGCCAAGAAACTGTCAAGAAAGTATTGCTTTTCATTGAAGCGCCCGTTAACCCCTCGCTCTCGAGGGGGCCTTGGCCGTGGATTCACGGACCACCAGCTCAACCGGGACCTCCAGCCGGACGGCCTTTTGGTTCCCGTTTTCAATCATCTGCAATACCCGGTTGACGCCCATCTTGCCCATGTACTCCTTTGCCACGCTGATGGTCGTCAGGGGCGGATTCGTGTAATTGCTCATCGTGATATTGTCGAAGCCGACCACGCTCAAGTCTTGGGGCACCTTTCGGCCCGTCTCGTGGGCCGCCCTTAAAACCCCGGCGGACATCTCGTCGTTGACGCAAAAGAGGGCGGTCAAGTCCTTCCGTTTGACAAGAATTTCTTTCGCCCTTGCGTAGCCTTCCCAAAAATTCAAGTTGTCGGCCTTGAAGATCAGGCCATCGGAGGGCTCAATGCCGTTTTTCACCAGCGCCGATTTCCAACCCGCCAACCTTTCCTGGATGCTGGGACGATCCCAAGCCGCGGCCAGGATACCGATTTGCTTGTGCCCAAGCCGGACGAGGTGTTCGACCGCCAGCACCCCGCCCTTGCGGTTGTCGATCTGAATCGTGTCGATTCCTTTCAAATGGGGAAAGTTGTCGATGGCCGCAATGGGGATTTTCCGCTTTTTCATGTCGGCCGCCATCTTGGGATCGCACCGGCCTATCACCAGGATTCCATCCACGTTTTTCTCTCGGACGATCTTGGGAAGGCTGGGATAGCCCTGGTAAACCGATTCAATATAGGAAAAGTATAGGTTGAAACCCTGGGCCAGGGTTTCCTTCACCACGCCTTCGATCACGAAGGAATAGAAATGGTTCGAGATGGGCTGGTCCTCGAGGTAAAAAATCACCCCCAGATTGCGCGTTCTTTTCCCCGCCAAGCCCGCCGCGAGGGCGCTCGGGTGGTAGTCCAGCTTTTCCGCCGCCGCCATCACTTTGCGCTGGACCGCCTGGCTGATGACCATGTCGGCCCGGCGGTTGAGAACGAAGGATACGGTGGTGATGGACACCCCCGCCGCCTTGGCCACGTCCTTGATTGTCACATGCTTCATATGAACTCCTCGCCTTTTTCAACGAACCTTTCAAGTCATTCGACAGGGCAATTATTCACCCGGGGAGATGCAAAATCAAAAAAGAAACCATCTTCTTTTACGAAGAAAGCTTCAACCGAATGCCCCCCCGAAAGGAAAGTGAGGGCGGAGGCTCGAAAGGAACCTAAAGCCCAAATAAACCAACCTTGCGATATTACTTTATATTTGGCGGATTAAAGCTAGAATACTAAAACCTTTTAGTTAATCTTAGAGTCGAAAGCCTTTTAAGGCCCGACCATCCAACCCGGAGGATTTCCTTGGCTAATGAGACCGTGTTTAAGCGTTATTCCCAGAATCCCATCATCACCTCGGCGGCCGTGCCTGACGCGCACGTCATCATGAACAGCGCCGTGATCCGGTTCAAAGGGGCTTACGCCGGGGTCTTCCGGGTGGACACCCAGGAAATGGTCATGGAACTGCATGTGGGTTTCAGCCAGGACGCCCTCCATTGGGACATCCAGCCCCAGCGCCTGAAGCTTTACGGCAAGGTCCCAAAGGCCATTCCCTGCGGGATGGGTTACGACCCCCGCATCACCCAGATCGGGAATACCTATTACATCACCTGGTGCTATTACCCCACCCCCGGACCCTCCATCGGATTGGCCTCGACCCAGGATTTCAAGAAGTTCACCCAACTTTCGACCATTCTCCTGCCCTACAACCGAAACGCGGTGCTCTTCCCCCGCAAGATCAACGGAAAGTTCGCCTTGCTTCACCGGCCTTCCGATAACGGCCACACGCCTTTCGGCGATATCTTCTACGCCACGAGCCCCGACATGATCCATTGGGGAAACCATGAGTTCGTTTTTGGAAGAACCAGCGGCTGGCAAATGACGAAGGTCGGGGCCGGCCCCACGCCCATCGAGACCAAAGAGGGGTGGGTCATCCTCTATCACGGCGTCCATACCACCTGTAACGGGTTTGTTTATTCCATGGGCGGCGCGATCCTCGATTTGGACCAGCCTTGGAAAGTGAAGTATCGGACGAAGCGATATCTGATGGCGCCCACCGAGCTCTACGAACGGGTGGGTTTCGTGCCCAATGTGGTCTTCCCCACCGCGGCGATCCTGGATGAAAAGACCAACCAGATCGATGTCTATTACGGCGCGGCCGACACCTGCGTTTGCCTGGCCTCGGCCGACTTCGGCGAGGTCGTGAAGTTTATCAAGAAGAACAGCTATTAAAAAATTCGATTGATTTACCGCAGAGACGCGGAGAACAACGTTTCACCGACTTATGGGCCCCTCTCTAAAAATTGCCTTTTTGGTTTTGTCGGCTCCAATAAACAAGGTTTTCTTTGTGTCTTGATGCCTTGGGGTAACCCATTATTAGGTTTCCTTATTTCTTTCGATTTTCTCCGCGTCTCCGCGGTTAAATTTTCTTCGTCTATTTTTTGAAAAAGTTCTTATTCACGTCCGCTGTCGCCTTTTTCAACGCCACCGCCGCCGTCTCGTCCCCGTTCCAGACCCGTTCCAGTGCCGAATCGATATGGCTCTTCCATTCCGCGATATTGGGGTCCAGCGGCTGCCAATGTCCGTCTTTTACCGCGTCCACCAGGAAAGCCTTGGACTTGGGCTGTTGGTTGTCCAGGAAAACCGGCGACTGGGCCAGGGCCTTGATCGCCGGCTGGGTCAAACCGGTGGCGGCCATGTATTTCTCTCCCACCTCGCCCGCGAGAAACTTCACCAGCTCAAAGGCCAAGTCCGGGTGTTGGGAAGTCCGGATGATGCCGTAACCCGTCGCGCTCATGGGGAAACCCCGATGTCCCTTCGGCCCCAAGGGGAATTCCACCACATCCCAATCGAATGATTTGATCTCACGGAAACGGGGGGTCATCCAGATCCCGCTGTAGAACATGGCCCCCTGACCGTTGATGAAGTAATCCGAATTGCCCAACCCGCCCATGGCCGTGGAAGCGCTGGGGCTGGGGGTACAGCCGTACTTGAAGATGAGGTCGGCCCGGAACTGGGCTCCCGCGATGGCCTCGGGGGTATCCAACATGCATCGCGTGTCGTGGTTTATGTCATCCACCAGGGTTCCCCCGAAGGCGTAAACCCAGGCGTCCCAGGTCGGGTAATCATCCACGAATCCCCATTGGTCCGTCTTTCCCCCGGCGGCCTTCTTGGTCAGTTTTTGAGCGGTCGCCACGAACTCCTCGTAGGTCCAGTCGTTCTTCGGGTAAGGCAGGCCCGCTTCGTCGAATTTCTTCTTGTTGTAATAGATCACCGCGATCGGGGCGATATCCCGGGGGATGGCCGTGAGCATGCCGTTCACCGTGTAATGGTCGATCGCCTCGGGATAAAAATCCGTCAGTTTGATGGAAGGGTCCTTGTCCACATAGGGTTTCAGGTCCACAAATAAACCCCGGGTGGTAAAGGAAGACATCTGTTCCGCGTTGATGGCCATCACGTCCGGGGCCTGGTTGGCCGAGAAATCGGTCAGGATCTTGGTGATATATTCGCCATAGGGCGCCCGTTGAAGAACCACCTCCACATCCGGGTGGGCCTTCTTGAAGTCGTCGATCGCGAATTGGACGATCTTGTTCTCCTCCACCCCGCCCCAGCCGATGCACGAGAGCGTGACTTTCCCGTTGTTCTTCGAACAGCCGAGGGGGCCTAAAAGAAGAGGCCCAAAGAACGATACAAAAATGGAAAGAGTCAAAGGAACCATAAGATTTTTCATGAATAACCTCCGTTGATGGCCGATTATATCAAAGGGATATTTATTACCAATAAAAGACTAAAACGATTTAATCTTTTCAGGTTATTCTACGGTTCGATTACCTCTATCCTATCGGGATAACCATGATCCATTTCGACCCAGACCAAAAGATCTTCCGATTGATCTCCGACCGATCGGTTTCGATGATGGCCGTCCACCCGGCCGGGGGGCTGGGCTTCCTCTATTGGGGGAAGACCCCCGCGCCCGAGGTCGAACAGGGCTTTACCCAGGAATGGGAGGAGAAGACCCGGGACATCACCCCCAACACCGACCTGAACATGGTCCGGCGGGATTTCGCCGACTTCGGCCACAATGACCTGCGCACCCCGGCTTATCTCGTCGAACTGAAAGACGGGTCCCGGATCACCGAATTCCATTACCTTTCCCATGAGATCCTCCCAGGAAAACCTGACTTCCCAGGTCTTCCCTCTTCCCAGGTTTTGTCCGAAGACCAGGTTCAAACGCTCCGTTTAACCCTTATTGACCAGCCCACCGGCCTGGAGATCGACCTCTTCTATACCCTCTATCCCCATCGGGATATGTTGGTTCGTCGAAGCCGGATTCGAAACAAGGGAACCCAGGCGGTCAAGGTTTTGAAATTCGCGACTTTGGGCCTCGACCTGCCCCCAGAGGACTACCACCTCGTGAGTTTCGGCGGGGCCTGGGCCCGGGAGCGAATGTTCCAGGAACGCCCCCTGCTCCAGGGGACCGTTCGATTGGAAAGCCGCCGGGGCATCTCGTCCCACGAGATGAACCCCTTCGCGATGGTCACGAAGGGCCGTGCGAGCGAGGATCAAGGCGAGGTTTTCGGCTTCGCCCTGGCCTACAGCGGGAACTGGCTCCTGGAGGCCGAGGTCCATCAAACGGGGTGGCTCCGCCTCAACATGGGCTTGAGCGACTTCGGCTTTCAATGGTTCCTGGCGCCTGGCGAAACCTTCACCGCCCCCGAATGCCTGATGGCCTACTCGCCCTCGGGTTTTGACGCCATCAGCCAAACCTATCATTCGTTCGTCCGCGACCGGGTCTGCCGGGGGAAATGGGCCCAAAAACCCCGGCCCATCCTCATCAACAATTGGGAAGCCACCTATTTCGATTTCAAACACGAGGATATCCTCCGCATCGCCAAAACCGCCGCGCAAACGGGCGTCGAAATGATGGTTTTGGACGACGGCTGGTTCGGCAAGCGGGATAAGGACGACAGTTCCCTGGGCGATTGGTTCGTCGATCTTCGAAAGCTCCCCAAAGGGCTTCCCGCCCTCTCGAAAGAGATCCACGACCTCGGCCTGAAATTCGGTCTTTGGTTCGAACCCGAGATGATTTCGCCCCGGAGCCGGCTCTACGAAAAACACCCCGACTGGTGCCTGCATGTGAACGACCGCGAACGAAAGACCGCGCGCAATCAACTAGTGCTGGATATGACCCGCCCAGAAGTACGGGATTACCTTTTCGACACGATCGGGCGGGTGTTGGAAGAGACCCAGGTCGATTATGTGAAGTGGGACATGAACCGCTCCCTCACCGAGGTCGGGAGCCCCTCCCTGCCCCCCGAACGCCAGGGCGAGGTCACCCATCGGTACTGCCTGGGGGTCTATGAACTCATGGAACGATTAAACAAAAGATTCCCAAATGTTCTCTTCGAAGGCTGCGCGGGCGGCGGCGGGCGTTTCGACCTGGGGATCTTAAGTTACCAACCCCAGATATGGTCCTCGGACAATATGGATGGTTGGGACCGGCTCCTCATTCAATACGGAACCAGTTTTTGTTACCCGGCCCTCACCCAGGGCTCCCATATCGGTTCCTCCCCCAATCAAATCACACGGCGGGAATCCCCCTTGAAATGGCGGGCGCTCCTGGCCATGTCAGCGAACCTGGGGGTGGAAGCGGATATTTCCAAATGGAGTGAGGGGGATAGAAAGGAACTGGCCGGTTATATCTCTCTATATAAGGAGATCCGGCCCCTGGTCCAATTCGGGGATTTTCACCGTTTGGAAGCCCCCTATGATTTCGCCCGGACGGCCTGGATGTTTACGAGCCGGGATCAAAAAGAAGCCCTGCTCTTTATTTTCCAGTCCACCCCGCCACAAGGCCCGGGGGTGAAGCCCGTTTGCCTCAGGGGTTTAGACCCCGCCCTCCTTTACCAAATCAAGGGTGAGGGAGCGGCGTTCACCGGCGAACACCTGATGTCGGATGGATGGCTGCCGAAGGAATTCCAGACCGGCCGCGTTCCCACGCTTTTCCATGCCGCCCTTTACCGCCTCCAGGCCGGGAACTAGCTTCCCCTCAATCCGGAGGACGCGGCTTAGGCCGTTACGGCCTGGGTCACTTCGGTAGGGGCCTTGGGAAGGGTGACCATGGAAGACTCGTCCCACATTTCCGTGACGTTGTTTTCCAACAAGACCAGATAGCCCTTAAATTCCCCCCCGGCCCCTTTGAACGCCGCCGAGGCGATGCTCCCCACTTTGTTCGTTCGATAATTACCCACCCGATGATTCAATTCAAAGTGCGTCATGTAGCCTTCGTTGTAAGACATAAGCCCTCCCGTTTTGATCGTTTTTATCTCAAAAAAATCCGCCGCGATCCGGGAAGAAAATAAGGTTGTCATCTGTTTTCTTGAGTGGACCCATCCATCGAGTACGTTGAATTCAGGATAGGGTGACCCAGGGGCCGCTTCAAGCGAACATCCAACTATATTGTCGTAAATTTCAGGTGCTAAGATGTTGGAGAAACCCGATGCCCCTTTAACCCGAAAGAAGCCTTTCATGAACCCGGTCTCCACCCGCCCCGCCCCTGCGGGGTATACCCCCGGCGAGGAACTCGCCAACGGCATCACCCACGGCGTCGCCGCCCTCTTGACCTGCGCCGGGGCGGCGGTTTTGATCACCCTGGCCGCCCTCACGGGAAACGCCTGGCATATTGTCAGTTTCAGCGTCTTTTCGGGCGCCTTGATTTTGCTTTTCGTCTTTTCCACGCTCTACCACAGTTTCCAATCGCCGCGGGTCAAATACGTTTTCGAGGTTTTGGACCATTCGGCCATCTTTCTCGTCATCGCGGGAACCTATACGCCCCTGACCCTTGTCACCCTGCACGGGGTCCTGGGTTGGACCTTATTCGGCGTGGTTTGGGGTTTGGCGGCGGCGGGGATCGTGATGAAGGCCTTTTTCACCGGGCGCTTCCGCCTGGTTTCCACCCTGCTCTACCTGGGGATGGGCTGGATGATCCTGGCGGCGGGAAAACCACTCGTCGCTTCCCTGCCGTCCGGGGGACTGACGCTTTTAATCGCGGGAGGGGTTTTCTACAGCCTGGGAACCATCTTCTACCTTTGGAAAAAACTGCCCTACCATCACGCCGTCTGGCATCTTTTCGTTTTCGCGGGCGCCCTTTGCCACTACTTCACCCTTTTGTTTTACGTTTTGCCTCAAAAGGTCTGAGCGCGGGAAAAATTTCCACGTCGTTTCGTGGGTCCGCCCGGCCGATTTATTTCAGCGATTTGGGAACCGTTCCCTGCGGAGGCAGAACCTGCAAGCCGTTGGAGACCATCAGGCTCTCCAGGTCCGATTTTTTCCAGTAGGAAATTCCGTTGGTTTTTTTAGCTTCCGAATCCATGACCTGGTAATACGGGGTTCCGTCCTTGCCGGTAAAGGCTTTCGACACCGCGATCCAGTGGGACCAGCTGGCCTGGGGATTGGCCACCTGATTGGAAATGCGAACCACGACCGGTCTTGGGTTTTGGGCTAAGGCCGCCGGGATATCCTTGACCGGCACCGCGTTAATATCGCCCAGGGCGCGGGCGGATTGGAGCATGTCAAACCCGGTGAGTCCCCCCAGTTTCGTCACTTCAAGATCGGGGCTTTTGAGCACGCTCACCGGCAGGGAATAATCGGTCCGAACCTTGCCCAGGGCGACGGCGGCGGCGACTCCGTAAGGGGTTTCGGCGGCGTTGGCGAGGGCGAAAATGCCGCAGTCCAGGTTGTTTTGCAGGCCGGCCGCCACCTGGTTGGAGCCCTTCCCTTTTTTGGCCGCCTTCGCCAGGGCCGCGTACTCGGCTTCACTCCGGTCGAGCGTTTTGTCGTTGTACAGCTTCGTCGCGGCGTCGCCGGTGACGGGAGTCACGGCGGACGGGTTGTCAAAGATCGGCGCCGTTTCGTAGATGGTGACCGCCTTGCTCATATAACGGTTGATCTCATCCTGGCTGGCCCCCGCCGCCTTCAACCGCGCGGCGCCCAGGTCGTTGTAAAACTGTTTTTCCTTCTTCTGATTCGCGTTGTACCTTTGAATCAGGTCCTTTTTCTTGGCTTCGGGCAAACTTTGGAAATTCGCCGCGTCCTGGATGATGCGGGCCTTCTCGGCGGTGATATCCTTCTGGGTGTTGATGAATGGTTCCGCCTGGCCGGGACTCAGGTCGGGCTGCAAGGCGGCGCCCGAGAGGGGGAAATTTTCATCGGCCGGGCTGTTCGCTCCGCCCGTCCCTCCCTCGCCGGTTTCAGGGCCGGTTCCGGTCGCGGTCTCCCCTCCCGGCAGGCTTAAATTCGGCACCACTCCGTTGGGCGTGTCAAACCCCAGGTTGCTTTCGGCCTTCATATCCTCCAGCGAGGGTTGGTTCAGGGCATCGGGTCCGGTGACGGCGTTTTGCTGGAGTTGATACATGCCTTTCCCCCCCGGCATGTCATACCCGTCCCCGTTCGTCCCGCCGGCCGTGAAAAAGGGATTGCGCCCCTCGCCGGGTGAGCCCAGGTTCGATTTGGATTTTCCCAGTTTTTTGTCCATCTCCTCGGCGAGATAGCCCCTGTAGGCGATCGCGACATACTTAAAAACCGTGGGGTTGAGGTTATGGATCAGGTTGTAGCCGGCCCCCAGGACGAACACCGAGGCCATGACCAGTTTACGAAGGGCTTCCCGGGCCTTCCCCGAGAGCGGGTCGCCCAATTCATAATCCAGGCTTTCGGCGATCGGCCTTCCCTTCACCGCGCCCAACCTGATTTCGCATTCACACTCGATGTTTTTTTTCGGGCCCAGCGCCCTCAATAACCGTTTCTGGTCCTTGTCCCGCAGTCTCAGGGAGCCGTTGGTGGGAAGCAGACGCTTATCCCTGCTTTCTTGACCGCCCTGAATCAGGGTGTGAAACCGGCCGTTGGCGTCGGCCAGGGCCGCGTCGCCGGCGATCGGCTGTAAAACCAGGACATCGTGCGGGCCGAAATGTTTTCGAGGCAGGGCGGTTCCAAAACCGGAGGGAAGCAATCCCAGGACACGGTAGAGTCCCAGGGGAGTATCTCCAAAGGGAAGAAGCGGATTACGGGTGGGGTTTCCATGGCGAAGGGCGGCGGAAGAATCGGCCCGTCCGCAAATGGGAAAGGGGCCCGCCAAGCGGCGGCCGTCTTCTTCCAGGTGAACGGTCCCCTCCACATCGCGTTGGGGGGGCAAGGTCACGATCAGTTTGCGCATACCCTCTCCCCAGGCCGTTAAATGGATGTATTTGTCACAATTGTATGTTTTTTCGTCCGCCCTTTCCATTTTTTTCAAGCCCTAAAATCTCCGCATAGCGCCGGACCATCAAATCCATCGTAAATTTTTCGTTAACGATCCTTCGGCTGGCCTTGCCAAAGAGTTCTCGTTTCGCCCGATTCGTGAGCAATAGGCGGACCTGGTGGGCCATTTCCCGGGGATCGGTATCGGAAACCAAATAGCCGTTCACGCCCGTCTGAACCTGTTCTGCCGTTCCGCCGTGTTTCGTGGCGACAATGGGCAGGCCCAGGCTCATGGCTTCCAGCGAGGCGTTGGGCGACCCATGATCCGTGCCGAGCAGGAGAAAAACCTGGAACTCCCGCAGGTAGGGCGCCACGTTGCCCTGGTGCCCCGCGAATTCCATGTTGGCGACGCCCATTTCTCCCGCCCGCCGGTGGATGAATTTCCAGTATTCCTCGTACTTGGGGTTTCCCGCTCCCACCAGTTTCAACCTCACGCCGGGCAGGCGCCGGTTGAGCGCGGCGAGCATATCGACTAGAAACTCGATGCGTTTACTGGGCAAAATTCGACAGCAGGTTCCGATGATCCAATCCCGCCCCGCCTTCCCTTCCGCTTCTCCCCCGGGTCCGCCTGCCGTTGCGCCCGAGAGATCCGGCACCCCGTTGGGAATGACCGAAAGCTTTCGGCCCGGCATCCGGATGCCGGGGGGATACCCGCCCTCGTATTTGGAGATGAAATGGTCGAGGCGGTGGAAATAATCTTTCCCGTCCAGGGCGATACGCTGTTGGAAGTCGGCCGCGTTCTGGATATCCGCGAAGAGCCAGGGGCCCGGGCTGACGTCGATCAGGCGCACCCGGCCTGGAGGGAGGATCTTGGCGAGCAGTAATTTCACCTTCGCCTCCACGTTCCAAAAAACCAGCGTTCCGATTCCCAAATGCCGGACCATGGAAAGGATCTGTTCGACCCGGTTCAGGTAGGTTCGGGCCGAGCGCATGGAAAACACGGGCACGCCCGCCGATTCCAGTTCTTCAAGGAAAGGCTGGTGGTTGATCGATTGGATCACCCCCAGCCAGGTGCGCCCCTCCCGGGGCAGGCGGCAGAGGAGATTCACCAGCGATCTCGGCGATCCCCCCAGGTTCAGGTTGTCGGTTAAAAAAAGAATCCCGGGTTTGTCCGGGGTTTCCGGGTATAGGGCCGGCATGCCGTATTGCCCCAGGTAACTCCACAGCCGGGGAACCAGGTCCGCGTCCGGCGGCCGGACCGGGACCAGCCTTTGTCCCCTCGACAGAACCTGGACGATCCCCTTGACGTAAGCTCCGATGTCCGCCGTATCCTTCACAATGACCGCCTCGGGAGGCAGGCATTCCCGGTTCCCCCCCGCGTCGGCGGAAACGATGGGGCAACCGGCGTGAACCGCCTCCAGCGTGGCAACGCTCAAGCCCTCATATAGACTCGTATTCAAGAAGACATCAAAGGCCGCGTAATAGGGCCCCACATCCTTGACCGGTCCGGGCGTGAGCAGGTCCGGCATCACTCCCAGGTCCAGCGCCTGCTTGCAGGTCGCCTCATAGGTCACCCGGCCGTTTCCCCATTGATGGTCCCACCCGCCCAGGATCATGAGTTTGGCGTTCTGGTGCCGGCGGATTTCGGCCAACACCCTCACGGCGCGGGTGTAGGCTTTCTGGGTCTTGAATTCCCCCACCATGCCGATGAGCAGGGTGTTCTCGGGGATCGAATGGAGATCCCGGATTTTCTGGCGCTGGGCCAGCAGATCCTCGGGGGTGAACCATCTTTGCAATTCATGGCGCACCGCCACGACCGGTTTGGGGCATTTTGCCGCGCGCAGCTGCTCGGCCACGTCCTGTGAAACGGCCGCCACGTAAGGCACATGGGGATCATCAAATTCGGCCGGGGCGTTTTGCCAGGAAGGCTTGGAATTCTGAATGACCGGTATGGTGATGACGCCGTAGCGCCACAGGGCCTTCAAGTAGGGCATGTGGATCATGTGGGTAAAGACCACCGGGGTGGGCGAGGCCAGGATCTCAAAGGCCGCCATCCGCATCTTGGATTCCAGGTCGAGGGAGTGGAGCCGGTAAACCCGCCTCTGGGGATCGCCTTTATAATCGTAAGAAGGTTTCACGTCCGCCAGGATGAAAAGCTTGGACGTGACCGGGTTTTTCCCCAGGCCCTGCAGGGTTTCAATCACGCTCCGTTCGGCCCCTCCCCGCGCCAGACTCGGAAGCATCAGGTTGATATGGTGGGAGTGGGATATTTCGGGAGTGACCGGCTGGCGCACCTCGGAGGTTGAAATCTGCACGGGCATGGGAGGAATTTCCGGCGAGGGGGCGGGGGTTTGGTTTTCCTCCTGCGCCGGTGGAGCCGAATCCACCAACCCATATTGTTCATAAAGATGTCCAAGGGTCGATTCGGCCGGGACCGAGTCCTTGTTGGGCGCCTCCTCCACGCATTTCACACCCCGGTATTTGCCTTCGTCCATCGCCAGGGTGCGCCACATTTCGTTGATCCAGTGGATGGCGTGCCATTCTTCCGGGATGGGTTCTTCCCGCTCGATGAAGGGCAGAATGATCTTTTCCCACTTGTCCTCGTTGCAGATCCCCGGAAGGATGAACCGGTCCAACTTCAACTTGCGCACGTTGCGGGAAAGCACGCGGTTGGGCATCAGCCAGGCGCTTTTCTCGTCGGCGTCCCGCCATACCTGCTCGTAGGTCATCTTCATCAACCGGCTCTTGGGGGGGCATTTCATGATGTTTCCCACTACCCCTACCCGGTGCGGGCGGAAGACGTACTTCCCGGGAAAATTCAGGGGTTTCAGGCAGGTCACGTCCATATCCACCCAATACCCGCCCTTCTCATATAGAAGCTTGAAGCGAAACAGGTCCGAAAAGGGCGCGCCTACGCTCCCCCGGCCCACGCCGGTCTCCGGATCGATCTCCTTCTTATAGAAGATCTTGTCCTTGGGGATGATTTCGGACGCGTCCTCCAAGATGACTTCCGGCGGCAGGGGCGTCTCCAAATCGTCGTAAAGCCAAAGGTGAAACTCGTGTCCGTGTTTGAGGAAGGAACGAATCGTCAGCTCTTCAAGCTTGGAAAGCCGGTTGCCGATCCAAAGCCCATGCACCACCCGGTTGGCGGGGGTCAAACGACCCAGGACCATTCGGCCAGGGGCCGTTCGGCCCTTTGGTTTCACCTTCGCTCCGGTTTTCCTTTTCATCGGAGCCCCCGCCCGCAACAGAGCTTCCGCGTCGTCCCAATTTTTCCAACCCCTGCGCCGGACCCCCCCATTGATGAAATGGATCAATTTCGGGGTGGGCTTGGTTTTATGGGGACGAAGGCTGTAGGTGTCCTGGAAGGGAATTTGTTTTCCCGGAAGGGATTGCCGGTTTTTCAGGGGCGTCCCCTCGTGGCAATCCAGGATGAAGTTGTACTCGCGCGGCAGGGTCGGCGTCTTTTGAAGACCCAGTTTCCAGGCCGCCGCCACCAGGGTGCCCTGGTCACGGGTTTTCCAGTAGGGATCGTTGAAAATCTCGCGGGTATACCGGTTCCAAAGGTCCAACAGGGGTTTAGATTCCCGCTTAAAGACGAACAATCCCCCGTTCCAGTGAGCCCAGGACGGGTCCTTGACGGAGACATTGAATTTCTTTTGAATCGCTTGGACCAGGTGATCGCATTGGGACTCCTCGCAACCGCAGTTGACCGCGTACCGGCTGAAGGTCGGCAGGGGGTAGTGGTCCGGGGCGAAGGCGACGCATCCCTTCACGCGGGTGAAGATCGAATCCACATCCTTGTTCACCGCGATCACGTCATTGTCCAGGTAACAGCCCACCAGGCCCGGATCCTTCAGGTAACCTTGAATTCCGGTCTTGATCATGATGGCCATCTGGTGGTCGTCGAACCCCTCGATGCGGGGAATGTCGATCAATTGGTCGTGGTTGATGGGCGCGCTGATCCCGCATCCGAGGATCACGATGTCTTTTCGGGAGTACTTTTTCAGGAATTGCAGGGAGATGTTGACTCGTTCGGCGTGCTCATTTCCGCAGACCACATAGACGTAAGTGTGGCGGGAAGGTTGAAGGCTTTTACGATGGGAAGAGGCGGATTTTTTGGTTGGTTTGACCGATTTTGCCATGCCCGCCCCGTTTTTCATCGAATGGCTCCCGACGCAAGAGAGGCCAGTATAGGTGAGTGGTTATTGGCGAAAGAAGGGTAAATTGAAACACCCATTCATTTGATTTAAAAAGACCCGGCCTTTTTTATAATCTCCAGGTCCGGGTCTTGCAAAAACCCCCGCATCAATTCAAAGATTTAACTCCGTGTTTTCGGAGCGAATGTCTTTAAAGGAAATTACCGCTTGTCCCTCTCCATCTTCAGCTACAAGCCGCCCCACGACGGCACCTTAGCCCATATTGAAAACGGGGTCCTGAAGTTTTCCATCGAGGGCGAAAAGGATTCCCATCCCCGCTTTTCGGGTTTTAATTCCTTTTACCGCGCCATGAAGGTGGCCGGCGCCTTCGATGTCCGGCCCGACGTGATCGCCTGGGGCGGGGGGAGTTCCCCCCGGGACCCCATGGATCTCTACGACGGCATCGCGCCCGAACTCATTCTGGCCGAAGACCTTCAATTATTCGGCAAGAAAACCCTCCTCTTTCGATCGAGCCACGAACGGGCCCATATCTTTTCTTCCTATGGCCTTTCCCCCTTTCCCCAGGGCCAGCCCGTCTATGCCCTCGTCTGGGAAGGAGGGATCGGAGCCTTCTACGAGATCGACGAAAAGCTGAACATCCACCCCTTCGGGACGGTTTTAAGAAACCCCGGCCACCGCTACAGCATTCCCTACTCGGTTGCCAACCCCCAGAACGCCAAGTCCAAGGCCGACTGGTTTTTGCACGGCTATTACGCGGGTAAAACCATGGCGCTGGCCGCCTACGGCGAAATCATGGGCCGGGACCAAAGGAAGGATTGGTCGGCGGAAATCGACGCCTTCTTGAAAATGAAAATGGTCTTTGAAATGCCGGGAAACCGCCCGCAGGACCAAAAGGCCGCGGAATCCTACGTCGCCGAGCTGAAAAAAAGCCGGCTCTTCGACATCGGGGTCGAATCGGAAGACTTCAAGGATTTCACCTACGCCCTCAGCGCGAAAATTTACGGCCTCTTCCACCATTTCGCGAAACAAAACCTGAAAAAGGGTTATCCCCTCCTTATCAGCGGCGGGTGCGGTTTGAACTGCGATTGGAACACCCAATGGAAGGAAAGCGGATTATTTTCGGACCTGTTCGTCCCGCCCTGCACCAACGACAGCGGCATCGCCATTGGCATGGCGGTGGACGCCCAGAGGCACGTCTCCGGAAACGCCAAACTCGACTGGTCCGTCTATTGCGGGGAGTCTTTCGTGGAAGACGCGGTCGATTTAACCGGCTTCCGGATTTCGCCCTTGAATTTGGACGAAGTGGCCGCCCTGCTGGAAAAGGGAAAGGTCCTGGCCTGGGTCGAGGGCCGTTACGAGATGGGCCCCCGAGCCCTCTGCCACCGTTCGCTCATTGCCGCGCCCTTCAAGAAGGAAATGACCGACCGCCTGAACAAGATCAAGAACCGGGAGCCCTTCCGGCCCATCGCGCCCATTTGCCTGGAGGAAGAGGTTTCCGAATACTTCGATTGGCGGGGCCCCAGCCCCTTCATGCTGTATTTTCAAAGGGTCCGATCGCCCCAACTCCAGGCCGTCACCCACGTCAACCGGACCGCGCGGGTCCAGACCGTCAACGACCGGACCAACCCCCGAATGGCGTCCCTTTTGCGGGTCTTCAAGAAGAAAACGGGGTTCGGGGTTTTGTGCAACACCAGCCTGAACTTCGCCGGCATGGGTTTCATCAACCGCCTGTCCGACCTGGTGCGCTACACCCTCAAGACAGGGTTGGACGGCTTCGTGGTGGAAGACCGGCTTTACTTGAAGCGGGCCTTCGACTACCGCCGCCCCGATTCGGCAGCTTCCCTCGCCCCTTCCCGCCCCTATCTTTCGCTTTCCGAGCCGGTCGTCACCTATCCCTTGACGAACAAGACCGAGACTGAAATCACGCCCCAAGCCATCCGCTTAAAATTCGAAACCCCTTCCGACATCTGCGTCTTGAGCTTTTCTTCCAACGTGGGCCCTTTCGCCGCCCCCGGCGTGGTGGATGTGAAGGGTTACGGCTTTTTCCAATTCCAGGCCCAGGCGCCGAAGGGGTTGAAGTTTTTCGTGACCATGACCGAATCCGGGGCCAACGCCCCCGATGCCGGGTCCTTTTCCGGCGTGAACGGGGCGGACGGGGAACGTTATTTCTTCCCGACCCAGCTGGGAACCGGGGATTGGGCCACCTACCGGTTGGACTTGGCTGCCCTGAACCTGTGGCGGTACTGGGGAAATCAAAAGGGAAATAATATCTTGGATCTACAGGGTTTGAGATCGATCGAGTTTTTCGTTCTGGGAAACCAGAAAGGCGAGATTCAGTTGAGGCATTTGGAGTTCACGGTTTAATCCGGCGGTCTCTTCGCGCCGGGTCCGGCCTTAATCCGGAAACCGGGAGAGAATATCCGTATCCAGGTTGTAGCCCATCCGGGCAAAGGGCGGAAAGACCACCCAGATAATCGTATGGTTGATATAGTTGAACTCGTTCCAATAATTAAAAACATATTTCACTTTCGGAATTTTCGGGATGAATTCCGGGGCCAGGTCCTGCAGTTTGTCCGGGAAGCGCTTGTATTTGACCCGGTATTGGTTGCAGGCGTCCGTGATTTGGCGCAGGTGGGCGTTCCCGACCTTATAGTTGAAGGACCGGGCGCCAAACACCGCGGCGATCATCAGCGCGAAGATTCCCGCCTTGAACAGGCGGGGTTTAACCAATCGTTTATGACGAACCGAAGCGATCCCGGCCCCGATCAATAGAACGAGGATGCCTCCCAAACCCACCACCAGGGTCAGGATGCCCTGATCCAAGAAGAAGACGTCCAGGATAAAAATGAACCCGGCGGTCATCCAGGTCCTTCGGAGGCTTAAGGGTTTTTCGTCCAAGTCATTCTCCCAGGGAGGCGGTTCGAGCAGGCCCCGCGTTCCCGCGATCCATCGTACATACTAATCCTAACCAGGTAAAACCCCCGGGTTTAATGATTTTCACCCCCGAGTAGCGGTTTCCTGAATTCCCTTTGGATATATGAAAATGATAAGGGAGGACGTCCATTATTCGGGTTCAAGCTCGAAGTGATGTTTGGATTGAAGGATGATCAGAGGAGCCAATTCGCGTAGGTGCTAAAGTTTCTGGGTAGCGGATCTCCCGTTTCGGGAGCCCCCCCACTCAGCAAGTGGATCCATCCCCACAACCATTGTTCCCCATGGCATCCGCAAGATCGCGATGATTGACAGCCGTCTCCCTGCCTTTGCGGTATCGCCACGTTCACGTCGGATCGGGGAGATGCGCTCCGGGGCCATGAGGGTGGCCGAACGGGTCACCTGCCAAAAGATGTTGGAGGCTTGGGCCCCGTTGATCAAGGTCACTCGGCCATGAGGGGTTTCGAAATACCTTCCAAAACGATAAAAAAACCACCATCGACAAGTTTGTTTGGCAAAAAAAATCAAAATGATCCTTCGAACTCTCAATTTGATTTTAAGGAGTGTTTTGAAAAACAAGCCTCTACGAGTTTCGGTCAAGCGTCGGGAACCCCAGGCTCAGAAAAGACCCCATCCCTCCTTGGGACGGGTTTGATTTTTCACACGCCTGCTTCACGAAATTCTCCGCGACGTCGCGTCTTGGCATTGAATCCTTCCGTTAGGTTTTTCGTATCCCATCCATTCTTTTCCCCATGAAACACGGCTTATTTCTTGCTCTCGTTCATAGGGTGAAACCTCCCCAGATCATCCGGAAACTCGCCAACCTTCGCCGCCACTTCCCCTTCCGCTTTCCCGCCTCCTTCCTCGTTTCCCGGCCCACGGAGGCTCCCATCCGCTCCGAGCTTTTCAGCACCGAACGGTTCGACCAGCACGCCCGCTCGCTGGCGGCGGCGCAAACCCTCACCGACGACCCCAAAGCCGGAGCCCAGCTCTTTCCCCGGCTCCGCGAAAACGAAAATATCCTCGGGGAGGCCTTCCGCTACCTCACCGGCGAGGTCCAGAAAAAGAAACCCATCAACCCCGCCGGCGAGTGGCTTTTGGATTCCTACTACGTGGTGGAGGAACAGCTCCGCGACATCAAGCGGTTTCTGCCCCACGACTTCTACAACGAGCTCCCGAAACTTTCCGATGGTTTCTTGAAGGGCTACCCCCGTGTCTACGGCCTGGCCTGGGCTTACGTGGCCCATACGGACAGCCGATTCGACCCCGAATCCCTCATTCATTTCGTGCGTTCTTACCAGCAGGTGGAGCCCCTGACCATCGGGGAACTCTGGGCCCTGGCCATCACGCTTCGGGTCGTGATGGTCGACAACCTGCGCCGCATCGCCGTATACCTCGTCACCTCCCAGGAGGCGCGCCAGGACGCGGACGCCTTCGTGGACGAGCTGTTAGGGCTCATCGAGGAATCCTCGCTTTCCAGCCGCCCCACGGCCGCCAAACTCCAGCGCCAATCCGTCCATCCGGCCTACCTGGTCCAGCTCATCCAGCGCCTGCGCTACCAGGACCCCCGGGGAACGCCCGCGGTGGACTGGCTGAACGAAAAACTTGCCTTCGAAAAAACCACCGCCGAGGAAATGGTCACCTCCGTCCACAGCCTCCAGGCCGCCAACAACTCCACGGTGCGAAACATCATCACCAGCTTCCGCAACATGACGACCTTCGACTGGCAGGATTTTTTCGAGTCCGTCAGCCTGGTCCAGGAGATCCTTGCCCGGCACCCCCTTTATTCCCAAATGGATTTCAAGACCCGCAACTCCTACCGCACCGCCGTTGAGGAACTGGCCAAGGGATCGGGTAAAAGCGAATTAGAAATCGCGCAGCTAGCCCTCCAAAGGGCGGCCGAAGGCGCGGACCACCAGGGTTTTTCAGCCCGGATGGGCGATCCCGGCTATTCCCTCTTCGACGAGGGCCGCCGGGCCTTTGAGAAGAAAATCGGATTCCAGGTCCCGTTGAAAAAACGTCTCCGCCGTTTTTGCACCGACTACCCGGCCCTCACCTACATCGGCAACATTCTCTTCATGGCCACGGTCATCCTCTGGATCGCGGCGCTGATGAACCCCCACCTGCCCCAGGCCGAAAGGTTTCTTCTCTTGTTTTTGGGCCTCTTCCCCGCCGGGGACCTGGCCGTCGGCTGGGTCAACCATTTCGTCACCGGCATGGTGCCGCCCCGCCATCTCGCGCGCCTGGAGTTCTTGGCGGGCCCCACCCCGGAGTTCCGGACCTTCGTGGTGGTTCCCACCCTGCTGGAAAAGGAATCGAACATTCCCGAACAGTTGGAAAAACTGGAAGTCCATTACCTTTCCAACGCCGACGGGGAAGTCTATTACGCCCTGCTGACGGACTTTCCCGATTCTTCCGTGGAAATTTCGCCGGAGGATGAAAAAAAACTCAACCTCGCCGTCCAGCTAACCGCCGAGCTGAACCAACGCCACGGACCCGCAGCCGGTGGAGCTTCCCGTTTTTTCCTCTGCCACCGCAAAAGGCTTTGGAACCCGCTGGAAGGAAAGTGGATGGGCTGGGAACGAAAGAGGGGGAAGCTTCACGAATTCAATAGGCTTTTGCGGGGAGCCCAGGATACGAGCTTCCTGCGTCCCGATGGCTCCGTTCTCACTGTCCCTTCCGGGGTCCGTTACGTCATCACCCTGGATGCCGACACCAAGCTTTCCCCCGGCGTGGTCAACCACCTGGTGGGCATCCTGGCCCATCCGCTCAACCAGGCAAGGCTGGACCCCGTCCGCCAAAAGGTCGTGGAAGGCTACGGCATCCTCCAGCCCCGGGTCACGGCTTTCCTTCCAGCCCAGGACGAAAAATCCATCTTCCAAAAACTCTTTTCAGGCGATTGCTGCATCGACCCCTACGCCTCGGCCGTTTCGGATGTGTACCAGGACCTCTTCGGCGAGGGCAGTTTCACCGGCAAGGGCATCTACGACGTGGACGCGGTGGAACAATCCCTGAAAGGGCGGATCAGCGAAAACCGCCTCCTGAGCCACGACCTCTTCGAGGGCTGTTTCGCCCGTTGTGGCTACGCCAGCGACCTGGAATTCTTCGAGGAATTCCCCTCCCACGCCGAAACCTCCACCCTGCGCAACCACCGCTGGATCAGGGGCGATTGGCAGCTCTTGCCCTGGATCTTCGGCCGGGAAGGCAACTCGCTCTCCACCCTTTCCCGTTGGAAAATGGCCGACAACCTGCGCCGAAGCCTCTCCCCCATCGGCACCGTCTGCCTTCTCATCGGGGCCTTCTGCCTGCCTCAGGTCTACCAGCCCGGCTGGGTAGGCTTGGCCTTGTTAGGGATAGCCCTTCCTTCTTATATACCCTTCTTCAAGGACCTGGTCCTGTGGCGCCGCCCCCTCCATTGGAGGGACCATTTGGGCGAAATTACACGGGATTTCGTCCTCGGGAGCGGTCAGTTCCTCGTCAATCTGGTTCTGGTGGCCCACCGTGCCTGGATGCACCTTGACGCCATCCTCCGCACCCTCTGGCGTCTGTTCGTTAGCCACCGCAACCTCCTTGAATGGGTCACCGCCGCCCAGGCCAACTCTAACTCTGCCCTTAGCCTCTCTCATTTCCTTCGAAGGATGAAGGGTTCGATCTTCATCGCGTGTTTCGCGGCGGCCTTAACGGCCCTGTTCAACCCGGCCTCCCTGCCCCTCTGCCTTCCTTTCGTCCTTCTCTGGCTTTGCGCGCCCTGGTTCGCCCAGGCCATCAGTACCCCCGAACCCAAGCGGGAAAGCCTACCCTTGACCGCCGATGAAACCAGTGAACTGCGGCTCCATGCCCGGCGCGTCTGGGCTTTCTTCAGCCACTTCGCCGTGAAGGAGGATCATTTCCTCCCGCCCGATAATTTCCAGGAAGACCCCCTCCCCGTCGTGGCGCACCGGGGTTCCCCGACCAATTTCGGCCTCTACCTTCTCTCCGTCGTCACCGCCCATGATTTCGGCTGGATCGGCCTCACCGAAATGACCCGAAAACTGGAAGCGGCCCTGAAAAGCCTCAAAGACATGCAGCGATTCCGGGGCCATTTTTATAACTGGATCGACACCCAAACCCTTCTGCCCCTGGAACCCCGTTACATCTCATCGGTGGACAGCGGAAACCTGGCCGGCCATCTCTTGACCCTTTCCCAATCCTGCAGGGATCTGGCCCACCAGCCGCTCTTTCCCGATTCCATCATTGAGGGAATCCAGGACACGGTGTCCCTCCTTAAAAAATCGGCGCAGGCCCTTCCCCTTCACGCTTTCTCCTCCGCCACCCCCTTGAGCCAGCTTCAAAAGGAAATCGCCAACTTCGACAGCCAGCTTATTCGGGAGGAACATTCCCGCACCCATTCCGAATGGGCCTCCTACTGGACCCAGCTTTCCCTCCAGGCCGAAACCCTCAAGGATGCCGCCCATGCCTTCTCCGCCGGCCAGCGCGGGGAGGAAATATTCGAAATGACGGCTTGGGCAGACCGCGTCGCCGACGATGTCCAAAGCCATACCCAGGATTTCCAACACTTCTTCCCCTGGGCCCTGGGCCGTTCGGCCCTGGATCATTCAAACCTTCCTACACTAGAAGCCGATTCTCCGGTGATCCGCGAATTCCAATCATCGCTCGGTAAACTTCTCTCCTCCGGCATGACCCCCGCCGAAGTACCAGGCCTTTGCGAACAGGCACTCGCTTCCATTGAGGCGAAACGCCAGGTCCGCGACAGCCCTCCCCTTTCCGAGTCCGAGGAACTTTATTTCGACCAGGTGGGCGCGGCATTAACCCTCGCCGCCCAAAATGGCCGGGAGATTTTGCGAAGGTTGGAGGAGGTAGCTACCGATTCCCGGACGATCTTCAATGAGATGGATTTCAGCTTTTTGCTGAATCCCCAGAAGAAGCTTTTCTCCATCGGCTATCGGATTGCCGATAGCCGTTCGGCTGACGGCCATTCGACCGATGGACAGTTGGAAGAGGGCTGTTACGACCTTTTGGCCTCCGAAGCCCGCCTCACCAGCTATGTGGCCATCATCAAAAAAGACGTTCCCGTTTCCCATTGGTTCAGGTTGGGCCGGGGGCTGGTGGCGGATGAGGGCAAGGCGATGCTGATGAGCTGGGCCGGGTCTATGTTCGAGTACCTCATGCCTTCCCTCGTCATGACCACGCCCGGCGGAAGCCTTTTGGACCAGACCTGTCGGCGGGTGGTGGAACGGCAGATGGATTACGGGAATTTACGGGGTTCGCCCTGGGGCGTATCGGAAGCGGGATATAACGCCCGGGACCTGGACCTGAATTACCAGTATTCCACCTTCGGTGTGCCCGGCCTGGGGTTGAAGCGGGGTTTGGCTAAGGACCTCGTCATCGCGCCCTATGCCACGGCTCTCGCCGCCATGTTGGAACCCCGAAAGGCCCTTTTTAATTTCCAGAAATTGGAACAACTGGGCGCCCGGGGCTTGTACGGGTTTTACGAATCGCTGGATTACACCCCGACGAGGCTTCGGGAAAACGAGAAATTCGCCCTAGTGAAGTCCTATATGGCCCACCACCAGGGCATGTCGCTCATTGCCTTTTCCAACGTGGTTAATTCCGGCCTCATGCGCCGCCGCTTCCACATGGACCCCTTGGTCCAGGCGGGCGAGCTTTTGTTGCAAGAAAAGACCCCCAGGAATCTGGGGGCGGCGCGCGACCAGAAGGAAGAGGTGGAAATCCAGGTCATCCAGGTGCCGATCCCCTCCATCCTTCGCGATATCCGCTCGCTCCACCACGCCGTCCCTAGTTCCCACCTGCTCTCCAACGGCCGTTACGCCGTCATGATCACGGCCGCCGGATCGGGCTATAGCCGCTGGAAAAACCGCGCCGTCACCCGCTGGCGGGAAGACGTCACCCGCGACCCCTACGGCAGTTTCCTTTACCTGAGGGATCTCAAGTCGGGTGGGGTCTGGTCGGCGGCCTACCAGCCGGTCTTGACCGAACCCCTGCAGTACCACGTGCTGTTTTCGGAAGACCGGGCCAAGATCTCGCGCGTGGACCATGGGATCTCCACCGACCTGGAAATTCTCGTTTCGGCGGAAGACGACGCCGAGCTCCGCCGCCTCACCCTCACCAACCCCGGGGGCGTCGAAAGGGAAATCGAGGTCACTTCTTATTCGGAAGTGGTGCTGACCGACCCCGCCGCCGATTTGGCCCATCCGGCCTTTTCCAACCTCTTCATTGAGACCCGTTTCATCCCGGGTCTCGCCGCCCTCACGGCCAGGCGGCGCCCCCGCTCTTCCGGCGAGGAACCGGTCTTCATGGCCCAGGTGCTTTCCGTGGGAAGCGAAACCTTCGGGGAAATCGAGTACGAAACCGACCGGGCGAAATTCATCGGCCGGGGCCGCACACCCCGCACCGCCTCCTCGGTCTTGGACGGCCTGCCCCTTTCCCTTTCCACCGGCGCGGTGCTGGACCCCATCCTGTCTTTAAGGGTCAAGGTGCGCTTAGCTCCCGGCACCTCCGCCCAGGTTTGTTTCACCACCCTGGTGACGGGCTCCGAAACCGAAATGCTTTCAATGGCCGAAAAATACCATAATTCCTCCGCCTTCGAGCGTTCCTCCGCCCTCGTCTGGACCCAATCCACCGCCAAGCTTCATCACTTGGGGATCGAACTGGAAGAAGCCCAGCTTTTCCAGAAACTCGCAAACCGAATCCTTTTTTCCGACCCCCTCATGCGCCCCACGAGCGAGATCTTGAAAAAGAACCGCATGAACGTGACGGGCCTCTGGTCCCGCGGCATCTCGGGCGACCTGCCCATTCTTTTGGTCCGGGTGGACGACCTGGAAGACCAGGCCCTGATCCGCCAGCTTTTGCGCGCCCACGAATACTGGCGCATGAAACGGCTATCGATGGATATCGTGCTGCTGAACGAGAAGGGGCCTTCTTACGTGCAAGATTTACAGACAGCCCTGGAAGGCATGGTGCGGGGCAGTGAAGCGACATCCCTCGGCAACCCCGACCTGCCTCCCGGGCGCATTTTCGTCTTGCGCGACGACCTGCTGGACGTGCGGGAAAAGAACCTTTTGCTGGCCGTAGCCCGGGCCATCCTCAACAGCCGCCAGGGCACCCTCGCCGAGCAGGTGATGCGGGTACGAAAATTCGACAGTTTCAAGTACGTTCCCGCGAAGAAAATGGAAGAGACGGAAAAATTCCGCCTCGCGGAAAGGGTCGAGCCCCCGGTTTCGCTTTTTCCCCTGGACTTCTTCAACGGCATCGGCGGCTTCACCCCCGATGGGCGGGAATACGCCATCGTGCTGGAAAAGGGCCAACGCACCCCCGCCCCCTGGATCAACGTGATCTCCAATGGCGAATTCGGGTTTCAGGTTTCCGAATCGGGCGCGGGCTACACCTGGGCCTTGAACAGCCGGGAAAACCAGATTTCCCCCTGGTCCAACGACCCCGTGATAGACCCTCCCGGCGAGGCCTTTTATATCCAAGACTCGGAGGATCTCTGGTCCCCCACCGCCTCCCCCATCAGGCTGGAAGATGCCACCTATACCGCCCGGCACGGAGCGGGTTACAGCGTTTTTGGCAACGAATCCAACGGTATCCGAAGCACCCTCACCCAGTTCGTGGACGCCAAAGAACCGGTCAAGATTTCCCGGTTAGTCCTGCAAAACCGATCCCACCGCTCGAGGGAGCTTTCCATCACCGGTTACGTGGAATGGGTGCTCGGTTTTAACCGCACCCAAACCTCGCATTCTCTCGTGACCGAAATGGACGCCGAAACCGGCGCGCTTTTCGCCATGAACCCGCTCAACCCAGTTTACGGAAGCCGGGTTTCATTTTTCGACCTCAAGGGCACCCAGACCGCCTTCACCTCTGACCGGTCCGAATTTATCGGAAGAAACGGAACACTGGAACGCCCCGCCGGGCTTTTGCGGAAGGAACCCTTAAGCGGCACCACCGGAGCCGGGTTTGATCCCTGCGGGGTTTTGCAGGCCCCCCTCACCCTGGCTCCGGGCGAGAAAAAGGAACTGGTGTTTCTTTTAGGGCAGGCCGAAAGCCAGGACCAGGCCCGCCGCTTGGTAAAAACCTTCAGGCAGAGGGGCGTGGAGGAGAGCCTACAGGCCGTTAACCAATTCTGGGATAACTTTTTGGGCAAGATCCAGGTGCAAACCCCCGACCCCGCGATGGACCTCATGCTCAACCGCTGGCTTCAAACCCAAACCCTGGCCTGCCGGTTTTGGGCCCGCTCGGCCTTTTACCAGGCCGGAGGCGCCTATGGCTTTAGGGACCAACTTCAGGATGTGATGGCCATCGTGACGACCGACCCCACCCTGGCCCGGTCGCATATCCTGGTGGCCGCCGGCCGGCAGTTCCCCGAAGGCGATGTCCAGCATTGGTGGCACCCCTTGTCCGGGCGGGGGGTGAGGTCCCGCGTTTCGGATGACCGCCTCTGGCTTCCCTATGTGGTGCTCCATTACCTGAAGGTGACGGAGGATCAGGCCCTGCTGGAAGAACTGGTTCCCTTCCTTCAAGCCCCGCTTCTTCGCCCCGACCAGGAAGATTCCTATTTCGAACCCACGGTTTCCCGCGAACCTGCCCTGGACCTTTACGAACATTGCGCGAGAGCGGTCGATATCAGCCTTCAAACCGGTGTCCACGGCCTGCCCCTGATGGGAAGTGGGGATTGGAATGACGGCATGAACCGAGTCGGCCATGAGGGAAAGGGTGAAAGTGTTTGGCTGGCCTGGTTTCTCCATGAAATCCTGACAGAAATGGCCCCAGTCGCCCAGTCGAAGGGCGATGAAAAGCGGGCGAAAACTTGGGCCGAACACGCTGACAAGCTCAAACAGGCCCTGGAAACGAACGCCTGGGACGGGACCTGGTACCGCCGGGCCTTTTTCGACGACGGTTCCCCCCTGGGGTCCAGGGAAAACACCGAATGCCAGATCGATTCCATCGCCCAGAGCTGGGCGGTATTATCCGGCGCCGCGGACCCGGCCCGAGCGCTCCAGGCCATGAAATCCGTGGAAGAGCGCCTCATCCTCAAGGACGATGACCTGGTTTTGATCTTCACCCCGCCCTTCGACCAAACACCGAAAGACCCCGGCTATATCAAGGGTTATCTGCCCGGCGTGAGAGAAAATGGGGGCCAATACACCCACGCCGCCGTCTGGTGTCTCTTGGCCTACGCGAAGATGGGAATGGGCAAGCAGGCCTTCGAGTTGTTTTCGATGTTGAACCCTATCAACCACGCCCTGACCCGAACCCATGTGGCGACCTACAAAACCGAACCCTATGTGATGGTGGCGGATATTTACGGCAAAGCCCCCCACGTGGGCCGGGGCGGCTGGACCTGGTACACCGGTTCGGCCGGGTGGATGTATAGGGCCGGAGTCGAATTTATCTTGGGAATACAGCAGAGAGGCAAAAAACTACATTTCGATCCATGCATACCGAAGGAATGGTCTGGATTTAAGGTTACTTATCAGAATCTAAGTAGTGTTTATGACATTCAATTCGAAAACCCTAATCATGTTTCCAAAGGGGTTCAACGTATTGAATGTGATGGAGTTGTTGTTCAGACGAAGGATGCGGCGATCGACTTGAAGGATGATCGGAAGACCCATTTCGTGAAAGTTATTTTAGGCCCGTAAAACCAATGTTTTACAAAGTGGATCGAATCAGCCAAAATTCTAAAATTAACCCCGAATCGCTAGCGAAGATCCCTGAAAAACATATCCAACGGCCATGGACTCTCCATCAAAAACGGGGTTATCTTTGGAACATCGGCCCCAAAAACCTGACTGCAAGCTAGCTATCCACGGCGCATAGCCCAGTTCAAATATACACAAACCAAGCTTATACTCATCCCGGCATGACCGGGACTGGCATAAGGAGCCGTGGTTTGTTCACTAAATACAAAGCCATTCAAAAACCCTGGATGGATGAAAAAGAAATTGCTCTCATTCGGAAGTACCTGCAACCCGGGCACATCATGTTGGAATGGGGAAGCGGGGGAAGCACCTTCTATTTCTCCCAATTCGTCCAAAAATATTACAGTATCGAATCCGATCAAAAATGGGGAAAAATCATCAGGCGCCGGGTTTTGTGGAGTGAGTTTTGGGTGAAAGTCCTCCGGGGACGGAAAGAACCCAAGATTATCTATCACCCGGTCAAGATGCCTGTCCGGCCCAGGACGATTCCCACCAGATATGAAGACTATCGGGATTTTATTGAGCGGGTCGATCACTTGGGGGTGAAACGGTTCGATGTGGTTTTAATCGACGGGCGGGGACGGGACCATTGCGCGAAAAAAATTCTCGACTACATCGATGAAAAATCCGTCGTTTTTATCCACGATTACTTCATGCCGGGCCGGGAATATTATTCGGAGGTTCTGCAGTGGTATGACATCTTGGAAGCCGTTACGGATACTCCCCAGACTTTGGTGGCCTTGCGCAAAAAATAAACTTGGGAAGGATGCGGCTCCCAAACCGGATCGGGGCGTGGTGTCTGATCCCCTTTTCCGCGCCTTTTCCCCTTTGAGGCCCGTTCCCGGCTCTTATACTGTCCCTCTATGAAAAAGCTCTCCTGGCTCATCCTGGTTGTCGTTGCGGCCGTTCCCTGCGCCTTATACGCCCAAACCGAACCAACTCCATCTTCTTCGGACTTGGCTCTCCCCGCCATGCCCCATCCCATCACACCCGTGCCCGAGATCGGCCGAATCTGGGCCCCTAGCCCGCCCCCTCAAGCAGAGGGCTTTGGTTTGGGTGCCCCCATTACGGAAAAAGGGTTGGAGGTCCCTAGCCCAACCCCACAGGTGGAGGTACCGGTTTTGTCCACGACATCCCCGAGCACTGTTTCATCAGCCCCGGACGTTTCCCCCACGGTCGCACCCACATTCGCGGGCGTGGTCCTGGCGATGGGAAAAACCACTCCCCGCCCGAAGGTGGAATTGGACACCACCCTGGGGGGCTTGGAGGGTTTTAACGGTGAAAAAGGTCTGGGGTGGGGTGGCTCCATTGCCTGTTACGATCCGGTGTCACCCGACTTAGGGCTAGGGGGTTCCCTGGGCTTCTACGTCATGAACTCCCAGGTCGTTTCAGACAACACCTATACCACAGTTCCGCCCAGTGCCCCCTCGACCTCCCCGGGCCAGGAGGTCTTGGCCCAGACCAACACCCGATTCCAGATTTTGGGTTCGGCGAAAGTCACGATGAGCGGTTCGAACCTGCGGCCCTATCTATTGGCGGGGTTGGGGGTTGCCTTTATTTCCGATACAGGAAATGTCAGTGAGATCGTCTCGGGCAATACCGTCGCGTACCACACCCTCGCCGACAACACTCAAACCTGCGCGGTAGGCGAGGCCGGGGTGGGTTTGAAGATCCCTCTCGTTCAGGCGCTCGATCTAGCCTTGGAGGGAAAAGTCGACTTGCTCTATGACCCGAAGGGCGGAACGACTACCACCTATCTCCCCTTCCAGGCCGGGCTGGATTTCGGTTTATAAGGGAGTAGGGTTGATACCCGATGACCAACAGGTTCGACTAAATCGAACATAGGTCGATGTCAGCCAGTTTTATCGTTGAACTTGGGCAGATTTCCCCTTGAAAAATGAATTTATATAACCGCATGGGTAAACCTGTCGTAGTGTCCGGGGAACCGAGGCATGACCTGGAGCCCGGCCTCTTTTTGAAACCAGTGGTATTATTACAGTAATTCCCAATTACGCCGTTAGGTGAATGGGTTCGATCCTATATATGACTGGAGAATATGACATGAAAAAATCTTTCAGCTTCTTGGGCCTGGCTTTAGGAGCCCTAACCCTATCCCTGGTCTGCGGATGCAGTAACCACCTGACCACCGCAACCGTCACCAACCCATCCATTGCTCCCGTCAACATCGCCCCCAACGCCACACTTTATACGGCCGAAGAAGCGACGAACCAGACAGGGGCATCCCTCTATGGTTCCTGCGAAAGCCTCACTAGTTCGGGCAATATCTTCTTCTCTCCCTTCAGTATCACGACCTGCTTGGCCATGGCTCAGGAAGGCGCGGTCGGCAACACCCAGATTCAGATGCAAAATTTCTTGGGGCTCAACCCCACGACCTCAACCCGGCTCTCGAGTATGCAAACCCTGATCAATCAGATTAATGCCCCCGGCAAGTCCTACACCCTCGACACAGCCAATAATATGTGGCTTCAGGTTGGTTTTCCCTTCCTTCCGGCTTATCTCAACACGGTTCAAACCTACTATGACGCGGGCGTCACGAACGTGGATTTCGTCAACCAGCCCGCCCAGGCCTTGCAGACGATCAACGGCGCGGTCTCGCAGGAAACCGACGGGTACATCCCGACCCTGTTTTCCGGCCTTCCCCCCAAAACCAAACTGGTTCTGACCAACGCCATTTATTTTAAGGGCGACTGGCAATTCCAGTTCCCCGTGTCGAATACGGCTCCCCAGACCTTCAATCTCACGACTACCACTTCCGAACCGGTCAGCATGATGCACATGACCTTCAACGCCAACCTTGGCACCTTCAACGGGGCGGCCACCGTTTTGTCCATCCCCTACAGCAATTACCAGGCTTCGATGTACGTTTTCCTGCCGCCACTCGGCAGCATGGCGGCCCTGGAAAGCCAAATGACCGGAGCTAACATCAACACCTGGCTGACGGCTAACGCTTCGACGATGAACTCAACCACCGCCTATGGCCAGGTAATGCTGACCCTGCCCAGGTTCAGCTTCAAAACCAATTACGACCTGACCAGCGCTTTGACTGCCGACATGCCCCTGGCCTTTACCATCCCCGGGCCCACCACGCTGATAGGGGCCGATTTCTGGAATATCGACGGAACGAACAACTTGTACATCACCGAGGTGGTCCATCAAGCCTATGTGGACGTTTCGGAAACGGGCACGACCGCCGCCGCCGCGACCGGGGTCGCTTTGGGGTGCCCCAATTGCATGGTCGTATCGATGCCGATGATCAATTCCTTCACCGCGGACCATCCCTTCATTTTCATGATCGTGGACAACGCCTCCAATACGGTGTTGTTCATGGGCCGAGTGAACGATCCGCTTTCCAGTAATTAACGGTTGTAGGAAGTTATAAAAGAATAGGTTCAGGTGGGATGGGGTCAGGGTTGACCCCGTTCAAGGGCATTATTTCGGTTACTCGGCAAACCAACCCGACTTCATTTAACACAATCCCAAATTATTCTTCTGAATGATTTAGAAGACTAGGCGCGATCGAAATCAAATCTAAATAACACAAGGCCAAAACAACTCCCGATATGTTCTTTAATACGGGATTAGGATTTCACCACAAATACCTTGATCGGCCTCGATCGCGCAGGAGTCCTATTACCCTAATCCACAATGAATAATGATTTGGAGGAGTCTTTTATTCCAAAAAAAATGGACCATCCAAATAAATAAACCGGCTGACAGTTTCCCCTTGATCGGATTGGGGAATCGGGAAGGTTCCGGCGGGGGCATAGGCTTGGCGAGAGGCGGGTGTCCCTTTTTAAGAAGTCTTAACGGTTAGAGCCGTAAGAGGAACGAGTGCAAGGTCAGACCTCACCCCACACAAAGGCCCGGAAAATTTCGGAAGTAACCCCGCGATATATCAGCGCAATATTAGCATTTTCGAAACCTGCCGACCTTGCGGCGATTCCATGACCAGGTAATAGAGCCCGTCCGCTTTTTCGACTAGCCTCGGACAAGCCATGGCTAACAGGACTAAAATCAGCTTCTCCACCCCGCCCGTTGATACCCTTTCCCGATTAAAAAAAATATAATTGATGGATCTACCGCGCAAGAAATTAAAACCTGATATCGCCAGGAGTAACTTATGCCGAAAAAAATTATCTGTTCCAAATGCGGGGCTGTACTGCCCCCCTTCGCCACGACGGAAAACCCTAAACGCATCTATAAAATATGTGCCGAGTGCGAGGCCGATTTAACCCGTCAAATCAAGGGTCCGGCAGTGGAAAAATACCTCGATACGCTGGGTACCCCGGCCCTCGTAGTCAACCGGGATCTGCGCGTGATCGCCTTCAATCAAAATTGTTTACGAGATTTATGCGGCAATGAACCCAAACCCACCGGCCTGCTCGCCGGGGAATTTTTGGAATGCCATAACGCTTCCCTGCCCGAACGATGCGGGGCCACCCCGGCTTGCCTGGACTGCGCCATCCGCCGTACCGCGATCGACACCCTGAGGACGAAGGAATCCCAAAAATACGTCCCCGCCCTCATCCCCGGGAAGGACGGAAACCGAATGGTCCGAAGGGAATTTTTAATTTCCACGGATAAACTGGGAGACATGGTTCAGATCACCATCGAAAAATTGGTTACTGTTCTGTTGCCCCCCGCCTCGGAAAACTGAATCAAAAGTCAAAAGAGCGTCACCCCCTTTTAATTTGCTGATCAAAAAAAAGAACTATTTGCGCTTATGGCCCTTTGGCTTTCGGACCTTATGGGTATGGACCTTGGGTTTCTTGCCCTGGTGAGGCGGGCGGTCGGATTTCTCCCAGGCGGTGACCACATCCTCGATGCGGACGGTCCGGGCCCATTGTTGAGCCCCTTCCAATTGCTCGCTCGGGAATCGGCTCCGTAAATCCCGCGCAAAAGTATCCGCTTGATCCTTTGTTTGCCGGTGACAGATGGGTTGGGTCAGGGCGAGCGTGATGAAACTCAAGGCTTGGCCTTCCTCCCCCTCGGCCTTCAAGAGTCGGGAGATCCCTACCGCCAGGTCGATCAATTGGGGCTTGAGCTTGGCTTCCGTCGCCATCCGTGCCGCCCTTTTGAAATATTTTTTAGTTTCCGGGTAGGCTTCCAACCGGCACGCGATATCCCCCAAATGGATGCAAGTGGCCGACATCCCCAGCACATCCCCCGTTTCCTCGAAGAAACCCAGGCTTTTCAGGAAAAAATTTTCGGCTTCCTTCCATCGCTTTGCGAAACCCGATAGGGCACCCAGGTGGTAAAAATGCCAAGCCTCGCTGGTGGGATTCGATCCCTCCTTCGTCAACAAGTCATGGGACTGCTGGAAAAGGCCCGCCGCTTCCTGATCTTTTCCCTGGGCGAACCTCAAATTGCCTAAAAGGTCCATGGACCAGGCGATCCCCCGGGAGTCGCCGATATCCTGGTAAATTTTCAATCCATCCTGAAAAAACTGATCGGCCTCCTCGTACTCCCCCAGGGACCAGCTGACGTATCCCAAGTGATCGCTCGTTGCCGCGACCGCCCGGCGGTCCCCCAGGTCCTGCGAAATGGATTTACTCTCCAGGTACATTTGGCGGGCGCCGGCGTAATCCCCTACCAAAACGGCCACCCGTCCCAGGTTTCTCATGGCCCAGGCGGTTCCCCGGCGGTCGCCGCTCCGGGAATAGGCCTCTAAGCTCTTCATGTGATAAGCCCGGGCCTCCGCGAATTGACCCAGGTCGAACAGCGCCTCTCCGGTCAGGATATAGGAGTAGGCCATCTCCCGCTCGTCCCTGTCCTTTTCGGAATAGACGAGGCTTTTGCGGATAAAGGTAAGGCCCTTCCGCAGATTTCCCATCAAGAGGGTGATGTGGCCCAGGTGGTTGAGGGTGAGGGTGATGCCGGACCGCTGGCCGTTACGGTAATAAACCTTGAAGCTTTTTTCGTAATAATCCTTGGCCTTTTTAAACTCACCCTGGGTCTCAGCCACCAGGCCCAAACCGGCCAGGGCGAAACCCGATTGTTTCAGCGCGGAGGCGCCCTGGAACAGTTCCAGGCTTTTCTCAAACAGTTTTCGGGCCACCTGGACACGGCCCAAATCGATTTCAAAATCACCCCGGCGGGAAAGCAGCTTGCCCAAAAGAACCGCCTTGGAATCGGTCATGTCGCCGGGGTCCTGGTATCTTTCCTGGAGAATGTCCGCAGCCCGCTGAAAGGCCTCCTGGCCTTCCTGGAGCCACCCTTTCGTCTCGTAGAGGGTGAACAGGCTGTCCAGGTAATCCCCCATGACTTTTTCCTGCCCCCCATCGACCGCCCGGACCCACCCTTCCCGGATGTTTTCCATTTCCTGGAGAAGCCCCTCGAAAACGATCCGCTGGTTGGGCCCATACAAGTCCCGCTCCCTTTTCTTCAGCAGGTTTCCGAAATAGGCACTATGGTCGGCCATGGCCTGGGTCTTCCGGGCCGGATCGTCGAATAGTTTTTCCTTGGCGAAATGCTTCAGGAGCTCGTGGATCTCGTAGCGGCCGTCGGGCCGAAGACGAACCAAGGACTTCCCTTCGAGCGCGTTCAGGATGGGCTCGGTGGCCCCGGCCACGGCGCGAGCGGCCAAGCGGGTAAACCCACCCCGGAAGGTTGAAATGGCCATCAGGGATTTTTTCTGGGTTTCGGAAAGGAGGATCCAGGAATACTCGAACACCGCCCTCAAACTGCGGTGCCGGGGCGGTAGGTGGGGCATGGCGGTCGCCAAGAAATCTCGGCTACTCTCGATTTTATCCGCGATCGGGGCGAGGCCCAGCGAAGAAACCCACGTCGCCGAAAGTTCCAGCCCCAGGGGCATTCCCTCCAAAAGCCGGCAGACGCGAATCAGGGACGGTCCCTCCTCCGCCTCCAAAGCAAAATCCGGACGCACCCGCCGGGCGCTTTTGAGGAACAATTGGACGGCGGCAAAGGCTTCCAGGGGGCCCTCCTGTCCCTCCTCGGGGTAGCGGAGACCCCGGACCTCGAATATTTTTTCGATTCCGATACCCAATTTTTCGCGGGACGTCACGATAATTTTCACGCCGGGCGCGGCCCTCAGGAGGTCTTGGATCAGATCCGCCCCCTCGACGAGGTGCTCGAAGTTGTCCAAAACGATCAAGCATTCTTTCGGCTTCAAATGGTTCAACAGCTGGGTTTTCGGATCTTCCGGGCCGAAAAAGAAAAATTTCATGGCGGTGGCGATGGTACTGACGATCAACTGGTCCGATAGAAGCGGCGCCAGGGCCACCCAATAGACCCCATCCTTGAACCGTTCCACCAACTCCGCCGCGGTCTGAAAAGCCAGCCGGGTCTTCCCGAAACCGCCCGGCCCCGCCAGGGTCACCTGCCGGACGGGGGAACGGGCGAGCATTTCAGTCAATTCGCCGATTTCCTCCCGCCTTCCAAAAAAGGGAGAGATCTGAGGAAAAAAATTCTGGGTATAGTTCTTCAACGATCGAAGGGGCGGAAATTCCCCATGGGGTAAATCCGGATGCTGGAGGGAAAAGACATTTTCGGGTTCGCTCAGGTCTTTAAGGAAATGGGTTCCCAGATCCTGGAGCCGGGCGTCGGGAGGCAGAGGGATAAAATGTACCGCGGGAACCGTCAGGAGGATCTGGCCCCCCCAGGCCGTTTCCAGTAGTTTGAGGGCGTGGTTAAAGTCCGGGCCCACATAGGTCTGGGCGTACTGGTCGGCCTCTCCCGAATGCAGAACGACGCGGACCTTCCCCTGGCCGAAGGCGTCCCAGGACCGGGCGGGAAATTGTTTTTGAATGTCCAGGGCGGCTTGAGCGGCCTCCCCGGGCTCTAAAATGGATAAAACCCCGGCGAGAGTGCGCTGCATCCAATGGGCGCCGTGAGCTTGGAGCAATTCTTCCAAAAAGAAAAACTGCCCGCCCAAAACATGGTCCGCTTCGGGCGTGCCCCGGCCCTGGAAAACAGCCGGATGGTCGATTTCAATAAAAAGGAAAATCAATGCGTCGTCGCCTTTGCGTGGCCAATGGCAAAGCACTGGAATTCATTGGGGTTTATCGTCAAAGCTTGCTTGAAAGATTATATCGGATAAGGGCCATGAAAGCCTCACCTGCCCAGGATTAGCAGACTTTATGGCATCTCTTAAAAAAAATGCCTTTGGCTTTGTTCCAAATATTAATTCACTCTTTGTGTCTTGGTGTCTTTGTGTTGGATTCTCAGAATTCCCTTAATCGCTTAATTTTCCAATGGTTTTACCCCTAATAACCAATGGTAATCCCACTTTTTGCCTCAAGATTCCCGCTCCCAGGCCGTTAGGTTTTACATGGAACCTATTACCAGTCTTCCCCCACAATCCACACCCAATCCTTATGCGACCATCGGAGCCAGTGCCTTGGCGGCTTTCGAAGAAGAGAGTGCCAAGCTCCTTGCGATGACCAAGGATTCGGTCCCCAACCCGGCCTACCTTGGCAGTCAGGTTGACGTCAAAGCCTGATCGTTTGCCTGTTCGCCCGGTTCAAACCTTTCCCCATGGGAGTCCCCGTGAGAACTAAAAAACTCGCCCGTTGGATGGTCATCGTTTTGTGGGCGGCGCCTTTAGGGGTGATCGCCGATGATTGGCAGACTTTCACTTCCGAGGATTCCGCTTTCACCGCACAAATGCCCGGCACGCCCGATAACGTGGGGGGAGTCTATATCTGGGCCAAGCCCAACGCCCAGGGGACCGGCAACGACATCCGTTACAAGATCTACTATCACGAACCCTCCGCCGATGCCCTCAAGCCAACGGATAGGTCGGGCCAGGCGTTACTCGCCGCCATCGTTTTGGACGACGACCCCACGGATTACTACAATTTATCGGTGACGAAAACACCCTTTAAATTCAAGGGACGTCCGGCCCTCTTGATCGATAAACCCCTGAACCCGGATGGCGTGCCCGGACGATCCGATACGCTCTACATCCTTGCCGGCCAGGGAGTTTTCATCATGAGTTATTTCGCCACGGAGGCGAATTTTCGCCGGGACTACGCGAATAAATTTTTCGAATCCATTAAGATCCATAATCCCTATTCGGACCCGGATGCCCCAACAGCCTCCCCCGCCCTCCCGGGCACGATCGGAACGCCGGTGGCCGTTCCCACGACGCCCGAATAAACCCCGGGGAAAATGATCAGGTCAACATCGTCCATTCTTAAACCGGATCAGGATGACCTAACATTATTTCTATCTAACGACTAAACAGGGCTTCCAACCGCCAATTCCAGCAGGGCTTCCACCGCCTTGTCCGCGTCCTCGCCCTCCGCGGTTATTTCCAACCGGTTTCCCTTAGCGTGAAGCAGACCGACCATCTCGACTAAACTTTTTGGGTCCACCTCGATTTTTCCCTTTCGAAGGGTAAGCTTGGATTTGAATTGATGGGCCGCCAGGGTGATTTCCATCAAGGTGCGGGGATTTAAGTCAGTCGCCTGAGGATGGGTGTAAGTGAATATCATTTGAAAACCTCCGTGTGAAAAAGTGATTGGGTGAAATGTCTATCCGGGAAAGGTTAAAGGAAAAGGCGGAAACGGCTCAAAAGGCTTAAATTCTCAAGAACAGGAGGCAAGGGATTGGATTCCATTTCGTAGCCGGGAAAACCAACCCCGCTTCCAACCCAGCCGGCATCCACAAAGGTTGGGTTTCCTGGCCGGATTTCGAAAGGGATTCCGAAGGTTTCTGAATTTTTGAATCAATTTCACGGGTCTGAGAATTCAATTGGTTCATTAAACCGCCGACAGGGTGGCGGGTGGGACAAGATTGGATGGATGCCTTCTCGAGAACGATCTGGCGCTGGCAGACGCCCAGGCTAAGAAAAGGGCGAAAGACAAAAGGGGTCAGGACGGCCGCCACCAGACCGATCAATGAAATTTTTTTCAACCACCCCAAGAGTCTCAGCATGGGAACCACCCGTCTTGAAAAGGAGAGCGGAAAAAGATTTCTTCGGCCCCGCAGGCCGATTTTCGTGCCTAATTCCCTCTCGAAAGTTCAGACGCATGGCGATCCGAAAAGATTCGGCGAAGGGTGTCAGGCTTGAAAATTAATGGTTGATAGGAACATGTCAACGAATTCAATCGGGATCCTGAGGGGTGAGACCTGAAGCACCGAAGAGGACCGAAAAAAAGGATTCATTGTCCCTTTTATCTTCCGAAAATTTATTGGCTCTTTCGGTTTTGAATATCCTTGAGCCTCTGATCGACCGTGTAAGGCTGATCCGTCATGGGCACGGGTGTGGTGTTAAGAATATCGTAGGCGTCATAAACGTTCTGGGTGTCCGGCATCGTTTTAAAAAGCTGAATCTTGTAGCTGACCCGGCGTTGATCCAAAACGCGGTGTCCTTCCGCGTGCGATTCGGCGTCCAGGTCGGGCTGGCCGCCGTCCTCCGTCGCCAAAAGGACGTAATAGCGGCATCCCTGCTCAAAAGTAAATTCCGCGCACCGATAGCCCGCGCATTCCTCGGCGAATCCGGGTTGACCGCCACTGCAAACAATTTCCCAAACGCCGTCTTCGCGGGGAATATTGTCGTACCCCGCCGAAAGGAGGCCGACCTTTTGGTAACGCGCGGCACCCGCGCATCCACCGATCAGCGGTATCAATACCGCCAGCAAGAGAAAGCCACTGGTTTTTCCCACGATGAAATTTCCTTTCTGAGTTCGAATCAAAGAGTATAAAAAAATTACCCTCAATCCGCACCGACCCACTCATAGACGTTCATCACGAAAGAGGCTTTATGGGACCCATTCAAATCGGATCAAGGCGGGGTGGTCGCGGGCATTAAGCCATCCAGGGCCGCCTTGACCGGGGGGTTGTTCGGGTTCAATTTAAGACATTTTTCATAAGCCTGGCGTGCCCCATCCCGATTCCCTACTTTGAGCAGAGCGCTTCCCAGGCCCTGAAAGGCCTGCCAGGAGGCTGGGTTTTCCTGAACGACCTTCTGGAAAGCCGTTACCGCCGGGGCATATTGGCCCTGCTGGTAATCGTTGAGGGCGGAGCGGTACTCCTCAGCCGTCGGGTCTTTCACAGCCTCCGAAGCCGGGCCGTTTCGCATGGCTTCATTCAAGAGGATCTGCAGGGTGGGATAGACCGCGTCCGGCTTGTCCGCCAGGGTCCCCACGAGCGCCTTCAGCTCCGGCTGAAAATACTGGGCCAACTCCATGCATCGCAATGCCCCCTTGGGTTTGAAGGCGCTTCCGGAAATAAAGGATGCCTCTCCATTGGCTCCGCGCTGAGAGTCAAAGACCACGCTGGAATTGACAAACTCGGCGTGCGTTTTCTCTCCCCGGGCGTATGGCAAACCCCAAGCCACGCATTGGCTCACCGAGGCGCCATTTCCCGTCTTGTAGTTGTAGAGGTCTAAATTCTGAGCTCGGAGATAAAGGATGGCGGTTCGGATAAAGGGCTCCAGATCGTAAAAATGGTAATGCAGCGCATCCCGTTGCAGGAAGTCCAGGGTCGTCCCATCAGGGTTTAAGTTTCTCCCCATCAGGGTTTTCAGAGATTCCAAAACTTTATTTTCCAGATCCGGTTCGTTCAAGGTGAAGGCCACCAAGGCGATGGTCTTCAATCGATGGGTCTGGTGGTTGTTCCAATGGCTTCCTTTTTTGGGGTTATCGGCGTCCAGGAGCGTTTGGGCCACCGACCTTACCCAGGAATCCAAAACTTGCTGATCCGCCCGGGATGTCTTGGGGCGAATGAGATCGTAGGTTTCCAGGAGCGGTTCCAACTGGGTGGCGTCAATGGGGTCTTCCGGGGGCTGACAGGTCTTGGCCCAGGCCGTCAGGTAAGCCGCCGCCTTATTGAGATATGCCGCGTCACCCGTTAAGGCATAGGCCAGCCCCAGGGACTGTAGCCGGGGCATGTCTTTTAAAGCTTCCTGGGTTTGGGTTTTTTCGGCGCTTCCCCTCAGCTTCCCCGCCGTCTGGATTTCGTCAATGGGATGGGGAGTCAAGCCGAGAGCCTCTTGGGCCTGATGGAGGATGGACTTTGCGCAACGGCCGGCATCCGGGGAGGCCGGCACCAGGGCCCGAAGACGCAAGACTTCTGCGTCCGTCAGGGAGACGACCCCGGCATGGAGGGTGGGAACCCATCCAAGGAAAAAACAACCGATAAGAGTAAAAAAACATTTGAGACCCATAGCGGCTCCTATCGAGAAAAAAAGCAGTCAACAAACCGCGGGTTAAAAACCCTTTCAAGCCAGATTTTTTCCTGCTCCGCGCATAAAGGTCACGGACCATATAAGAAGCACCGCGAGGAATGATGAAATACAGAAAATCCAAAGGAGCGAAAATTCATTCGTAAAACTCTCGAACGTAAGGACCGCCAACAATAGAAGCTCCAGGGTACCCACCCCAAGGTTCCAAAGAAGATTCCCTCGATTCTTTTCGATCTTTTTTCCTTTGGGCCAGAACAAATCACGGCACGAATAAAACACATGGGGAAAGACGATGATAAACCCTACAAAAATAACCCCAAAAGAACTCATGGTGTTTCATCCCTAACGCAGATTTTTTCCAACCCCTCATTTCAGCCAAACATCCTTATAGTGATCAGGCCAACAAGGGCCATTTTAAATTGAATTACGTTGAAGCCGGGCTTTATTTAAAAGACCCGATCGCATGATGCGTGAAAACTGTAACGTAAAAAAACCCCTCCGTCCTCAGGCCAGGCGGGCTTGCTTTCCAAATACCCCCGCCTTAATAATGAGCCTCTTTTTAAGGGGTCCATCCAGATCCTTCAGAAAACTTGTAAATATCGGGTTAAACAGAATCTTTACCATTAACTATAAAAAGACATTTCCTAAAATGATCCCAGGTACCGCATGAACCGCGAAATCGAAACCCCCAAACAAACTCCGTTGAGTCTTGATTCCCTCGAATGGGTGATTCCCCTTGAGGAAATTCTCCAAGAAATACCCTATTACGGCATTTATATTTGCGACCTCTCCGGAAAGGCGATTTTTTGGAATCAGGGCGCTGAAATGCTGACCGGTTATAAGCCCCCGGAGATCATTGGTCGGTCCTCCATTAGCGAACTTCTCCAATTCACCGACACGAAAGGCAAGGCCCTCCACGGAAAAAGCGACCTGATGCATAAATGCCTGAAGCAGGGGGTGAAACATCAGCAAAAAATCCAGCTGAAAACCAAGCCCGGCCATCCCTTGTCGGCCCTCATCCACTTCCTTCCCATAAAGGACCGCCATGGAGAGATTCCCTCCGGCATCGTCTTCTTCCACGACATCAGCAAGGACGAAGACACGATATTGACCCAAAAGATAGTGAACAGCTCCCTCAAGCAGTATGTTTCCAACGCCACCTACCGCGAGGCCCTGATCAAGGCCGTCTCCAACAAGAAGACCGAACCGGAAGTCATTGACCGTACCATCCTCTTCATGGACATGGTCGGATTCACCACCTACGCGGAAAAAACCACACCCACCCAGGTCATCCGGACCCTCAACGACCTCCTGAGTCTGGCGGGAGAAGCGGTTCGGGAATGTAAGGGCGACATCGATAAGTTTATCGGCGATTCCCTCGTTGCCGTTTTCAAGGACCCCAACAAAGCGGTTCAGGCGGCCCTGCAAATCCGGTTGGGCCTTTTTGAACTAAATGACCATCGGGAAGAGAAGGGCAAAATGCCCATTGAGGTTCGAATGGGGATCAACACCGGCCGGTTGATCCGGGGCGAAATCGGCTCCCTCCACCGCAAGGAGCTCACGGTCATCGGGGACGTGGTCAATACGGCCTCCCGGGTCCAAACCAAGGCAAACCGCGGGGAAATCCTGATCACCCAAGCCACTTACGATCTTCTCGAAAACCAAAGGGATTGCTTCCCCGTGGGAAAAGTGGCCCTCAAGGGAAAAAGGCAATTGGTCACCATGTATCGGATTGGCGGATTGGCGAAGGTGGATCTGCCCTGGATTCCCAAATTCTTAAATGTGCTGTTGAACCGCGACGAAAAAGAGGCTTAACCGAAAACAACGGGGTTCGGGCTTTACTCTTTTGGGAGCGATGCCCTAGCCCCTTTTTTATGCCCGGCGGGATTTTTTAGAGTGTTTCTTAAAGAATGCCGCAATCTGCGGTTTGTCCACCTTGCCCTGCGCGACATCGAGGGTGATCTTTTCAAACTCCGCCTCGCTGGAAGGCGGAAGAGTAATCCCGTTTAATTCCAAAAACACATCCGCCGCCATCGCCCCGACTCGTTTGTTACCATCCACGAAAGGATGATTCAAGGCGATGTGGAAAAGATAAGCCGCCGCCATGAGATATCGATCCGCATGAAGAAATTGGCCCCCAAACTCAGCCGGGGGCATCGCCAGGGCCGATTGCAAAAGGCCCATGTCGCGCAAGCCTTCGCTCCCTCCCAATTGGCGGATCTGTTCTTTATGGATATATAAAACCTGGTCGAGGGTCAAAAATACAGGCGTCTTCATCGGCCCTAACCCGCCAAGGTCTTGTACATTTTCGGAAATTTCTTGAAGGACTTCGCCACAGCCGATTCAAACCTCGTTTGTTTATTCTTGTCCCCGGCGGGCGAGATGATCAGGTTCTTGCCGTCCGTGGTGACGTAAAGGGCGGATTTTTCGGTGATCTGAAGCAGATCCATGATGGGCCGTTCGATGACCAGCGCGTAGCTGTTGCCGTGTTTGGTGAGTTTCTTGATCATGTTTTTTCTCCGTTATAACTTTATATATACAATGTTATAACCCGCCTCGCGATTCGTCAAGGAATCCCGGGCATCCCCCAAAACGGGTCATTCCCGGTTGTGGACAAGTATTAAATCTCAAAAGGACCCTACGATTGTTCAAGGGGTTCTTCGGAAATGAGAGGGAGGGAAAGGACCGCCTGAAGCGATGCCGCAAAAGGCGGTCCTTTTTTTCAAACGATCAATAAAAACGCAAAGTGCCGTTCAAACGCAATCCGGAAAAATCGATATAAGCCGTGGAACTGTCGTTGTTTTTGAAGGTCCCGTTAACGGATGCGCCATTGAAGGTTCCGGTGTAGGTGAGCGGCGTCATCTGCAGATAACGGTAACCGATCCCGATATCCAGCGCCCAACTCTTGTTCGCGCCCTGGAGGAACTCTCCCTCCACCGCGAACATGCCGCCAAAATTCGAGGCATCGATATCTAAGTTCCCCTCATTGAAGCCGCTGATCGCATAGGTGGAACCCACGAGTGTGTAATAACCCCCTTCAACATGGAAGATGAGGTTCCATTTATCCTGGATCGGGATCAGGTACTTGGCGACCACGGCACCCCCGACTGCGTAGGAAGTCCAAACATAACTGTCACCTATATCATCCGTGACGGTTTCGGGGCTCTTGGCCATGCCCTGCGCCTGCAGACCCAACTGGAACGACCGGGCCAGGGTGTAGTCGGCTCCCAGGTCCAGTTCATACCCATAGGTTGTTTGGGAACTCGTCAGGGCGGGTCCATAAAAGTCCTGGAGGTCCTGAGAGCCCCCCAGCCAACCGGCTAGGCCCAGGTTCCAGGCGATGCTTCCCTCTTTAGGCAAAGGGCTGTTATCCGTCGATACGGCGACAACAGACGTGGTGGCAGGGGTGGGAAGAGCGGGTGGGGCCGCTGACGTGTCCGCAGGCGCCGCAGCCTGCGCGGTGACACCGGCCGCGGGGGTCGTGACGGCGGCATCCGGCGGAATGGCTGGTTGGGTTGACGGTTGCGCGGGCGGAGGCGGGGCGGTTGGCGCGGTGCCCAATTCAGCTTGCAGTTTTTGCACTTCAGCGGCCACTACGGCGTTATCCGGTTTCAAGGAGAGGCTTGTTTGATAGGCGGCCAAGGCGGCGGCTTTGTTCCCCAAAATCAATTGGCAGTTTCCAACACCTTGGAACGCTACGCCGTAATTGGCGTTCGCGGCTGCGGCCGCCTGATAGTTCACCAGAGCGTTCTGATAATCCTTCGCCGCGTAATCCTTATTGCCTTCCAGCAGATCCTGATAGGCGGTCATCTGGGCATAAGCTCCGGAAACCGCGAAAAGGCAAAGTATCAAAAAGAGCCAACGTTTCATAAATAGCCTCCCAAGAGATATTGAATGCCCTAAACTCTGAAACCAATTTGTCCGGATCACTTCCACTTGTCGCGCCAGACCCCATTACCCGTACCCACAACTTCCTCAAATTATATCGCTCGCTCGGCTTTTGTGACCTTGAAGTTCATTCGGTTCTAAAAATATTCAGCCGACGATCTCTTGATACCCATACTTTTTTTGATTCCGCAGGATAGACCAGAAAGAACCGGGCGAGAAAAAATTGCCTGACAACCGGAATGAACTTAAGGTAATAACCATTACATGAGGGGGCACCCCATGCGTTTTCATTGGGTCAATTTTCTTTTCCTTTTCGCGCTGTCCCTCTTGCGAGGCCCCGCCGCATTCGCCCAGCCAGCCGAACCTTCCCCTCAGGATCTTTATTATCGAGCGGTGACCTTTTTCAACTCCCAGGATTACAACTCCGCCCTGCCTCTGTTCAATCTGGTCATCCAATCCGACCCGTCGAACTATTTGGCCTACTATTACCTTGGCACCTGCCAGGGCAAGACCGGGGATGTGAAAGACCAGGTTTTAAACTATGACCTATCGGACCACCTGCATCCCTATCCCGCGCTCAAGGCCTACGCGGATAAGTTGAAAAACAACCTGCCGATCGAAGATCAGGAATGGGTGGAATCCCATTTAGCCCAAACTCCCGCCACCCCCACACCCGAACCGTTACAACCCTTGGGCCCCGCGAAGGATACGGGTTTCGGGGTCCGCTTTTCCACCAGCCTGTCTCTCTACAACCTGGCGGATTTAAATACCGAGATTGGTTTTGTTCAGCAGGAAGTTCAAGGCTGGGAGGCGGCCAACCCCGGCGATGGTTATCAAACACAAACCTCCCTCAGCACGACGGATATTGGTTTTGAAATCAATCCGTTTTTGCCCATCGGGTCCCAGATGGAGGCAGGGTTTTCATTCACCGCTTGGCCTGCCGCCGCCGGCGCTTCCTACGAAATCACCGCCGGAAACGCCCCAAGCTATTTTGTCCGCAGCCAGTGGTCCCTCAACACCTTCAGTCTCGATTTGAAGGGCCGGGCCTACATCGGCGAACCCGCGGTAAGAGGGATTCGATTTTTTGTGGAACCATCCTTAGGGATTCAGCCCATCAATGTCCAATTATTCAAAACCTATCAGGACACCACCGACACCCCCTCCTCCAACCAGGTCGGATATAACGTATCGGCGGTCGGCGCCAACGCCGCCCTGAAACTGGGGGCGGTGTTTATGCCCGCTCCCCATGCCCAGGTTTCCATGAGCGCGGGCTGGCAATATGCCGCCGCCGCAGGCTTCAACGGCACCTATTCGGATTCGGGCGTGCCCGCCATGAACGGCGCGGCAGGGTCAGTGCAGATGTACACCAACCCCGCCACCCATCAGCAATACCTTTTCTTCATGCCCAGCGACACCGCTCAATACACCAACTTCGGGGTCAACAGCCAGACCCAGAATTATTCACGGGCTTTGAATATTGATTTTGGGGGCTTAATCTTGAGCCTCGACGCCAGCTACAGTTTTTAAGAAGGTTGGTCGATTCGCATCATCAAGCGGGCAAGCGAAACCCAACGTCGCCCTTAGTGGGCAACGGCCCGCAGGTCGGGGGTTTGGGTTCCGTATTGGGAAGTTCTTAAATCCACGTCTTCCGTCGGGCTTTGCTTGAAAAGCCGGTAGGCGGTGGCATGGCTGGTGTAGTAGAGGAAGCCGTAATCCATCTTGTTGATCCCCACCGATTCAAAGACCACCGCGTTGGCCCCGTTCTCAGCGGCCTTCTCCTGAAATTGCGAGCAAAGCTTTTCGGCGGACCATTGGGAATCCTGGGGGGTCATAAGGGTACAGACGGGGACCGCTTGAAGATCGGGGGGAAAGGCTTCTTTGGATCGGAAAAAATAGACTTCCTGGGCTTTGAGCGCGGGATAGTCGCCCTGGCCATCCAGCTTTTGAACGACGGCCGGGTATTGATAAAGGGAAACCACGCAACCGCCCCCTCCCAACATCGAGAGGGTCAACAAAAGAAAAGCGAAAAAATTGAGAGGCCCGGCGGTTCGAACCCCTCGGTTCATTGGTTTAAAAAAGTTTTCGGTTCCAGAAACGCGGTTTTTTAGCTTTTCTCAAATGTTTCTGGCCCGTGAACCCGCTCACGGGGGAAAGCCCACCCACCGGGGGTTGAGGTTGGTGGGAGTCTTCTTTTATTTCCAGATACCGGAAATAACCCCACACACCCGCCACGATCAGAATAATCAGGATGAGAATCCAAAGCAGCCAATTGGTTCCCCGTTTGGGTTTGGGAGCTACGGTGGCATCCACGGGGGGCATCGGTTGAGAAACGATGGGCGTCGGAACGACCGTGGGGGTCGCCTGAACTTGGGCCGCAACGACCGTCGGCGTGGGCGTGACCTCAACGGGTAGGGCTTTGGCCACATGGTGATGGTGGATACGGACAGGCTGTTCCGCCTGTGGGGTGACGGCCGCTATTGCCTCAGGGGTGGGTTGGTCCGTCGGGGTGGCATCCGGGTTTAAAACGGTTTCCGGGGCCTTTTGGTTTCTGACTTCACTATTCCCACAAGCGGTCACGAATAAGCCGCAAAGAACCAGCAGAAAACCAAAGGCGATGGTTGTACCGTAGCGTTTCAAAGTTGCCTCCCAAGGATTGACCCTAAGCATTATATAGGATTTGTTGAGGATTATTCAAAAAGCAAGGTACATGCCAAACCCAAAACACCTTAAATCCTTTAATGGAGGTAAAAGCCAATCCGCAATCGATCAAATGGAGAAGGAGGGTCTAAATCCGGAATTAGTTGATGTAACCCTATTTTTTGTCGGTTCAACGATAAATGGGGTCAATGGATGGGGAGTGGGGTGAATAATTTCTTTTCAAATTTGACCCTGCTTGCGCGGTCCTATTTCACAAGTTTATTTCCCTTAAACGACGCCGGGTTCGATGGGGAGAGTGCATGGTTCGGAATTTCTTTTCCACCTGGGTCAAAGCAACCGGCCTCGAGAGTCTGGTTTTTCGCCCCTTAAGGCGTTTCCCAGACGTCGTTGAAGTTGGTTGGGTCCCAGCCGCCCAGGATCATCAACTCATTGTTGAACACCACCGAGGAAAGGTTGTTGCGGGCCGTGAAAGCCGCGCGGGAGGCGGCTTGGGTCCAATGGGCCCCATCCGAGGAGTACCAGGCGTCGTTGAGGTCTCCCCCCGTGCCGATACCCCCGACCACCCACATCAGGTTGTCGTAAACCGCGCTGGCGAAATAAGCGCGGGGGCTGAACTGGGACACGGACCCGGAGGCGGAATAGGTCAAAACCTTGGACCAGGTCGCCCCGTCGGGCGAAGACCACACATCGTTGGAATAGCCGGGGCCGCTCGCGGTTCCGCCGATCACCCATATCAAGTTGTTGTAAACCAGCCCTCCCTGCCCCTCCCTGGCTCCGAAGGCCGCGCTGGTCGTGGCCGCGGTCCAGGTTACCCCGTTGGAAGAATACCAGGCGTCGGCATTGTAGGTACCGGCAATCACCCACATGAGATTTTTGAAAACCACGGCGGAGGCGTAGTCCCTTTGGGAGAACTGCGTGGTGCCGCCGGAAGCGTTGTTGGTGACGGCCATGGTCCAGGTGGCCCCATCCGGCGAGGACCAGACGTCGTTGAGCCAACTGCCGTTGTAACCCCCGAAAACCCACATCAGGTTGTCGTAAACCACCGAGGCGTGGCCTTGGCGTTGACCGAACTGGGTGGTGGCGGGAGAGGAGTTGTTGGCCAACTGCTGGGTCCAAACCGAACCGTTGGTGGAATACCACACGTCGTTGAGGTCGCCGCTGTTGCCGCTCCCGCCGATCACCCAGGCCCGGTTGTCGAACACCAGGGACGTTTGCGCATCGCGGACCGTGAAGCTGTTGGCGGCCCCGTTATCGATCTCAAACCACGCGGCGCCCGTGCTAGGGTTCATGGTCGCCGTGGGCGTAGCTTGGCCCGCGGGGGCGGTGGGCGATGCGGCCGGATTGTTCCCACAGGAAGCGCAGAAGAAACCCAGCCCTAACGCGAAAAATAAACCCGCCCAATATTTCTCGAATCCCCGGATCATAAAACACGCTCCCCGTGCCTATTTCCAACGTGGGCGTATTGTGAAGGAAGTTCCGGGAACTTTGAAAGGGCCGGGGGTGTTAAAAAAAGGTTAAGGCTTAACCCTACAAAAGCCAGGATCGATTGAGGTGAAGGATGACCATAAAACCCCGGCAAGGGGCTAGGTTTTCGTACTCTTCTTCCCCAAAATAAACCCTTCAACCACCGCGCTTTTGATCGAAAGTACACCAAGGAGAGACCCCATGGATGTGACCCAAGCTTTGAAAAGCCGATATACCTGCCGAGGCTTTAAACCAAACCCGGTGCCGAAAGAAACGCTGACTGAAATACTTGAGGCCGCCAACCGCGCGCCCTCCTGGGCCGATACCCAGCCTTGGGAAGTCTATGTCGCATCAGGCGATGCCTTGGAAAGGCTCCGCAAGGCCCATCTGGATATTTTCGCCACGGGAGCCGCCCCCCACCCGGATCTTCCCGCCCCCGCCCAATGGCCCCCGGCCCTGAAAAAGCGCATGGATGACCTGTTGGCCCTTCATAAGAAGGAAGCCCAAGACCATCCCGAGCACAAGAACAACCCCGAAGCTTATCTGGTGCGCCAGATGAATTTCTTCAAAGCGCCCGTGGTGATTTACCTTTGCCTGGACCGCACGCTAAGCCCCTGGTCCATTTTCGATATGGGTTTTTATGCCCAAAGCCTGCTTCTCGCCGCCAAGGAAAGGGGTTTAGACACCGCCGGTTCCTACCGCTTGGTTTCGTATCCTGAACTGATCCGCAGTGAAATGGGGATTCCAGAGAACCTTTCGATCCTCTTCGGGATCGCCTTGGGCTACGCCACCGAACATTCCCAAACCACAAGGTTCGAAAGCCCCCGAAGGCCCATCAAAGAGGTTGTGAAGTGGAAGGGGTTTGAGTGAAGGGCGGTCGTTCAAATGAAGGATGCGACGATTGAATTGAAGAATGACCAGAAGACCAAATTCTTGAAAGTCATCTTAGGCTTATAAATCTACCGCTTCACAAAGTGGATAATGGTGGCCAGGCACCTTTTTGCTCGGTTCTATTTTATGGCCAGGAGTTAAATAAATATTATTTCCTGGCGTAGAGATAAATTGAACAGGTTTATCTTTCATAGTTTTTTTATGGGGAATTACAGAACCAATTGATTTTTGACTTTCATCACCAGAAGCGCCTACTGATACAACCCCAAAATAATATTTTTTACCATTCTGCAAAACGCCAATGGTGATTTTACTTTTTTTAAATGGTTTTCTTATTCGTCTAGTAAAATTAATTCCATTGGTAGAGAAATACAGAACATATCCAATCGCATTTGGCATTGAATCCCACGTTAAATTTGCAGATCCATTTTCTGCTTCAATATTGAAATGTGTTGGTGGTATTGGTTTTTTTTCTCGATTATGTGGTTTCGCGACCCCGTGGACACTTGGTGTACTTTCTATAGCTTCGTCTAATTCAATGTGCCGTCCACCCGGGACTGCTTTTTTAAAATATTCTTCTTGGGACCATGTTGGTGTTGGAGTAAGTTCATCAGAGAAAGCTGATTTTGGTAAAATTCCAAAATATTCAATAAGCAAAAAAATAAAAGCCAGAAATGATAAAAACCAGTTTTTGCAAAAAAGGGATAGTGCCGAAAACGGGAAATATGCTTCTTTGCGATGAATGAATTTTTTTTTCATAAAAACCTCTGAAATCCCGTACTAAAGATATTGTTGCATACCATCCTTTTTAAAACACCCATGTGCAGGAATATTGTGTAAATTTTTCAACGTAATGCTAAACCATGATATTGGTCATAGGGGGAGCTGGGGTTGAAAGGGGTATTGTGTGCCAATATTTAGACGCAATTGGTTCCCCGTAAAGGGGGGGCTTATTCACCCCAAACCCAAATTTTTTTCCGCTAATAAGTTTAAATTCTGTTAAGGGGTGTTATAGATGAAAAATCAAAAATTCGTAGTTGTGTTCAAATTTTTATTTTTTTTTCCTATTTTTGTCTGGTTCACTTTTATAAATGTAAGCCATGCCCAATTGATTGAGTCAACACCATCAGTGGACAACCCTCCTGAAAGTCAACACGATTACGGCCAATGGTTAGATAAACAAGCAAAAAACCAAAAAGAAATCGGAACACCTGCAGCCCTCTACAAACTTTCGCCAATGCCAGATTCTCCAACGAATTTAAAAATTGAGGCTGGCAATGGTTTAGCACTTTTAAAATGGGACAAGATGCCTAATGCGATCGCTTATCTTATTTATATTTCTAATGATGGGAAAACTTTTAAAAAGCGATTTAAAAAACCAGTTAAAACAACCAAAATTGAAATTGGATTATTGGAAAACGATCAAACTTATTACTTCGGGATTACATCAATCGCGCATTATGGGAAAGAAAGCAAAATGGCTGTCCAAACTGTCACGCCCAGAAAAGGTTTAAGGTTTAAAGAGTAAGATTTTCCGTTGCATACCATCCTTTTTAAAACACCCATGTGCAGGAGCCCGTATTTATTAGTATTTTTCAATGTTCCGCCGAATTCGTCTGGATTTGAATAAGCTCAAATGCAGTGTGATCGGGGTCGGTCATCAATTATTAATATACTAAAATTCGTTCATCCTTCGTGAATGGAGTCGGTCATTATTTATTAATATTTCCCAAATCCAAATCCGCCCTTATTCGCCGAAACTTCAAGCAAAATCCCACTGTTCCTTTAAGCCAATCCAGCCTGAATCTTCTTTCCCAAGACCACATAGGGGATGTGCAGTCCGGTTTTGCCCTTGATCGTGACGGCAGGCAGTTCCTCCAGGCGAAAGTCGTCGGCGGCCGAATGGGCCATGTCCCGGTTGATGAGGATTTGGCCGTCTTTCGCCAGGGCGCAAAGGCGGGCGGCGAAATTGACCGTGTCCCCGATGACCGTGAATTCCATGCGCCGGGCCGAGCCCAGGTTTCCCATGATGACGTTGCCCGCCGCCAGCCCGATCCCCAGGCCCGTTTCAACATCCTTACTGTAGTTGCCCTTGAAGGCGCCCAAAATCTGGTGGAATCCATCCTGCATTTGCAGGGCCGAAAGCAGGGCCTTTTGGATCGACTCGGCTTCCTTATCCGGGGGAAAGGGGTAAAAAGCGAGGATGGAGTCACCCATGAACTTGTTAATCTCCCCGCCTGAGAAGGTGATGATTTCTTCCAACTCGGTGAACATCCGGTTGAGGTAGCGCACTGTTTCCTGGGGCCTGAGCTTCTCGGTCATGGCGGTAAAACCCCGCACATCCGAAACCAAAACGATACAGCTGGTCACTTCCCCTTCCCATACGGCCTTGTTGCCCTTGGCCGTGGCGAATTGGGAAGCCCGGGTGCCCACGAATTTGTCCAGAATATGCAGGCTCTCGACCAGTTTTTTCTCGGTCCCGCTGAAATGAGCGTAGGCCAGGTCCATAATTTCTTTTTTCGTGGCCCCGATGGCCAAGGGGGTGGACTTGCGGACGATCTTGTAATCTTGGGGCAATACCCGGCACCGAAGAAGGAAGGACTGGAGTTCAACGAGGAGGGCTTCTTGGGCCCTCCACCAGAAGGCCCGGGCGACCAAGACCAACAGCGCGGCCGAGGCGACCCCGCAGGCAAAGGCAGCCTCCAAGGATTGGGTGTAAAACCAACTGACGGCCCCGATGATGATCACAGTGCCGAGAACCCAGATCGCGGGCAGGGCCTTGCCCGGTTGGTCTTCTTCTTTTTTAACCTCGGGTCCGTTCGCCATGGTGCCGCTATTTTATCAGGGTGGAGACCCCCATATTCGTTTCGTTTTCTGCACAAAAGAGTTTTGACTGCCCCGTTGCTGCAGGCCCAATCCCTTTGTGGGTTCCAAATGAATTAAGGATTTAATAGGTCCAAACTTGGTCCAGCGACATTTGATTGGGCATATTTTTGCTTCCCTCTCCCGCCTTTTGGAGAATGGTCAGATGAGTCGTAGTCACGGGAGAAAAAGTCCATTTAGTCTGGGGCGCATAAATGCGAGTGGCGGGTGATACTTTATGACGAGAATCGCTTATCTTCTTAACGTCAGTGATCTCGATATCCTGTCCCGAGGCATTTTGATAGAAAAAATGGATGTTTTGGGCGGGATAGGGCCAAACAATATGCAGCGTCTGAAAGGTCACGGGTTGGTCAAAAACCACACGAACCCAATGGTCTATCGCAGAATTATCCGAAGTCCAAGAATCGACACCTTCCGTTAATGCGCTTCGTGTTAGTTGAGACGTATCTACCGGTTTGCTGTCGAACTCAAAATGACTGAAAAGACACCGGTTGTAAGGGGCCTTTTCTCCTTGAGCATCATCGGGGCTGGTCAACTTTTCCAATTTTCGATTGGGCCAATCAAAAGACCAGTAGGTGGTGTTTTCCGACCCTGACGATCCATAATCATGCGTCGCGCCTGGGGGCATGATGACGGTTTTAAATTCAACGACATATCTCCCTTTCTCTTGTTCTTTCCCAGCATTGATCATTTCCATAGAATTTGCAGTGTCCTCATCCCGAGGGTTAAGATTTTCGAAATAAAGATTCATATTTTCGGGGTTGGAACTTACGACGTCGTATATTTTTCTAGTCCTTCTACGAAGGGCCCAACGAGAATATTCGTCCGATTTGAATATTTTTTTGAATTGAGAATCGTCCCGCATCTTCGTTTCGTAGGATGGATCAAGATCTAATACTGCTCCGATCTGATTAAGCGCCACAATAGAATTGAATTTCTTTTCATCCGTCATTATTGCCCAATCCACCAGCGCCAGATTGTAGTGGGACATGATGAGGTTTGGATCAATCTGCAGGGAGCGTTCAAGAGCGGTTGCCGCCTCATCCAACTGGCCGTACCTATAATAGGCATATCCCATCAGGCCATAGGCTTCCGGATCGTTAGGATCAATTAAGAGAGCTTTCTGGTAACACTCCACCGCCTCTGAATAACGGTGGAGATGATAGGCGTTCTTCCCATCCCGAACCCAATCTTCTTCCGTGGGTTCTTTTGCGGCATTCGGAATGGGTTTATCCCATTCGTAAAAAGCGTTGTCCGAATCCCCGCTAGTGATCTGGTAATTTTTGTTCTTGGCTATGTCGTAAATGTGAAGCTGATTTTTTGGGTATTCCCCGCCAAAGCAATCCGTCCAAACAGCCCAATTCCCATCAGGGCTCAAGAATAAATCCTGTCCATTACAAATTTTAATGAACGTATTAACCGTCGGGTCGAATTGCCAATAGGCAGGGTGTCTGCCGGCCCAATCTTCAATGCCGATGCAGAGGTAATACAGGTCCCGAACTGGATTCCAGCCTACGCCTCTCCACCACCATCTACGGTAATCATATTCAGCCTCATCGTCGGGAAATGAAATATTTCGTGGAACTTTTTTTCTTCCCTCAAAGAGATGAAGAACGAAGTCATCAAGTTCATTTTCTTTTTTTTGCTGGATGAACCATTTTTGCGTAGGAGAAGGAAGTATATCGGACCCCTCCTCCAAGCCTTGGTCCGAACCGCTGTGCGAAATTGAGTGATTCGCCCTATCCTCATAGTTTTCATCGGGTTGCTTGTCTTCCTCATAGGCTCCATTTCCATAAACCTTGAACATTTTGTAATCGGATTTCTCGCCCTTCAGATAGACCCTGCGCCAGATACGGAACATAGGAATGGTGGGATGGTCCTCGGATAAATCGCCGCCAATGGGCTGAAGGGTTTGGCTAGTGGTAAAAGGCCCGACCGTTTGGGTGGGCGAAACGGGTTCCTGTGCCCAAACTCGAGGTGCGATGCAGATCAATAAGCAAATTAATAACCATCGTCTCATGGAAGCTCCCTGTAGATAATTTGAATCAGATATTAACCCTCTACTAGCATAACCCCAACCGCTGGAAGAGTCTTGGATCGTCGAACCGGTCGAAAATCAGGTCCGCTTTCGAAAGATCCTGCCGGCCCGAATGGGGGTTGAAATAGCCGAGGCAAACCATCCCGGCTGCCTTCGCGGCCAAAACGCCGTTGGTCGAATCCTCGATCACAACGCAATCCTGGGCCGGGCGGGAAAAATGGGTGGAAACCTTCCGAAAGATATCCGGTTCCGGTTTTCCCCTGGCCACGTCTTCCCCGCTGACGACCAAATCAAAGAAACCCGCCAAGTTGAGCTTATGGAGGATCAGGTCGATGTTTTTCTTGAGGCTGGAAGAGGCGATCGCGAGGGTTACCTTTTCCCCCTTGATCCGTTTCAACAGTTCTTCAACGCCTTCCGTGGGGACAAGCTTCTTTTCCTGGAGCGTTTTGAATTTAAGGTCCCGTTCCATGGCCTTTAATTCTTCCACCGACTTCCGAAGGCCGTTCTTTTGCTGGATGGTTTCCCACATTTTGGTGGCCGAGATGCCGACGAAGCTTTGTTCCTCTTCCGGGGTCACCTTCGCGCCCAGTTCCTTGAAGAATTTCTGGTTCATTTCCATATAGATCGGTTCGCTGTCCAATAGGACGCCATCCAGGTCAAAGATAACCAGGGGTTTCATTTACGGTTGAGCGGTTTAAGACGCACGCGTTTGGTAGTCTTTGGCTTCTTCCCTTTCACCTTGTAAAGGGCAGGCGCTTCCCGGGCTTGGGGTTCTTCCGTGCGGGGGCCATCCAGTTCAGCCAAGAAAGCCGCAGGGTCCAAAATTCGGATGCCCTGGTAGGTACCCAGGGCTAGAAGATGGGAATCTCCGGAAACAATGATCTCCGCATGGGCGGCCACGGCGCATTCTAAGACCCGGTCGTCGGTCGGGTCGGCCTTGATGACCTGAAGCCGCTGGGGGGGATATGCCATGAGGCACCATTTTCGAACCTCATTGTCGCGAGTCGTCAAAACTTCGGGAGGTACCCTGAACTTTCGGCCAGCTAAGACACGGAACGTTTCCGCAAGCAAGTCCGGCGAGATGGCCACTTTAAATTCGCCCAAGACCCACCTATCCAACAATCCATGAACCCGGCCCCTGAATACCAAGGCCGAGATCCAAACATTGGAATCGAAAACGACGATTCTCAAGTCTGACGGGCTTCTCGGATGGCTTCTTCCACATCCTCAGGTTTCAAGCCCAGACGTCGAACATGGTCGTCAATATAATCGAAATATTTGTCCCAATCGGCCCGCCTCTCCAGGTAATCACGCAGGGCCGACCGCATCAGTTCGGAACGACTGCGTGATTCCCTCTTGGCCAGCTTGTCCGCCTGATCAAGCAAATCTTTGGGGATCGAAAGGTTGATGGTTGAGGTCTTCATGGTTTTCCTCCCGTTGGAACAAGCCTATACAATCCTTGTATAGGATTCAATTTCTAGCAGGCTGCTGTAAAAATTAAATGGGGCTACAAACCAGCCTGCCTATCCCAAAGATTCCGCCGGAATCGTGGGGTTTCCGAAAATGTCGTCAGCTGAAAAAGTTTGTTTTAAGACATTTTCAGCTACCTGCACCCTTTTTCGACCCGGGATGACAACCAGAAACATAAAAGGCGACCCTGCCAGTGGGAGACCGCCTGCAAACCGACGCCGTGGCCAGCCATCTGGCGGGCATGAAGGACATCTGGCTGAACCGTAAGGGTATCCGGGCGCCCCAGACAGCTGACGCGACCGTGATCCAAACCCTGGCCGACCTGGCAGGGGCGCTTAATATTTATATATAATTCGTTCTGGAGGAAACCATGGCAAACATCATCGGATCATTCATCTTTCTCTGTTGCGGCGGGCTTTGCCTGTTCAATAGCTATAAGATCTCCCAATTCCTGGCCAAACTAAAAGCCGAGGGCAAAACCGGCTCAAAAGCGAGCTTGTACTTCATGCTGACGGTCGGTTTCATTGCAGGCATCGCATTTACCTATATGGGTTTGATGGGATTTTTTAAAATATTTTGAATTTAAAACTTTTTGTGCCCTAAAACAGCAGGTGGTTCCTCTCATCTAAACTTTTTTCCTTCGGTGAGCTTTCATTTTTAATTTTCGATTGTTGGGGCCCTCCCGTCTGTCTTCATTTGCCCCATTTTTCCCTTTAAAAGGCCAGTTATTCATAGATGATAAATGTCATACAGGGAAAATGTTTTTCTTCCTAACATCAACCCTTGTCGCTTAATTTTTTTGGGAGGATTTTGTGAAAACAGCGCACGTTCTTTTGGCTTTATTGGTGATTGGTTCTATCACCACCATCTTCAATATGACGGGTTGTGGTAGCCCCACATCACCCGCTCCAACGCCCACTCCCGCTCCTTCGAATACACCCTGCGGCTATCCCGGCAATACCTGCACGGCGACCTTTACAAGCACCAACACATTCACGAGCACCAACACCTTTACTTCCACAAAGACCCTTTCGCCGACATCCACCTCCACCAACACCCAAACCTTTTCACCCACTCCTACCTTCTCGCCCACAAACACCAGTACCTACACCTACACGACGTCACCCACCAATACCTGGACGCAAAGCAACACACCCACCGTCACGATGACCGCGACCATCTCCAACACGCCTACGGTCACCATGACACCCACCGTCACGGGCACCTTTACCAACACCCCGCTGGTCTCGAGCACCTTCACAACCACCAGCACCGCCACATCCACCAATACCCTCTGCGCCACCGCAACCTTTACTTACACCCCGGGTGCCAATGGTAATTCCATTTCGGGAACCGCCAGTTTCAGCGGTGGTACGGTGAGCAGTAGTAACCCCATTTTCATCAACGCCTTCGTTCAAGGTGGTGGGGACTCCGCTTTCCACGCCAAGGTCACCTCAAACGGCGCTTCCTATACCATCGTGGGCTTGAACTCGACCACGGCCTACACGGTCGTGGCCTATTACGGAAATTCAAGCACTTACAGCTGGGCCCCTCCAGCCGGGGTCTATGCCGCCCTTTATGGTACGAGCACCTGTAATGTCAACAGCACCACCCCGGTCACCCCCAACGGGGCTATCAGCGGGATCAACTTCTCCTTTGGTACCACGAACCAGATCAATTCCTTCTCGGGTGCGGTCAATTACACGGGCTCGAAGGGACCGGTGGATCAATGCCACCAGATCTATATTCTTCAGTTTCCGGCTGCCACGGGGATCTCAGCCATCAGGGGAGGCGCTACCTGGAGCAACGACGGTTCGCTCAACCACAATGGAAACACCTTCGACTTTTTGTCGCCGGATTCCAGCCACAGTGTCTGTAACACCCAGACCGCCGATCTGTTGATCTTCTATGACGCGGCAGGTTCGGGGAGCAGCAGCCCCCAATCAGGCGACCCCTACGTTCTGCTAGGAAGTGTTTCCAGCGGAACGAGCTCGACCAACAACAGTGCCTCTTTCGGCGATACCAACATCTACTAAGCCGCCAAAAAGAGGAAAGCCCGGGCCGAAAGGCTCGGGCTTTTTTTGTTTGTGGTAGAGATATATTCCAATGTTGATCGTTTATTTAGCAGGCCTTGAACCAAAATAATCCAGGCCTGATCAAGAAACCTCAAAAACGATTCGCAACCGTGTTTTTGAATCCATCGGGACATTATCTTTGGCCGCCGGCTTGAATTGCCACTTGGAGGTGGTTTTCAGGGCGATGGCATCCAGTTCCTCATTGCCGCTGGTACTCAAAAGCCGTGGGGTCACCGCCCTCTGAGCTGTGATGAGGAACTCGATGACCATACTGGTCTTCAAGTTCTGGTCCCGCAAATAGGCGGGAATCGTCGGCGCTGGGGCGTAAAAGGCCACCGGGCCGTGGGTAGGCCCCAAAGCCTGGCCGGCATCCACCTGGTTCTGCGGTTCGTTCGGGATGACAACCAGAAACCTAAAAGGCAACCCTGCCAGGGCCGCGCCGACCATGAGGGCTGTGGGGTATCCCCAAACCGATCCGATCTACCCGGAAAGAAGGCTGGCGGGCAAAGCGCCCAAGGCCCGAGACGCCAAAGCCCCATAAAAGGAAAGGCTTCTGGCCCCCGAGGGTCGGCCCGGTTACCGGTAAAAACCTTCAGGACGGAGGAGGTGGCTTCCCCCAAGCTTTCCACCAGGCCCAAAGCCCCACCGCCCCCCCATAATCGGTCGCACATCCAATCAATCGATTCGACTCATTCGACTCACTATTCGACTCAATTGACTAAACCCCGGCGTGAGTCGATTAGTCGATTCCTGATGAACCATTGAATTTATTGGGTTTTTTGGGTGCTATTCGACTCATTCGAGCAATTATTCGACTCAATCGACTCACTATTCGACTCAATTGGCTAACCACCGGGGTGAGTCAATTAGTCGATTCCGGAAGGACCGTTGAATTTATTGGGTTTTTTGGGTGCTATTCGACTCAATCGATTCATTATTCGACTCAATTGGCTAACCACCGGCGTGAGTCGATTAGTCGATTCAGGAAGGACCATAGAATTTATTGGGTTTTTGGGGTGCTATTTGACTCATTCGACCAATTATTCGACTCAATCGACTCACTATTCGACTCATTCGATCAATTATTCGACTCAATTGACTAAACACCGGTGTGAGTCGATTAGTCGATTCCAGTAGGACCATCTAATTATCGGTTTATGGGAACCGATTCGTCTAATGCGTCTAATGAATCGTCTAACGGTCCGGCTTTTCGTCTAATACGGCGGCATTAGACGATTAGACGAATGTTTGAGACCGGTGAATTTATTGGGTTTTCGGGGGTCTATTCGACTCATTCGTCTAACGATTCGTCTATTCGTCTAATCAACCGTTTTTTCGTCTAAACCACCGGCATTAGACGATTAGACGAATAGTAGGAACCAGTGAATTGATTGGGATTTCCCGTCGCTATTCTGCTAATTATTCTGCTAATGGCTAAAAACCCGCTTTAGCAGATTAGCAGAATAGACGGAACCAATCGATTCATTGGGGTTTTCCATCGCTATTCTGCTAACGATTCTGCTAATGGCTAAGACACCGCATTAGCAGATTACCAGCAAACCGTAGCGGCCAAATCAATTGGGTTTTCCATCGGTATTCCGCTAAAGGGTCATGTCCCCGCTCCAAAACTCGCCCGTGCCATTCCGTGGATGCTCGGAAAAACTAGTTATTGTTTGCCAGGAATCTTTTTAAATCTAATGTTGTCCGGGGTGGGTTGTCAGGCGCTTATTTCAAATATGCGTAAATCAGAATTCCCAAACACGGGAGGGTATATGAAAGGTCCACTGAAGGTTCAAAACCAGTTCGTAAAAGGCATAGGCCCGTTCTTGATCGCGTTTCTGTTTTTCGCCGGATACCCCCCACCCTCGGGCGCCGTGGACTACGTGGTGACGACCCTTGCGGGTTCGGGTTATACCGACCACGACAATGGAAAAGGGGCGGCTTCCGGTTTCGCCATGCCGATGGGCGTCGCGGTGGATTCTTCGGGTAATGTCTTCGTGGCGGACCAGGGTAATTGCCTCATCCGGAAGATCGATCCGGATGGCATCGTCACCACCCTTGCGGGTTCCGGTGCCATCGCGACCGTCGATGGCGGGGGCGCATCCGCGGCGTTTGATTTTCCCATGAGGATCGCGGTCGATGCCTCGGGATTGGCCTACGTGACGGATACCCTTGGCCATTGCGTAAGGAGCGTCAATTCCAACGGCGTCGTCAAAACCATCGCGGGCCAGCCGAACGTTCCCGGGGCCGGGGATGGGTTTCACTCAGCCGCCGCCTTCAACCGGCCAACGGGTATCGCCGTCGATCCGGCCGGTAATCTTTATGTGGCGGATCATGACAACAACCTGATCCGCAAGATCGATAAGGACTGGAATGTAACCACCCTGGCGGGTCAGGCGAAAGTTTACGGGTCCGCCGACGGTACGGGGACCGCGGCATCCTTTAGTGGTCCCCAGAAGATCGCGGTGGATACCCAGGGGAATCTCTTTGTCGCGGATACCGGCAACCATACCATCCGAAAGATCACCCCGGAAGGCGTAGTGACCACCTACGCGGGGCAAGCGGGGAAACCGGGGGCGGTGGACGGCAAAAGGTCCGAGGCTTTGTTCTATGATCCCGACGGGTTGGCGTTTGATTCCAAGGGAAATCTCTATGTAGCCGATTCTGGCAACAATGCGATCCGAAAGATCAGCGCTTCCGGGATGGTCTCGACCCTGGCCGGCCAGGCGGGCGTGACCGTTTACGCGGATGGGATTGGAAAGTCCGGGACTTTCAAATACCCCATGGATTTGACGGTGGATCGCAACGGATGCCTTTACGTGACCGACGGCAACCGGGTTCGAAAGATCATCCCGGTCACCTGGGCCAAAAAACCGAAAGCCCTTCTGGATCAATACCGGGCATTGTTGAAGGATGACCCGGACGACATGGACCTTTGCGCAAGGGCGATCCAATTGGTTGGGTCAATGAAAACCAAACCCGAAACACCGATGGATTATGAGATCTCACTGGGAAAAGCCGCCGCCTTGTTCAAGAAAGCGGAAAACCGGGATGATTTCAAGGCCGCCGTGGCAGCCTTCCAGGATGCCTTGGTAGCGGCCCCCTGGAAAGCGGAGGTTTATTACAACCTGGGCCTGGCACAAGAGAAGGCCTTTTTATCTTTAGATGCGATCAACAGGTACAAACTTTACATCCTGGCGAACCCGAACGCCCCGGACAAGGATAAGGTCCTCCAAAAAATCGGCGCCCTAGAAGCTTCCGAGTGATTTCCACGGGGTTTTAAACCTACGAAACAGCCTGAAGGAAAAGAACCCGGCTCCCGGAAAATGAAATCCGTTCGCGAGAGAACAGTCCGGTGCGTTTTCCATTAAACTTGTCCACGAAGGGGACCCGGAATGGACAGGGTAGATTCCAGTGGAGACAATATAATGAGCAATCAATTACCTGGGGACCTAGCCGGAAAAGGTCATTTGGGAAATCCTGGTTTGAGAGCATGAAATGAAAAGGATATATTTGAGCTTCTTCGCAGCTTCTTGCCTGATCGCATCCTGGGCCTTCGCGGATCCAACTGCCGCCCCTACGGAACCAACGGCAAATACCCCAACACCCGGCCTAACCATCTCGGTATCGCACTATTCGAAAAATAAATTGAGTGAGACCCTGGTCGTGAATGAAGATTATGGAAAGACCGAGCATTTCGGGAGGTCTTGGCGGAACGTGGAGTTCAGGGATAAAAAGGGCAGGCTCATCAGGCTGGTCAATCACACTTATTCTTTTTCACAAAAAAAGGATGGCCGAAGGCGCATCATCGAAACCGACATCCGTTATTGGAACAAACATTTCTTGGTTAACAAGGAGGATTCAGAGGACACGACCAAGGCTGTTTTCACCAAAACAGGTATTCCCCGGGAAAACCATTACGACCTGACGGTTTACGACCTCTCAGGCCGGGCCATTTTCCGACGGAAAGACGTGCCCTACCGGCTGGAAGACGTATCCGAAAACGGCAAATACGTTTCCTGCCTGCGGGATTACAATGAGGACAATATCCTAGAGGGGGAGGATACTCCACCCCATCACAACCCGCCTGAACCGGATGTTTTCGTTTTTTCGTCTGGGGGAAAAATAATCTACCACGCCCATGACGAGTATATAGTTTTACCTTTCCTCTCACCCTCAGGCAATTACTTGATCTATGGATGCGATCGGAACGATCTTGGCGCCAAAATCATTGATTTGGCTACAAGGAAGGTCTATCACGCTCCAACCGGTAGGCCAGACCACCGATACAGCGGTATCACCGATGACGGGCTTGTGTTCAGCCGACGCCCCACCAGTATTCGGGAACCTGATGGATCTTCTGGGCTTGGCGATCCTGTGACAACGGAGTTGTTCCATATCACCCATTAACCCCCGAGGCACTATAAAAGTGAAATAAGTATCAATCTACACGCTTCGCAGCATGGAACAGGGCACATTACGTATTTTATTAGATGTCCACGAAGGGGACCCGTCGTGGACAGCGTGCCAGCGAAGGTTTGTAGAGCCAGCAGGTGAGGGAGAAGGTCGATGAGGGCCAGCCCAAGGCCTGACCAGGTAATCACCAGAGAGCCTGGAAGTCAGCCCCCGGCGTAGGATCGAGAGGTTCTGCCCGAAACGGGGTCATAAACCTCATTTAGTGAGGGAACAATCCAACAGTCCGCAACATAAAGTGAATCCTGCCGCTTCGTGAACGGAACACCGAAAGGTGCAAGAGGATGCCGAGCCGCGTGTCTACCGGCGAAGGCCACGATCCCGCTGAAGAATCTGGAAGCAAGCGGGGCAAGTCCTCCGGAGTATGGGGAACGGAATGTTGGAAAGGCTTTGCAAGCAACCTGGGAGATCCTACCCGCCAAAAGACTTGCCGCTATAAGGCTAAAACCGAAAAGTGGTAAGGGCGGGAGGAAGTCGGAGGGGGT
>CAZGKT010000013.1:0-32924 GCA_964525605.1 uncultured bacterium
GCATCGGAGTTGAAAAAAATAGCCCGTGCGGGGGGGATGCAGACATTAAGGGAATGCGGAGTTCGCAAGGTTTTGAAAGGTATGACCTCGGTAGAGGAACTTTTAAGAGTTGCACATGCCGATGAAGTAGATGAATAAATTTCATTATTTTTAGCAAGGAGCGCAAGAAATCATGGTCAATATTGACACGCTATTGAGGCTCATGTTTGAACGGGGAGCCTCCGATTTGCACATTACTGCCGGAGCTCCTCCTATGTTAAGGGTCGACGGCGTAATAACCCCGACCGAATACGAAAAGCTTCGCCCTGACACGACTCAGCAATTGATTTACAGTATTCTCACAGACGAGCAAAAAGAAAAATTCGAAAAAGACAACGAATTGGATGTTTCGTTTGGGGTTGAAGGTGTAGGTCGTGTACGCATGAACGTTTACCAGCAAAGGGGCGCCGTAGCTGCCGCTTTGCGGAATATTCCAACAACTATCCGAAACTTTGACGATTTGAAGCTTCCGCCAGTCGCTCAGGATATCGTTAAATTGCCCAAAGGGTTGGTTCTGGTAACAGGACCTACGGGATCGGGAAAATCCTCCACTTTGGCCGCGATGATTGATTGGATCAACACCAATCATCAACACCACATTATGACCATTGAAGATCCCATCGAATATGTCCACACCCACAAATCTTCTATTGTCAATCAGCGGGAAGTCGGGACCGATACGCACTCTTTTACTTCTGCCCTTAAATACGCGCTCAGGCAGGATCCGGACGTCATTCTGATTGGTGAAATGCGAGATTTGGAAACGATTAATGCGGCGTTAACCATTGCTGAAACAGGACACTTGGTTTTTGCAACCCTGCACACGGTGGATGCGATCCAGACGATTAACCGTATCATTGACGTTTTTCCTGCTTCCCAGCAACAGCAGGTTCGGGCTCAGATATCATTCGTTCTTCAGGCTGTCATTTCTCAACAGCTTTTGCCCAAAGCTTATGGCTCTGGCCGGGTTGTTGCGGTCGAAGTGTTAATACCAACCGCGGCAGTTCGAAACCTAATCCGCGAAGAAAAAATCCATCAAATTTATTCGGCAATGCAGACGGGTACCGAATATGGCATGCAAACAATGAATCAAGCCCTTTTTGATTTATATCAAAAACAACTGGTTAGCTATAACGAAATATTTTCAAGAACCCTTGATCCAAAAGAACTTCAAAGAATGGTGAAGGGCGTCATCTGATTCCCGTCGGGGGAGACTAAATGCCTACTTATAGTTACAAAGCAAAAAACAATCTCGGAAAAGCCTTCGACGGAACCATTGTTGCGGATAATGAATCTTCCGCAAAAAACGAACTACGTCAAAAAAGGCTTGAAGTTATTTCGATTTCTCCCGCCAATGCATTTATCACTTTCTTGATGGCATTGAATAAAAAAGGCGGAAAAGTTACGACAAAGGATGTTGTCGTGTTTAGCCGACAATTTTCGACAATGGTCAATGCTGGACTTCCAATTATGCAGGGTTTGAGCATTGTTGCAGAACAAGCGGAAAATCCTGATTTTCGTCACGTGATGGGAAAAATACGAGATGATATTGCCAATGGCATACCCTTGTCGGAAGCAATGGCGAAACATCCAAAAGCATTTACGACGTTATATGTAAATATGGTTAAGGCTGGGGAACAGGGCGGTATTTTGGACATCATCTTTGAAAGATTGTCCGAATACATGGAAAAAGCCGAAGGGGTAGGGAGAAAAGTTAAATCGGCTATGATGTACCCGATCGTGGTTTTTACCGTTGCCATTCTGGTGGTTGTTTTTTTGATGGTTAAAGTGGTGCCAACGTTTGCGGATGTGTTTGCGGGGTTCGGAGCGAAACTTCCCCTTCCCACCCAACTGGTGATTGATCTCAGTAACTTTCTTTCCAGTCCTAAAGCCATTGTTTTGCTTTTCTTTTTAATAGCGGTTTATGTTGCTGTGAGTCTATGGCGAAAAACAAAAACTGGGGCTTATACCTGGGATGCGATGCTTCTAAAATTACCGGTTTTTGGCACTCTCGTCCGAAAAAGCGCAGTCGCGAAATTTGCACGGACACTGGGAACTCTCATCAAATCAGGGGTTCCGATCATGGATGCCTTGGAGACGGTGGGCAAAACGTCTGGAAATTTAGTTGTTGAAAGAGCCGTATTCAATGCGAGAGATTCAGTAAGGGAAGGTAAAACACTTACACAACCATTGAAGGAAAGTAATGTTTTTCCACCAATGGTGACTCAAATGATAAATGTTGGTGAGGAAACGGGGGCATTAGACGCAATGCTTTCAAAAATCGCGGATTTTTATGAAGATGAGGTGGATGTTGCGGTGGATGGAATGACCTCTATTATTGAGCCGATTTTGATTGTTTTTTTGGGAGTGACCCTAGGTTTCATTGTAGTTGCCATGTTTATGCCAATGTTTGAACTAGGCAATCTGGCGGGTTAATAATATGGTTAATTGACAGGTTGAATGTAAAACGATAAAATTGTTATAGAAAGCTCTGTTTCGGGTCAATGGGCTTTTTAAGATTCGAGGAGGTCTAAGATGATTCGTTTGAAGACTAAAGGTTTTACGTTGATCGAACTGATGATCGTTGTCGCGATCATTGGAATTTTGGCGGCGATTGCTATTCCCAAATTCGCGCAGATGCTTGAAAAATCGCGTGAAGGTGCCACAAAGGGCACATTGGGAAGTTTGAAATCGGCGTCCTCGATTTACTACGGGGATCAACAAGGTATTTGGCCCACTACGCTTAATACCTTTAGCGTCTATTCGTTTAGTAAATACATGGATAACATCTCGTCCGTGAAGGTGACTGGGGCGTTTGTTGCTGCCTCACCCTCTCCGGTTGGAAACTTGGTGACCTTAACGGCCCAAGGAAACACGCCCACTGCGGGTGGGACGGGATGGTTATATGACAGCACTAATGGATCGGTGTATGTCAACAGCACGGTGAAAGATTCGAAGACAATCCCGTATTCTTTTTACGGGTTTGAATAACTTTTTTTATTTTTTAATTTTTTAAAGAGGGCGGCGATTTATCGCCGCCCTCTTTAATTTAACGTGTGTTTTTGAGAAAAATTAGGGTACATAAATCATCTCGGCTGGATTATTACCGCTTTGTTTTCATTTTCTCCTCTTTACTGTTCCTGATTCTCCAATAGATAATAGCTAAGTAGTACACAAGGCGATATTTATGCAATATACGGGGTTTAACTAATGAGTTTGTTTTCAAAAACCATTGTCGGTCTTGATATTGGGACATCCAGTGTTAAGGCAATTCATTTAAAAAAAAATGGGAATCAATGGAATCTAGTATCGTTAGGTATTAAAGAAATCCCTAAAGAAGCCCAGGATGCAACCGGGCAAGGTGTATCAAAAACAGCTTTGGTTGATGTAATCAAAAAGCTGTTTAAAGAAAATGGTATAAAAACAAAAAAAGTTGTGACTTCACTTTCTGGAGACTCGGTCATTATTCGGTATGTCAAGCTCCCCTTTATGACCGCAGACGAATTAAGGGGGGCTATCCCCCGGGAGGCGGAACAGTATATTCCACTTAATTTAGACCAGGTGGTATTGGATTTTCAAATTCTAGGGGAAATTCAAGAGGACGGACAAAGGAAACTTGATGTTTTGCTTGTTGCGGCCAAAGTGGATGTCGTTGACCAACATTTAAATCTTTTGAAATCGGCGGGATTAATTCCTTCGGTTATCGATGTTGATGCCTTTGCCTTGGAAAATGCCTACGAAGTCAATCGGGCTGAATCTAATGACGAAACAGTTGCTTTGATAAATGTGGGCGCTTCCTTAACCACTATAAACATATTAGAAGGTAACAACACCAGATTTACCCGGGATATCCCGGTTGCGGGCAATGATTTTACTAAAGAAATTCAAAAAGAATTTAATATACAGTTTTTGGAAGCGGAAGAGCTGAAGCGGTCACATGGAATGATTTCGATGGAGGATGATGATTTTAGCCTTTCCAGCGCAACTCAAAAAGATGATAGGGTTTTAAGAATGTCTGACGTGATGACTCCGGTTTTAAACAAGCTGTTGAGTGAAATCAGAAGGTCTTTTGATTATTATGAAACCCAATCACGCAAAAAGAATGTTGAACGCGTGGTTCTGTTGGGCGGAAGTGCGAAGTTGAAGAATGTTAACCGGTTTTTAGCAAGCAAACTAGGAATTCCAGTTGAACATTTTGCGCCTTTCCGGAATATCGAAGTGGGAAAAAATATCGACTCGGAACAACTTGCCGAAAAAGATTATCAATTGGGTGTTTGTCTGGGTTTGGCACTTCGGCAGATGGAATCTTAAATGATTAGAATTAATCTTATCCCTGTTAAGGAAAAGAAAAAGAGACAAGAATTATTCATTATTGCTTGTGTGATGGCGGGGTTATTTTTATTGGTTCTCGTGATGGCTTGGGTTTATGGTTTGCGATTAGGTGTTAAAACCGACTTAAAAAACAAAATCCAACAGGTTGATGAAGAGTCGAAAAGCTATGAGGAAAAAATAAAAGAAATAAAAGATCTCGAGGCAAAAGAAACTAGTTTAGATGGCATACGAAAAACCTTAAAAACTATCACTGACTCACAACGCAAGGCTGTTTTGGCATTGGATCTAATAGCCTCAAAATTACCTGAAGGTGTTTGGCTTACGGGTGTAACCCAGGGAAAAGATAAAGACAACAATGTTTTTACGCTTCAAGGCTATGCGCTTAGCAATTCAAGCCTCGAAGAATTTTTTAACGCTTTTCAAAAACCAGGTAGCGTTTTTACTGATTCTGTTTTAACGCTTACGTCCATTAACGCATCGACGGGGCTTAACCGTTCTATACATCAATTTCAAATTGTAACTAAACTGGCGGATGCGTCCTCATGAAATTAACACGTCCTTACCAATGGCTTATTTTGGGGTTGGCGGGTTTTTTAATGGTTGTTTTTTGCTATTATCAATTAATGCTAAAACCGATCAATGTTGAAATTGTTCAATTACAATCAACTTTGGATCAAAAGAATAAAGATTTGGAAGAAGCTAAAAAAACAGTCACAAAGTACGTTGAATTTAAAAAAAGAGAAGATTCGGTGCAAAGGGAATTGGAATGGCTTCAAAGTAGAATTCCAAAGTCAATCGATAAGATTAAGCTTATGGAAAATGTAAATTTGGTTCAAAAAAATTCCGATGTGGTTACTACTAGTTTTCAATTTGCTAGTGGAAATGTCGCGCGAGACTCTTGGGTTGAAATTCCTATTACCATCAGATTTAACACGAACTATAAGGGATTGCTGAACTTTCTTTATCAGGTCAGCGTTTCTAGCCAGCTTTTAACAGTGCGAGATATTGTTATTATGCCTTTTGTAGATTCATCGAGACCTGAATTTACTATAACAACCCAATTAACCATTTGTGGAATTCAGGGAAAATCATGAAGGCTTTTGGAAATCAAAACTTAGCAATAATATTTATCAGTGCCGTATTTGTACTTGTTTTTTCCCAGACTCTAAAGGCTCAACAACAGGATGTTCCCGAACCGCTTTTCATCAACTTCTCGATAATAGCACCCTATATTCCAACGTTTCATGGGCGGGATCCGTTTAAGCCACTAGATAATTTAACTCGTTCTCCTCAATTAACTTTATCGGAACTTGACTATCATGGGGTTATACGGTTGGGAGATTCTTGGACGGCTTTATTTACATGGAGAGGAAATCCCATCGTTCGGTATACATTAAAAGATCGGCTTCTTTTGGATGGAAATGGCAGGGTGATTGATGGAGTCGTTGGCGATATTTCAGCTTCAAAGGTTGTTGTCACTCAGGGAGATCAAAAAATAGTCTATCCGCGATAAAGGAGAGGCAATAATGGTTGTCAAAATAAAATTTGTTCTTCCTACCTTGTTAGTAGGCATTGTGTTCATGGCGGCTGGATTAGAAACTGCATTTGCTGGGGATTCGATAGATATTGATTTGGGGGGATCTTCCGCTTCTACCTCTAAACCCGCTACAGCTACTCTTACCCCGGTGGAAACCATTTCGACTCCGGGAGCTGTTCCGACACAAAGAATCGAAAACAAACTCAATCCGGTTTCTCAGAATGCGGAACTGAAGAAAGTAAGTATTTCCCAAAAAGACCAGAGTGTAATTTTGAAACTTTCAGGGAAAAACCTATCAGAACCTAAAATAAAAAATATTTCGACTGGGAAAATACTGATTCAATTACTCTCAACCCATTTAAACATCGATCCTTTCATTAAACCGAGTAATTCGGTAATTCTGTCAATTCGTTCTTCAGATCATCAAGGAACCGCTTGGATTGTTTTGGATCATCATGGATTAGGAAGTTGGTCTTGGGCTACCGAAAATGGCGACATTCTTATAAATTTTTTACTTCCATCCGCTTCGTTAAAAGAATCCGCTACTGGGCAAACGATCGTATCTACAACTGCGACTGTTCCTTTGACTCAATCATTAACTCCTTCGGAAGCTTCCGGGGCCGATTTGAAAAATGGAACCCGTCTGATTGACGCTTCAATCAAACCTCTTGAAAAGGGAATAAAACTTATATTAACGTCCGATGGTCCATCAAAATATGTTGTCCGAAAATTATCCCAACCAGATAAACTTATCGTTCATTTCTTGAACACACGGCTGGAAGTAACTGAAAGAGAAAAAAAGTTTAAAAACGATGAGACTGAATTAAAAAAAGGTGGCCTTATATCAATGGAAATGCGCCAACTTGGCCCTGGTTTTTCGCCTATTTCAGAAGCCATTTTAACGCTTTTGCCTGGGACGGTTTATGAGGTGGATCGTAATTTAAATCAAGTTGTGATTACCTTGACGGCACCAGAACCTGTCGCCAATCCGGTTGAAAAAAAGGGGAATCTAAATCAGCTGGTTTCTCTAGATATTGAAAATGCGGATTTAAATGTTGTTATCAAAACCTTAACGAGCGAGGCCGGTTTCGATGTGGACTTTATGGGGGGGAGTTTAAGTGGGACTGTAAATGAAAAATTCAAAGATGTTCCACTCAAAACAGCGCTCGCAATTCTTCTCGCTCCTGGGGGTTATGCTTATGAAACTCAAGGAAATACTCTCCGCATTGGCCCTCAAGCTAACATTGTATCGCAAAAGGCCATTATGCCTCATGTCACAGAAATCTTAAGTCCTTCAGGAGGGATGGCACCCGCGCAATTCGATGCATTGGTACGATCAATTTTGAAACCGACCAATGGCGTGATAAGTAAAGTGGATACGATTCGTAATGTTTTAATTCTCAACGGAACGACGTCTGATATCGAGGATTATAAAAACACTATTCAAGACTTGAAGCTCGATGAAGGGGCAACAAGCGATCGAATCACAAAGGTTGTTAAGCTTAATTATTCCGATCCGGCGGCTGCAGCTGTACTATTATCCCCTTATTTAACACCGGTTGGTAAGGTTCAAGTGGATGCGAGAACAAGTAGTTTGGTGATTTGGGAGGTTGCCAGCAATATGGGGGTTTTGCTGGAACTTATAAAAGAATTCGATATTAAAATCCCTCAGGTTTTGATCGAGTCGAACATTGTTGAAGTTAATAGTGAAAATGATCTGGATTTAGGTGTTAACTGGGGCGCTATTTCAACCAATCCTTCAGGAAATCCAACCTTTAGCGGCGGGGTTAGTTTACCCGCAAGCGGTGCGGCTCCTCCAAATTTCCAATTTGGTACTATTCGTAGTGGACTTAATATAACGGCCCAACTTCAAGCACTTGAAACTCGGAATAAAGGGAAAATAATTTCAAAACCGAAAATTGCTACAGGAAGCGGTATTCCTGCAGAAATAAACGTTATCGAAAATGTTGTTTTAACAACTACGACCGAAACTCTTGTGCAGGGAGGGACGGCACAATTTACAACAACGTACACGAATTTACCTTTACCAATTGATCTAAAAGTTACCCCTCGGATAACGGATGATGGACGTATTACTTCTGTTGTTAATGCTTCCATTACTAGTCAAACGGGCCCTGCGGTGGGAACAGGTGCACCCCCTCCGACATCGGTCGAAACAGCTACTACCACTTTGACCACAAAAAATGGCGAAACTATTGTGATCGGAGGGTTAATGCGAGAAACCATGACCGACAGTATTAATGGTGTTCCTCTAATATCTAGCATTCCGATTATCGGGACCCTTTTCCAATCCCACTCTTATAGTTTGGCAAAGGTGGAATTGATCATTTTTATCACTCCAACCCTCATGGAAGATTAAGTCCATTTAATTTATCTCGAAAATAATTATGGTTTAATAAAATCCATTCGGAGTATTTGATGATCCGTTTTTTAACGGCTGGTGAATCCCACGGTAAGGGATTGATAGTCATTTTGGAGGGATTTCCCGCTCAAGTTCCGGTTACATCCGCTGCAATCAATTTGGAATTGGCTCGACGACAAAAGGGGTACGGTCGTGGTGGCCGGATGACAATTGAAAAAGATGAGGTTGAAATAATATCGGGAGTCCGTAAAGGGCTCACCATAGGTTCTCCTATTGCATTGTTTGTAAAAAACCGAGATTATCCCAATTGGGAAAAAATCATGTCCCCGGATCCTCAAAATTCCGAAAAAGGAAATCCACTGGTACGGCCTCGTCCAGGCCATGCGGATCTCCCGGGTGGACTCAAATACAATCATAGAGATCTTAGAAATATTTTGGAAAGGGCAAGTGCTCGCGAAACGACGGTCCGTGTTGCTGCGGGCGCTATTGCCAAACAATTTTTATCTTTCTTCAGGATAAAGGTTCAAAGCCATGTGGTTCAATTAGGGACAGTTCGTTCAGCTCCCAACCGAATTAATTTCAATCAACTCAACGTTCAAGCTGATTCTTCGCCTGTTCGAATGTTAGACCCCAAGGCAACGCGAAAAGCAATCGTCCAAATAGACAACGCTCAAAAAAAAGGCGACACCCTGGGTGGTGTTTTCGAATTAGTGGCTACGGGTGTTCCGGCAGGCTTGGGAAGCCATGTGCAATGGGACAGAAAACTGGATGGGCGATTGGCGCAAAGTCTAATGAGTCTGCAAGCGGTTAAGGGCGTTGAGATCGGACATGGGTTTGAAAACTCGGGAAAATTAGGTTCGCAAGTTCACGATGAAATCGCCTATCGGAAGCCAATGGGTTTTTATCACCGGAGTAATCAAGCTGGAGGAATAGAAGGGGGTATGTCCAATGGAGAACCAATCGTCCTTCGAGTAGCCAAAAAACCCATATCGACTCTTCGTAAACCACTCCGATCCGTGGACATTAATTCCAAAAAGGAACTGAAAGCGGCTTATGAACGTTCTGATACCTGCGCCTTACCAGCGGCTTCTGTTATTGGAGAGGCTTTGACCGCTTGGGTACTTGCTGAACAATTTTTGGAAAAAATAGGTGGGGACTTTATGACGGAAATACAAGAACGGTATAAAAACTATCTTCGGCATCTGCAACGGTTCTAAATTTATGAATCTTCCTCAAAACATCGTTCTTTTGGGCTTCATGGGCTCCGGAAAGTCCACAACTGGAAAGGAATTATCAGTCCTTACCGGTTTTGAGCATTGGGATATGGACCAATGGATTGAAGATAAAAATGAAAAACCAGTCAGTGAAATATTCGAAAAGATGGGTGAAGAATATTTTAGGGCAGAAGAATTGAAAGCTTTGGCGTGGATAAGGGCACAAACCCGTTATATCTCATCCTTGGGTGGTGGAGCGTGGTTATCTGGAGATTCGCGAGAAATCTTATTAAAACTGGGATGGTGTGTATGGTTAAAGGTGTCTCCTGAACAGTGCTACAAAAGAATTGGAAGTCATCTGGCAAAACGTCCACTATTAGCAAAAAGTGAAAAACCACTCGATCTCATTAATCAACTTTTGGAAAAAAGAAATCCCGCGTATTCTCAAGCGCATTATTCGATTGATACGGATAATAAAACGCCTAAGGACGTGGCCATGGAATTGTATAAAATTTCATTGGAGGTTAAACCATTCGATCTGCCCTAGTTGTTGTAGTGAAAGGTTGGCCGATCTTTGTCTACGGAGCGACTCGGCTGAAAGCGAAGATATTGTTATGCTGGGCGCGGGACATGAATGCAGGGTTCGCGTTATCATCACACGTGGAATTTAGAAAACAGATAACAACAAGCCTAACTTTTCATTTTGAACACTTCGAATTTTTAACTCAACAAGAATATTTTTTGATTAATTTTATGAGGGAGGAAGATACAAAGAAAACTAGGTTGAATATAGTTTGAGCGATTGTGGAATCTACGCTTGGTATCAAGTTTTGAAATTCGGGGCCGACTTTAAGGCCCGAGGTAAAGATCTATGAATAACATTTACGGTAGCGAGATAATATTTCTGACAGTAACAACTTCTTGGATAATCTGATCTAACAAAAAGGGCAAAAAAATGACCCCAATGCAATCAATTCTTGTTTCTGTGAGGGATCAAGAATATCCAATTCTAATCAGTGATGGTTTATTTCACGAAATGCCTTCATGGGTTTGTCGACAAGTTCGGCCATCGAAAGTTATGATTTTAACAAACCGTAAAGTAGAAAAAATGTATGGAAAGAAATTATTAACTGACTTTCATAAACATCACTGCTCAACATTTATTTATTCAATATCAAACGGGGAAAAATATAAAAACAAAGATTCTTTGTTTGCGATTCTGAATCAAATGCGAAAAATGAATTTTCAAAGAGATTCCTGCCTTTTGGCTTTGGGTGGCGGTGTTGTGGGGGATTTGGGAGGATTAGCCGCTTCGCTATATATGCGTGGAATTGCTTTGGTTCAGGCTCCAACAACCCTTTTATCTCAAGTGGATGCCAGCATTGGAGGTAAAAATGCAGTTGATTTCGGGGACATTAAAAATTTAATTGGGACTTTTTATCAACCTAAAGGGGTCCTTATCGACCCGGTTGTTTTAAAAACATTGAACGAACGAGATTTTAGGACCGGGTTATCGGAAATCATTAAATATGGAATTATTTATGACCATCGTTTTTTTAATTATCTAGACAAAAACATGGAACGTCTTCTTCAACGGGACCCGAAAATATTGAAACACGTTATTAACCGTTCTTGCCAAATCAAAGCTCTAATCGTATCTAGAGATGAAAGGGAGAATGGGATCAGGGCTTGGTTAAATTATGGCCATACGATGGGTCATGCTTTAGAAGCATTCTACCAATTTAAGGGAATTACACATGGGGAAGCAATCGCCTATGGGATGAGGTTTGCCTCTCTTTTGGCTTTTAAACAGCGTTTATGCGATCAAAAGACTGTTGATCGGCAATGGGACATCCTACGAAGGGCCGGCCTTACTCCAAAACTAGGAAAATTTGACATAAAAATCGTTCATGAGAAAATGACCCTTGACAAGAAAGCAAGAAGGGGAAAAGCCCAATTTGTATTGACAAGGAAAATAGGGCTTGTTAGCATTCAGAAAAAGTTGTCCTCATCCGCCATCTATTCAGCTTTAAGACAGGTTCAAGCTGAAGCCTGCGAGCCCCGCTAGTCCCATGACGAACGATTCTCTAACTTCGGAAATCAGCGAGTTGAAAAAAAAACTAGATGAGAATCCGGATTCGCTTGTCTTCGCACCTTTGGCGGATGCATTCCGCCGGCAAGGTAATTTGAAAGAAGCCTTAGAAGTATGCAAAAAAGGGCTTAAAAACAATCCTTCATACACGTTAGCTCAGGTAGTCTTGGGTCGCATATTGCGGGAACAAGGTAAAATTACCGAAGCGGCCGAAGAGTTTAAAACCGTCCTGGAAATTGATCCCGATAATCTTTTGGCGCACAATCTTTTAGGATCCATTTTTCTGGAAAAGAAGGATTTTCAAGCTGCAATTGAGGAATATCAAAAAGTTTTGACCCTCAACCCCGACGATGAAGAAGCTCAAAAAGAACTGAAAGTTGCCATTGAAAAAGCGGCCGGTGATAATCAGGGAGTCCAAACGAAATCAAGAGGGGAAAATCTATCCGAACCGAAAAACTCTCCCGCCAAAGAAAGCACAGCAACATTGACTCTGGCCGAACTTTATTTAAAACAGGGGCATTTTGACAAAGCGATAGAGGTTTTTCAGGAATTATTGGCGAATGATCCACAAAATTTGATGCTTAGACAAAAGCTTACCGAAACAATTGAACGGCAGCAAAAGGAATCGGCAGTAACTCCCGCCCAGTCAAAATTAAAGAAAAATGAGTTTACCCAGCCCCCAGATCAAAAAGAAGATGTTCTGGTGGAAGAACCTAAGTTAGATATTAAAAAAAACATGAAGGCGACAGAAGATGATGATTCCAAATTTACAAACGAAGATATCCTTTTAGTTATGAGACGTGGGGGCAAGGATGACGCGGTTGTTGAGGATAAAAAAATCGCTTCAACAGTTGTCGTCGTAGAACCTCCTAAACCTTCTGTGCCCTCAATTTCGCTCGAACCTGCAATCGTTGAAAATAAAATAGCCACTGGATGGACTCTCGATGAAGCCAAGAAAAGCCTTTTGAAGGGTGCCTTGGCTGAATTGGGGACAGTTGAGGGAATTATCAAAGGTTTTTGGGTTGGGCCGGATGGCAAGATCCTTATTGCTTCCTCAGAAGCGGATTACAATTCGGACTCCATTAAACAGGCGTTTCCCATTCTACAAAGCACGCGCAAAGCTGTTGACGCCATTCAAAGGGGAAAGCTTCAACAGATTATGGTGACTGCGGAAAATGGCCATATCCTTTTAGTTTATTTTAACGGACCAACCCTGGTTGTTCTCGCAAATGGGAAAACAAACCTTGGATTATTAAGGTTTTCTCTTGATTCCTTAGTGAAAAAAGTCGAAAAAAACATATAATTACAACCTCAGCCGGGGCGTGAACGACATTTTCCTTCAGTTGTAAGGACAACCCAATGGATTTCAAAAAGATACTCGAAGAGACTCTTTCTAATGTAGAAGGGGCAATCGGAGCCGGTTTGGTCGGCATGGATGGGATTGTGATTGATCAAATTTCCCATAATGCAACCTTTGATATAAATGCTGTTGGCGCAGAATATTCGAGCATCATCAAAAATGCCATGCGGGCTTCCTCGAATTTCGGATTGGGAAATACGGCTGAAATTCTTATCACCACAGACAAGGCTACGATGATCATGATGATGGTTGGCCAAAATTACTTTGTGACGCTGGCTATCAATCTAGATGGGAACTTGGGCCGAGGACGATTGGAATTAAAAAAAGCTATTCCCAAGTTTGAAAAAGAACTTGCCTAATTTACGTGGCTCCTCAACTTGTGGATTCTGAAGAAACACAGGCCATCGAAGTTCCTCCCTCATTAATTTCATGGAAACAAATTCTACATTCCTGGTTTTGGCGTTTATACGATCATTTGGGTATTTTGGTTTTGTGCAATGCCCTGTGGTTTTCAGGCCTTATGGTATTGGGTTTGTTTTTTAACAAAATGGGATGGATAGGATCATTCCAAAATCCCCAATTGCCCGGGTGTTTGATTCTTTATCTTCTGTCTTCTTATTATTCAGTAGGATGGTCCTATAGTGTTTTTAGAATTTTCACAGGGCAAGAATTTAAGTTAAAAAATTATTGGGAAGGGTCAAGACTTTTTTTTCTCAGGGCTGTTTTCCTCTCTGCGCTATGGTCTGGGGTGGCACTATTAAGCTATTGGAATTTCAGGATATTTCCAAGCATTGTCAAAGAATGGGGTGTTGCGGGGTACATCCTAGAGGGCTTAAGTTTTTGGGTCATTCTGTTTTTGCTTTCTTCTGCCTTATTTCAATGGTCGCTCCTTTTTTCCCAGAATATCAGCGCATTCAGAACAATTAAAAAGTCATTTTTAATTGTTCTAGGAAACAGCTTACTTTCACTAGGTTTGTTGACAGGCTTGTTGACGGTTTTATTCTTTTTTACGATTTTTTTTGTTGTGGGCTGGGCATTGATGGGTTTGGTATTGATGGTTTCACTTCCAATTGTGGCGCTTGAAAAAATCCTACTCAAATATAATATAACCCTACTCAATCAGTCGCTATTACCGTTATTGGAAGAATTGGAAGTGGAACGAAAAAGAGGTTGGCGAGAACTGTTAAAGCCATGGGAGTATCGATGAAACTATTCTCGAAGAATTGGGGACCCGTCATGGTGGGGTTAACCATCCTTTATCTTATGGTAACGGGAAACCGCGGCTTGTGGCGCCTCTATCAGCTTCAGGAGGAAAAGCAAATTCTTAACTCACAAATTCGTCAGCTTCAAACAGATATCAATAGTTATCAAGAGGAAGTTTCGGCTGTCGGTAAAAATCCAGCAATCTTGGAAAAACAGGCAAGAGAAGAGTTGAATTTGGTACACCCGGGTGATGTGATTTATAAATTTTCTGCTAGTCAACCAAGATAAACAAAACCAATCTGGTTGACTTCCTTTGTTTGTAAAGATATCCTAAACCTCTTTTCAACAGTCCGATTCATCCTAATCCATTGTTTGCTTTAAGGAAATTCCGCCTTAACTGAACGAACCCATTCCTGAGTGGGCAAAGGCGATTGGTTCGCGGGCCGAGATGGCGGAACTGGCAGACGCAAGGGACTTAAAATCCCTCGGGCCTAAAGCCCGTCCCGGTTCGATTCCGGGTCTCGGCACCAAATGTTGAGATCGTAAAGAAGGTTCAGGCGCTTGAAGCGCCAGATAGACGCGGGGTGGAGCAGCCTGGTAGCTCGTTGGGCTCATAACCCAAAGGTCGCTGGTTCAAATCCAGCCCCCGCAACCATCGTCAAAAAGTCACCCTTGTTTTGGGTGGCTTTTTTTTTGGATTTTTAAAATGGAAACACTAACATTACGGTTGGAAACGCAGGGACGCTCCGGAAAAAAAGTTACGCTTGTGAACGGGTTTACCCGACGTTCGGAGGAACTAGAAGAATTCGCTGCCCGTATTAAAAAAACCTGTGGAACGGGCGGAACGGTCAGGGGCATGTCTCTGGAAATACAGGGGGATGCCAGGGAAAAAATTCGCTATCTCCTGACCCAATGGGGTTTTCGGGTTCTTGGACACTGATGTTTAAGCCTATTTTTGGCAATGATCGAATGTTTATGGAGAATCCATGCGGGCCACTGCAACCATTTCGTCCTGGCTTCCGTGGTTAAAACCATTTCTTCCTCGTCTGGTTTTATTGGAAGAAAAAGCCGCAGAACTTTACCACCTATCACTTTTGGGTAAAGCCTTTGCGCCCTCGCTGCATGCTCAAACTGTTTTTGGGACAGAAAAAGCTGGAAAATCGATGGAACAACTCCATCTCCACCTGCTTCAACAGGGATTTCAAAAGCGTTCTTTGCAAGACACCCAATCTTTCAATAATGGACAGGTTTATTTTCGAGGTGACTTAGGTTTTCTTCGCTTTGTTATTCCGCAGGTCAAGTCGCGGCAAAAACCTCCCCGGGTGGGTTTAGCAGTACAACCAAGCCGGAAGGCTCTTCTTTTGCTCGAAAATCCCCATGCGGTGGAGGTGAAATATCTTGGCGCCTCCTATGAAGTTCAAATTCCTCAGGTGGGGCGGTTCATATTAGCGGAAGGGCTGGAGCTTAAAACCGAATCCCGAAATAGTCCCCTTGATATATTTGAATCAGCCAAATCTCTGGCGCTCATCATGGATTTATTGGCCCAAAACGATGATTTACAGAAAGAAGCCCTAAATGATTTGGCGGAGATCCGCCCGCCCGCTTTGTTGCGGGAATTTAAAGAAAACTTACGTCGTCATGGGCCAGGTTCGATTTTGTGGGAATCCGCGCAAAAGTTATTTGACCAAAATCATCCCGGGACCCCCGGAGTAGTTCTAACACGATGGTATTGGAAATTCCTTCCGATTCTTTCCAAAACCCTTTTATCATTGCGTGAAGATGTTTGAGGGTTGTTTCTTGCGTCCCGCTTGATAAAATTCAAAGATGAAATTCAGAAAAAAAATTGACCGTCCTGTTTTTCTCGTGACCGGGGGATCCAGCCCCATTGGGCAAGCCATTTCCCGACTCATTGTCAGTGAAGGCGGCGCTGTCGCAGTCCATTATCAACATTCAAAACAACGGGCACTGGGGTTTTGCCAGTCCCTTCAAATTCAAGGTGCCGTAGCGTTTCCATTCCATTGCGATTTGAATAGGCCGTTTGAAACCAAAGGATTGGTTCGAACGGTAGCCAATCAATGGGGAAGGCTTGATTATCTCATCAACAACGCATCCCTTTTTAAACCGACTCCTTTAGGCAGGTCTAATCCGTCTGATTGGGAGGAGGTGCTTCGCGTGAACACCCTGTCGCCTTACTTTCTAGCCGCTGCCGCTCTTCCCTGGCTTCGACGAGCCAAGGGCGCCGTCGTTCATATCACTGATGTTTATGGTTCCCATCCCGTTATGAAAGATTACGGAGCTTATTGCGCTTCAAAAGCCGCTTTGGTGTCCCTGACCCGATTCATGGCCAGGGAAATGGGGCCCGAAATTCGAGTGAACGCGGTTTCTCCGGGCGCCATAACTTTTCCAGCGTCTTATTCGACGAGTCAGAAAAAGAAGGTACTCAGTCGTTCGGCGCTAAATCGAATGGGAAGTCCGGTTGACATCGCCTCGGCTGTAATGTTTCTTGCGAAGCATCCATTTATAACCGGACAGGTTCTTGATGTAGATGGGGGAAGATTTAGCGGTTAAAAGTCATTGGGTAAAAGGGAGCGAGCGTACCTTCCGGAAGCCGCCGGATCTTTTGTTTCTTATCCGAAAATAAGGCCGCCATTTCCACCAAATTTAATTGGTTTAAGGGATGCACTATTTCAGGAATCAATTCCAGCAGTGGAAACAGCACAAAGGCTTTTTTTTCTATGTCAGGATGGGGAATCTTCTTTTTTCCCCGAATGTCAATTTGATTTGCCATTAATAGTAAATCCACATCTAGGGTTCTGGGCCCATTCGGATTCGAGGATCGAGTTCGACCAGCTTTTTTTTCAATCGACCCTATTTGTCGGCGGATTCGTGTTTGATTTTCCCCAGGATCTTGAACGATTACGGCAAGGTTCCAAAATGCAGATTGACGGGAATAACCCACCGGGGTGGTTTCATAAACATGGGAACACCCTCGAATTCCGAAATGAGTGTCCAATTCTTTCAGGGCCATCGTTAAATTTCGCTGGGGATCCATGTTTGAACCGAGTCCCAAGGCCATCCAATTTTTGAAAGAAAAACTTTGGTTAATCCGGTGAATTTGAACCCCGACGTTTTGAGACCCTCGGATCGCACCGGGCTTTGAAACGGATAAAAAAATCTCGGACAAGGCGAACCGTTCCAATAACATTTCCGCTAGCCGTTCGGACATGGTTTCGACCAGCTGAAAACGACTTTTTTCAACGAAGGCGATAGTAGTTTTGGCGATTTTTTTATAATCAACCGTATCTTCAATCCGATCCTTTCGGGCGGCTTTGCGGTTGTCACAAGGGAATCTTAAGTCCAATAAAACATCCTGTTTTCGGGTTCTTTCCCAGTCAAAGATCCCAATGATGCAGGAGATTTTTAAACCATTAATCGTGATGTAATCTTTAGATTCCAATTTTTTTCTCCTGATTATCAACCGGATCGATCTCTGATCATCTTATTTAGCTTGTTTGAAGCTAAAAAGCTATTGACGCTTTTGTGTCTATTTGTTTCCATGCCCCTATGGGCCGACCACAGTATTTGAGAAACCTTACCCCCGATATCCTTGGCCTGAGCGGGTTGTTGTTCCTGAATCTGGTCCTTTTTTCCGATGTCCTTTTTCAACCCCTCCGGGTCCTTTCAAGAGAACAAGGAGATCTTTTTCTCCATTTTCTTGCCTGGCGGTCTTTTGGATTTTCCCAACTTCAATCCGGGCATCTGGTCTTATGGAATCCCTATTATCTATGCGGGAATCCTTTTTTTGGAAATTTCGAATCAGCCCTTTTATATCCGCCAAATGCCCTTCACTTCTTGTTCTCTCTTGTTTACGCCGTTAACTGGATCCTGTTTATTCATGTCTTTCTGGCGGGTGCGTTTACCTTTGCCTGGGCAAGGTACAGGGGATTTTCCGTAAAACCCGCTTTTATGGCCGGAACCATCTTCATGTGGTGTGGTCCTTTTTACCTCCACCTTTCCGCCGGACACCTTCCGAATCTTTGCGCCATGGCCTGGATTCCTTTGATCTTTATGGGCTACGAGGGAATCATTGAAACCGGTAAGATCTCTTGGGCCTGTCTTTTGGTATTGGCTCTTTCTTTTCAAATCTTGGCAGGCCATCCGCAATATGTGTTTTTTACCTTGGGGGGGGGAATCCTTTTTTTTGCCCTACGTATTTTTCAAACCGATCGAAGAGGCGTTAAAACAGCTTTGTTTTTTGGCTCGCTGTTGTTTGCCGGGGGATTAACTGCCATCCAACTATTTACCGGTTATGCCGCCGAAGGGGAAGGACTCCGCCATCTTTCAATCGACTTTAAAATGGCATCTTCATTCTCCCTGCCCCTTGAAAACATCTTCACGGTGGTCTTTCCATACGTTTTTGGAAAACTTGAACCGGGAACTTATTGGGGACGTTGGTATCCATGGGAAGTATCATTATTTGTCGGGGCGACCGCATTTATTATGGCGTTCATTGGATGGACTCGAAAACTCCCCTTCCGCCTCCGAGCTGATCTCGTGTGGATGCTCATTGTTTTCCTGTTGGCTTTGGGGCCCGCGACTCCTCTCTACCCTTTCATTTACCGTTGGCTTCCCCATGCCAATGAATTGAGAGGGTGGTCGAAACTGGATGTTTTTCTCGGGCTTGGAATGGCGATGGGGGCAGGGTTTGGGTTTGATTTTCTATCGAATGAAAAAAATTCACGGAGGGAATGGACGAGGCCCTTGGCGGTTGGAGGTCTTATTTCATTTTCTGGTAGTCTGACCGTTTTTCTGTGTGTTCGGAGTTTTCAAAAAATTTGGGATCATTGGTTTTTTCAAATTAGCTGGCTTAAAAAAACTATGGAAGGCTTGGATCCTACGGTTCGTGAAACTTTTGGCGCCGATTCGGGAATCTATTTAACCGTAAGCCTCTTGGCCGGGGCTCTTCTTTTAGGGCTTCTTGGTTTGTTTTTTCGCTTGAAAAATGAATGGAGAAATTGGGGAATCCTACTTTTGTGTGTTGGCGAGCTGTTTGTCTTCGCAAGGATGAACCGGCCTACCTTTGCTTTTTCCGACTGGGAAAGAAAAGTGGCCGCCGTGAAGGAATTTTGTTCAAGCCATCCTGGCGATGACCGGATATATGGGACTTCCTCCGATTCACTGCTTGCGGGAGGTAAAGACCTGTGGGAATACGAACCCCTGGTTCTTCAGCGCTATGGCCAGTTCGTCGCTTCCAGCCAAGGCCTGGCCGACAATCAGCTTTTTTCCGTCATGCCCGTTTTTTCGAGGTTTTCCCCTCTTTTTGGATTGGTTCGCTTGAGATACCTTTTGGACGAGAATCCGAACGGGCTTCGATATCAAGAATTGCCATTTCCCCGCATGCCCAGATTCAAATTATTAAATCATTGGGAAGTTTTACCTGGCCCTGAATCGGTTCGCGGCGCACTTTTTGCGCCCCGGTTTGATTTTTTTAATAACGTTCTTTTAGAACAAGACCCCTTATTGTCCGGAATGCCTAACGAAAAATCCGGCAAACTGATTTGGAACGAGATAGATTCAGACCGAATCGAATGCAGGGTCGATAATCCCAGCCCGTCCATCCTCTTAATTACGGACAACTACAGCGAGGGTTGGCACGCCCGTCCCCTGGACGGCGATGGACAAAAATCATATAAAGTTCTTCCGGGTGACTATTTTCTACAAGCCGTCCCCTTAGGCGCTGGAAGTCATCATTTTCTGTTGGAATATAAACCCGAGGCCTTTTCTCTGGGTTTAAGGATTACGGAAATATCGATTTTCCTTTATCTTGTTATTCTCGGTTGGGTTTGGCGCAGGAAACTCATTTTTTGGAAAAGGGTTTCATGAAAATCATTGAATTGTTTTTACGCGATAAGCCGGTTCTTTCCTTCGAACTTTTTCCGCCCAAACGGGATGGAAACCTGGAGGAACTATTTAAAACTGTATTAGAACTCAAAGAATTGGCGCCGGATTATATGTCCATCACCTATGGTGCGGGAGGTTCCAGCCGGGACTTGACCTATGACATTGCGGTGCGGCTGAAAAATATGGACATTCTTCCCTTGATGCATTTCACCTGTGTTGGTCATTCAAAAGAGGAAATTTGTCAGATATTGGGCCGGGTGAGGGACGCGGGGCTCGAAAATATCCTAGCCCTTCGAGGAGACCCCCCCAAGGGCCAACTGGATTTTAAGTCGGCTCCCGATGGGTTTCGATACGCTGAGGAATTAATCCGGTTCATTCGGGGGGAAGGATATGGCTTCTGTCTGGGGGTAGCGGGCTACCCGGAGGGGCATCCGGAAGCCGGGGGCCTTTTACCGGACATGGAAAACATGAAACGAAAAATCCAGGCTGGGGGGCAATTTATCGTTACCCAGCTTTTTTTTGAAAATGAGGACTATTTCCGATATGTCGATCAGCTTCGCGGCATGGGGGTGAATGCACCGGTACAGCCCGGTTTGTGGCTTTTAACCGATTATTCCCAGGTTGAAAAAATAGGAAGTTTTGGCACGAAAATCCCACTTGAGTTTTCCGAGGGCTTGAAACCTCACCGCGAGGATAAGGAATATGTTCGTCGAAAGGGGATTGATTACGCGGTCCGACAATGCGTAGAACTGCTTGAAAAGGGCGCTCCCGGTATCCACTTCTACGTCATGAATAAAAGCAACGCTGTTCGAGAAGTCATTTCCCGCCTCAAAACCATGGGGTGGTTTCAAGGCAAGTAGTCCCAAGCCCTTTTCACCAACTGAAAGACGCTTTTTGTTATACTGAGACCCATCTGGAATATCCCTTGAGGGAGTAGATTTATGACTGACACGGCCTCGGTTTTCAGCCGCCTCCGCAACGTTCTTCAAAATACATATTTTTTTCAATCATTGAAAATGAACGAGTTGGACGAATTGATCGGGCACTTACGCATGATTCGGGTCCAGAAGGGTTATGAAATTATCAAACAAGGGGATCCAGGCGACGCTTTTTATTTGATTGCCTCGGGCAAAGTTTCAGTCTGGCTTAAGAAGAGTTTTAAACGGGATAAGGTCGCAGAGCTTTTAAGCGATGATTTTTTTGGGGAAATGGCCCTGATTTCCAATGAGCCTCGGAGCGCCACCATTATCGCGGAAGAAGTGACGGAGCTTTTTATCCTTCAAAAGTACGATTTCGACAAGATCCTGATGAAAAATCCTGCCATTGCCCAGGAACTTAAACGGGCGTATCAAGAACGTAAGGCCAAGAACCGCTGATTCTAACCTAGACAATTGACAAGCCAAGGGAAGATTGGCATATTCACTTTCCTTTCCCGGGGGCGACGCCGGGAACGCGCCGACCGGATGGCGGGGTAGCTCAGCTGGCTAGAGCAACGGTTTCATAATCCGTAGGTCGAGAGTTCGAGTCTCTCCCCCGCTACCATTTTCCTGATTGTCCCTGATCCCATGAAATTAAAATTTTTCCCTATCGCGCCTTTTCCATCCTCCGCCCGTCTGGTAGTAGGTGTTTCCGGCGGTTCGGATTCGGTGGCTTTGTTTTCTTTTCTAAAGGAAAGTCTGCCTCATTTCGAGCGAAGATTGGTGATCGCTCACGTCAACTATGGCCTTCGAGGTAAAGATTCACGAAAAGACGAGGATTTCGTACGGAACCTCTCCCGGGAATGGGGTGTTCGTTGCCGGGTCTTGCGGGTGAAGAACAAAAACATCACCGGACGATCGATTCAAGATTGGGCCAGGGAAATTCGCTATGGCTATTTCGGTTCATTGGTCAAACGGGAAAAATCCTGGGGAGTGGCCATCGCCCATCATTTGGAGGATCAGGCCGAAACGGTTTTAGACCGTTTGCTGAGAGGGGCGGGTCCGCGGGGTCTTTCGGGTTTGCGTTCGATTCAGGAACTTTCCATCGGTCCACTTTACCGTTCGCCGTTAAAAATTTGGCGGCCCTTGTTATCTTTTTCCAAGATTGAATTGCAGGAATACCTTCTTGTTAGAAAGATCACCTGGCGAGAAGACGCTTCCAATGAAAAAACGCTCTACCGCCGTAATCAAATCCGTCATCAAATCATCCCTTTTCTGTCGAAGTGGAACAAGGGGCTCGTCGGGAAGCTGGCGCAGACGGGGGAAATCTTATCTTCCGAAGATGCTTGGCTCGACCGTTGGATTGGGGAAATGATTCTTAAGCTGGAGGAAAAAAGAACCACCCGAAGGTATGCTCTTTCGCAGAAAAAATTCCAGGCACTTGATATCGCGATCCAAAGAAGGATCATCCGTCGAGGGGCGGAAATCCTGGAGCCCCGGGCCCGGGGTCTTTCCTTCGAAAGGTTGGAAGAAGCCTTGGAAGTCTGGTCCCTGAAACGGCAGGGCCCCCGCGACATGGGATTCGGACTTAGTGTGGGCATTACGGACGGAGAACTATTTATCCGCAAATCCGGGCCCATTTCCCATTTACCAAGCCGCTTCTTTTGATTGGATTAAGAGGGTTTTCCCCTTCTTGCAAAGGGAAAAGGGCCTCGGATATGATACGGCCCTTGCTTCTCCCGCCTGACATTCCTAGGGTTACCGAGACGCGGGATCTCACCCCCTTTGATGAATAGGAGTCTTCCTTGAGCCAGCACTATAAAATGATCGCCCTTTACCTGATCATCTTCGTGGTCATCATGTATTTTTTCCAGCAATCCCAAAGCCCCCAAAAGAAAAACGAACCCTGGGATTACTCCAAATTCGTCTCTGAGGTCCAGGCCGGAAACATCCAAAAGGCGGATATCCACCCGGAAGACCGGCTCATTGCTGGGACGACCAAAACCGGAGAAAAATTCAACGTCATCCAGCCGGATGACCATGATCCCGATCTGACCCAGTTGCTTCTAAAGCAAAATGTCCAGGTGACCGCCGAGGCTCCCCAAAAACCCGGAATTTGGAATACTCTTTTTATGTCGTTTGGCCCCATTTTTCTATTGCTTGGATTTTTCTATTTCACCATGCGTCAGGCCCAGGGCGGCGGGGGCGGGGCGCTCGCGTTCGGAAAAAGCCGAGCCAGGCTCATGACCAGCGGTTCACAAAAAATTACCTTTGCGGATGTGGCGGGGGTGGATGAAGCCAAGACGGAACTCATGGAAGTCGTGGATTTTCTCAAGGATCCCAAAAAATACCAGAATCTTGGCGGAAAGATTCCCAAAGGCGTGATTCTTTTAGGCCCTCCGGGAACCGGCAAGACCCTTTTGGCCAAGGCGGTCGCGGGCGAGGCCGGGGTTCCCTTCTTTTCTATTTCTGGCTCGGATTTCGTGGAAATGTTCGTGGGGGTGGGTGCGGCCCGCGTTCGGGATCTTTTTGAACAGGGGAAGAAGAACGCTCCCTGCATCATCTTCATCGATGAAATTGACGCGGTGGGACGGCAGAGGGGAGCGGGGTTGGGTGGAGGCCATGATGAGCGGGAACAAACTCTCAACGCCATGCTGGTCGAGATGGACGGGTTCAACACGAACAATGGGGTGATTTTAATCGCGGCCACCAACCGTATGGATGTTCTCGATCCGGCCTTGATGCGGCCCGGCCGTTTTGATCGCCAAGTGGTAGTGGATCGTCCCGATCTAGCCGGACGGGAAGCGATTCTCAAGGTGCACTCAAAAGCCGTGAAGCTGGCCGAAGGGGTGGATTTATCCGTCATCGCCCGTCGCACACCCGGCTTTTCGGGGGCGGATCTGGCGAATTTGATCAATGAAGCGGCTCTCTTGGCCGCCCGCCGAAACAAAAAAGCCGTGGAGCTTTCCGAGCTGGAAGAGGCCATCGACCGTGTGATGGCCGGACCTGAGCGCAGGACCCGCGTTATCACCGACGAGGAGAAAAAGATTGTCGCCTATCATGAATCGGGTCACACCATCGTGGGCAAGATGGTTGATAAATCCCATTCCGTTCACAAGGTTTCTATTATCCCCCGCGGTCATGCCGCGTTAGGGGCCACCTGGTATCTTCCCAAAGAGGAAAAGTTCCTGGCTTCCAAGACGGAGCTTTTAAATAGCATCACCGCCTTACTGGGGGGGAGAACCGCCGAAGAATTGATTTTCGGGGATGTGACAACGGGAGCGGGAAATGATCTAAGCCGGGCCACCGCGATTGCCCACGCCATGATTTGCGAGTATGGCATGAGCACCAAACTGGGATCGGTCACGCTGGGCCGAAAAGATGACATGGTCTTCATCGGCCGGGACCTGATGAAAGAAAAAAATTATTCCGAACGGACGGCCCAATCGATCGACGATGAGGTCAAGAGCATCGTGGAATCCTGCCACCGGGAAGCCATGGTTATCCTGAAGAAAAACCGTAAATTCCTGAAAACGATGGCCGAGGCCCTGTTGGAAAGGGAAGTCCTCGACGCTAAAGAGGTTGACCTGATTCTGGCGGGTAAAAAAATGGCGCCGCTTGCCCCCAAGGCCCCTCCGCCTTCTCCCGAACCTCCGGCCGGTCCCAGCCCCGCCCCTGCGGGCCCCACCCTGACGCCCCAGCCCATCCCCTCCCAGGCCATGGAAGGCCGCCGCCTTGGATAAACCCCGCATCGAGAAGGCTGTCCGGGAAATTCTCCTGGCTTTGGGCGATAACCCCGACCGGGAAGGTTTGAGGGACACTCCGAAGAGGGTGGCCAAGATGTACGAGGAAGTTTTCTCCGGGTTGGAAACGGACCCCAAGGACCTCGTGACCATTTTTGAGACTGAAGGCCACGAGGAGATGGTCATCCTCCGCGACATTCCTTTTTACTCCATGTGTGAGCACCATTTGCTTCCTTTTTACGGCAAGGCCCACGTGGCTTATGCCCCCCGCAAGGATAGGTTGGTCGGGCTGTCCAAATTGGCCCGAATCGTGGAAACCATCTCACGCCGCCCTCAACTCCAAGAACGGATTACCACCCAGGTCGCCGATACCATCATGAAGGCTTTGAAACCTTACGGGGCCCTCGTCATCGTGGATGCGGAGCATCTTTGCATGACCATGCGGGGGGTCAAGAAACCCGGATCTCGAATGACGACCTCGGCGGTTCGGGGGATTTTCGAGAAAAGCGTGGCCACCCGGATGGAAGCCCTTCAGTTGATCGGGAAATAAAAAACGGATGGGCCCGGAAACAGGGTTTTCCTTCCGCGTGGTCCAGCCCGCCCCCCCCCTTGGCGTGAAATCGGTTCCCCTTGATTTCGAGATCCAATGCGGTTTGGAAACCTCAAAATCATCTTTGGCTCGCGGCTTTTCCAAAATCATAACTTCGCTTGGGTTTCAAAATCATCTTTCGAATGCCCGGGGAATATTCGGGCTTTATTGGTTTGCTTCCTTACGCCGGAATTTCCAATTGTCCCGGAAACTCTTTTCCGCACATCCCCAAATGGCGGAGCAAATCCGCCTGGGACTTCAAGGTTTCGCGCGCGTTCCCCGGCGCACCCGAGTCATGGGAATTCTCAATGTGACGCCCGATTCTTTTTCCGATGGGGGGAAGGCGTTTGATCCCTTCAAGGCCCTCGACCAAGCCCTCCAGATGCAGGCGGAGGGAGCGGACCTTATTGACATAGGCGGGGAATCAACGCGTCCCGGAGCCAGGGGCGTTTCAGCCGAGGAAGAAATCAAAAGGGTGATACCCGTCCTTCGGCTCCTTTCCAAGAAAATCAAGATCCCCCTTTCCATCGACACGACGAAGGCCAAAGTGGCTCGAAGGGCGGTGGGCCAGGGTGTTTCTCTCGTCAATGACATCTCCGCCCTCCAGGGCGATCCCCGTATGGCGGAAACCCTCAAGCGATTGGGAGTTCCAGTCGTGCTGATGCACATGAAAGGCCGTCCACGGACCATGCAAAGGGCTCCCCGTTATGGGGAAGTGATAACCGAAATCATGACTTTTTTCAGGTTCCGAGTGCGTTTTGCTTTGGAAAAGGGGATTCCGCTAAAAAACCTTATTCTTGATCCCGGATTCGGATTTGGAAAAACTCCCTGGCACAATATTGAACTAACCCGCAGACTTTGGGAGTTCAAGATTTTGGGTTTGCCCCTCATGTTCGCGCCTTCCCGCAAAGCCACCCTTGGAGTTTTAACAGGGGGCCTTCCTCCCGACGAACGCCTTGAATCTACGGCTGCGGCCGTAACCGCTGGCATTCTCGCCGGCGCGGATTTTGTAAGGGTTCATGATGTTCAAAGCATGGTTCGTGTGGTAAAAATAGCCGATGCCATCCGAAACGACCGGGGTTTGACGCGGCCATGAACAATCTCTCGGCTTTATTAGCCAATTTCCGACTCGCGGATATTCTGGACATCCTCGTCGTGGCCTATTTGACCTACCAATTGCTCCTGCTCATCCGGGAAGTGCGAGCCACTCGAATTGTCCTGGGTTTCGCCATTCTCTTCCTCGCGACGGTTGTGGCTAGCCAGTTCCATTTATTGACGTTGGATTGGCTTTTGAGCAACCTGGGTCCTTTTTTTCTTATCGCCTTCGTGGTGGTGTTTCAGCCCGATTTGCGGCGCATCATTACCCAGATTGGCCGGGGGGGTGGATTTTGGGGCGGGGTTTTCCAGGGGGACGCTCTCATGTTCAAAGAAATCACCACCGCCGTGCGGGATCTGGTCAAAGCCAAGCATGGCGCCCTTATCGTCGTCGAGCGGGATGACAGCCTCCAAAGCGTTTTTGAAAACGGCACCAAGATCGAGGCCGATGTCACCAGTGAGCTGTTGGTGACCCTTTTTACGCCTCCTTCCCCCCTGCACGATGGGGCGGTCATTATTCGGGGAGGAAAAATCGCGGCCGCGGGATGTATCCTTCCCTTGAGTCAGAACCCTCATTTGAGCAAGGCCTTTGGGACCCGTCACCGTGCCGCGGTGGGTATCACCGAAGAAACTGACGCCCTGTCGATCGTCGTGTCTGAAGAAAAACACAACATCGCCTTTGCCATGGCGGGCAAGGTCACTCCCGAAATCGACGCGGAGACCCTGGAAGAGATGCTGACCCTTTACGGGACGAAGGTGGATTAAAAGTTAAAGAAACAGAAACACCCAACACGAAGTCACGAAGGCACAAAGAAAGGCAACACAAAGCCGGGTTTAATTGGTTTTTAAAAAAATTCCAGTGTTCTTAGTGTCTTTGTGTTGGCCTTTGGTTTGCTGGGCATGATTAAAACGAACGGAGTGGGTCCAAATGAGCCGTTGGCTGTTTGAAAACCTGGGGCTGAAGATTCTGGCCCTTTTCATTTCCGTCGCCCTTTGGGCCTATGTGGGGACGCGCCAGATCATCGACCGCCGGGTGACGATTCCGGTGGAATTAACCGATATCCCGGTGGGCGTGACGGTGGACCCGCGGGTGCGCACCTCGGTTCCGGTGGTTTTGACCGGGCGCAAGGAAAGCGTTTTGGATTTGGATGCGGACGAAATGACGGCGGTGGTCAGCTTAAAGGGGACCACCCCCGATTTGCAGGAAGCTCTGGTGCATCCCCAGGTCAGGCCATTGCCGAAGGATGTGGCCGCCAATGTGCAGGCTTTGAAGATTCCCCTTATTCCGGCTAAACCCAAGCCAACTGCCGGCAAAAAGAAATAAGGAGCTCCCATGGCGACCCTTTGCGTCAACATTGACCATATCGCGACCCTCCGGCAGGCCCGGGGGGAGGATGAACCCGATCCGATCCAAGCCGCCCTCCTGGCTGAAAAAGCTGGCGCGATCGGGATCACCGCCCACCTGCGGGAAGACCGTCGGCATATCCAAGATGCGGATGTCCTCAAACTTCGAAAAGTTTTACATACCAAACTGAACTTGGAAATGGCCGCGACCCCCGAAATGATTCGTTTCGCCCTTCAGGTCAAACCCGATCAGGCCACATTGGTTCCCGAAAAGCGCCAGGAGCTAACGACCGAAGGGGGGCTCAACCTAGCCTCGAATCCCGAACGGTTCCAGTTGGCGGTGGACCGGCTTCAGGGAAAGGGAATTCCCGTTTCTCTTTTTATTCTTCCCGACAAGAAAACGCTCGATCTCGCCGCCCGGTTGGGCGTGGTTTATGTCGAGCTTCATACGGGAGCTTATAGCCGGGCATACCGAAAGGGAAAAAACGTCCGAAAAGAATTCCTGAGTTTGGCGGCCGGGGCGCGATACGCCCAATCCCTGGGGCTCCAGGTGCACGCGGGGCATGGACTGACCTACACGAACGTCGCTCCCGTTGCCGCCCTGCCTGAAATCGAGGATCTGAACATCGGTCATAACATCATCGCCCGAGCTTCCATGGTAGGATTAACCCAAGCTGTCAGGGAAATGGCCGCGATCCTGCGGAAAACTAGTAAGACTCTCGTTCGAAAGGGAGGAAAATAATGACTAAACTTTTCATCCTGCTGTTGATTGCGATCGTGGGGGGCATTGGCTATTACCTTTGGACCGTGGTCGCGTCAGCTCCCAAGGAAGCCACACTTCCCGGTTATACCAACACTCTCCAACGGGACGAGCAAAGGGCCCAGGCCGTAGCGGGACACGCGAACTTGGAATTGGTCCAACAGGCGGTGAACTCTTACAAGAGCCAAAAGGGAGTCGCTCCTACGACCCTTCAGGATCTCGTTCCTGATTTTATCGACCATATTCCAGGTGGCGTTCAATATGACGCGACGACCGGAACTGTTTCAGCGCCCTAGCTTTCATTTTGGTAACTGTTCAGACTCCTCAAACCCACGGCCAACACGAAGACACTAAGAAAAGCTATTTTTAAGATTAATGCCGGGATCAAAAACTTAACCGTTAGGGATGTTATCTAAAAACCCTTGTTTTACTTTGTGTCTTGGTGTCTTCGTGTTGGATGTTGTTCATATCCCGAATGCGTACGAGTATTCTTGAAAAAACCATCCCCTCTATCCACCTACGCGGAAGCCCAACGTTATGCCCTTGGGCTTTTAAGCCGCAGGGACCGAACCTCTTTTGAGCTGAGGTCCAAACTAAATCTTCGTTTGGTGCCTTTGTCCGTCCAAGATCAGGTGATGGATTTTCTGGTCGCAAAAGGCTGGGTCAACGACCAGCGTTCCGCCGAATCCTTCGCTTCCTCCCGCAAGGCCATGGGTTGGGGTCCCACCAAGATACGATCCGCTTTTTTTAAACGTGGAATTCCCAGCCCGCTCGCGGATAAGGCCCTATCCGCGGAATTTGGGGGTGAAGCGGAAGCGGTTTCCGCGCTCAGGCTTTTAGGGGCGCATCAAAGGCGTTTTCTCGCGTCGAACCGGGTTCCCAAGCCTAAAGGCCCGGAAAAAGCCTTGTCATTTCTATTGCGCAGGGGTTTTTCCTACAGTTCTTCCCGCCTCGCCGTTCAAAAGGTTTTCAGCTATAATCCCGAACTTCCTGAGGAAGAGTAAACCAAGTCTCACCGCGGAGACGCGGAGATCAGCAAAATTTATAAGATTTCAGGCCAGGCAAACCTACGGCCAACACGAAGACACAAAGACACTAAGAAAAGACTTTTTTAGGTCAAAGCTTGATTTGAAATGAAAACTTAACAGTCAGGGGTATTATCCGAAATTCTTTGTCTTACTTTGTGTCTTCGTGGCTTCGTGTTGGATGTTGTTTAGCCTGAGTAGTAAAATTTTTTTCGAGGTTTTTTTATGGCATTTCCCACAACCGGCGCAGAGATCAGGCAGGCCTACTTGGATTTCTTCAAGTCCAAGAACCATAAAATTGTGCCTTCTTCCTCCCTCGTGCCCGAAAACGACCCGACCTTACTATTAGCCAATGCCGGCATGAACCAGTTCAAGCCCTATTTCCTGGGAACCGTTCCCTTTCCCCATAGTGTTCCTTACGCGGTTTCCTGCCAGAAATGTTTCCGCACCGGCGACCTGGAGAGGGTGGGTTACACCGCCCGCCACCATACCTTTTTCGAGATGTTGGGCAATTTCTCCTTCGGGGGCTATTTCAAGAAAGAGGCCATCGAGTGGGGGTGGGAATTCGTCACGAAAATCCTGGGCATTGAAAAGTCCCGGCTCTGGGTGTCGGTTTACGAGAAAGACGACGAGGCCATTGAGCTTTGGAAAAAAACCGCCCAGCTTTCACCGGAACGCATTGTACGCATGGGAGAGGATTCTAACTTTTGGACCATGGGTCCCACGGGTCCTTGCGGGCCATGTTCCGAGATTTATGTGGATCTGACTCCCGAAAAGGGGGAGACAAAAAACTTCGAGGAAGACGCCGAGTCGGGCCGTTTTCTGGAAATTTGGAACCTGGTCTTCACTCAGTTCGACCGGCAGGCCGACGGCACCCTGAAACCCCTCCCCAAACCCAACATCGACACGGGCATGGGACTGGAGCGGGTGGCCAGCGTCATGCAGAAGGTTCCTTCCAATTACGAGACGGACCTTTTATCACCCCTTATGGCCGCCATCGCCCAGGCGGGAAATATCCCCCTGAAAGTGGACAGCTCCCAAACCTACACCTCCCTGAAGGTCATCAGCGACCACTTGAGGGCTACGACCTTCCTGATCGCCGACGGGGTTTTGCCTTCCAACGAGGGCCGGGGCTATGTCTTGCGCAGGATTTTGCGCCGGGCGGTCCGGCACGGAAAATTATTGGGTTTCGAGAAGCCCTTCCTTTTTCCCCTGGTCCAGCAAGTAACCGCCTTGATGGGGGATGTTTATCCCGAACTTTCCAACCGCAAGGACCATATCATCAACGTGGTGAAGGCCGAGGAAGAACGGTTTTACGAAACCCTGGCGGCCGGAACCGAAAGGCTTCTTGAAAAAATTGAAGAATTGAAAAAATCCAAAGTAAAGATTTTGCCCGGCGAGGATGCCTTTACCCTTTATGACACCTTTGGTTTTCCCCTGGATATCACCAAAGAAATATTGAAGGAACACGACCTCTCGGTGGATGAAGCCGCGTTCCAGCAGGCGATGGAAGGCCAAAGGGAAAAGGCTCGATCCGCCTGGAAGGGAAGCGGCGACGCGATCCTCCCCCAGCTTTACAAAGAACTGGCTTCCAAGATCGCGGCGACCCAGTTTAAAGGCTACGAAAAAACCAAGGATCTGGGACAGGTCGTTCAGATCGTGCGGGTGAAGGACAAGAAACATGAACCGGTCGAGAAGCTTCAAGAGGGCGAATATGGGTTCATCCTTCTCAATCAAACCCCCTTCTACGCCGAAAAGGGCGGACAGGTCGGGGACAAGGGTGTGATCCAAGGCTTCAATTCCGCCGAGGTGTCCTGGGCGGACGTGCTGGACACGCAGATGGTCTCCGATACCCTGATCGGCCACTGGTGTTTCATGAAGCGGGGAAAGCTGGAGATGGGGCAAAAGATCGAGGCCACGGTGGAGGAAAGCGAACGCCGGGCCATTATGCGCAACCATACGGGCACCCATCTCTTGCACGCGGCCCTGCGGAAAGTAATTGGAACCCATGTGGGCCAGGCTGGTAGTTATGTGGGTTCGGATCGCTTGCGTTTTGACTTCACCCATTTCGAGGGCGTCAAACCGGAGCAATTAAAAGAAATCGAAATTCTGGTCAACCGCCGAATCCTCGACAACATCGAGCTCAACAAGCAAGAGATGTCTTTCGACGAAGCCAAGAAAAAAGGCGCCCTGGCCTTTTTCAGCGAAAAATATGGGGATAGGGTCCGGGTGGTGGATGTTCCCGGGTTTTCAACTGAGCTTTGCGGGGGCACTCATGTGAACCGCACGGGCGACATCGGGCTGTTCAAGATCACCAGCGAATCCTCCGTGGCTGCCGGGGTCAGGCGCATTGAGGCGGTCACTGGAGAAGGAGCTCTCAATAAAATTTACCATACAGAAGAATTACTTAAAGACATTGCCCATGTAATAAAAAGTTCAATCGAAGAAGCAGTAACCAAGACACAGGCCCTTTTGGACGACCTGAAGGCGCGGGAAAAGGAACTGGCTTCGCTCAAGTCCAAACTGGCGGGAAGCAAGGTAGATGAGGCTTGGAGCAAACACAAAATTGAATTTGCGTATGGAGATAAAACAGTATCCTTTGTTAGATATCAAACTGATGATCTTAGTCGAGAGGGCATGCGCCAACTTTCAGACAATCTGAAAGATAAGTTTAAAAATATAGGGACGAGTGGAATTGCTATTGTGGCTAGTGGCAATCCAAATTATTCTGGATTTGTGACGGTTGTTACGGAAGATTTAAACGAAAAAATAAAAGCTCCTGAATTGGCTAATAAATTTACGAGTATTACTGGTGGTCGTGGTGGTGGTCGTCCTGACTTTGCACAAGGTAGTATCGAAGATGCGAAAAAGATAGAAACGGCCTTCGAAAGTACTTACCGTTTTATTTCTGAAATCTTCGAAAAAAAGTCCCCTTGAAACGATGGCTCGGCATTGATTGGGGAAAGACCCGGATTGGGTTAGCCCTATCCGATCCCCTAGGGATCACCGCCCAACCGCTTGTCGTTTTGAAATCCGATGGAATCCACAACGATATCGCGGCCATCGGCGCCCTAGTTAATGAGCACGCGGTCACCCAGGTGGTGGTCGGGCTTCCCCTCAACATGAACGGCACCGAAAGTACCACCACCGAGTCGGTACGGCATTTCGCCTACAAACTTTCCCAGCGATTGACCATTCCGGTGGTTTATATCGACGAGCGCTTATCCAGCAAGCAAGCCGAGCGGGCCTTGATTGAAGGGGATGTCCGCCGGGAGAATAGAAAAGGAAAGATCGACAAGGTCGCGGCGGCCCTGCTTCTTCAATCCGCCCTCGCGGGCGCGCCCCTGACGCCTCTGGAAACGCCCTGATAGTGTTTTGCTAAATGCCCTC
>CAZGKT010000013.1:33024-80626 GCA_964525605.1 uncultured bacterium
GGCGCGCCCCTGACGCCTCTGGAAACGCCCTGATAGTGTTTTGCTAAATGCCCTCGCCCCTTGGGGGAGAGGGCTAGGGTGAGGGGTGTTTTGGATGTAGGCTGCCTTGGGGGTAAGGTGTTGTGAAAAGCAGAACCCTTAAAATTCCAGCGCGGTCTCTGCGACGGAACCAAACTGAGGCGGAGAAATTACTCTGGAACCGTTTGCGGTCCAGACAGCTTTCAGGCGTTAAATTCCGGCGGCAACAGCCGTTGGGGCCTTACATCGCCGACTTTTGCTCTTTGGAACCAAAGTTAGTCATCGAGTTAGATGGGGGACAGCACGCAGAAACGGTAGAGAAAGACAATGAAAGATCGAAATTCTTGAAGGCTGAAGAGTTTCAGGTGCTCCGTGTTTGGAACAACGAAATCTTTTCGAACCTTGATGGCGTATTAGGAAGTATTAGGCTGCAACTAGAAGCTTCACCCTCACCCCGACCCTCTCCCCTCAAGGGAGAAGGTGGCGGGCGACGCAAAGGACTTGCGAAATGAAAATCCTCAAATGGTATTTTATCGGTCTCGGGGTATTGGCCCTTTCCTGTTCGTTTTTCTTGATCCCGCCCTTTTACCATTCAGGTCAGGATATGGATGTCGCCATCTATTCCAAATCGACTGCCCGGGGAATCGCCGTCTTATTGAAGAACAAAGGCATCCTTTCCTATTCCACGCCCTTTCTTTTGGAAGCCAAATTGACCCACGCGGACCGTAAGCTGAAAGCCGGGCTCTATCGGTTGAATCCCCGGATGAGTTTTTGGGAAGTGTTGGATGTTTTAACCGAGGGGAAGAGCGAACTTCTGGCGCTAAAGATTCCGGAAGGGTATACCGCCGAGCAGATAGGTTTGGAACTGGAACGGTTGAACGTGGCATCCTCCGCTGATTTTCTCAAAGAGGCCAAGGACCCCGCCCTGTTAAAGACCTATGGCATTCATGGCCCCAGCCTGGAAGGGTTTTTATATCCAGAGAGCTACCGGATTCCCGTCGGGGCGAGTGTGCCCGATCTGTTGGATCTTTTGGTTCGGCAGTTTCAACAGGAAGTTGGGGACGATTACGAAACGCAGTTGAAGGGACAGGGTTTGACCCTGTACCAGGGGGTGATATTGGCCTCTATTGTCGAAAAGGAAGCCAAACTTGATTCCGAACGGCCCATCATCGCCGGGGTGCTCTACAACCGCCTGAGGCAAAAGATGCGCCTCCAGGTGAACGCCACCCTGAATTATGTCTTGAACAGCAAGAACCCCTGGTTCAGCCATGAACAGTTGGATGTGAAGACGCCCTATAACACCTACCTGAAAAGGGGCTTGCCCCCGACCCCCATCTGTAATCCCGGTTATGCCTCCCTTGAGGCCGTGGCCCAGCCATCCCAGGTTCCTTATCTCTATTACGTTGCCCAGGGGGATGGTTCCCACTTGTTCGCGACGACCTTTGACGAACATGAGAAGAACATCCAAAAGGCCAAGCGCTACATGCGGGCCCAGAAACGGAAGCGGGACTCATAACCGGCTTCGCTTTCAACCCTAGGATTTGTGTTTAAGGTGTTTCAAAAGTCTTTCCTGAATATTTCCTTGTTTGTTTTTCTCCTTTTCCCTTGGGGAGTCCCGGGGAGTCGGTAAAATGAATCCATGAACTCATCCGCTTCTTCAACCCAGGCCGCTGTTCGGTACCGTGAGGTCTCGAGGGTCCTTGGGATTACTCTTGCTTCCAACCTTCTCGTTTCCTTCGGAAAAATCGCCGTTGGGATCGTAGTGAATTCGCTTTCCATGGTGGCGGACGGGGTTCATTCGCTTCTGGACGCGGCGGCCAACGTGGTGGGGCTATTGAGCGTTTCGGTGGCCTCCAAACCCGCCGACGAAGATCATCCCTACGGCCATCAAAAGTTCGAGGTGGTCGCGGCCCTGGTGATCGCCATCCTCATGGGGGTGGCTTGTGTCGAAATTTTGGAAAGGGTGCTTGGACGTTTTTTTTCGGGTGGCGCGCCTCCCGATCCCAATCTTCTTTCCTTCGTGGTCATGGGGGTCGCCATGGCGATCAGCGCCTGGATTTCTTGGTTCGAGGCCAAAAAATCAAAGGCGCTGGGAAGTTCTCTTCTGGCCGCCGATAGCGCCCATACGGGAACGGATACCCTTTCCTGTGGAGCGGTTTTCGCGGCACTGGCGGGGGCCCATTTTGGCTTTGCCTGGATCGATTGGGTGGCATCCCTGATCGTCGTGGTTATTGTGGCCCGGGCAGCTCTCCATATCATCCGCCAGGCCATGGGAGTTTTATCGGACCAGGTGATGATCGACCCGAACCGAATTTCTGAGGTTGTTCGCGGGGTCCCCGGAATCTTGGCCTGCCATAAGGTTCGAAGCCATGGCATGCCGGGCCATATTCATGTGGATCTCCATATTCAAGTGAGTCCCACCATGACCATCTCCGAGTCCCACGCCCTGACCCACAGGGTTATTGGGGTAGTGAAGGAGACCCTGCTTGGCGTGCAGGAGGTTTTTGTTCACACCGAACCAGCCAAACCAGAGGATTTGCAGGGGACGAAAAAAGAAATATCTTCCACCGACAGGATTTGAAACATTACCCAAACCAAATTTGCCTATGCCGAACCGAAGAGTTCTGGTTGATAGACCAACTGCCTTATAATGTCCCCATGGATCTCAAAACCACCTTATTGAGTGGATGTAAATTGACATGAAAAAAAGACCGATTGTTTATGTCATTGCCGGGCCGAACGGCACAGGAAAAACAACGTTCGCCACCCAATACCTTCCCAAAATCGCGGATTGCCGCAATTTCATTAACGCCGATTTAATCGCAAAAGGGTTATCACCCTTCGATGTGGATGCGGCCGCGATGCAGGCTGGGCGGCTTTTCCTGGAAAATATTCGTGAGCAGGTTCGACGGGGAACTGATTTTGGTTTTGAAACCACCCTTTCCGGCATCGGCTATGTGAAACTTTTTGAGGAACTGTGGAAAAAAGGATATGCCCTGAAACTTTTTTTTCTTTGGATTCCTGGCGTGGCTTTGTCCCTCAAACGAATATCCAATCGCGTGAGATTAGGCGGGCATAACGTGCCTGCGGAGGTGGTGAAACGCCGTTTCGTCAAAGGATTGAACAACCTTTTCAACACCTACATGGGATTGGTCGATTATTGCGCGATATTCGATAATTCATCTTCCGCCCCTAAGATGGTGTATGAAAGACATGGGGAAAAAGAAGACATCATTCTTCCGGAAATCTACGCTAATATTATTGGGATGCTGGAGGAAAGAAAATGAAAGTGACCAAGAAGCCCTCGAAAGAAGGGCGGCTCGCTGAGAAAGCCCTGCAAATGGCCGTGGACGGGGCGATTGAGGAACATCGACGCATGGGAATTCCCATCGCAGTGATGAAAGACGGCAAAGCGGTTTATGTAAATGTGGTCCGAATCTCCAAGTCGAAAAAACATAAAAATGGATTGGGCGCTATGCCAACCCCCGGTTTGAATTTATTGAGGGTCGGCATAGATGAAAAATCAGCTCCTGCCCGCAGAAGCTTTAGCGTAGGTGGGGTTGTTCGTGAATCCAAAAAGCACTACAAAACCAAATGAAAATACAGGCTTTCCACCTTACGAAGGTTCATCCTTCGGGCGCCAAGGTACTTGATGACGCCTTTTTTTCTTTTTCCGAAGCCTCCTTCAACATCATTCTGGGCGAGAACAACAGCGGCAAAAGCACGCTGTTGAAAATGCTCGCGGGAGAAGATAAACCCACTTCGGGCGTTTTGCGGGTGGGTTTGGGCGACCCCTATACCCTGTCGGCCAAGGAAAAAAGGGAATGGCTGAACGAAGTGGGCATGTTCTTCCCCGATCTTTCTCTTTTTCCCGATAAGACCGTGAAAGAGAACATCCTCTTCACGCTTCAACTCAAGGGCATCCACCCGCAAGGCCAGGAGGAATCCATCCACAAACTTCTGGAACACGCGGGACTGTCCGAAAAAATGAATTCCAAACCCGCTGATCTTTCCTCCGGTCAACAGCGAATGGTCCTGGCCCTGCGGGCCATGATTTTCCGGCCCAAACTGTTTTTGGGCGACGAACCTCTCCAAGGTCTGGACCCGTTCGCGACGCAGGTGCTGTTGCGCTTGCTGGGTGAATTGCGCAAAACGGGGACAACGCTGGTCATCACTTCCCGCCATGCCTTTCCGGAGGTGGAGGAGACGCTTCCTTCCCTGAAGGGAATTCTCCAATGGCACCGGCTGGCGGAAGGGCGACTCATTCCCTGGGAAGGCAAGGCCTCATGAACCCCTGGCAAAAACTGGTTTATGTACTCAAGGAAGGATTGAGCCAGTTGGTCCGGTTTCCCGGACTATCCATGGCGGTGGTGGTGATTGTTGCGGCGGCCCTCGTTCAGCTTTCCCTTTTTCTGGGTCTTTCCAAGGTTTTGGACAACGCGCTTCTTTCGGCCCGGCAGAAATTTGAAATGGCGGTTTTCTTGACTCCGGCTGCGGGACCGGGTGACCTCCAAAGGCTCCAAACTCGTCTGACCTCCGATGTCCGTGTGGCTTCCGTGCGGGTGATCGGGAAAGACGAAGCCTTGAAGGATTTCAGAAAGGACCCCGATGTGGACCGCATGGTTCAGGCCTTGGGGGAAAACCCGCTGACCGACTCCATCAGCGTGGTCTTGAAAAAGGATGTATCGGAAAAAATCGATGACCTGGCGGAGGACCTGAAAAAGGATCCGGCCGTGGAAGAAGTGAATTATGGCAAGGGGGAATGGGAGGCGGTCTCCAACCTGAGCCGATTGGCCAGCTGGGTGGGATGGATTTTGGGGGGATTCGTTTTCATTACGGCTTTATTCATTGTTTCCAACGCTTTGTCCCTGGCCCTTTGGGCCCGGAGGGAAGAATGGGTCTTGCTCTCGCGCCTGGGGGCGCCGGCTTGGATGCGGTGGGGTCCCTATTTGTGGGAAGGACTGCTCAAGGGGTTGTTGGGTGCCGTCATCGGCATCCTGATCATGGAAATCTTCAAAAGTACCCTGAGCTGGTTTTTGCCCAAGAGCGGGGGAATGGAGATCTTCCTCAACCTGCCGGGAATCGATTGGAGCAGTCTTTATCTGACCCTTGTTTTGCTGGGGAGCTTGCTGGGTTTTGCCGGCGCGCTATGGGCCATCCAGAAAAAATGGGTTCGCGAACTGCACTGAGGTAAATGTAAGTATTCAGACCGGACAAACCTACGGCCAACACGAAGACACAAAGATAACAAGTGAACCTAGAATATTTACGGAACCATGCACTTGACGAACTTTCAAGATAAACCCTCTCCCCTCGAGGGAGAGGGTAGGGTGAGGGGTGCATTACTAGAGAAATTCTCCCCTCATCCCATCCTTCTCCCTCAAGGGGAGAAGGGGAAACAAAAAAACAATCTTTCGCGAGGTATTCCAGTTAAAGCCATAAAAATTATTCATCATTATTGTTGGTTCTTTCTTCTGCTTTTTATTATGGTGGCATTCTCCGTGCTAGCCCAAGAACCGCCCGCGCCAGCCGACACACCCGTTTCCACGCCCTCGGACCTGGCGACCGTGAACCAGAACCTTCACCAAAACAAGAAAAGCCTCGAGGAGATCCAGAAGCAAATTAAGGAACACAATAAGATCAAGAGCCAAACCGAAGCCAAGGAAAAAAACGTCCTTTCACGGCTTCAACGGGTAGACCAGGCCCTGGGAAAATTACGCCGGGAAAAAGAGGCCAACCAGGAAGAGCTGGATGAAACCCGCGACCGCTTGGACCGCCTTCAGTCAAACAAGGCCCAGAATCGATTGCTTCTGGAACAGGACCGGACCCTTTTGAAAGAGAGGCTTCGGGCCCTTTATCGGATGTCCTTCCGAACGCCCCTGTTGGGCGGTCTGCTCTCGAGTGAGAATCCTTCCGATCTGGCGCGCAAACTCAAGTTCGAGACCCTGCTGGCCCAAAGCAACGAAAAACTTATGGACCAAACCATGGAAAACGAAACCGCGCTGGAAACGGCTTCGACCGACTGGAAGTTGGAAGAACAACGCAAGGAACGGATCTTGACCGCCCAGGGCCGCAAAGAGAAAGAAATAGGGCGGGAAAAAAATAATCGAGCGGTGGTTTTAGCCTCCCTCAAGCGTCAAAAAGAGAGTCAGGAACAGTGGATCGCCGAGCTCAACGAAGCCGCAGGAGACCTCCAGCAAAAGGTTTCCATGCTGTTGAGCCAGGCTCAGACGATCAGCCAGGAAGCGGCCGTGGTTCCTCCTCCTGTAGCGGGGGTTGGGTTAAAAGTGGTTCGGGGCAGAATCCCCTGGCCCGTTTCAGGAAAAATCATGCTCTCCTTCGGGAAAAGCCGGAACAAAGAATTCAACGAAATGGTTGAAAATACCGGCATCCAGATTGCCGCCCCGCAGGGAACGCCTTTTCGGGCCGTGGCGAAGGGAAAAGTACGCTACGCCGATTGGTTTAAAGGTTATGGAAAACTGGTGATTTTAGACCATGGCAAAGGGTATTATTCCCTCTACGCTCAGGCCGCCGAAATCAGTGTGGCCGAGGGTACGGAAGTCGCCCAGGGCCAGATCTTGGGGACCGTGGGAGACACCGGCTCGCTTTACGCCGACCAGTGGGGAACCAGTCTTTATTTTGAGATCCGCCAGAACGGCATTCCCCAGGATCCGGTACGGTGGCTGAAACGCCAGCATGAATAGGCGTCCTTCCTTCCGGGGGCCGCGCTGGGCCCCGTTTGATGTTCTTGACCGTGAAATTTGAAAAAAGTAGGTGTTAGGCCCGGTAAACCTACGGCCAACACGAAGACACAAAGACACCAAGAAAGGCTTGTTTTTATGATTGAAAACTCAAATAAAAACAAAAGCTTGAACCATCCAAATCTTTGGTCTTACTTTGTGTCTTCGTGTCTTTGTGTTGGATGTTGTTTTTTGCCTAAACGTTTGCGAAAAAGATAAACCCATTTCGGAGGATTGCATGAATCGCCGTCCAAGCCTTTTCACCATCGCCGCCCTGCTCATTCTGATTTCGGGGGTGAGTTTCGCAGCCGGGACCATGACCCAATCCACCGGCAAATCCCCGGGAACCTCGGAGGATGTGTACAAGTACCTCAACCCCTTCGTGGACGCCTTGACCATCATCCGTGAGAAATATGTGGATGAAGATAAAACCAACCCCAAGGACCTCATTTACGGAGCCATTCAGGGGATGGTCAACACCCTGGACCCCTTCAGCCAGTTCATGCCTCCTGAGGATTACAAAGAAATGCAGACCGAAACCTCGGGTTCTTTCGGGGGATTGGGAATTGAGATCGCCGTCAAGGACGACCATTTGACGGTCATTTCCCCCATCGAGGGTACTCCGGCGGACAGGGCCGGGATCAAGGCCGGCGACAAGATCGTGAAAATTGGCGAAGAAAAAACCGACATGATGAGCATTAATGACGCGGTCAAGCGCCTACGCGGTCAAATCGGAACCAAGGTCACCATCTCGATCCTCCGGGAAGGGCTGAACGAGCCCTTTGAGGTCACCCTGGTGCGCGAGGCCATCAAAATCGAGAGCATTCACTCGTATCTCCTGCCCGATTCCATCGGGTATGTTCGCTGTTCCGAGTTCATTGACAACACCACCGACGATTTTGTGGCCGCTGTGAAAGAACTTCAGAAGAAAAAGCCCCTCAAGGGCCTCATCGTGGACCTGCGCAACGATCCGGGCGGGCTCCTGAACGAGGCGGTCGGCGTCTCGAATTATTTCGGCCATCCCGGGGACACCATCGTGTCCACCAAGGGACGCAGCGAGAACCAGAACCAACTCTTTAAGGTGCAGGACGATGAAAAGTTCGACAAACATTTACCCGTTGTGGCAATGATCAACGAGGGAAGCGCCTCGGGCGCCGAGATCGTGGCCGGAGCCCTGAAAGATTGGAAAAGGGCCGTCCTGATCGGTTCCAAAAGTTTCGGTAAGGGCTCGGTGCAAACGATCCTGCCCTTGGACAATAGCGATGGAGCTGCCCTGCGCTTGACCATGGCGAAGTATTACACTCCCTCGGGAGTCTGCATTCACGGCATCGGCATCGATCCGGATCTGAACCTGAAGGAGCCTGACGCCACCGAATCCACCATTAAGGTTTACAGCCAGCAGTTGGCTGAAAAATACGCGAAGAAACTGGTGGATGGAGGGCTGGAGGTCGCCCCGGGGATGACCCTTACGCCTGAGACCATGTCGGGGTTTTACGATTTCTGCGTCAAAACCGGCAAGAAGATCGATAAAGAGGAACTCAAGAAGGACGAACAATACTTGAAAACAAGCCTGCGCGTCGAATTGGTCCGAGCCAAACTAGGGGAAAAGGATGCCCGCCAGGAAGCGGTGCTGGCCGATGCCCAGGTTCTGGTCGCGGAACAAATCATCGATAACGGGGGCAAGATCAGCAAAGCCCTTTTCGCCAAGTATCCCAAGAAATCCGAGCCGGACGAGAAAGCCGGAGAAAAGAAGTTAGAAGAAGAACGCAACAAGTTGAAAGATAACGAATAGTTTAAAATAACGGGGTCCAAGGCCATGAATCATCGGGGGTGGGTACCCAAGGTTCTCCTGGTGGTGGTCTTGGGCCTCATTGGTTTTGCCGGCTATTACTTCTTTCTCCGGCCGGGGCCTGAGAACCCACCCAAGCCCCTTTCCCTTCCGGTCGTTCGACACAGCCCCCAGGACGCCGAAATGCTTCGCGCGGCCCTCGAACAAAAGCTCCGCCAGCTAGGGGTGCTCAAACTGAGGGAGGGAGATATTCTTCAGAAAGATTTCACCCTCGGAAATTCGATCCTGCCCGCCTATGAAGAATCCTTTCGCCTTCCCAGCCGTTATACGCCCGAACAACTCGCCGATCAGTTGAAGCAGGCCGCCGAATCGGTGGGCGCTTTCGAAGGACACTCGGAAACAGGAGAAGCTTCAGACCAGCAAGCCACCTATTACCGATATGTCTTCGCCTATGACGGTCAATGGACGCCGGTCACCGTGATTTTTCTTCAAACCCACAAACCGAGGCTCAGCCTGGTCATTGATGACGGGGGATACCAGAAGGGCCAGGCCTTGGAGAGCCTTTACGCTTTCAAGGTGCCGGTGACCATGGCGTTGATCCCCTCCACTGAATTCGGGAAGGAACTGGCGAAAGATGCCCCCTCCCGTGGGGTGGAAGTGATCTGCCACATGCCCATGGAAGGACATGAGAAATTTCCCAAGGGCGCCTACCCGGAGTATTTGAAACGGGGTATGGGCGAAGAGGAAGTTGAAAGAAACCTATCCGCGGCATTTGAGGTGCTTCCCGGAGTGGTGGGTTTGAACAACCACATGGGAAGTCTGGCCAGCGAGGACAAGGTCTTGATGGATGAAGTTTGCGCCTTTTTGGGGAAGAAGGGTTGTTTCTTCCTTGATTCCAGGACTTCCGCTCAAACGGTGGGCGAGCAAGAGGCGGCGCGCCTGGGATTGCTCCACACCGCGCGGGATGTGTTTCTGGATGATAAGGTGGAACCCAAAGCGATTTTGAAACAATTGGACCGGGCGATTGCCATCGCCAAGAAAAGAGGCCATGCGGTGGCCATCGGCCATTTCAAGGCCGTGACGCTGGCAACCCTATTGAAAGCCATCCCGAAAATTCAAGAAGAAGGCGTGCAGTTGGTCTACCTGTCCGAGGTTGTGGGAGATTAAAACCTATTTCATCGCGAAGACGCGGAGAAATACGATTGAAATTGATAAAAACGGATAACCGTGATGTATTCACCTTCCCTCAGGGGGAGAGGTTTCTGGGAGTGAGTTGCCAAACGGGCATAGTTTCTAATAATTTTTCTTTCGTTGTTCTCCGCGTCTCTGCGGTAAATCGGTTTGAAGGATTTTAAATGTCGAAGAGCTTGGTGCTGGGAATCGAATCCTCCTGCGACGAAACTTCCGTAGCGATCGTTGAGGATGGATATCGGGTATTGGCCAACGAGGTGGCCAGCCAGACCCTGGTGCACGCCCCCTATGGAGGGGTGGTACCGGAGGTGGCCTCGCGCCAGCACTTGGAAAGCATTCCCTTCCTGGTCCGGGAGGTTTTGCGGCAGGCGCAGGTGGGCTGGGACGACCTGAACGGCATTGCCGTGACCGCCGCTCCCGGGTTGATCGGGGCCCTTTTGGTGGGTGTTTCCGCCGCCAAGGGAATGGCTTTTCGCTTAAAGATTCCTTTCGTGGCCATTCACCACATCGAGGCCCACCTTTACGCGGCCCGCTTGGATGACGAACCCATCCTGTTTCCGGCCGTGGGACTGGTGGTTTCGGGGGGGCATACGGAACTTTATGACATTGAAGACTGGGGAACCTATCGGTTGCTGGCCTCCACCCGCGACGATGCGGCTGGGGAAGCCTTTGACAAGGTCGCCAAGCTGATGGGGTTAGGGTATCCCGGCGGGCCCATGATCGAGAAACTGGCGGCCCAGGCCCCGGAAGTAAAAATGACTTTTCCCGCTTCCCGGATGAAAGACAAAACCCTCGATTTTTCTTTCAGCGGGCTCAAGACCGCCGTGGGTCTTGAAATCAAACACCATCCTCCGAAAGAAGAAAAAGACAAGATCCTCCTGGCCGCCCGGTTCCAGAACACCGTTCTGGAGGAAATCCTTTATCGGGTGCGTAAAATTTTGGATGAACACCAGCCTAAAAGCTTGGTCGTGGGAGGCGGGGTGGCCTGCAACTCGGCCCTGCGGCGAGTGTTGAAGGGGGAAACCGAACCCCGGGGGGTCGCCTTGCGGGTGCCTCCGCCCAAGTTTTGTTCGGATAATGCCGCCATGATCGCGGGGCTTGGAGCATACCAGCTTTCCGTCGGCAAAACGGCCGCCTTATCGGCCACCGCCACCGCCTCCCCTTTAAGCCACCAACCCTTCTTGTTAGAATAAAAAAAGATAACGTAACAACAAAATTAACCGCGAAGACGCGGAGGGAAACCCTAATTCCTTTTAAAAACGATTGAAGAATTCTTTGGGGATTAAAGATATTCTCCGTCCCTTCATATCGGCTTAGAATCCATTGTTCTCCGCGACTCCGCGGTTAAAATTTTGAGGTGTTATGAGCGTACTTCCTAGAAATCCTAATCCTGACCAGGTGGAACCTTCCGCGCTTGATATGGAAATAAACGGGCCGACGCTGGAACAACTCGGCAAACCGGCCCGTGAGTTCCGATTGGGTTCCTTGACCCTCAATGGCCGGGTTTTTCTGGCTCCCATGGCGGGTTATACCGATACCGCATTCCGCCGATTAGCCCGCCGTTACGGCGCCGCGATGGTGGTGACGGAAATGGTCAGTTCGCGGGCCTTGATTCACGGCAGCGAGAAGACCGATGAACTGATGGCATTCACCGAACCGGAGCGTCCCGTGGGGGTTCAGCTGTTCGGCGGGGATCCGGCCATTATGGGTGACGCGGCCTTAAAGGTGATGGAGGCTGTACATCCCGATATCATCGATATCAATTTTGGCTGCCCGGTGGGAAAAATCCTCAAGTGCGATTCGGGCGCGGCGGTGTTAAAGGAACCCCAGAGGGCGGGTTGGATCGTAGAAGCGATGGTCAAGGCCACGGGAGGCCGGGTGCCGATCACCGTGAAAACCCGGGCGGGTTACGATGCCAAAGATAACGCGGTTTTTGAGTTATTGGAGGCGGTTCAATCGGCCGGGGCTTCAGCACTGGCGGTTCATGCCCGCACCCGAAACCAGATGTTCGATGGCAAAGCCGACTGGGAGGTCATCAAGAAACTTAAAGAAAAAGCCAAGATACCTATCATCGGCAATGGCGATGTGAAGACGGCTCTGGACGCGTACAAGCTTTTTCTGGAAACTGGCTGTGACGGCATCATGATCGGCCGGGGAAGCATGGGGGCTCCTTGGATCTTCGAAGAGATCAATCATTTTCTGGAAACGGGCAAACCCATGCCAAAGCCCACTCTCAAGTTCAGGCTCGGCGTGGCGGTGGAGCAATTGCGTTGTTCCGTGGAGGTCAAGGGCCCGCGTATTGGGTTGGTGGAAATGAAAAAACACCTGACCCATTACCTGAAGGGTTTTGAAGGCGCGAGGGACTTGCGCCAAAAACTCTTAACCTCCGATGACCCGGATTGGGTTTTGAAAACCCTGGAAGAATATCAGCAATCCCTGCCGGACCGGGATGCAGTCCCTTTGGCGGTTTAGCCCTTGGGATCCTATCTTTACTCGCTCGATGAAGGCTTATTCAGGTGGATCAACGAGGGTTGGTCTTGTCCCAACCTGAATGCCTTTTTCTCCTACATCACGGATTTTCACCATACCGGCATCCTTTTGGTAATTGTCCTGTTTCTTCTCTACCAACTCATATGGGGTGGGGCCAGGGGCCGGTGGTTGTTTCTGGGACTCTTGGTGGCGGTGATTCTCTCGGACCAGGGTTCGAGTCATGTTTTGAAAAACTTGGTTCAGCGCGTCAGGCCCTGCAACGCCTTGCCGGGGGTCATAACTCCGGCGGGCGGAAGCGACGCCTTTTCTTTTCCTTCCAGCCATGCCGCCAACATGGGTTCCTCCATGTTTCTCCTCGCCAGAACCTTTCCAACCTTTAAGTGGCTTTATCTCACCATCGCCCTTCTGGTCGGCTTTTCCCGCGTCTACCTGGGGCTTCATTACCCCTCGGATGTCCTGGGAGGCTATCTCTTCGGAATCGGAATTGGCTGGGTCGTTTGGGAAATCATCGAAAAGCTGAAGCTTTATTTTCAACCGCCCACGCCGGTCTCGGAAATAATCTCAAAGCCTGTGCCTTTCGTTCTTACGAAAACCCCCCGGAAAGTGAAACGTGTCCGAAAAAAACCCTGAAAAGAACGTCATCCTTCCCTCAACCCTTTACCTGGTGGCGACGCCCATTGGTAATTTGGAAGACATGACCTTCCGGGCTTTGAAGGTCTTGAAAGGGGTGCAGTTAATCGCCGCGGAAGACACCCGCAATACCCTGAAACTTCTGGATCATTTCTTGATCCCCGCGCCCAAAATGATTTCCTGTTTCGAGCACAATGAAACCAAAAGGGTGGGGGAAATCGTGAAAGCCCTCGGTGAGGGGAAATCGGTGGCCCTGGTCACGGACGCCGGTATGCCCGGCATTTCCGATCCGGGTGACAAGGTCGTGAAAGAAGTCATTCAAAAGGGATTCAGGGTGGTGCCCCTCCCGGGGGCCTCTTCCATCCTGGCGGCTTTGCCCGCGTCCGGGTTTGTGACCACCCCCTTTACGTTCCTGGGGTTTCTACCTTCCAAAACCGCCGACCGTCGAAGCACTCTGTTGGGCCTTCGATCCGAAGAAAGAACATTGGTGTTTTTTGAATCACCCCACCGGCTTCGAAATAGCCTTAAAGACATGATGAATGTATTCGGCAACCGCCAGGCGATGGCGGGCAGGGAAATGACCAAGTTACATGAAGAATTCGTGCGGGGTACGCTGGAAGATATTTGGAAGTTCTTCAAAGAAAAGGAACCCCTCGGTGAATTTGTGATTGTGGTGGAGGGTGGGGAGCGGGTGGACCACACCGATCAGGAAAAGTGGGTTGGGGTTTCCATTGAAGACCAACTGAAGGAATTCATCCGTACCCAGGGCCTTTCCAAAACCGAGGCTGTGAAAGCTGTTTCCCGCCTGCGGGGATTGCCTCGGGAGGTGGTTTATAAAATCGCGACCGAAATTCCAATGGGGGAAGCGGTAGAGGATATGGGAGAAGAGTAATATTTAATTAAGTGTTTCTGGGAGGGGATATTTTTATGAAAAGGATTTGTTTGTTAAGCGTATTTATTTTTTATTTTCCTGTTTTGGCTTTCACCCAAACGGAGCAAAAAAAATTCCTCGATATGGCTACTACTTGGGTTGATGCAAATATTCAATGTAAGCAATTTTATAGGGCGGATATTAAAGGTGTGGAACTGGGAAAACCGATCGGCAAATGTCAGGTAACTGGTAAACCTATTTTTTGCCATTTATATTCTCCGAATTCTACAGAGCTTATTTTACATGTGTGTGGTTCAGGTGGTTTTGTAGTTGGCGGAGGGATAGAAAGTGATGACAAATATATTATTTTTTCATTAATTGATAATAACTTAAAAGCTGATGTTTTTTTTGAACATATAAATCTGAGTGTTGAGCCAGTGGATGCATCATTAATTGAATTTCCTGATGGATCAGAATTAATAAAAATTCCTGATGGCATTAGCTATTGCGGTACTAGTGGGGCGCATCTTTTTGGTGGCTTAGGTGGGAAAATGCGCAAGGTTTTAGACTATTCATATAATGAGTTATGCGCTCAAACCTACAAGGGCTATAGCACTCTTCTTATTCCATTGAAAAATGGAAATTTAAGATTAATCAAGTTTTCTTATGATGATGGGCTTCAAAAAATAGATTTTAAAGATACTTATTATCATTTTGATTCAATAAAAAAAGTTTATGTTTCTTTTCAATCGGAAAGAACCATTGCTCTTGGTCTGGGTCTTTTAGATTGGGACATGCGTTTAAATCAAGGGGTGAAAAATGATATATGGGAAAAGGGTTATTTAAATAAACTTAACAGAGATGATTTGGAAGAAATAATTCTTAATTTGAAAAATTACAAAGATGATTCAAGAAGAAAATATGCCCTCGCATTACTTAATCAGATTTCAGGAAAAGATCTTGGAGATAATTATGATGCTTGGGAAAAGTGGAAAAGAGATTGGATTCCTGAGAAACCGCTAGATGGTGAGGCTGATCAACCTTGAAGTAGAAAAAGGTATTCTTGGCTCTTCATAAATCAATCGTTAGTTTTCTCCTGAAATGGCTATTCGCCCTGTTGTTGGTCTGGCTGTCACTAGCTATGGGGTGGGTTTTGGGACCTGCCTGGGCCCGAATACCTTGGGCCAACAAAACCACCATTGTTTTCTTGTCGGGATTTGTTCTCTACCTCGTCATTCATTTCACCTTTTATAAACCCATTCTGACCCATGTTTTAGCCCACGAGCTTACCCACGCCCTGGCAGCACTTTTGATGGGGGGGAAAGTGACGGCGGTTCACGCCACGACGACCGGCGGTTCGACATTGGTCAACAAATCCCATGTGTTTATCAGTTTGGCTCCCTATATATTCCCCTTTTACACGGTTGTTACGCTCGGGCTTTATCTCATCGCGGCCGAGCCTTTCAAAATTTACCTCGTGGGGTTGGTCGGGTTCACCTACGCTTTTCACGTGGCGCTGACGGTCTACTCGCTTTCCCATCCCCAAAGCGACCTGAAAGACGGCGGGGTGGCCTTTTCCTTGATTTTCATTTTGGCGGGAAATATGATTGGCTTAATGCTTCTCACTTCCTTCGTTTGGCCGCAGGTCCTGCCTTTGTCCGCCGTTTTTTCCGAGACGTACCACCGGGCCATAGAGCTAGCCCGGATGTATTTCATTCTGGTAAAGCCCCATCTTTTCCACCGGGAGGCCCCCACCCCATGAATCGATGCACGCTATTCATCAAATTAAATGAAATAGACCCTAGGTTGACCTCGTTATCCTATTTTCGGAATGGAAGGCCCATATGAAAAAAACTTTTGTACTCGACACGAATGTCTTAATCCACAATCCCCACGCGATCGAATCCTTCGAGGACAACATCGTGGTGATCCCCTTGGGCGTGATTGAAGAACTGGATACCTTCAAAAAGTATCAGGATGAACGGGGCCGAAACGCCCGGGAAGTGGCCCGCAAGCTGGACGATCTTCGCAAGAAGGGGAACCTGCCCGAGGGAGTGCCTTTGGAAAACGGGGGCCTCTTGAAGGTGGACATCTCGACCCCGAGCGGTCAACTGCCCGCCTCCCTTTCCCACATGAAGATCGATAACAACATCATTGGGATCGCTCTTTCTCTTAAACAGAAAGGGGAAGACGTTCATTTCGTCACCAAGGACATCAATGTTCGCGTCAAGGCGGACGCCCTGGGGGTGGAATCGGAAGACTACGAGACGAACAAGGTCAACATCGACGAACTTTACGCGGGCTGGACTACGGTGACCGTCAAGGACGCCGAAGTGGATGAGTTTTACAAGTTGGGCAAGCTCTCCATGGCCCCTTACCTGGAACAGAACAAACTTTACGAGAACGAATTCCTGCTTTTAAAGAGCGATATTCACGAGTCCAAGACGGCCCGGGGCGTTTACCGGGAAGGCTTGAAGGAAGCCCAATCCCTCTGGTTCAAAGATCCGGAGGCCTGGGGCATCAAGGCGCTGAACCTGGAGCAATACTTCGCTTTGAATCTTCTTTTGAACGACCGCATCAGCATGGTGACCCTGGTGGGTTCGGCGGGGACGGGAAAAACACTCTTAGCCCTGGCGGCAGGGTTGTTGAAGAGCTTGGACGAGAAAAAGTACCGCAGGGTGCTAGTTTCCCGACCCATCGTGCCGCTGGGAAAAGACATCGGATACCTGCCCGGTAGCAAAGATGAGAAGTTGATGAACTGGATGCAGCCCATCTTCGACAACCTCGAATTCATTCTGGATAAGGGCCACCTTCAAAACGACGCTGAGGAAGTGGACGATAAGGTGCAGTACCTGCTCGATTCGCACAAGCTGGAGCTGGAAGCCCTGACGTACATCCGGGGTCGTTCCATACCTAAACAGTTTCTCATCGTGGACGAGGCCCAAAACCTGACTCCCCATGAAATTAAGACTATCGTTTCAAGGGCGGGTGTGGGCACCAAGGTGGTCATGACCGGGGACCCCTACCAGATCGACAACCCATACCTCGACGCTTCCTCCAACGGTATCGTGTACCTGGCCGAACGGTTCAAAGGCAACGAGATGTTCGGACACATCACCCTGTCCAAGAGCGAAAGGTCCCAACTGGCTGCCTTGGCGGCGAAGGTGCTCTAAAGATTTTTTAGGAAGTTCATGAAATCATTCGAATTTAAACCTGTGATTGCCATCTCCACCGGAGACCCTTCCGGCATTGGGCCCGAAGTCACCTTGAAGGCCCTAGCCAAGCTTGCCCCTGCTTCCAAACACTTCTATTGTCTCGTCGGGGATTTTGCTTTTCTTCAGGCTTGCGCCAAGCGCTTCAAAGTGAAACTTCCCCTCGAAAAGTTGGATACGGAAGGTCCTGCTTTGGCGGGAAGGGGACGGGTTGGGGTTTTGGATTTGGGCGGGGCAGAAAAGTCCCAATGGGGAAAAATATCCGCCGCTTCAGGTACAGCCGCCGTTCATTACGTCATCAAGGGCGCTCAACTTGCCCTTGAGGGCAAGGCATCCGCCCTGGTGACTGCACCCATCAGCAAAGAAGCCATCCACAAAGCGGGCTGTATCTTTCCGGGGCATACCGAGCTTTTGGCTCACCTGTCGAACCGGCAGGATTTCGCCATGATGATGGTAGGCGGTCCTTTCAAGATCGCTCTTCAAACGATCCATATGTCGCTTAAGGACGCGTTGAAAGAAATCACCCGGCCCAAGGTTTGGGAAAAGTTGGCACTGACCCACAAGAGTCTTCAGACCTGGTTCGGGATCAAAAATCCCCGTATCGCGGTGGCGGGGGTGAACCCTCACGCGGGGGAAAATGGGGCGTTTGGAAAAGAAGAAATAAGCATCCTCAAACCGGTTATTGCGAAAGCCCGTAAATTGGGTTGGGATATCACCGGGCCCCATCCGCCCGATACACTTTATTACTGGGCGTCCAAGGGCCGCTTTGACGCGGTGCTTTGCATGTACCACGACCAAGGGTTGATTCCCTTCAAGCTGGTTTCTTTCGAGAAAGGGGTCAACATGACACTGGGGCTTCCCTTTATACGCACTTCGCCGGATCACGGCACGGCCTTTGATATCGCGGGCAAGGGTAAGGCGGACCCTTCGAGCATGATCGCGGCCATCGGTTTGGCCGGACAGCTCAGCGAAAAGGCGTTATGAGAACAACTGAAAATCTACCGCGAAGACGCGGAGTTCGCGGAGAAACCAGAATTATTTTTGAATCTTGAGGATAAGATTTTTCGTTTATAAATTCACGTTTAAAGGCGCCCCGAGTGGCAGTTAAAACTAAAAGGACCTATTTTATCCTTCTTTACTCCGCGTTCTCCGCGTCTTCGCGGTTCAAGGGTCTTTTTTAATATGACCTCCATTAAGGCGCTGTTTGAAGAATATTCCTATCGCCCCCGCAAATCGGCGGGGCAGAATTTTCTGACCGATAACCAGATCCTCGACAAGATCGAGAAGGCCATTGATTGCCCGCCGGGCGATATTCTTTTGGAAGTGGGAGGGGGCTACGGCGCATTGACCGAGAGGCTCCTAAAGAAGGAAAAGCCACTGACGGTGGTCGAGGTGGATCATAAGCTCTTCGCCATGCTTGAAAAGAAGTTTGGAACTTCGCCTAATTTAAGGCTCATCAAACAGGACATCCTCAAGACCGATCTGGCACCCCTGGCACCGCCCGCACCCGCCAAATTGACGGTGGCGGGAAATATCCCCTATTACCTGACGACTCCTTTGATCACCAAGCTCTTAACCCAATACCAACCCATCGTGCGCCGGATTTTTTTGATGGTTCAAAAAGAAGTGGCGGATCGCCTTGAAGCCAAGCCGGGGACCAAGGACTATAGCGCCCTCACCCTTTGCGCCCAGTATTACGCTTCCGTCAAAAGGGTAGTGGAGGTTCCGGCCCGTTGTTTCAAGCCGCGCCCCAAGGTGGATTCAGCGTTCATTGAACTGCTTCTCAAACCCCAGTTGCCCCTGGAAAAGGGTGCTGAAAAAGCCTTTTTCATCATGGTGCGGGCCATCTTTCAAAGCCGCCGAAAAGTGATCACCAATTCCCTTAAGAGCATCGGAAAGACTCAGGAACAAGTCTTATCGGCCTTGAATAAAACAGGTCTTGATCCGCAAATTAGAGGTGAAAAGTTAGGCATTGAAAAACTGATGGAACTTTCCAAGGCATTGGAAGCCGAGGTCACGTTGTAAGGCTTAAATAGGCCGTGCTACCATAAAGTCCAACAGCAAACCGCGAAGAAGCGGAGACGCGAAGAAAACCTTTTGATCTATGACATAACCGAAAATAATTTCGAGATATTTGAATGCGAATAAATGATTTACCGGAAGAAATCAACAAAACCACTGAGGCGATAGTAGATTCTGCCTATAAAGTTCATTCCAAATTAGGCCCTGGGTTACTTGAGAATGTTTATGAAGCATGTTTAGCCCATGAGTTATAAGTAAGGGGGATCAGGTTTGAGAACCAAAAGCCGATTCCCGTCATATACGACAATATCCATCTGGATGTTGGTTTTAGGCTGGACTTGTTAGTGGAAAACCAGGTTGTTGTGGAACTGAAGCCAGTTGAAAAATTACTTCCAGTTCATGAGGCGCAAATATTAACTTATCTAAAATTAACCCATCGCCCAGTAGGATTATTACTCAATTTCAATGTCTCGCTCATGAAAGAAGGAATCCGAAGGATTGTTTTATCGAAGGTTAAAATAAGCTAAAAGGTATGACTTTTCTCCGCGTCTTCGCGGTTAATTTTGTTTTTGGGGGTTTTTCATGTGCGGAATTGTTGGGTATACCGGGCCCAAGCCCGCCGCGCCCATTCTTTTAAACGGATTAGCCAAGTTGGAATACCGCGGTTACGATTCCGCGGGTCTGGCCCTTATTACTCCGCAAACTCATCTGAAGATCATTAAAAAAGCCGGAAAGATCGGCAATCTTTTCGCCGCCGTCAAAGCGGCCAAGTTACCTGCCACCCTGACTTCCGGAATCGGCCATACCCGTTGGGCCACCCATGGCCATCCCACCGACCAAAATGCCCACCCCCATACGGATTGCTCCCAAAAGGTGGCGGTGGTTCACAACGGAATCATCGAAAACTACCAGCAATTAAAGAAACAACTCCAGGCCCTTGGACACCGGTTCAAGTCTCAGACCGATTCGGAGGTATTGGCCCATCTGATCGAAGAAGAACTGCATCACAAGCCCTGGGTGGAGGCCGTCCGATTCGCCCTCAAGAAGATCAAGGGACCCTATTCGGTAGTGGCGGTGAACGAAGAGGAACCGGACTGTTTAATTGGAGCCCGTTGCGGAGGCGGGTCGCTGGTGGTTGGTTTGGGCAAGGGAGAAAACTTCCTGGCTTCGGATGTGCCGGCCCTATTGGCCCATACCCGCAAGGTGGTTTACCTGGATGACAACGAAATGGCGGTGGTATCGACCGAGTCAGTGAAAATTTTAGCCGTGGGGGATGGGGAAGCAGTGGCTAAACGGCCCTCGGAAATCGAGTGGTCATCGGAACAGGCGGAAAAGGGTGGATATCCCCATTTCATGCTGAAAGAAATCATGGAACAACCTCGGGCGCTGGAAGATACCTTTACCAGCCGTCTGGATCCCCGCACCGGAGAAGTAGCACTGGAAGGCCGTTTCTGGGAAACGCCATTTCTGAAGAGGTTCAAGAAAATCACCATTTTGGCCATGGGAACGTCCTATTACGCCGGGTTGGTGGGTAAGTTCCTGCTCGAAAAGTACTTGCGGGTGCCGGTGGAGGTCGATAACGCATCCGAGTTCAGGTACCGCAATCCCGTTTTGGGCCCCGATAGCCTGGTTTTGGTTATCACCCAGAGCGGCGAAACGGTCGATACCTTGGTCGCCCTAAGGGAAGCCAAGTCCAAAGGGGCTAAGGTTGTTACTATTTGTAACGTGATGGGAAGTTCCGCGACCCGGGAAGCGGATGGGGTACTATTAACCCGTGCAGGCCCAGAAATCGGGGTTGCTTCAACCAAAGCATTTACCACCCAATTAGGGGCACTTTGGCTTGTGACTCTTTATCTTGCCAAGATTCGGAAGTCTCTTTCCCCTAAAACCCTGCGACTTTTGTCTGAAAACCTGTCCCAAATACCCCGAGCGATGGGAATTGTTCTCAAACAACGTAAAACAATTGAAAAAATCGCCAAAATATACGCGTCCTATTTCAATTTTCTCTACATCGGCAGGGGAATTGAGTTTCCCATCGCATTGGAAGGCGCTCTCAAATTGAAAGAAATATCCTACATCCATGCGGAAGGTTATCCCGGTGGAGAAATGAAGCACGGACCTATCGCTTTGATTGATTCCAAAATGCCGGTGGTAGCCATTGCCCTTGAATCATCAGGTTCCTACGAGAAAATACTAAACAACATGGAGGAAGTGAAAGCGCGATCAGGTCGATTGATCGCGTTGGTTGAAAAAGGGGATTCCGAGGCGGCTCGGAAGGCGAACCATGTCATAGAGGTTCCCCGTCTGGGGGAGGATTTCGCCCCTTTGGTTACTGTTTTGCCACTTCAGCTATTAGCCTATGAAATAGCCAAGAATAAGAAGCGAGAAATCGACCAGCCTCGAAATTTGGCTAAAAGTGTGACAGTTGAATAAAAACGGTCAATTTCAAGCTTTTTTGGCTTTTTAAACCACAACATTTAGTTGGAACGTAAATTTTAAGTCCCTTATAGGGTGGGTATAGGGCTTTTTGAGCCTTTTTCACCCTTGACAGGTTGTTAAGACCCACTTATAGTTTTGCCGTTTGATATAGGCATTTGTTTGGCCGATGCCTTTTTGCTTTAAATTCGGGCTTCTCTTTGAGGGGGTCCGTGTTTTGGGTGGGTAGGGGTCAACCCTGGGCCATCCTCAAAAAGTAGGAGATAGTAAAAAGGTTAAAGCCTTAACCTTTGTTGGTTTAGGTGGTAGAAGCCCTTCGGGGCCAATTGGGTAGGGGGCACACACTCGTCCCTGAGGAGTGTGAACCCTAATTTATAGCTTTTAAGGAGAGAGAGAATGAAGAAAGGTCTTTTGATGTTGCTGATGGGTTTAATAGCCCTGGGTACCTCGGTGAAGGTTTATGCCGATGCCAGGACTGACGCAATGGGAACCGATGTTCGGGAAGTTCAGGATCTGGATCTGATCTGGCTGTATCCGAACATGGTCACGCAATACAAGAATACCGTCGATTTCCGATTGAATGAAGGTCCGAACTATCCTGGTGATGGGAATTTTGGCGACGGCACAGGTGAATGGGGTGGTGTGATCGCTGAAGAGACTGCTCTGGGCGGCGTTTTGGGTGTTTATGTCAACCGTCCGAGTTATTTCTATAATGGCTCAGCTTACACAGACATTTATTCAAGCATACTTGCCCGTGACCCTTTACGTAACATTTGGGGCACCATTGGTAATGCTAATTCCGGCTGGGACTTTGGAAAAAATCTCGATGCTTATGAAAACACTAACATCGTTGATATTTTCTGGGGTCAGGGAATTGGCGGAGCTGATTTGGGTGTCCATGTGAACTACGGTGACAACGGCGTCAACAATCAAACTAACCAAAACGCCAGCGGATCCTTGGCTTTGGGCTTGGGTTTCACCGGTGCAGGTCCCTTCGATGAGTTGAATATCCATGCCGATTACGATATGGAATCCATCACATCGTTGGAGTTGACCACCAAGAACCACGACAATGGAATCTACGATGTTAAGTTGGGCGCATTGGGTCAGTCCAATGTTTCGACTGATAGTTTCATCCGGACCTTCCTGGATGCGACGATCGATCAGGAAGACTTGAAAGATCTTCAACAATTTGGAATCACTGATTCGACCCTTGTGCTGGGAACTTCCTTCAGCCACAAGGTGAACGGTGGCAAAGGATTGGTTTTGACGGGCTTGGAATTCGACTGGGTCGGCGCACAAGGCACGCAATATAACAATAGCCCCACGCCCAATCAGGTTGAAAACGAGGATTCGTGGAACTTGATTTGGAACGGTTCTGTGGAATCCGAGTTGGCCAGCTGGTTGACAGCCCGGTTTGGTATTTCGGCACCAATCGTGGCTAGGGATTACAGCAGCAATATTGAGCCTGGTGGGCATGGCGATCCTGATGCCGGCATTTCTTATTATTCTGGCGTTCACAACTCAGTGTCGTTTACCGGTGGCTTTGGAATCAACTGGCAAAACTTCACCTTGGACACGGTTATCGATATAGCCTCGTTGGAAAGCTCGATTGCTAATGTTCAGCCCGGAAATGGGCTGCTGTTCAGCAATACACTTCACAACGATGGAAACATCTTGACTGTGACGGAAGCTGATCTTCGCTACAAGTTCTAATTAAGTTTGTGAAAAAGCCCTGTCCCCCATTTGGCGGGACAGGGCTTTTTTCTTTTTCTCAGGTTAAAATTTTTAAATAGCGTTTTAAAGGTTCACCTTAAAAGATTTCAGGGGAGTTTAAGATGAAAAAAAGCCTTTTGACTTTAATGATTGCCTTAAATGTTTTTGGAGTTGCGGTGCAATCCCATGCCAGCGCCAGGCTCGATTCTTTATCCCTAGATGTTCGTCAGGTCGATGACCTGGATTTGATCTGGCTATATCCCAACAAAATTTTGGACTACAAGGATACTGTCGATTTCCGCTTGTCAACTAATGGTGCCTTTGGAAATGGCATCAATGAATGGGGTGGTGTCATTGCTGACGAAACCTCATTGGGCGGCGTGCTCGGGGTTTATGTTAACCGGCCTTCCTATCTTGATACCCCTGCTTGGGGTGTCTTGGGGGGATTCCATGCCGCTAACGACCCTCTGGAAAGTTATTGGAGTGTTCCAGGAAACGATGATGAACAAGAAACTTTCGCAAATATTATCGACATCTTTTGGGCGCAAAATGTGGACGGAGCTGGATTGGGAATTCATTTCAATTACGGGGATAACGGAATTCAACCTGTCGGCAATTGGGAAACGGAACAACTCGCTTTATCCGCAGGCTTAGGTTTAAGCGCGGTTGGTCCTTTCAGCCAACTGGATTTCCATGCGGATTATGGAACCGACTTTACCACACAGATTGGGTTGGCCAGCAAGAGTCACGACAATGGTATTTACAGTATCAAGTTGGGTGGCATGGGCAAGTTAGATCTCAGCGATACCAATTACTTCAAAGTTTTCGTGGATACGAGCATGGGCCAGGACAACATGACGGATCTGGACTCTTACGATTTCAATGACACCACCCTCGTTTTGGGAACTTCCTGGGATCAAAAGGTGAACGACGGAAAGGGCTTAATAGCTACTGGATTGATCGGTGAATACGTTGGTTCTGCCGTCAAAAACACTTACATCGATGATGGATGGGCACTTCTTTGGAATGGGGCGGTGGAACAGGAAGTGGCGAGCTGGTTGACCCTTCGCACGGGTTTGGAAGGGGCCATCACGACTCGGGAATACGACACGGATGGCTCACCAGTTTATGTGCAAGACAATTACCATACGGGTTATCAGTTCAGCACGGGGTTTGGGATCAATTGGTCGAATTTTGTGTTGGATGCGAATGTCAATGCCGGCTCATTTGAAAAAAGCATCGGCAATGTCAGCCCTGGAAATGGTTTGCTCTTTGCAAACGGAAGCCTATTGACCCTTTCCGAAGCCGATTTGCGATACAAGTTTTAATTCGGGTTCTTAACTTACCCCGCTTCGCAATTGCGGAGCGGGGTTTTTTGTTTTACAGTAAAAAGTAATTTTTTAAGTGAAAAGCAACGGTTTGAATCTGATCAAATGAGGAGTTAGTAAATGAAATTGCAAAATGGCTTTTTAGTTTTGGCCGGTTTTTTGGTTTTGCTCGTGACCCCTAAGGGATGGGCTCAGAATTCAGAAAATACACCGACCCCTGCTCCGGCTTTGACCGCTTCGGAGTTGGAGATGGAACAAAAACAGCTCGAAGTCGAACGTCTCCAACTCGAAAATGAGAAATTGAAACTTGAAATGGAGAAAATGAAATTGGAGTCGGGCTCGAGCTCGGAACCTTCCAAAGGTTTTTCAGAGCAAAAAAATGGGTCAACCAAAGAAGAAAAAGAAGCCTATTTCTTAAAAGATGTCTCCAAGAAAGCTCAGGATTTGGCTGTCGAAAAAAAGGATGAGGCGGATTTAGCCGTTTTGGATTTGGTCAATGCGGAAATTTGGTACAAGGGTGTACGGTATGGACTTCATGATCTTTACAGTTTGGCCGAAGATCAAAAATGGCCCGTGACCAAAAAAGTGGATGGACGGAAACCATCCGGTATCGCTCGCAATCTGTACCATGTTAAAAACTTCACCCTTTTGCGATATGAGGATCGGGATCGGGGAATCATTGAGTTTTATCCCCCCCAGAAAGAAGGAGACCTCAAAATCTTGACCCCCGATGGCGTAACGTTTGATTCATCCGTTGGGGATGTGCGCAATGCTTTTCAAAGCATCTATTTTGCTTATGACGGACAGGAAGACCGAGATGGGCTCAAGGTGATCCGCTATGTCCATGGCCGGGGCCTGAGCTTCTCGGACAAGTTGGAAATATTGCTCGACAAAGAAGGGAAAATTAAAGTGATTCGCTACGGAGTTCTTGACGAAAAATAACGAATTTTAAAAGAAGTCATGGCTTTTACCCCATGAATCCGCTAAAACCTTTGCGATCATAAGGCGATTTTAAGTCATTCATTCAGGAGATCAAAATGGACACAGCATTTGCTCAAACTGTAGCGGGAACGGCTTCCGGAACCTCCCCCATGGCGGGAATCATCTCGTTTTTACCCATGATTTTGATTGTGGGACTTTTCTATTTCATCATGATTGTTCCTCAATCCAAGGAAAAGAAAAAACGAGAAGAATTACTTAATTCCATGCAACGAGGGGACCGGGTTCTGACGCGAGGCGGTATTTATGGAACTGTGGCTGATATTAAAGAACAATTGATCGTTTTGAAGGTGGCTGAAAATACCAAAATAGAAATTGAACGTTCCTATATCGAAACTGTCCAAAAACCAAGTTGATGTAATTTTGGAAACAAGGTAAAGGTGAACCTCCCCGTATCCTCACTTCTTTTTTAAAATAGTACTTGGTAAAAATGAAATTCCGAAATTTAATTTGGCATAGAAGTAAAAATTTGTCGGCGATCATATCCCCTTTTCTTCACTCCAAGCAAAGAGTTGAGTTCCGAAAAATAATTTACGGTATAATCTGACTCGAGAACTCAATGTGATCTCGAATCAAAAAAATCATCCAAGGAATGCCGGATCGGTATGATTCAATACGACGAAATTATGACGGCCCAAGAACTGTCAACCTATCTGAAGATTACCACTACGACCATCTACAAGCTTGCTCAACAAGGCGAAATACCATCTTTCAAAGTCGCGAGCGAGTGGCGCTTCAAAAAAGAATTGATCGACAAGTGGCTGGAAAAAGGTTCGTCAATAAGCCCTAAAAAAATATTACTGGTGGATGACGAAACGGCTATATGCGACCTTTTTACGAAGGCCCTCGACAAGCGCAAATACGGCGTGGACGCTGTTCATAGCGGCGCGGAAGGTTTGGAGGCCGCGGCCAAAAATTATTACGATTTCATTTTCCTTGATCTCAAAATGCCGGGTATGAACGGTGTGGAAGTATTTAAAGAAATTAAAAAATTAAATCTGAAATCCTTAGTGGTTATCGTCACGGCTTATCCCGACAGCGAAATGCTCGTGGAAGCCATGAAATTAGGCCCCTTAACGGTTGTTTTAAAACCCTTCGATCTTTCTGAAATCCAACGTTCTGTCGAATCGTTGGTGCTCATGACCTCCAAATAAAATTCCAAGTAAATCAAATGACTTTGGCGAATTGAATCCATGGTAAATGCATGGAATTCGACTCTCGCCAACGATAAAATGAATTCATATTAGCGGCCAGGGGAGGACGGAATTAATGGCGACTCTTTTAGATGGGAAAATTGTTTCGACGGCAGTCAAGGATCGATTGAAGGCATTGATTTCGGGAATCCCTGCGAATGGATCCCGGCCTGGGCTCGCGGTAGTTTTAGTCGGCGAGGATCCAGGATCAAAGATTTACGTCGCTAACAAAGAAAAGACCTGCCAAGAAATCGGATATCATTCTGTCGTAAAACGGCTTCCGGAAAACACCAGCCAGGAAGAACTTCTGGATTGGGTGAAACGCTTCAACTCCGACACCGCTTTGCATGGCCTTCTTGTTCAGTTGCCATTACCCAAATCTATTGACTCCCACAAGATTCTCCTGGCCATTGACCCTAAAAAAGATGTGGATGGATTGCACCCCGACAATTTGGGCAAGCTGGTGGCGGGGTTGCCTGGTCCGAAATCCTGCACCCCCTATGGGGTCATGGAAATGCTTCACTATTATAAAATTCCTGTTCAAGGAAAAAACGCGGTCGTGGTGGGTCGTAGCAATATGGTAGGAAAACCTATGGCCCAGATGCTTTTGGCTGAACACGCCACGGTGACGATGTGCCACAGTCGGACTTCAGACCTAGGCGCTGAAACCCGTCGGGCTGATATTTTGATCGCTGCCATTGGGAAGGCCCGGTTCATTACGGCCGACATGGTCAAGCCCGGAGCGGTGGTCATCGATGTGGGAACCAACCGGCCTCCGGGCGAGAAATTGTGCGGAGATGTCGATTTTGGTCCTGTCTCACAGGTGGCTTCCGCCATCTCCCCCGTTCCGGGTGGGGTGGGCCTTATGACCATCGCCATGTTGATGCAAAACACCTACGATGCTTTCCGGCAGCAGACCGGATCTTGAGTGCCAACTGCTCATCTTCCCGGTCATCGGGTCATCGGGCTGACCGGCGCTCCCGGGGCGGGAAAAAGCGAGGCGCTCCAATATTTAAATTCACTTGGGATTCCCGTTCTTCAGACGGACCGGCTAGGTCATCAGCTTCTTAGGGAAAAATTGTATCGGGATAAACTGGTGGCACTATTTGGTAAAGAGATATTGGGGGTCAAGGGAGCCATTGACAGGAGTAAATTGAGTGCGGTGGTCTTTAAAGAGCGCCGGGCGCAGAAACGCTTAAACAACCTGACGCATCCCGAAATTCGGCGCAGGGTAGCATACTGGGTCAAGAAATGTTTAACCCGGCGTAGTCCCCCTCGTTTAGTAGTGGTGGAGGTACCGCTTATATTTGAAGGTGGGTATTATCGTTGGTTTGACGGAGTTTTGTGCCTTTCCGCCACGACGCGAAGACGTCTTTCTCGTTTGACCAAGAGGGGTTGGAGTGTTTCCGATGCCCGGCAACGCGAAAATTTGCAGTGGCCTGCGAGAAAAAGAGAACTGATGTCCAACTGGGTTGTGCGAAATAATGGGACCCATTTGGAGTTACACAGGCAGTTGCAGAAATGGTTGGACTCGATTGATGATTGGGCGCTTCCGCGTCATTCAAAGTACTTTGGAAAATTATGATACTTCGGGAAAAAACCGTTGAATTTCTTCAAAACACTTCCCTTTTTACCAAATGGGCATTGGTTTTAGGAACATTTGCCCTTTCGATGTTTTTTTGCTATGAGGCAGCAATCCATAACGGGAATCTAGGGTCTTCTCTTCTTTTGTTTATCCTTCCAGTTACCCTTTCAGCCATTTATTTCAATACCACGATGGTCATCGCTTTTAGTGGGGGATCGGCCGTTGTGAGTTTGACCTACCTAATGTTGACCGATATTCCAAACTGGACACCTTTTTTATTTTTCATTGCCGCGCTGGGATTGAATCTTTACTTTTGGTACCGATGGAACCAGGAAAGGGAACGCCAAGAGTTCACATTCAATAACACCCTTGAGGAAACTGATCTGGCGGCCAACGACATAAGAATAGCCCTTGGGAAGGATAAGGCCGCTTACCAAGCCAATCAGATCAAAATTCAACGCTATACCGCTTTAAATGAGCTGGCCCGGAGCCTGGCCATGATTTACAAGACCCAGGAAGTGGTGGTTCTTTTAATTGAAACGATATCGAAAACGTTCTTGGTTCCCGGAGGCGTTTACTCCCTTCTATTGTTTGATAGCAGTATCGGCAAAGCCCTCCACGCGGTTCGTTATAGTCCCGATACTGAAATGGATGTGCGATTGAACCGGGAGCGCTTGAATCCCCAGGAAGCTTTTAACGCATGGGTGACAGGCCAAACCAAGCCCCTGGTAGTGGGAGACTCATCGAAAGATTTCCGATTCCAGACACTGGGTTCACAGACGGGGGTCAAAAGCTTAGTGTCAGCACCCTTGATGGCTGGTAGTGAGATGCTGGGGCTCATACGGATGGAGTCAGGCATTCCGGGGGTTTACCGTCAGGAGGACGCTCGCCTGCTTTCCAATTTCGCCGATCTGGGCACCGTGGCCCTGGAACACGTGGCCCTTTACCGTCAAACGATTGAACTGGCCATAACGGACGGTCTCACAGGCCTATATGTCCAGCGTTATTACAAGGAAAGGCTTCGGGATGAAGTTTACCGAGCCCAAGAACACAAACTGCCTTTATGTTTGTTGATGATCGACGTGGACAATTTTAAAACCTATAACGACCGTTATGGACATCTGGTGGGGGACAGAGTTTTAAAGGTGGTGTCTCAGGTTTTGAAGGAATCAGTCAGAACGGTGGACCTAGTCGCCCGCTACGGGGGTGAGGAATTCTCAGTCCTTCTTCTTAAAACCCCATTAATTGGCGCTCAAACCGTTGCTGAAAGAATTTGCCAAAAAGTGGAAGAACAAGAAATCATCGCCTCCCAGGAGGCCACTCACATAACCGTCTCAATCGGGGTGGCGGAACTCGCACCAGCGTATAAAGAAGTGGAAAAATTTATTGACGCAGCCGACCAGGCTCTTTATCGGGCTAAGGGCGATGGGAAAAACTGTGTTCGCCTGGCCAAGCCGGGAGGGCTCGCGTGACAGATCGTGTTGAAATGGTGTGCGGCCTCGTGTTGGGATTATTGGTGTTGGGCCTAGGTTGCGTTCGGGGAATCGGCCCCTATGCGCTGGCCCTTCCGATACTTTTTATCATGCCCGGACGGGTTCAATACCCGAGCGGATCCCGCTGGTTTTTCCTTGTGTACGCTCTTGGCGCTGCCAGTCTCAAGATTTTGTGTGGCGGCCTGATTTCCAATCTCATGGTCCCTGAAATATTAGCGGTTTTTTTCCTTCTTTTAACTCCTGATTTTATCCAGACGTCTCAATACCGCGCTCATCGCAGGTTCGACAATGAATTCGAACTTAAAAGAAGGGAATTAGAACAAAAAAAATTAGAGGCTGATAGATTACACCAGCAGAATATCCAGACCGAAAAGCAACTACGCCAGGTGGAACATCTTTATGATGTCATTAAAGAAGCTGGAAGTACGCTGAATGTTCAGGAGATGATTGAGCTTGCCAGGGATTTTACTGAACGCATGTTTGACCTTCCCCACTTTATTCTCGGAGCTCTTTCCAACGATGGAAGAAGGTTTGAGGTGCGCATTGCTTCTGGTTGTGACGAGGCTTTTCTCAAATCCGTGGAAATAGAACCGGACTCTAACCAGTTAGGCGCTAAATTGGCGCGGGAATCCAAACCCCTTTGGGTTCGATCCCTAGCTTCGGACCCCCGCTTTTCAAAGTGGAAGCATCTTCCCATTCGTTCCTTTGTGTTTCTCCCTTTTTTGGTTCAAGAGCGGGTGATCGGGTTTCTCTGTTCTTTTTCCTATAAAGAAGATTTTTTGGATCCGGAAAAATTTTCTAATTTGCAGGTTTTTTGCAACCAGATTTCGATCGGTCTCCAGAAGTCCCTTCTTTACGAGAAAGTCCAGAAGCTCTCGATTACGGATGGTTTGACCAAACTTTATTCGCATCGATATTTCAAACTTCGACTGGACGAAGAAATAGTTCTAGCCACTCGTTATTCCTCTGAATTGAGTCTTTTGATTCTCGATATCGACCATTTCAAGAAATACAACGACAATTATGGCCATGTGGCCGGTGACCACGTGTTGATGGAAATGGCAAAAATTCTGCATGAACAATCCGAAGTAACCCATTTGGCCGCTCGTTATGGCGGGGAGGAAATGGTATTGGTGGCTGCGGAGACTTCTAAAGACCAAGCCATGGAACTGGCGGAAAAATTACGGAGGGCGGTGGAAAACCACCCCTTTGCAGTTGGAAAGGAAACTACCCAGGTGACCGTCTCGGTAGGAGTAGCGACTTTTCCCAAAGACGCCTCAACTATGCTGGACCTAATTGCCAAGGCCGATCAGGCCCTTTATTTGGCCAAAGCGCAGGGCAGAAACAGGGTGGTCCCTTTTTCACAGTGAACTTCACGAACTAAAAAAGGGTTGACACTTTTCGAGTAAGTAGAATAGGATGAGCCATCAATACAAAAAAGTAGTTGTCAGTCTTTGAAGAACTCCCGGCGGTTCTTTTCCCAAACCCGAATTAAATCCTTAAATGTGTGGTTAATCCGATTCTTTTCAACCTCTTTAAATCCCATTTGACACTGAACGCCCGGGCTCTGGCCCGTAAATGAAGGATTAGTTCCAACCCCTGGTTATCGCAAAACGATGCGCAAGCTGGGAATCAAACCGTAATTTGAAAGGAAAGAAGTTTTTATGGATATCTCCGACTTGAAGAAAAAGACGATCGCCGAATTAACCGACATGGCGGGGGAGCTGAATCTTGAGGGTATCAGCGCCATGAAAAAACAGGATTTGATCTTCAAACTTTTAGAAACACAAACTCAGCGAAACGGTGTCATCAACGCCGAGGGTGTTTTAGAAATATTGCCCGACGGCTTCGGTTTTCTTAGGTCAGCCAATTACAATTACCTGCCTGGGCCGGACGACATTTATGTATCACCCTCTCAGATCAGACGTTTCAACCTACGTACTGGCGATACGGTTACGGGTCAGGTACGTCCTCCCAAGGAAGGGGAGCGATATTTCGCGCTCCTAAAAGTTGACACAATCAATTTTGATCCACCTGAGGCCGTGAAACAAAAAGTCTTATTCGACAACATGACGCCTGTTTATCCAAATAAGAGGATATGGCTGGAAACCACGCCCGACGATCTTTCCACCCGGGTGATGGATCTTTTGATTCCACTCGGAAAGGGTCAACGGGGTCTTATTGTTTCTCCGCCGCGCACGGGAAAGACCATCCTCCTTCAGAAAATTGCTAACAGTATCACCAAGAATCATCCCGAGGTTTACCTGATTGTCCTTTTAATCGATGAAAGGCCGGAGGAAGTGACCGATATGCAGCGCTCGGTGAAGGGCGAAGTGGTTTCCTCCACGTTCGACGAGCCTCCCGAACGCCATGTGACTGTTGCCGAAATCATCATCGAAAAAGCCAAACGGCTAGTGGAGCACAAACGGGATGTAGTAATTTTGCTCGATTCTATTACTCGCCTGGGTCGTGCCTACAACACGATCGTTCCCTCGTCGGGAAAGGTGCTTTCAGGAGGCGTGGACTCGAACGCTCTCCAACGTCCAAAAAGATTTTTTGGCGCCGCCCGGGATTTGGAAGAAGGAGGTAGTTTGACCATCATCGCTACTGCCCTTATTGACACTGGAAGCCGAATGGATGAAGTGATTTTCGAAGAGTTCAAGGGTACCGGAAACATGGAAATCATCCTGGATCGTAAACTAGCCGACCGGCGTGTCTTTCCCGCTTTTGACATTACTCGTTCCGGAACCAGGCGCGAAGAATTGTTGATGACCGAAGAAGAATTGAACAAGGTCTGGATTTTACGCAAGATTCTCAATCCCAATAATCCTGTGGAGGCGATGGAATTTCTTCTTGATAAAATGCGCCGCGCAAAGACCAATAAGGCCTTTTTGGAGTCCATGAAAGGGACTCTGAACGATTAATCCATGGAGTATCCCCCGAGAAAGGGACTGAGCGCTGTAACGGTTTTTGCGGTTATTTCGGCTGTTCTTCTCTGCTTGTGGCTTGGAATGCTTTTTTGGCTGGCCTATGAGGAAAGTTCGAATCTTCAAGAATTGGTTTCACCTTCTCCTTCCTCCGTTCTTCCGTCTTTCCCAGGGGAGATTCCTTCCACCAGCGTTCCAGGACTAAAATTATTTCTATACCATCCGGTGGCGGGAGATACCTATAAGACTATCGCCTCTAGATTTGGGCTGACCGAACCAGCACTCCGAAGCCTTAACCAGGCCAATGACGGTAGACTTCCACCTGCTGGAAATGATTTGCTTATCCCCTCCAAGGATGGAATTTACCATGTGGTTTTACCGGGCCAGAGCCTATCCGATATCGCCCGCGCTTACAGCATCCCGTTAAAGGAAGTTTTGAGAACCAACCAGAAAAGAGGGGATGGGGACGTGCAGCCGGGTGAAGTCCTCTATCTGCCCGGGGCTCCTTATCTTTCCTGTCAGGACCCTCGATGGCTTGCTTTGATGTCTCTGCAGACACAACGTGGTTTTTTGAAACCTACTACAGGCCGTTTTGCGGATGGGTTTGGGAAAAGGGTGCATCCTATTACGCATCGAATTGTTTTCCACGAAGGGCTAGATCTGGCTCCGGGTTTGGGAGCCCGCGTGGTCGCATCTCAAGATGGCAAGGTCATTTTCGCCGGGATGAAAGCTGGTTACGGCCGACTGATTATCTTGGATCATGGGCAAGGCATCACTTCCTATTACGCACATTTGGATAAAATTTTAGTCAAAACAGGCAATACGGTGAAACGAGGGGATTTGATTGGCAAGGTTGGAGAATCAGGCAAAGTTACGGGACCCCATCTTCACTTTGAGATTCGGGTCGATGGAAAGCCTCAGAATCCATTACTGTATTTAGTCCAGTAGGTTTCAAGAACTGATAACGCCCTTTCAAAGGGTTTTCTAATGGTTGGTTTATAAATATTGATTTTTGGCTTTTTTCCCCTAAACTGACCAACCCTGAATGCCATCCAACTTTGTGGTAAGGGGAAAACACCAATAAACTGGAGTGTCGTCATGAAGATTGGAATCCATCCTAAATACCAGAAAGCCCGCATTACCTGTGCTTGCGGGAATGTGATTGAAACGTCTACAACTAAAGGGGAAGGCTATTCGGTGGAAGTTTGTTCCGCCTGTCATCCCTTTTTCACGGGCAAGATCAAGCTTTTAGATATGGCGGGGCGAGTCGAGAAATTTCAAAAAAAATCCGCTACAGCCGCCACTGCACAGGCCGAAAATCAGGCTCGGTTGGAAGCCAAGGCCGTGGCCGCAGCCGCTAAAAAAGCCAAAAGGGCTGCTGCACCCCCGCCCCCCGATAAAACCACCAACTAGCTTCAATCTTCCAAACAAACGCCCTTGGTTTTTCCAAAGGGCGTTTTCTTTTTTGAATTATTTTTTTCCAAACGAACAGGTTAATTGTGATTGAAACCAAACTCATTCAAGCCCAAAGACGCTTCCAAGAGCTGTCGGAAAGACTCATGCGACCGGATACCCTTTCCGGTTCCGCCGAATTACAAAAACTAACCAAAGAACATTCGGATTTAGGCCCTTTGGCCTTCAAGGCCGGGGAATACCGCCAATGCAAAAAAGAAATCGAAGAAGCCAGGGGCCTTTTATCCGACGGAGATTCGGGATTACGCGGTCTGGCCGCCTCTGAATTGCCCAAGCTAGAAGAACGCCTGGGAACTTTGGAAAAAGAAATCCGCCTCCTCCTCATCCCGAAGGATCCACATCTGGAACGCAACGCCTTTCTCGAAATTCGAGCGGGAACGGGAGGAGAAGAGGCGGCGTTGTTCGCCTCCGATTTATTGCGGATGTACTCGCGTTACCTGGAACGTGTGGGATTCAAAATGGAGATTATGTCGACTACTCAAACGGAAATTGGGGGATTCAAAGAAATCGTCTGTAGCATTGTTGGTAAAGGTGCTTATGGAAAAATGCGTTTTGAAAGTGGAACTCATCGAGTCCAAAGAGTGCCTCGCACGGAAGCGTCCGGCCGAATCCATACTTCGGCTGCGACGGTAGCGGTTTTACCAGAGGTGGACGAAGTTGAAGTTCAGATAAAAAATTCGGATCTCAAAATTGATACGTTTTGTTCCTCCGGTGCCGGGGGACAAAGCGTCAATACCACTTATTCGGCAGTTCGAATTACACATATTCCATCGGGTCTAGTGGTGCAGTGTCAGGATGAGCGCTCCCAACTTAAAAATAAAGCCAAGGCTATGAAAGTTCTCGCGGCCCGTTTGCAGGAAAAGACCGATGAGGAATCTCGGGCCAAAATATCAGCCACCCGGAAAAGCTTAGTGGGAAGTGGAGATAGAAGCGAGAAAATACGCACTTATAACTTTCCACAGAATAGGGTCACAGATCACCGGATTGGACTTACGCTTTATAAGCTGGATCGGGTGATGGATGGGGAAATGGACGAGTTTGTCGAGGCCTTGGTCTTGGCCGATCAAGAAGAAAAACTTCAGGAGATTTCTTAATAAAAAAATATTCAAACATTTTGATTTCACGTGGTTCCAGTTCCAAAACCAACCATCCAGGGTGATACGAAAGGAGAAGCATGAAAAAGGAAGTTTGGACTCCTTTGAAGATTCTCCAATGGTCTGTTCCCTATTTAACCCAGAAGGGTATCAAGACGGCCCGATTGGATGCGGAATGTCTTATCGCGTTCGCTCTGGGGATTGACCGATTAAAGGTCTATCTTCAATTTGACCGTCCATTGAATGCTTCCGAGTTGGACCGGTTGAGAAGTTTCATGAAAAGAAGGGCCAACAGGGAGCCTCTGCAATATATCGTAGGGTACAGGGAATTTTACGGACATAATTTTCACGTGGAACCTGGTGTTCTTATTCCGCGCCCTGAAACTGAACATTTAGTTGAAACGGCTCTGCAATACCTTAAAAAAAGTAACTGGATTTCACCCAAATTGCTGGATTTAGGAACGGGAAGCGGTTGTATCGCTATTTCAATTGCTAAAGAATGGAAAGTGGAGGTTTGGGGAGTCGATTGTTCACAAAAAGCACTGGATATAGCGGTTGAAAATGCAGCAACCCTCCACCCAGAGGGGTCCTACCATTGGAGACCGGGGAATTGGTTTGACGCTTTAACTCCGGATGATCCCCCAAAATATAATATTATCGTTACTAATCCGCCTTATATTTCGAATTTAGAAAAAGCTGAATTGGATCATGAAATAAGTCTTTTTGAGCCGGAAGAGGCCCTATTTGCTGGCGAGGATGGATTAAAAGCTTATCGAGAAATATGCGTTAATCTTTATCATCGACTAACTCCAGGTGGAATTGCTTTATTGGAACTCCATTCAATCCAAGCTCAAAAGATCGTAAAAATTTTTGAAGACATTCCCGGCGCCCAAAAGGTTATTCCGGATCTTCAGGGGCATCCAAGAGTATTGATCTTAGAAACCCCAACTATCCATTGACTAATTTAAAATCAACTCTGTATAATCAACCCTCTTTGCCCAAAACGAGAAACCCCCTTTCTCGTTTTTCTTTTTTTGGGTTCATCCCCTTTTCATTCCGGAGGGCTTTTAAGTGAAAAAAGTGAAATATGGCCGTCGCGAACGCATTGATTTCAGTCGGATTCCCGGCATTATGGAAATGCCTGATCTCATTGATTTTCAGCGCAAGTCTTACGAAGCGTTTCTTCAAAAAGGATTTCCGGTCGATAACCGTCAAGATGTGGGTTTGCAATCGGTGTTCTCCAGTGTGTTTCCCATTTGGGATTTCAATGAAGTGTCTTCGCTGGAATTCGTTTCCTATTCTTTGCTTGAACCAAAATACAATGTCCGGGAATGTCAGGAAAGAGGGATGACTTATTCCGTGCCGATGAAAGTCACCCTGCGTCTTGTAATTCGAGAAGAGGACCCTGAGACAGGAACCAAAAAGGTGAAGGATATTCGTGAGCAGGAGGTCTTCTTTTGCGACCTTCCGATGATGACTGACCGGGGAACTTTCATGATTAATGGCGCCGAGCGTGTCATCGTTTCCCAACTCCACCGTTCTCCTGGCGTCACTTTCGACGAAGACGATGGTAAATTGTCGAGTTCAGGCAAAAAGATGTATATGACCAGCGTGATTCCCTATCACGGAAGCTGGCTGGAGTTTGAATTTGACGTCAACGGCATTCTCTTTGCTCGCATTGACCGTAAACGCAAATTTGTTGCATCCACCCTTATTCGCGCTTGGGGTCTGCACAAAGCGTGGGGCTTGAACGGCAAAGAAGGATTTTCTGGCGAATATGAAGACATTTCTGACGAAGATATCCTGAAAATATTTTTTGAGGTTGAAGATTGTGATGTTTCTGAGAAAAAGCTTGCCGGAAAGGCAGCGGCCCAGGATGTAGCTAATCCCGAAACAGGGGAAGTGGTTGTTGAAGCGGGCGCGGATTTCGCACCCGAAGTGATAGCTGTCTTGAAAAAACTCAATGTGAAATCTGTCAAAGCTGTACCTTCCAACCCGGGAGTAGTTTCCATCCTCAACACCATACGCAAAGATAACACCCATTCGACTGATACTGCGGTAGTTGAAATTTACAAGAAGATGCGGCCAGGGGATCCACCCACGCTTGAGAACGCCAAGAATTTGATGGGTAATCTTTTTTTCAGCAAGCGTCGTTACGACTTGGCGCGCGTAGGCCGTTATAAGATGAACAAAAAATTGGGGCTCAAAACACCCATAGAAAATCGTACTATTTCAAAAGAAAACTTAGTTTCTATCATTCGCTACCTATTCGATCTTTGTAATGGAAAGGGAGAAAAGGATGATATTGACCATTTGGGAAATCGCAGGGTCCGAACTGCAGGAGAACTGTTAGAAAACAAATTGCGCCTTGGATTTACCCGCATGGAAAGAGCTGTGAGGGAGCGCATGTCCATTGTGGATATGGACATGAATCCTATGCCTAGCCAGTTGATATCGACGAAGCCGATAACGGCGGCGGTCAAAGAATTTTTCGGCACCTCACAACTTTCGCAATTTATGGATCAGACGAATCCGTTGGCTGAACTCACCCACAAACGCCGATTGTCCGCTTTGGGCCCGGGGGGGTTGAATCGGGAACGGGCTGGTTTTGAAGTTCGCGACGTGCATCACACTCACTATGGTAGGGTTTGTCCCATTGAAACTCCGGAAGGCCCGAACATTGGGTTGATTGCGTCCCTTTCGACTTATGCTCAAATCAATGAATATGGTTTTGTAACCACACCCTTACGCAGGGTCGAGGGGGGGAAAGTATCAAAAAAGATTGAGTTTTTGCCAGCTGATGACGCGGATAAATTTATCATCGCACAGGCCAACACTCCCTTGGATGAGAACAATAAGTTCACGGGGGACATCATCGCAGCCCGTTCCAAGGATGATTTTCCATTGGTGACGGCTAACGACATTCACTACATGGACGTATCACCTAGACAGCTTTTTTCTGTCGCAACATCACTGATCCCCTTCCTGGAGCACGATGATGCGAACAGGGCTCTGATGGGTTCCAACATGCAACGTCAGGCTGTGCCCTTGATTCGAACAGAAGCTCCTTTCGTGGGAACGGGCATGGAGTACAAGGCTGCTTATGATTCTGGCGTATTGGTAATAGCCAAGCGTGACGGTATTGTGGCAGGCGTTTCTTCTGATGAAATAATCGTTTTTGCGGACGACGAAGACCCTTCAGGTTCAGTCGATATCTACAAATTGACCAAATACAAACGTTCCAACCAAGATACCTGTATCAATCAAAGGCCCATAGTCAAAAAGGGTGAAAAGGTAAAAAGGGGCGATGTCATTGCTGATGGCCCTTCGACTGATCAGGGGGAATTGGCTTTAGGCCGAAACCTTCTCGTAGCTTTCATGCCGTGGAGGGGCTTTAATTTTGAAGACGCAATCATTGTTTCCGAAAAACTCGTTCGAGAGGATTACTTCACTTCGGTTCATGTCGAAGAATTTGAACTGGAAGCCCGTGACACTAAACTCGGCAAAGAAGAAATAACCCGTGATATTCCTAATGTGGGCGATGAGGCTCTCAAAGATCTGGACGAAGAAGGAATTGTTCGCATTGGAGCCGAAGTAGTTCCGGGTGACATCTTGGTAGGTAAGGTTACTCCAAAGGGAGAAACTGAGTTAACCCCTGAGGAAAAATTATTGCGCGCCATCTTTGGCGAAAAGGCCGGGGATGTACGGGACGCTTCCTTAAGGGTGCCCCCTGGCGTTGAGGGAAAAGTTATTGATGTTAAGGTTTTTAAGCGCAAAGAAAAAGATGAAAAGATTAAAGGCCGGGACGCTTCATTGGTGAAAGCCATTGAAAAAGATTCGACCCATCAGGTTCGGCAGTTAGAAAAGGAAAACGAGAATCGGATAGAATCCCTTAAAAAACAATTGGAAGAAAAATCTCAGGGTTTGAACAAGCCAGAAAAAGCTGGCCTAGAAGAAAAATTCGACGAGGAAATTAAGCGGCTGAAAGAGGTTCTTGACAGTCGTGTGAGAGATATTGACCGCGAGAAGAACAATGAAATTGACAAGGTTAAGAAGGGTGATGAACTTCCCCCGGGCGTTATCAAGCTCGTCAAAGTTTACATTGCTAAGAAGAGAAAGCTTTCCGTGGGCGACAAAATGGCAGGGAGACACGGTAACAAGGGTGTTGTTTCCAAAATTGTGCCAGTGGAGGACATGCCGTATCTTCCCAATGGAAGACCCGTCGACATTATTCTGAATCCTCTAGGTGTTCCTTCCCGCATGAACGTGGGTCAAATTTTGGAAACGCACCTGGGTTGGGCGGCCGCCGAAGGTGGTTACCATGTATCTTCTCCCGTGTTTGACGGGGCTCGCGAAGATGAGATTCGTAAAGCTTTGAAAGAGCAATCTCTTCCCGAGACTGGCAAGATCACCCTTTTTGATGGTATGTCGGGTGAGGCTTTCGACCAGGAAGTTACTGTGGGCTACATTTATATCCTCAAGCTGGCTCACTTGGTTGATGATAAAATTCACGCTCGTTCAATCGGCCCATATTCGCTAATTACTCAGCAGCCTCTTGGTGGGAAAGCTCAGTTCGGAGGTCAGCGTTTTGGCGAAATGGAAGTCTGGGCACTGGAAGCCTACGGTGCGGCGTATACATTGCAGGAATTGTTAACGGTCAAGTCAGATGACGTGCAGGGTCGGACCAAGATTTATGAGTCGATCGTCAAAGGCAAGAATTCTCCCGAACCGGGTGTGCCCGAATCGTTCAACGTTTTGGTCAAGGAACTGCAGGGTCTTTGTCTGGATGTCAAATTGTTGAAAAGTTCCAATTAAGGAGGGGACCCATGAGTCAAGTGAAACCCACAGCCCCCGAAGAAAATAGTGAAGTGGTGGCTATTGAACCGGTTGAGGCGCCAAACAACGCGTCTATTGCCGAGAAGAAAACTGTTTTGGAAAATTTGCTCAGAGAAACACAGCGTTTTGATGCGATCAAAATTGGTCTGGCTTCCCCTGAAACTATCCGCTCCTGGTCACATGGCGAAGTCAAAAAACCCGAAACCATCAATTACCGGACATTCAAACCGGAAAAAAACGGTCTCTTTTGCGAAAAGATTTTTGGTCCCACTAAAGATTGGGAATGCGCTTGTGGCAAGTACAAACGGATAAAATATAAAGACGTCATATGTGACCGTTGTGGCGTAGAGGTGACCCAGGCAAAAGTTCGCCGGGAACGCATGGGCCATATCGAACTGGCTTGTTTGGTTTCCCATATCTGGTATCTAAAGGGAGTTCCATCTCGGATGGGTTATTTGTTGGAAATGTCCACCCGCAATCTGGAGAGAGTGATTTATTATGAATCCTATGTAGTTATCGATCCGGGCAAGACGGATAAAAATATTGGTGATCTATTAAACGAGGACGATTATCAAAAACTCAGAGTTGAATTTGGAGCTTCCCTGAAAGCTAAAATGGGGGCTGAAGCTGTTCGTGATTTGATACGGGCCGTTGATTTGGAGGACTTGGACAAAAAGCTTCGGGTCCAAATGAAGCAAACCACCAGTGAACAAAAACGCAAAACTATAATCAAACGATTGAAAGTCATTGAGAGTTTCCGCAAAAGTGACAACAAACCGGAGTGGATGTTTCTTGAGGTCTTACCGGTGATTCCTCCCGAACTTCGTCCTCTCGTTCCTTTGGATGGTGGAAGATTCGCCACCTCTGATTTAAATGATTTATACCGCCGAGTCATTAATCGGAATAACCGACTTAAGAAATTGCTGGAATTGCACGCTCCAGAGGTGATTGTCCGAAACGAAAAGCGAATGCTTCAAGAAGCTGTGGATGCTCTTTTAGACAACGGTCGGAGAGGTCATGCTGTCAGGGGTCCCGGAAACCGCCCTTTGAAGTCGCTTTCGGATATGTTGAAGGGCAAACAGGGTCGATTCCGTCAAAATCTTTTAGGAAAACGCGTCGATTATTCCGGCCGATCTGTCATTGTGGTGGGTCCCGAGTTGAAAATGCATCAATGCGGACTTCCTAAAAAAATGGCATTGGAACTATTCAAGCCCTTCATTATCAAAAAATTAGAAGATCGTGGTTATGTACATACGATCAAAAGTGCCCGAAAGATGGTCGAAAGGGTCAAGCCAGAAGTCTGGGACATTCTCGCCGAGGTTATTCGAGATCACCACGTACTTCTTAATCGCGCTCCTACGCTTCATCGCCAGGGAATTCAAGCTTTTCAGCCTGTTTTGATCGAAGGGCGGGCCATTCAGATACATCCACTGGTTTGTACTGCTTTCAACGCAGATTTTGATGGCGACCAGATGGCGGTTCATGTCCCCCTTTCTAGCGAAGCCCAAATGGAGGCCCGCTTTTTGATGTTGTCCACTAACAACATCAACTCCACTTCTAACGGTCGACCGATTGTCACGCCGACGCAGGATATTGTTCTAGGTTCTTATTACCTAACCAAAGAAAAACCAGGAGATGTAGGTGAAGGAAAGGTTTTCGCCAATCCCCAAGAAGTGATTATTGCTTTTGAAGAGAAAAAAGTCGGTATCCACGCCAAAATCAAAGTTCGCCGAAACGCCAAATTGATTGATACCACAGTTGGTCGGGTACTCTTCAACCAAATCATTCCCGAGAAATTGCCTTATGTAAATCGGGTTATGACCAAAAAAGAATTGGGCGATCTAGTGGCCCTTTCCTTTGAAAAATTAGGCCAGGATGTAACTGTCAAACTGCTGGATGATATTAAAGATATTGGTTTCCGGTTTGCCACTCGGGCTGGGATTACAGTTTCTATCGAGGATATGAAGATTCCCAAGGACAAACCTGAGATTTTAAAACGATCCTATAAAGAAGTGGCGGAGATCGAAAATCAGTATAAAAAGGGGATCATCACAGCTGGCGAGAGGTACAACAAGGTTATCGATATCTGGACACACACTACGGATGAAATTGCAGAAGTTATGTTCGAGAATCTCAAGCGAGATGCTTTTGGGTTTAATCCTATCTATATGATGGCTGATTCAGGCGCCCGCGGTTCCAAAATGCAGATCCGTCAGTTGGCTGGTATGCGTGGATTGATGGCAAAGCCTCTTCAAAAGATCACGGGATCTATCGGTGAGATCATTGAATCGCCCATCACGGCCAATTTCCGTGAAGGTTTGACAGTTTTGGAATACTTCATTTCAACTCACGGAGCCCGTAAAGGCTTGGCGGACACGGCTTTGAAGACTGCCGATGCGGGTTACTTGACGCGTCGACTGGTCGATGTGGCCCAGGAAGTCATCATCAACGCCGAAGATTGTGGCACGGTCAATGGTATCCGCGTTGGAGCCATCAAGGAAGGAATTGAAATTATTGAGCCATTGAAAGACCGCATTTCAGGCCGCATTGCTGTGGACAATCTCACCAACCTGCTGACCAGCGAAGTCATCGCTAAGATGGGCCAAGTGATCACCGATGAGATTGGTGAGAAGCTGGAAGAGGCGGGAATTGAGCAAATTCGGGTTCGATCTGTTTTGACTTGCGAATTAGAACGAGGTGTTTGCGCCAAATGTTATGGTGTGAATATGGCGAATGGACGCTTAGTACAGATCGGTGAGGCAGTTGGAATCATAGCAGCCCAATCTATCGGTGAACCTGGAACACAGCTCACTCTTCGAACATTCCACGTTGGCGGTGCTGCAAGCCGTGCTTTGGAACAATCTAAAATTGAATCAACAAAGAATGGCCGTATCCGTTTCCATAACCTGAAACTTGTTGAGAATCGCAACAAGGAATACATCGTTTTGAACCGAAATGGAGAAATTTCTGTTTATGACGAAAAGGGCCGCGCTATGGAAACTTTCATGGTGCCCTTTGGATCAACACTGAAAATTAAAGAAGATGGTGCAGTTAAAGAGGGACAATTAATCGCCCATTGGGACCTTTATAAAGTCCCCATTTTCACCGAAGTTGAAGGAAAAGTGGAATTACATGATGTAATCCGGGGTGTAACGGTTCGTGAAGAAATTGATGAATCGACCGGGCTTATGGAACGCGCCATCATGGAATACAAAGATGAGAATCTTTCTCCCCGTTGCCTGATTATGAATCCAGTAACGGGGGAGGCTGTGAAAAGTTATCGTCTTCCCACTGGATCTCTGATCAATGTTATGGACGGAGATAAAATCATGGCAGGTGACGTGCTGGCAAAAATTCCTCGGGAAATGTCTAAAACGCGAGATATTACAGGTGGTCTTCCGCGAGTTGCGGAACTTTTTGAGGCTCGGAAACCCAAAAACGCTGCAGTCATCGCCAAAATCGGTGGAACAGTAACTTATGGAACGGCTTCCAAAGGCCACCAAACTATTATCTTGACCAACACGGAAGGGAAGAAATCTGTCGAAGAAGAGTACTCTATTCCTTATGGTAAGCACATGAACACCCACGAGGGTGACTTTGTCCGAGCGGGGGATGCGTTGACAGATGGAGCGGTTGATCCCCATGACATTCTGGAGGTTCAGGGAGAAGCGGCTGTTCAGGAATACCTTCTCTCAAAGGTTCAGGAGGTCTATCGTCTACAGGGAGTTCGAATTAATGACAAACATATCGAAGTCATCGTTCGACAAATGATGCGAAAAGTTGTTGTTCAGGAGCCGGGTGAAACGGAATTTCTACCCAAACAACAGGTCGACAAGGCCAAGTTCAAGAAGGAAAACGAAAGGGTTATGGATAAAGACCAAAAACCATCCACGGCCCGCCCTATTCTTTTGGGGATTACGAAGGCTTCTCTTGGAACGGAAAGCTTCATTTCCGCGGCAAGTTTCCAAGAAACAACCAAAGTACTGACTGAAGCTGCGGTTTCTGGGAAAATCGATGATTTGCGGGGCTTGAAAGAAAATGTCATTATGGGACATTTGATTCCAGCTGGAACTGGAAGTCCAAGTTACCGCACATTGACTATTAATGTGGATGAACCTGAGGAAGCATTACCTGCTGGTATTACTTCGGCTCCGCCAGTTGCAGATATGATTTTGGACGAGGGCGATTTTAAAGGTGATTCAGAGCTTTCTGAGAAAAAAAGCCTTGACCAGGTATAGGCCTTTAGGTATCTTAGCCGTCCGCGTTTGACCAGCTTTTGGGCTGAAAAGTGAAGAAATTCCTCCTTTGGAAAAGTCGGTTGGCTTTTTCAAATGGCGAGCATCAGGAGGGCTTTGCTTAACGAATCACCGGGAGCATTTCCCGGACAGTTTCGTTTTTTTCCCGAGGCAAAGGCGGAATTTTACTGTCTTTGCCTTTTTTGTTTTTTAAATAGATATAGATTTTAAGAGTGACTTGGAGGAAGACTTGCCGACCCTCAATCAGTTGGTCCGGTTTGGACGGGCTAAAAGCAAGCATAAGACTAAATCGCCGGCTCTCAAGGCTTGCCCACAGAAGCGTGGGGTTTGCGTCAAAGTGGCAACCATGACCCCCAAAAAGCCTAATTCGGCTCTTCGTAAAATTGCACGTGTAAGGCTAACCAATGGGATGGAAGTAACCTGTTATATTCCTGGTGTAGGCCATAATCTTCAAGAGCACTCGATTGTCCTCATTCGGGGTGGACGTGTTAAAGATCTTCCGGGTGTTCGCTACCATATTGTTCGCGGTACCTTGGATGCGGCTGGAGTTGCTGATCGTAAGCAGGGCAGGTCTAAATATGGTATGAAGCGTCCCAAAAAAGACACGGCTGCTAAAGCCGCAAAAGCTTAAGGAGATACGAAATGCCCCGCCGAAAAGTGGCAGCCAAAAGAGAGGTTGAGGCCGACTCCCGCTATAACAATAAGTTGGTAACCAAGTTCATAAACTCCATGATGTATCACGGCCAGAAGATGGTAGCGGCTCGAAGTTTTTATGGTGCCATGGATGTTCTTGGGCAGAAACACGGGGAAGGGGCTTTGAATGTTTTTAAAACTGCGATCGATAACGTAAAACCAGTATTGGAAGTAAAATCCCGCCGGGTTGGGGGAGCTACTTATCAAGTGCCGGTAGAAATCCGTCCTGAAAGAAGAACTTCTCTGGCCATTCGTTGGATATTGACTGCGGCACGGGCCCGAAAAGAAAAAACGGTGGCTGAAAAATTGGCTGCTGAATTGGCTGATGCTTTTAAGAATCAGGGAACAGCCATTAAGAAAAAAGAAGACACCCATAAAATGGCGGAAGCAAATCAGGCTTTCGCCCATTATCGCTGGTAATTTCGAGGTAACCCCGTGGCACGACCAATTCCCCTATCGAAAACCCGCAATATCGGGATTATGGCACATATTGATGCCGGCAAGACAACTTTGACCGAACGAATTCTGTATTACACGGGAAGAACTCATAAAATTGGTGAAGTTCATGATGGCACGGCCATAATGGATTGGATGCCTCAAGAGCAGGAGCGTGGAATTACCATTACTTCGGCAGCGACGACCTGTTTTTGGCAAAACAACCGCATCAATATTATCGATACCCCGGGTCACGTTGATTTTACGATCGAAGTTGAAAGATCACTGCGCGTTCTGGATGGTGCGATTGGTGTTTTCGGGGCTGTAGAAGGCGTGGAACCCCAATCGGAAACCGTATGGCGACAGGCCACTCGTTATGGCGTACCGCGAATCGCATTTGTCAATAAAATGGATCGTGTTGGAGGGGATTTTTTTGGCGCTATTGAAGCCATGAGAAAAAGACTGAATGCAAATGCTCACGCCGTGACAATTCCGGTGGGAGCTGAGGAAAAATTTGACGGTATTATCCATTTAGTGGAAATGAAACGTTATCGATGGCTGGACGATAATTTGGGAGCCGAATTTACGGTTGAAGAAATTCCTGCGGAATATAAAGAACAAGCTCAGAAATACCACCATGAGCTGGTGGAAGCAGTTGCTGAATATGACGACGAAATCATGCAAAAATATCTGGACGGCAACGAAATCACCCCGGAAGAAATCAACTGTTGCATACGTAAGGGAACGATTTCCAATAAGTTCAATCCCGTCTTCTGCGGATCTGCTTTCAAAAACAAGGGAGTCCAACCCCTATTGGACGCTGTTGTAAACTTTTTGCCTTCTCCGGTGGATATACCTCCCGTCAAGGGAAACAATGCTGACACGAATGAAGAAGAAACGCGAGAAACGCGGGATGATGCGCCGTTCTCTGCGCTCGCCTTTAAGATCATGACGGATCCGCATGTAGGAAAACTTGTTTATTTTAGAGTTTATTCCGGAACTTTATCGACCGGGTCTTACGTTTACAATTCAACCAAGGGGAGTCGAGAAAGAGTGGGACGGCTTCTTCAAATGCACGCTAACAAGCGTGAAGAAATAAAGGAAGTTCACTCGGGAGATATTGCGGCTACTGTGGGTATAAAGGCCATTACGACCGGTGATACTTTGTGTTCAGAGGATAAGCCCATCATCTTAGAAAGAATGGTATTCCCAGATCCTGTTATCTTTATTGCCATTGAACCAAAGACTAAAGCCGATCAAGAGAAAATGGGACTTGCCTTAAGCAAACTTGCCGAGGAAGACCCTTCTTTCCGGGTTAAAACGGATGAAGAAACCAGTCAAACTATTATCGCGGGTATGGGTGAACTGCATTTAGAAATTATCGTTGATCGCATGATGAGAGAATTCAATGTTCAGGCTAATGTTGGCAAACCACAAGTTGCCTATCGGGAAACGATCCGCAAAGCTGTTGAAGCAGAAGGGAAATACATTCGCCAGACGGGTGGACGTGGTCAATACGGACATGTCTATATCACCATGGAACCTCAAGCAGCTGGGAAGGGAATTGAATTCGTCAACGCGATTGTCGGCGGTACGGTGCCTCGAGAATACATTCCTGCAGTTGAAAAAGGGATCAACGAAGCCAAAGATACCGGTGTTCTCGCTGGTTATCCGGTCGTGGATTTTAAGGTTACCCTGACAGACGGTTCTTACCATGAAGTCGATTCTAATGAAATGGCATTCAAAATAGCTGCTTCCATGGCATTCAAGGAAGCCATGAAAAAAGCAGATCCTATCATTCTTGAGCCCGTGATGGATGTAGAGGTGGTGACTCCCGATGATTTTATGGGTCCTGTGATGGGTGATCTCCAGTCCAAGCGTGGAAAAATAGAGGGAATGGAGCTTCGTGGCACTATGCAGACGATACGGTCCAAAGTTCCCTTGTCGGACATGTTTGGTTATTCAACGAATTTGCGTTCCATGACCCAAGGTAGGGCAACTTATACGATGCAGTTTGCGCATTATGCGGAAACTCCAAAGTCGGTTCAGCAAGAAATTATCGCAAAAGTGAAGGGCTGATTTTAAACCCACCCTTTGAGGGTGGATGAGGAGGGCTGTTTATGTCGAAGGAAAAATTCGTACGTTCAAAGCCGCATGTGAATATAGGGACGATCG
>CAZGKT010000014.1:0-75726 GCA_964525605.1 uncultured bacterium
GCCCGGATGGGTCCGATGGGACCCGGTTGAGGTTTCTGGGAAAGGGTTCCCTGGAAGAAATGGCCCGGGGTTTAAACGCCTTACGGGATCAATGGAATTCGCTCCATCCCCAAACGGAAACCTCACAGGCTAAGGGGGAAGAGGCTCCCCGCTTGGTTCCAGCCCTGAAACCATGAATTCCCGCCGCGCTTCCTAATAGGGTCAAAACCAATAAGCAATAAGGGGGAAAAGATAAACTGCGTTATTTTCTAGAGCGAATCGGTTGTACCTCGTGTCCATTTTTTACCGCTTTCATCCCGGTGAAGAAAGAACCTTAAGTTGCCGGGCGTTCGAGGAGCCGGGGTAACCCGGTTGATCTTTAATTAGCCTTGGTAATGTTAAATTAAGTATCAAGCCAGGCGTCATTCCCCTATCAACCCTACAAGTCTTCGCGGTTGAAGTCTTGAAAAGAGAAGCCAGTCAGGCGATAACAACAGCGTCCTCTATTCCCAATTATAGGCTCAAGCGGCTGGGGGAGGGTGGAAGCTCTCGGCCCCTGCATCCTGGGGACTTCAACGGAAAGCGAGAAGGCACATGTCGGCATTGGACGAACAGAAACAGGCGGATTTTGGGGTTCTGGGTATCGGCGTGATGGGGTCCAACCTGGCCATGAACGTGGAGGACCACGGTTTTACGGTGGCGGTGGTGAACCCGGTGGGGGACCTGGTGACCCCCTTCATGAAAAAGAACGCGGAAAAAAAATTTATCGGTACCCGAAGCCTGGAAGAATTCGTGAAGGCGCTTAAATCACCCCGAGCCATTCTGCTGATGGTGCCGGCGGGAGAAGCGGTGGACCAGTGCATTCAGTCCCTCAAGCCTTTGCTGGCCAAAGGCGACATCCTGATTGATGGGGGAAATTCTTGGTTTAAGGATACCCAAAAGCGCGAGGCAGAACTTTCGAAAGAAGGTCTTTATTTCTTTGGATCGGGTGTCTCGGGCGGGGAGGAGGGGGCGAGGTTTGGCCCTTCCCTCATGCCGGGCGGGAACCCCAAGGCCTATGCCTTCGTAAAGCCCATCTTCGAGGCCATCGCGGCCAAGACTTCCTCCGGCCCCTGTGTGACTCATGTGGGTCCGGATGGAGCGGGCCATTTCGTCAAGATGGTTCACAACGGCATTGAATACGGCGACATGCAGTTGATCGCCGAAGCCTACGACCTGTTGCGCAAGGGTTTGAAAATGACCGCCGGAGAAATATCGGCCGTTTTTGCCGAATGGAACAAGGGTCCATTGGATTCGTTCCTCATTGAGCTGACTTCCAAGGTTCTGGCCGTCAAGGACGCTCAGACGGGAAAGCCCCTGGTGGATCTGGTGCTGGACAAGGCGGGTCAGAAGGGAACGGGAAAATGGACCGCCCAGGTCGCCCTGGATCTAGGGGTGGCCATACCCACCATCGCGGCCGCCATTGACGCTCGTAACCTATCCGCCCTGAAAGAAGAAAGGGTGGAAGCCTCCAGTAAGCTTCAAGGCCCCGATGCGGTTCTTCCGGTTTCGGAAAGACCGGGGTTTATTGAAATGGTCCGGGATGCCCTCTACGATTCCAAGATCTGTTCCTACACCCAAGGCCTCCGGCTCATTCAGGCCGGGTCCAATCAATACCATTGGTCCATCTCCCTGAGGGAAATGGCCCGCATCTGGAAGGGCGGCTGTATCATTCGGGCCAAGCTCCTGGATGAGATCATGTCCGCCTACGACCGCAATCCGGGGCTTACTTCCCTATTATTAGACGCGGAATTTAAACGCCAGATCGAAATCACACAGGTTTCCTGGCGAAAGGTCGTGGCCACCGCCGCCTGGCTGGGGATTCCCTTGCCGGCCATGTCGGCCAGCCTGGCTTATTTCGACAGCTATCGATCGGACCAACTGCCTCAGAACCTCACACAGGCCCAGAGAGACGCTTTCGGAGCCCACACCTACCAACGCACGGATCAACCGGAAAAGGGTTTCCTACACACAGAATGGTAAGAAAACAGCCGATGGATTATAGCCAAGGTAAATTGAAACTTAGAAATGAACCGTAACGTCTAAAAAGCAAGAAGCAAAAATGATGGGAAAGGGTCAACATGAAATTTAAAGCTTGGTGGTTAGGCGCGGTTCTTTTAACAGTGGGATCGGTTTCGGCCCAGACATTCAATTTGGGTCTGGAAGCGGGGGCCAATTTCTCCAATTTCATCGGAAGCGGCGCGAGCACACTGGCGGGTCCACAAGAAACGTTCAACGCCGATAAGCTTGGTTTTGTGGGTGGCGGGTTTCTCCAACTGAATTTCGGCGGTTTTTTTTCTCTGAGACCTGAAGTGCTTTACGAACAAAAGGGAAATGCGATTTCTGGAAAAAACACCAGCGTGGAGTTGGACTATGTCGAGGTTCCGGTACTTGTGAAACTGTCCTCCGGCATACCGGTGATCAATCCATCGATTCTCTTGGGGCCCTCTTTCGCTTGGAATACACTGGCCTCCAACGTTTCAAAGGCCGACAGTATCAACAGTTCGGATATCGGGTTGGTAGCGGGGATCGAGTTTGATCTGGGAAAAATCCTTCTGAGCGGCCGCTATGAATTGGGACTGGAGAATGTAACCAACAATTACAATATTCAGAATGGGACGATCACCGTCCTTGCAGGATATCAATTCATGTAATCCTCCTCGAAATGAATTAAAAAGGCCCGGTTCAACCGGGCCTTTTTTGTTTCCCCGATTATTATTTCGAAGTCCAACCCAATTTCTTTGATGAATCGGTTTGATCCTCTTCCGGTGTTCACTTTGGGGACCCAACCAGGGTTCATCATGGGTTTCGCATTGATTCCGTATCCGAAACCTTCCTATAATTCATGCCTTCAAGGGGAAAAGGCCGTTGGTTTATTACACGCAAACGTCCCCTTTTCTCCCCGGGGTCATAAGACCCAGGAGGAATGAAGAAGTTAAAAGGGGAAGTCCATGACGATGACTCTCATCGATAACCTATTTCCCCTCGCTTTCGCCCTGATTCTGGCGCTTTTGGTTCCGATCGGGATGATCCTTTCGGCCCAGTTTCTTTCCCCCCATCACTCCAACGAAAAAAAACTTTCTACTTATGAATGTGGAATCCAAACCCAAGGCCAAGTGGGGGATTCACGAACCCATTTGCACGTCAAATTCTACCTGGTGGCTATGTGTTTTCTGGTATTCGATGTGGAGGTGGTCTTTCTTCTTCCCTGGGCGGTGTTGTTCCAGAAGATGGCCTGGGCCGGGTTGGGGGCCCTTTTAACTTTTCTGGGCGTTCTGGCGGTCGGATGGTTTTATCTTCTCAAACGGGGGGCCCTGGATTGGGAATAGAAGAATTTCCTGTCATCACCACCCGCATCGACGCGGTCCAAGCCTGGGGACAGAAGAATTCCCTCTGGCCGCTGGCTTTCGGCACGGCCTGTTGCGCCATCGAGTTCATGAGCGTGGCCGCCTCTGTTTTTGATTTATCCCGTTTCGGCGCGGAGTTGATCCGGTTTTCTCCCCGCCAATCCGACCTCCTCCTCGTGGCCGGGACGGTCACCTTCAAGCAGGGTCCCATTCTGCGCCAAATCTGGGAACAGATGCCCGACCCCAAGTGGGTCATTTCCATGGGGGTTTGCGCCTCCTCCGGCGGGTTCTACAACAATTACTGTACGGTGCAGGGAATCGACCAGATCGTTCCGGTGGACGTTTATATTTCGGGATGTCCGCCCCGGCCGGAGGCCATTCTGGAGGCGGTCATGAAGATTCAGAACAAGATCGCCAACCCCAAAACCACCCCCGCTTCCCAATTCCAGGTTAAAGAGCCGCATTTCGATTACTGACCCGGCGCTTAAAAGCGAACGGGATACCGCGGCAAGGAACTTATGGAAGCGTCTGAGATTGTTGAAAAATTAAATCTATCCCATCCGGGGGCCGTCCAAGCCGTCCTGGATCGATTCGGTCAAACCGAGTTGGAAGTCGAGGTCGCCCGGACGGCGGAAGTTTTGCGCCATCTCAAAGAAACCCCGGGCATGGAATTCGACATGCTGGTGGACCTGGTTTCCATTGACTATTCGGCTTTCCCCGGATGGAACGGCCGACGGTTCGCCCTGCTTTACCTCCTAAAGTCCCTGTCCCTTGGCCGCCGTCTCCAGGTCAAATCATTCATAAGCGCGGATGATCCCCAGGCGCCGAGCGTCACGGGTCTTTGGGCCAACGCCAACCATCTGGAAAGGGAGGCCTTTGACCAGATGGGCATCCGTTTCACCGGCCATCCCAACCTGAAGCGTCTCCTCAACCACCACGAGTTCGTGGGTCACCCTTTGCGAAAAGACTATCCCATTACCCGGCGACAGGCCCTTTCCGCCAACCAGTCCCTGATGGATGAGATGGAAGTCCGTTTGAAGGAAAAGGGGCTGAAATGAGCGTAAATCCCCATACTTCCTCGTTGGGCCTGGAGGAAAGCACCTTCCCCGATTACCGGGATCTGCTTTTCGTGAACCTGGGCCCCAGCCACCCCGCCACCCACGGGGCCTTGCGCGCCTTCTGCGCCCTGGACGGGGAAACCATCGTGGCCGCCGTGGTGGAACAGGGCTACCTGCACCGGGGATTCGAGAAGGACTGCGAGGCCCACACCTTTCAGCAGGTCATTCCCTACACGGACCGCCTGAATTATGTCTCCGCCATGATGAACAACGTGGGCTACTGCAAGGCTGTTGAAAAAATGCTGGGCATCCAGATTCCCGACCGGGCCGTCACCCTGCGGGTGATTATCTGCGAGCTAAACCGGATCATCGACCACTTGGTTTGCGTGGGAGCCAACCTGGTGGATCTGGGCGCCTTGACCAATTTCTGGTATTTCTTCAATGTTCGGGAAAAGGTCTATGACATCCTCGAGAAACTGTGCGGGGCCCGATTGACTTCAAGCTACACACGTATCGGGGGCCTGATGCGTGACGTTTATCCCGAATTCGGAGACGAGGTGAAGGCCGTGCTGAAGGATGTTCAGACGAGCCTGAAGGACGTGACCGGCCTGGTCGGCAAAAACCGCATCTTCCTCGACCGCACCAAGGATATCTGCGTCATCTCCAAGGAAAGAGCCATCAGCTACGGTTTTACCGGGCCCACTCTTCGCGCTTGCGGGGTGGATTACGACCTGCGGAAGACTGAACCCTACTACGGTTATGAAAAATACGATTTCGAGGTTCCGGTGGGAACCACGGGGGATGTGTACGACCGAACCTTCGTGCGCCTTTACGAGGTGGAGGAATCCATCTCCATTATCCTGCAGGCCCTGAAGAAACTGCCGGTGGGTCCGATAATGACCGACGATAAGCGGGTGGCCTTGCCCCCCAAGGCCCAAACCTACGGCAATATCGAAGGCCTGATGAACCACTTTAAGATCATCATGCACGGCATCTGTCCCCCGCCCGGCGAGATTTACGATTCCACCGAGGCCGCCAACGGTGAACTGGGCTATACCATCGTTTCCGACGGGGGTAAAAATCCCTATCGGATCAAATGCCGTCCGCCCTGTTTTATGAATTTCGCGGCCTTCGGCGAGATGATTGAGGGTTCCATGATCGCGGACGCCATCGCGAACCTGGGATCGATCAACATCATCGCCGGGGAATTGGACCGATGACCATGAGCGTAACCTTTCGACCAGAAGCCCTGAAGGAGTTCGAGAAAATCGCTTCCCATTATCCTGTGCGGCGGGCCGCGCTCCTTCCCGCCCTGTGGCTGGCCCAGCGGGAATTCGGCTGGCTCTCCCCCTCGGTCCTGGAGGCTACAGCGGACCTGGTGGGAGTGTCGCCGGCCCAGGCCCTGGAAGTGGCCGAGTTCTATACCATGTATTTCAAGAAGAAACCGGGCAAGTACCATTTGCAGGTCTGCCGGACCTTCGTTTGCATGATGAACGGCGCCGAGGAGATTCGGCGGGTTATCGAGGAAAAACTGAATTTGAAAGAAGGCGAGACCACCCCTGACGGGCAGTTCAGCTACCAGGACGTGGAATGCCTGGCCTCCTGCCACACGGGCCCCTGCATGCGGGTGAACGACGAGTACCACGAGAACCTGACGCCCGAATCGGTCGCAAAAATGATCGATGCGTTGAGGGACAAAAAATGACCTCAACTGTGGAACCCCAACTCACTAAGCGCTTCAGTGTAAAAGACGGCCACACCCTCAAGGTGTACCTGGAAACGGGCGGCTACGGCTCCCTCCACAACCTTTTCGCACTCCAACCCGAGCAGGTCGTTGAGGAGGTTAAGGCCTCAGGGCTTAAAGGCAGGGGCGGGGCGGGCTTCCTGACCGGCATGAAATGGTCCTTCGTGCCTAAGAACACGGGCAAAAACATCTATTTGGCCGTCAACGCGGACGAGGGGGAACCGGGCACCTTCACCGACCGTTATGTCCTGACCTACGACCCCCACCTGCTTTTGGAGGGCATCCTCTGCGCCTGCTACGCTGTCCGGAGCCACAAGGCCTATATATATGTAAGGGGAGAGTTCTACGACCAGATCCAGACCCTCCGGAAGGCCGTGGCGGAGGCGGTGGAGGCGGGTTACCTGGGCGAGAACATCCAGGGGTCGGGTTTCGATCTGGACGTGGTGGTACACCGGGGGGCGGGAGCTTACATCTGCGGCGAGGAAACGGGTCTCATCGAGTCTCTGGAAGGAAAAAAGGGCATGCCCCGCATCAAGCCCCCCTTCCCGGCCGTGCAGGGGCTTTTCAACTGCCCTACCATCGTGAACAACGTGAAGACCCTGGCGTCGGTACCCTGGATCATCGAGCACGGAGCCAAGGCCTATGCGGCCATCGGGACGTCGGATTCGGCGGGGACCCATCTCTTTGGCCTCTCGGGACATGTGAACCAGACCGGCTACTGGGAACTGCCTTTTGGCATGCCCATGATGGAATACCTGGAAACTTACGGGAAGGGCGTCAAGGGAGGGGCCTTGAAGGCCGTTTTCCCGGGGGGGTCCTCTTGCCCCGTCCTGACCGCGAAGGAATGCGAGTCAGTGACCCTCTGCTACAAGAGCATGACGGAACACGGAACCATGTTTGGTACGGGCTGCGTGACGGTCTTGAACGAACATACCGACATGGTCAAGATCCTCAAGAGTCTGACCCATTTTTACGCCTATGAATCCTGCGGTCAGTGCACTCCCTGCCGGGAAGGAACGGCCTGGGAGGATCGACTTCTGAAAAAAATTATCGCGGGAGAGGCCACGGCGAAGGAACTGGACCTCATGCTGGAAATCGCCAACAACATGGAGGGCAAGACCATCTGCGTGCTTTCCGCCGCTTGCTCGATGCCTTTGAGGAGTATCATCCAGAAATTCCGAGGGGAATTCGAGAAATACCTCAAGAAGAGCATGGTCGCCGTTCCGGAAGTGGTTTCATGACATCCAAAGCCAACACCAAGCCACAAAGTCACAAAGAACGAACAGTTTTTTCTCAAATGAAAAAAAGTATTTCTTCGTGTCTTCGAGTCTTCGTGTTGGAAGCGGGTTTAAGGACGAACCATGGTTAACATCACCGTCAACGGAAAACCCATGGAAGTGCCCGAAGGTACCAATGTGCTGGACGCCGCCCTGAACAACGGCATCCACGTGGAGCATTTCTGTTACCACCGTTACTTGCCCGTGGCGGGCAACTGCCGAACCTGTATGGTGGAGCTCAAGACTCCCAAGGGGCGCCAGCTTGTCATTGGGTGCAATACCCACGTGACCGAGGGAATGGTCATTTTTACGAATTCGGAAAACGCCAAAACTGCCCAGAAAAGCGCCCTGGAAATGCTTCTCCTCGACCACCCCCTGGACTGCCCCATCTGCGACAAGGCCGGCGAATGCAAGCTTCAGGACCAGTACATGCAGGATGGGCAGTACGACTTCCGCCGGTCCGTGCCCCGATATTTCAAGGGCGGCAAGGCCGAGGACATCGGAAATCACATCATCCTCGACCAGGAACGCTGCATTCTCTGCACCCGATGCATTCGTTTCGTGGACGAGGTGACCAAAACCTCCGAATTGTGCATCGTTAACCGGGGCCATGAGGCCAAGCTCACGATCTTCCCGGGCCATCGGCTGGACAACCCCTACTCGGGCAACGTAACGGATATCTGCCCTGTCGGGGCCCTGACCTTAAAGGAATTCCGTTTCAAACAAAGGGTATGGTTCCTGAAAAAAACCGAGTCGGTCTGCCCGGGATGCGCGCGAGGGTGCAACATCACCGTCGAGCAAAATCACGGTCATATTTTCCGCTTCATGCCCCGGGAGAACCCGGAAGTCAACAAGACCTGGATCTGCGACGAGGGCCGGTTCTCTTTCAAGCATTACCAGGAGAACCGCTTGGAGGAAGTCCGCCTGGGCCACAAGACCACGTCCCTGGCAGAAGGAATTAACCGCCTGGCCGAGATCCTCAACGGGCTCGAAAAAGATGAGGTGGCGGGGATCGCCTCCCCCTTCGCTTCCCTGGAAGACAATTATCTGTTCAAAAAACTGTTTGAGAAAAAATTCAACCCCGGGAACTTGGCCGCGCCCTTATGGATGCCTCCAGGGGAGGGGGACAAGATTTTAAAGCTGGCGGAAAAATATCCCAACGAGCAGGGGTTGAATCTACTGGGCATTGGAACGAACGCAGAAGCTCTTCTTGATCGAATAGAAAAGGGGGTTTTTAAGGTCGTGATCGTGATGCATCAAGACCCCTTCGGCCAAGATCTTGAAAGAGCCAAAAGGGTTTTCGGAAAAGTGAAGGCCTTGATTTCTCTATCGGTTCATCTGACCGAGACCGCGAAGCAGGCCGCGATGGCCTTCCCCATGAGACCCTTTACCGAGAAAGCCGGTACTTTCGTCAACGCGGGGGGGCGTCTCCAGCGCTTCAAACTGGCGGTGGAACCCGAAAGCCAGGATATCGTGGAGGCTTCCCTCTGGATTTCCCGATTGGCCCGCGTCCTGGAGCTGGATGGCTTCGATTATGAGGATACGCCTTCCATCTTCAACGCCCTGGCAAAAGAAAACGAATGGCTCGCGGGGATCACGTTTGACGCTATTTCTTCCATAGGAAAACAACTTTCCCTCAAGCCACTTTCTCTCGAGCCATTTCAAGAGGTGAAGTCCCAGCCCAATGTGTTCCAGGTGAAGACATGAGCCCCGAATTGTTCGCCCTCATCAACCGGGGAGCCATGACGGTCGTGGTTTGGATTATTCCCCTTTCCTTCATTCCCTTTTTTATCTGGCTGGAACGAAAAGGAAGCGCCATCATCCAAGACCGGTCGGGCCCGGACCGAACGAATATATTGGGTTTCCGACTGCTGGGCTTCATCCAGAACTTTGCCGATACACTGAAACTTTTACTCAAAGAAAACCTGACGCCTGCCAAGTCCTACGGGTTTTATTTTCTTCTTGCTCCTTTCTGGTCGATGACGATCGCCCTTCTTCCCCTTCTGGTGATTCCCTTCGCCGCGCCCATGGATCTTTTCGGTCATACGATTCTCTTTCAGGCCGCTAATTTTGACGTCGGGGTTCTTTATATTTTCGCCATCACAAGCATGGGGGTTTTCGGAGTGATCCTGGCGGGATGGTCCTCGAACAATAAGTTCGCCCTTTTGGGAGGCCTTCGGTCTTCCGCGCAGATGATTTCCTATGAACTTTCCATGGGCCTGGCGCTCGTGAGCCTGTTGATGGTGTACCAGGGAGTACGCATGGATGGTATTGTCGAGACGCAGGGCAAGAACCTGGTTTTCTTCGGCCAGACGATGCCCCTGCCGGCTTGGGGAATTTTTCTTCAGCCCGTGGCCTTTCTTCTTTTTCTGGTTTCCGGCTTTGCCGAGACGAACCGCAACCCCTTCGACCTGGCCGAGGGAGAAAGTGAGCTGGTGGCCGGTTATCATGTGGAGTATTCCAGCGTGAAATTCGCCCTCTTCTTTATGGCCGAGTATGTCAACATGGCGGTCGTCGCCTTCATCCTTTCGACTCTTTTTCTGGGGGGGTACCAGGTTCCTTTTGTTTCGACCGAGAGTCTTCAGACGGATCCCCGGCTCGCTTTAGGAATCTGGGGGGCGCGTCTTCTGGTCGGCGGGGGGCTATTCGGAGGCTTTTTGTTTCTTCAAGCCGAGGCTCAAAAGCACCTGTACCGGGGCGTCAAGAAATGGGAACCCTACCTTCTTTCCGCCGCTGGGATGACCAAGGGCTTACTGGGACTGGCCGTCATCCTCTGGAGTCTTCTGGGCGGGTCTTTGCCCTCCATTCTTTCCTCCCTCATTGTGCCGGTCCTGCAGGTGACCTGTCTTTTCCTGAAAGTTCTCTTTTTCTGCTGGCTTTTCGTTTGGGTACGGTGGACCCTGCCCAGGTTTCGTTATGACCAGCTGATGCGGATGGGTTGGAAGCTCATGCTTCCCCTGGCCATGCTGAACCTGCTGATAACGGGTGTTTTGATTCTTGTTCAAAGATAGAAGGGGTCTTCCATGAAGATTGTTCCCCGGCCCGGGATCAAGGGCCTCCAACGGATCTATGTGATCCAGGTTTTCCAAGGCCTCGGGGTGACCCTACGCCACGTGTTCCGAAATCTGTTACACCCGGGGAAGCTTCCGGTGATTTATTACCCCGAGGAACGAAAACACCTTCCTCCCGCGATGAGGGGTCGGCATCGATTGATGAAACGCGAGGATGGCGCCCCGCGTTGTACCGCTTGTATGCTTTGCGCTACCGCCTGTCCGGCCGAGTGCATTCATATTCTCGCTTCCCCGGTGCCCGACACGGAGGTAGAGAAATTTCCGGAAAAATTCGAAATCGACATGCTGCGTTGTGTTTTCTGCGGCTTTTGCGTGGAAGCCTGTCCCCTGGACGCCATCCGAATGGATGTGCCTGAAATTGCCCTCACAGATTACACGCGCGAAAGCCTGGTTTTCCGCAAGGAATTTCTAATGGATCACCATAATGAAGAATACACCCCGGGTTATAATCCCCCCCGGCCCGTGAAGTGGACCCATGGCGACCACGCCAGACCGTAACAAAGCTCAAGAGGGTGAGGATGATTGAAACCGGTTTGTTTTATTTTTTAGCCGCTGTTTTATTGGGACTGGGTCTCGTCGTCATTACCCGCACCAACCCCATCGCGTCAGCCCTGGCCCTGGTAGGCGCTTTCGCGGCCCTGTCGGGGTTGTACGCCCTTGAATCGGCTAAGTTTGCGGCGGTCCTTCAGATTCTTGTTTATGCGGGAGGCATCATGGTGCTGATGATTTTCGTCATTATGCTGGTGAACCTGCCTCCCCAAGCCTTGGAACCCTTGAAGGTCAGGGGAAGCGTGATGGCATTGGTTCTTTTGGCCGCCGCGGCCTTCCTGGGAGCGCCTTTGGCGGGGGTTCTGTTTACGGGCGGCATGGGTAACGCTCCGCTTCCTGCCGGGGATTTTGGAGGGATTACGGGCGTAGGTGAAAAACTATTCGCCGAATATCTTTTTCCTTTTGAGGCCCTGTCCTTATTGTTGTTAGCGGCCATTGTGGGGGCCTTGGTCTTGGTGAAAAAAAAGCTTTGAATGCCCCGGACTTGCTATTGATGGTTGGTTGAATCTATCCGCCCTTACGGGCTATGAGGTTGACATGGAACTGTTTTACCCGGTAACGCCATCCCATTATCTGGTTCTTTCGGCGGCCCTTTTCACCCTGGGGGTGGCAGGAGCCCTGTCCCGCCGCAATCTTTTTGTGGTGTTGATGTCCCTGGAGCTGATGCTCAACGCGGTCAATTTGTCTTTTGTGACTTTTTCCCGGATGACCGGCGAGATGTCGGGCCAGGTGGTGGTTTTGTTCGTGGTGGCGGTGGCCGCCGCAGAAGCCTGTGTGGGGCTGGCTCTGGTATTGGCCTTCTACCGAATGGGGGAATCGGTGGACGTGGATCTCTTGAAAACACTCAAAGGATAATCCGTGCTGAACATGGAACATCTTCAGGCTCTTTCCCGGCTTCCCGATGGGTGGCTGTGGCTGATTCCCGCTTTGCCTTTTTTTGGAGCGGTTTTGAACGGCTTCTTGACCCTGATGGCGAGGAACAAACCCGGACGGGTACCCGAATGGCTCCTGGGAATAATCGCTTGTTCGGGGGCGTTTGGTTCTTTCCTCTTCGCCTGGACGGCCTTCTCACAATTTCGCGCCCTTCCTGAAAGCAGCGTGCTGATTCAAGATCTGGGCCCCTGGATGGATATCCCCAGTTTCCAGGCCCGATTCACCCTTCAGCTTGACGCTCTTTCCATGGTCATGGTGGTTTTCGTCACTTTCGTCTCAAGTCTCATCCACCTTTATTCGGTGGGCTACATGAAAGGGGATCGGGGTTTCGGTCGGTTCTTTACCTACATGAACCTTTTCCTTTTTTCCATGCTGGTGTTGGTGATGGCCGACAACCTGCTTTTGTTGTTCCTGGGATGGGAAGGGGTGGGTTTTTGCTCCTATCTGTTGATCGCTTTCTGGTTCGGCGACGAGGCCAAGGCCGCGGCGGGGAAAAAGGCTATTATTGTGAATCGCATCGGCGACGCGGGTTTTTTAGCCGGATTGCTCCTGGTTTATTCCATGGCGGGAACGCTCAATTTTGAGGCCCTGCAGGAACACAAACAGATTTTCACCGAGGCTGCGGCTACTCTAGCCTGCCTTTGTTTCTTCTTCGGGGCGGCCGGGAAGTCGGCTCAGATTCCCCTCTACGTCTGGCTGCCGGATGCCATGGCGGGCCCGACTCCTGTATCCGCCCTCATCCATGCCGCCACGATGGTCACCGCCGGGGTTTATCTGGTAGCCCGGCTGCATTTTCTTTATGTGCTGGCACCTTGGGCGTCACTGGTCGTGGCGGTCCTTGGCGCCCTCACGGCACTCTTGGCCGCTTCCATCGCTCTGGCCCAAAACGACATCAAGAAGGTGCTGGCTTATTCCACCATTTCCCAATTGGGATACATGTTTATGGGAGTGGGGGTAGGGGCTTATGGCGCTGGGATATTCCACCTCATCACCCACGGTTTTTTCAAGGCAGCCCTTTTCCTGGGGGCGGGTTCGGTCATTCACGCTCTGGGCGGGGAACAGGATATGCGCAAAATGGGGGGACTTCTCAAGCACCTTCCGCTGACGAGCCTGGCCTTCCTCCTTTCTTGGCTGGCCCTCACGGGTGTGATTCCATTTTGCGGCGGATTTTTCAGCAAGGATGAGATTCTCTGGCGCGCTCTGGCCACCCCCAATCCCCTGTTCTCGCCCCTTCCGCAAATTCTTTATTTTATTGGTCTTTTTACAGCTTTCTTGACCGGTTTTTACATGACCCGAATGGTCACCCTGGTTTTTTTCGGGGAATTCAAGGGGGGGGCGGAGGCATTGCGTCGCATCCATGAATCACCTCGGATCATGACCTGGCCGCTTTTGCTCCTGGCCGTGATGTCGCTTCCTATTGGCTGGATCGGGACGCCGAAGGCGATTGGGGGCGGTGACAGTCTGGGTCAGTTCCTGGATCCTTTGTTCCGTCTGTCCTCCCTGGAACCCAATGCTTTAAGTCCCCGTTTAGAGCCGGTGCTGATGTTTCTTTCGCTCCTCGTGGCCTTTTTGGGGGTGGGTTCGGCTTGGTACGTCTACGGCTGGAAACATGTCCTGAGTCCAAAACTTCTGAAACTCATTCCCGGAGGGGCCAAGACCTTGGAGCAAAAATATTACGTGGACGAAATTTATGAAACCACCGTGGTGCGGTGGGTGAAATGGTTCGCAGGAGTGGTCTCCAACTATGTGGTAGAAAATCTGCTGGTGAACCGCCTGCTGGAAGTTGTGGTCGATGCAGGAGTTGCGGCTGGAAAAATTCTGCAAAAAACCCAAGTGGGCCTGGTTCGGGCTTACCTGGCCTATGTGGCTCTTGGCGCGGCCCTGCTGATTTACCTGGTTCTACGTTAGAAAAGAAAGAGGACTTTCTTGACGCTTACACTCATGATTGCCATCCCGGCTTTGGCCGCGTTTTTCGCGGCCCTATCGCCCATTCCCAAGGGTTCCAAAATATTGGCGCTTCTGGCTTCGCTGGCCGTTCTGGTACTCTCGTTTCCTCTCTTGACGGGGTTTGATATGGCCAACGGCGGGTTCCAATTCAGGGAAGACTATCCCCTTCTCACAAACCTGGGAATCCATTACAGCCTGGGACTGGATGGATTGTCCCTATGGTTTGTGCTTCTGACCGCCCTCGTGACCCCTCTGGTGATCCTGGGAAGTTTCTCAGGGGTTCAAAAAAATGTCAGGGGCTATTTTGCCTGCATGCTCCTTTTGGAATCGGCCATGTTGGGCACACTGGTCTCACGGGATATTTTTCTCTTTTATCTCTTCTGGGAACTGATGCTGATCCCTGTTTTTTTCCTCATAGGGGTCTGGGGTGGGGCGGGAAGGGTCAAAGCCACCGTTAAATTTGTTCTCTTCACCCTATTCGGATCTCTCTTGATGCTGGTAGCCCTGCTTTACATTACCCACGAGGCTCACAGTTTCGATTACGGGGTCTTGATGGATCACCCTATTTCCGAGGATGTCCAATTCTGGTGTTTCCTGGCCTTCGCCCTGGCTTTCTTGATCAAGATGCCTCTTTTTCCCTTACATGGATGGATGGCCGATGCTTACGCGGAGGCTCCGGCCGGAGCAACGGTCATGCTTTCCGCTCTGATGGCCAAGTTGGGAGCCTACGGGTTCTTGCGCTTCTGTCCCACGCTATTTCCCTCCGCAGCCAAGGCTTTTGCCCCTTGGCTGATGATGCTGGCCTTGGCGGGCGTGTTGCACGGAGCATTGATGGCCACCATTCAAACCGACATGAAGCGTCTGGCCGCTTATTCCTCTCTTTCCCACATGGGGCTGGCGTTTCTAGGTTTTCTAACATTCACTTCAGCCGGATTGCAAGCCGGTGTCTTTTTAATGATAGCCCATGGCATTTACATGGCCGGGCTTTTCCTTTTGATGGGCTTTTTAGAGGAGCGACGTGGTTCACGCCTGATGACTGATTTCGGTGGAGCGGCGCAAACCGCGCCCCTTCTGGCTGTTTTTTTTCTCTGGCTCATGGCGGCGGCGGTGGGGTTGCCCGGCCTGGCGGGCTTCGTCGGGGAGATTCTGGTGCTGGTACCTCTATTCAAGGCCAATGCCCTTTTGGCCGTCCTCGCTTTGGTGGGGTTTGTGCTTTCGGCTTGGTACTTTTTTAACCTTTATGGCCGCCTTTTCTTCGGGGCTCCCCGGGCCGGTGAAAAATCACTTTCCCCCGATCTCCATTTCAGGGAGATTCTTACGTTGGTTCCCTTGGCGGTTTTGGCGATCTGGCTTGGACTGTCCCCCAATATCATCCTGAGGCCTACGGAAAAATCACTCCAGATGAATGTGGTGGAGCGCCTCAAACCTCCCCCCGAAATGACTGACTTTGCCGCCCGCCAGCGTTTCCAGCAGGAAGTGCAAAAGGATCGGCAGGGGAAACATCCATGAGCGTTTCATTCCTGGACCTGGGGGGGCTTATTCCCCTTTGGATCGTTTCCTTCGGCGCCATGGCCCTTCTCCTTTTGGAAGCCGTGGGGAAGGAACCTGGTCGCCGATCCGCGCCCCTTATGACAGGGGCTTTCCTTCTCGCCGCCATCGCTTCGGTTTTCCATCTCATTTCCCAGAAACCCCTTCCCGGTCTGCTGTTCAATGGCTGTGTGGTCGTTGATCTTTATTCAACTACCCTCATGGGCATTTGCTTGGTTTCAGGTTTGCTTTGCTGTCTTTTTTCCGTTTCCTACCTTGAAAGGGAAAGAGCCGTGACGGGCGAGTATTACGCCCTTTTGCTTCTTGCGGTTTCCGGAATGCTGGTCCTGGCGGTCTCAGCGGACTTTTTAACCTTGTTTGTGGGCCTGGAACTGATGTCCCTATCCTCTTACGCTCTGGCGGGTTATTTGCGAAATAGACCCCGGCCCGTGGAAGCGGCCCTGAAGTATTATTTGAGTGGAGTCTTCGCTTCAGGTTTCCTGCTTTATGGGATCGCCCTCTTTTACGGTGCCTCGGGTTCCCTGCGTTTTGTGGACTTGCGTCATGCGTTGGAAATGGGGAAATCCCCTTTGCTAATGGCTTTGGGGTCGGGGTTGTTTTTGGTGGGGTTCGGTTTCAAGATTGCTGCGGCGCCTTTTCACGCTTGGGCGCCGGATGTTTATGACGGCGCCCCGGCCCCGGTTTCGGCCCTCCTATCCACGGGCGTGAAGACGGCCTCGGTGGGAATTCTTGCGCGTTTTTTAGTGGAAGGAATTGGACTTCATGGTCCCTGGACCCTCGCCCTTGGGGTTATGGCAGTCTTGACGATGACAATCGGAAATCTGGGTGCGCTCAACCAGACCAACCTCAAGCGCCTATTAGGATTTTCCAGCGTGGCACACGCGGGATACCTGCTCGTGGGATTATCCGTGGCGGCCTCGGCCCCTTCCGACCAGATGGAAAGAGCCGTGGCTTTTTACCTTTTGGCCTACACCCTTATGACTGCGGGAGCCTTCGGGTTCATTGCTTGGGCGGTGCCATCGGACGGTTCGTCCGCTGGCCTGGAAAGATTGAAAATCAGCGATTACCGGGGACTGGGCTTGAGCCATCCCTGGATGGGAGGGGCTCTAGCGATCTTTCTTTTTTCCCTAGCGGGCCTGACCCCCACGGCGGGTTTTTTTGGTAAATATTATCTTTTCAAGTTAGCGGTGGACCAGGGCCAGATCGACCTGGTAATCGTGGCGGTCCTGAACAGTTTTCTTTCGGCATTTTATTATCTGAGGACGGCAGTGGCTCTTTACCAGAAACCTGAAGGGGAGGTGGAAAGCATTCCCCTCAGTTCGGGAGTCGCGGTGGCAGTCCTTCTTTGTGCCATGGGAACCCTGGTCCTTGGTTTCCTGAAATTTTCCTTTTAAATTTGAGATAAATGGCTGGCGGCGGGTTGGTTATCCCGCCCAATAGTTCAGGGAATGGGCGATCAAGAGAAAAGCCTGAGCCAGGAAACAGCAGACAAGAAGAACTTTTCCCCCCACGCCTATCTTTAAGGCCGCCAGAATGAAAATGGGGAATAGGATGGCCGTGTATCGCATGTAGCTCATACTCAAGATGTCGCCCGAAAAGGCGGGAAACAACCCGAGCATAAGCGTATAAACGAAGAAATTCGGGCTGACTTGCTTATAAAGTGGGGTCAAACTCAGCATGACTACGATTAAAAACACTCTGGGCAAAAAACAAGTATGGGTTCCGGTCATGGTATAGGGATTTTGAATAAAATTTCGGAACAACCAGCCGAAGGGGTTTAATAAATTTGACCAACCGCTGTGGGAAATGTAAAACTTTTGTGCGGAAAATCCGCTGAAAGAGTCTCCGGTCCATTCCTTCATTAAAAACAAATAGAGGCCGAAACCTACGCAAAAAGCCAAGGCTGTTATGATTCTGGGTAAGAAGGGTTCTTCTCTGGTGTCTTTGCGGTTTCCCCACCCCGCTAGGGCCGATGCAGCCTCCAGAATCCCCGTGGGACGGGCGAGGGGAAGTAAAAACGCTCCCAATGTGGAGGCACCCCAACGGTTCTTGAGGGAGTAATAAAAGAAAACCATCGTTAAAAGCCAAAATAGGGATTCGGTATAGATCAAGCCGGAATAAAAGGCGGTGGGAAAAGCTAAACTCCAAATACAGGCCCGGAAGGCAATCGGTTCGTCCCAGAGGTTTTTGACCAGCAAATAGAAATAGGCCGTTGCTACCAGGGCGAAAAGTTGAGACAAGCCTAGGCCTGCCAGCCAGGAGATTCCTCCCGCGGGGGGAGTACACCAACGGATCAAGAGGGGCCAAAGGGGAAAAAATACATTACTCAGATGGTTCGGGCTGTATCCGTGAGCCGCCAAGTAAAGATAGTGTTGGGCATCCCATGTTTGGTATGCCGTCTGGAGGGACGGGATCTCCTGGGCGGGGTCGTGGAAATTGGCGAGGTAGTTGCCGGTTTGAAAGGCAAAACAGTGATAGCCAAGTGCTATGAACAAAAGGACGCAAATCTTGACGATGAAAGTGATCCCTATAATTCTTAAGAGATTATGATTCATGGCTTCCATTCTGTTGAATAGGGTTAAAGGGTTGATTCCCATTTCAAAGGTTGCTAAACCAGGGCGGTGTAGTTGAAGAGATTATCGGCGAAAAGAGGAGGTTTGGCATGCGTGTGATCGCGGATTTGTGCGTGGTTCCCCTGGGTGTGGGAGTTTCTGTTTCCGAATACGTGGTGGTTTGCGAAAAAGTCTTGAAGGAAGCAGGTCTAAAAACCCAATTACACGCCTACGGAACGAACCTGGAGGGGGAATGGGATGAGGTTTTTGCGGCCATTAAGCATTGTCACGAGGCTGTTCATCAGATGGGCGCTCCCCGAATCACGACAACTCTCAAATTCGGAACCAGGACGGACAAGGCTCAGACCATGGAAGATAAGATCAAAAGCGTTGAAAAACGCTTAAAAAACAAATAATTTTCTAAATCGTTTTTTCTGAGAAACCCTTTTTAACTTCATTTTAAGATAAAATATAAACGGGTTTCATCTCCTCTTGGCGGAGGAGTTGATTGAATGTTTTGGGGGTGAATATGATGAAGGCTTCCGACCGGAAGGCCAGCGGGTTTACATTGATTGAATTAATGATTGTGGTCGCCATCATCGGTATTTTGGCGGCGATCGCTATTCCGAAATTCGGACAAATGTTGGAAAAATCACGCGAAGGATCTACGAAGGGTATTTTGGGGAGTCTCAGATCGACGGCGTGCATGTACTACGGGGATCAGCAAGGTATTTGGCCGTCAACGCTGAACACCTATTCCGTCTATTCATTCAGTAAATACATGGATTCCATTTCGTCGGTTAAGGCGACGGGGTATTTCGTGACCGGATCAACTTCTCCAGTGGGAAATTTGGTGACACTGACGGCACAAGCCCAGGTGCCAACGGCTGGTGGTATTGGGTGGTTATACGACAGTACGAATGGGGTCGTTTATGTTAACAGTACGATAAAAGATTCCAAGACCATCCCATATTCTTTCTACGGCTTTGAATAAACTTCTTTTTTTGTAACTGGAACTTGTTAATAACTGTCTTCGTAAATTTTCAGGTGCCTTAGCTTTTTTTCTGGATTTCATCAGAGTGGCCAAGATCAACAGGATTGAAAAAAGGGAAGATCTGAAAACGACCATGAAGTGTGCCTTAGGTTTTATCTTGGCCTTAAGTGTGTGGAACGGCTTGGTCTCTGCATGGGCCGAACCCCTCCCCCCCGTTCCGGTTATTCCGGCGGAAGACTCCGATGTGCTTCCCCCTTCTGGCGTTGAAACTCCCGTCCTCCTTCCATCGGATGATGATGCAAAACGGGCTTCAACAGAAAATTCACGCTCCCAGGCAAGCACCCCGCCTCCAACCTTCACATCGACACCCGTGGCGACGACTTCGACGCCGGGTTCATTTCTCGCGCCATCACCTGCTCCTACCTCAAAAGAAAGTTTGGGAAAGGAGAGAACGATCGTCCCCGCTCCTCCCCGAGGTGGACTATTTGATTATTTTCCCGCGACACTGGGACATCAGGCGGAATTTGTCTATTTAAAAGCTGGAAAAGGGGAAACTGCTCCACGCCGATTCACCATTCAATGCGTGGATTACAAGTCCAACTCCGATGGATCGGTGGTGGCAGTTTTCGAAAATTCCCAGACCGGAACCCCGGTTCGGGAGGCTTATCTTATTTCCAACGAGGAGGTAGTCCTTACACGGACGGGCGATAAAACCTTCCGAGGCGATACTCTAATCAAAATGCCTCAACCTCCTAAAAATTCTCTTTGGGAACAGCAGGAGGAAAACTATCGGCGTATGTTCAAAACTACCTTGGGGCAGGCGCAGGTGCTTCAAAAAACCTATCCCAGTTGCCTGATTGTGGAAGAAATAGACATAAAAGATGAGAAGAAAGTCGGTGTCCGTTATTTTTATTACGCCAAGGGTATCGGTTTGATTTCTCTTGAAACCTACACTCCGAGGTTGAAATTGATTCAAACTCAGTCATTCGTCCTTGATCAAGAAACATCCCTTTCTGAAGATCCCCCTTCAAATAATGGAATGGGGTACCGTTAGGTCCGTCCTACCAAAGATGGGGCACTTCTACCCAAGAAGTCCTTTGTTTTCATGTGTTCGGCTTCCAAAGGTATTGCGATTTTAAAAGAGTCAAGGTTAATATGCCTCCCCTAAGTTCGGCCTCGGGCATTTTCGCTTTCACTTTTGTCCCGGCCTTTGGATGGAGGCTTGTAAACAACCTGCGATCTATTATTTAAGTTATTAATTTTCTGGGGAGGAATTCGTTGATGGAAAATGAAATCATTGTTGGAATCGGCGGCGCCGCCGGGGATGGTGGAGCTTCCACCGGAAACAACCTGGCCCAATCCTGTGCCCGCTTAGGGCTTTATGTCTACCAGTACACCAGCTACCAATCCTTGATTCGTGGCGGACATTCTTGGGTTCGTCTGCGCATCGCTTCCCAGGCCCCCAAATGTATGGGAGACCAGGTTCAAGCCATGATCGCTTTGAACCAGGATTCGATAGATCGACACTTGCAGGAACTAAAGGCCGGCGGATTGTGCGTATTCAATGGAGACAAGGTCAAGCCCGGTCCGGCTCCCGAGGGAGTTCAATTGTGCCCCCTGCCGGTTTTTGAACTGGCGGGCAAGGACGCCCTGCCCATCATGCAGAACACCGTGTGTCTGGGCGGGTTGGTCGGCCTTCTGGGCCTTGATTTCTCCGCACTGGAATCAGTTTTTCATCACACTTTTGCAAAGAAGCCTCAAGTGGTAGCCGCCAACGTGGCAGCCGCCAAGTCGGGCTTTGACTTCGTCAAGAAAACGTATAAACCCCACGCTGTTTCCTTGAAAAAGGGAACAGCCAAGCTCGCCATGGTTCAAGGTAATGAAATTTTGGCCATGGGTGCCGCCAATGCCGGCTGTAAATTCTACGTGGCCTACCCTATGAGCCCGGCCACCGGAATTTTACATTGGATGGGAGCCAACGGAAGAGAAATGGGCATTTGTGTTCGCCAAGTTGAGGATGAGATCGCCGTGGCCAATATGGCGATCGGCGCGGGGCATATGGGAGTTCGCTCAATGTGCGCTACCTCGGGAGGGGGATTTGCCCTCATGACCGAGGCCGTCGGATTGGCCGGCATCATGGAAACACCCGTCGTCATGATCAACGTGATGCGGGGAGGACCCTCGACGGGCCTGCCGACCAAACAAGAACAGGGTGATCTGAATCAAGCCATCGGCGCTTCCCAGGGTGATTTTCCCCGCATCATCATCACACCAACTTCCATCGCGGATTGTTACAACACAATGGAAGAATCTTTCAATCTGGCTGAAAAATACCAGTGCCCGGTGTTGATATTTTCCGATCTATTGATGAGCGAGGGTCACATGACGCTTGAAACCTCTTATCTCGATCGGGATTTCAAGATCGACCGAGGTGAGATGATTTTCGAGGATGACGGAACCCCCAAAAATTATCTTCGGTACAAAGACACCCCTTCTGGAATTTCTCCCCGCGCTATTCCCAGCCTCCCCAATCATCTTTACGTGGCGGCTTCTGACGAACACGATGAGGATGGTGTGTTGATCTCCGATATGTATACAGACCCCGTCGTCCGAAAAAAAATGGTTGATAAGCGTTCTCGTAAGATGGAAACGGTCGTAAAAAATTACGCGATTCCTTTGAAAATCGATGGACCGGCAGATGCGGATCTGACCTTGATAACTTATGGTTCCACCTGGGGCGTGGTCAGTGAGGCGGTAGAACGCCTCAACAAAGAAGGGCTCAAGGTCAACCACCTATCCTTCAAATACCTGGTGCCGTTCCAAGAGAAAGAAGCCAAGGCGATTTTAGGAAAAGCCAAAAAGACTTGCGTCGTTGAAATGAACAAAAGCGGACAATTCTCCCGCCATTTAAGAGCTGAAACGGGAATCACGGCGCACGCGGATATCCGCAAATACGACGGAGAGCCTTTCGAACCGAAACATGTTATCGCTGCGGTGAAGGAAGTACTCGGCGGCAAACCCCTGGTGGAGTGCCAGTCACTTGAGCCGGGATGGCGATCACCCCATCCCCCGGGACCGGGAGTTTTATCAACGACTTCGGTTCACTGATCGAAAACATTATTCCCTAAGGGGAGCTTCAAGGAGGAATTTATGCCGACAGCAGGAACTTTAGCGCCTCGTGACGCGAAACTTTACAAACCGGAAATCCCGCCCGATTGGTGTCCGGGATGCGGGGATTATGGCGTTTTGACCGTGCTCCAGCGGGCGGTGGGCGAACTTGGAATTCCGAACGAGGAAGTTATGGTTGTTTCGGGAATTGGTTGCTCTTCAAACCTTCCGGGTTTTTTCAAATCTTACGGCATGCATAGCCTGCACGGCCGGTCCTTGCCGGTCGCCACCGGGGCAAAATTGGCCAACCATGGAATGACCGTCATTGCCTGTGGCGGGGACGGCGACGGCTACGGGATTGGACAGGGACATTTCGTCCATTCCATCCGGCGCAACATCAACCTGACCTATATTGTCATGGACAATGAAATCTATGGATTGACCACTGGACAGACTTCTCCTACTTCCGAAGTGGGAATGAAAACCAAGTCTACCCCACATGGAAATCCTGAAGGCCAATTGAATCCTATGGTTATGAGCCTGGCGGCGGGGTGCGGGTTTGTTGCCCGTGGATTCTCAGGAGACATTAACCATCTCAAAAGTCTCTATATTCAGGCTCTGCAGTATCCAGGGTTCGCTCATATTGATGTTTTTAGTCCCTGTGTGACATTCAACAAGCAGAATACCTTTGGCTGGTTCAAAGAACGTGTCTACAAGCTGGAGGATGCCGGTCACAACCCTTCGGACTGGAATATGGCTATGGAAAGGGCCAAGGAATGGGGCGCCAAGATCCCCATCGGGGTTTTGTATAAAAATCCCAACCCCAAGCCCTCCATCGATGCTGCAGACCCTACCCTACAAGGAACACCGCTGGCCCGACAGATGAATCTTTCACCCAACAAGGAAACCCGTAAAAAATTAATCGAAGAGTATGTCTAATACCCCCCCAAGGGTTTTCTTCTAATAGGTTATAAAAACGAAGCGACAAAAGGCCCTTCCGACGAGAAGGGCCTTTTCTTTTCAAAGGCCTTTTGTTTAAATAATCCACCTAAGCTGTCAGGTTTCTTGCTTTGAACCTAGGGGAGCGTTCATGCCGCACGTCATTTTGGATAATTGTATTGGCTGCACCCTTTGCGCGATCAAATGCCCCACCGAAGCCATCGCTGGCGACAAAAAGAATCTTCACCACATTGACCCGGCATTATGTATCGATTGCGGTGTTTGCGGGATCTTCTGTCCGGTCGAGGCTATCATCGACCCTCTGGGTGACATCGTAAAAAAAATAAAACCACTCGCCATTCCAAAAGCCAAGGTGGACCCTGAAACCTGCACGGCTTGCGAGTTTTGCGTTGATATTTGTCCCTTTGATTGCATTTCCATGCAACCTCGGCATGACCACCCTGAGTTTTTTAAAATCGCCGTCGTCGACGAGAAAAAATGCGTCAGCTGCAAGCTTTGCGAGACCGTTTGCATCAAGGAAAGCATCTCAGTCGAAAGGCCTGCGCCTAACCTGGCTTTTACACCGAACCGTTAAACACTCTTTGCTTGGGTTTGCACTTTGAACGCAGGAGAAATCGAACGAATTTTGTTTTAATGGAGCGTATCGTCTGCCGAAAAGACAATCATTTTAATTTGTTCTTATCTCGAATCTGGGGGGAGTTCCATGCTTGAGGAAGTATTTGACATCATCATCATTGGCGCAGGTCCAGCCGGAATGTTCGGAGGGTTTTACGCGGGTCTTCGGGGAATGAAAGTTAAATTGATTGATTCGCTGGAACAGTTAGGTGGTCAGATTTCGGCAATGTATCCTGAAAAAGATATCTATGATGTGGCAGGTTTTCCTCGCGTGGCGGGGAAAGTACTCGTGAAAGACCTGGAAGAGCAGTTGAGCCGATTCCATCCGACTTTATCCCTTGGGGAGAAAGTCACCTCGCTGGTCAAGCGTCCCGATCAAATATTTGAACTCATGACGGATAAAGGCTTAAACCACTATAGCAAGACAGTCGTTCTCACTCTTGGAATGGGATCATTCACGCCCAAAAAACATCCCAATCCTGAATTAGTGCCTTTTGAAGGGAAGGGTGTCAATTATGGCGTGCTTTCCTTAGAACCTTTCAAGGGCAAACGGGTCATCATTGTCGGGGGTGGGGATAGCGCTCTCGATTGGGCTCTGATGCTGGAACCTATCGCCAGTCATGTGATGCTTCTTCACCGTCGGGACGAGTTTCGCGCCCACGAATCTTCCGTCCAAAAGCTGAAGGCATCCCAAGTTGAGGTCAAACTCTGGTACGAACTCAAAACGGTCAAGGGTAATGGCCGGGTGGAACAAGCGGTCATTTACGAGAACCACACGAAAGCTGAAGAAACCGTGCCGGCTGATTTTGTAATCCTTAATTTCGGTTTTCAGGCCTCACTTTCTTTTCTGAAAGATTGGGGATTGGCTTTGGAAAAAAACAAGATCCCCGTGAACCAAAAGATGGAAACTAATATTCCTGGAATTTACGCAGCCGGGGATATCGCTACTCATCCGGGTAAACTGGATTTGATCGCCACTGGGTTTTCCGAGGGCGCGACAGCTGTCAATTTCGCAAAGGTTTACATCAACCCCAGCGAGAAAGCCGAGCCTGGTCATAGTTCCAGCTTGAAATTATAAATGGTAGGAGCAGTTCCCTTCACCTTGTTTCCGGCATGTCCAGGGATTCGAGGTTGAAAAAAGTATTCAGGAGACGAATATGTCGATTGACGTGAGAACTCAGAAGGGCGCGGGAATAACCCTGCGGCAGGACGAGTGGTGGCTGGAGTCCTTGGGCATCGGGTTGGGTCTTCTGGCCTTTATTGTTTACATGACCTGGGCCGCTTTTACCCCCTATGGGCCCCACGGCGAGGTTTATTACCAGTGGGGTTCCTATGTGTCCCCCGCCTTTTCCCCCTTTCTCAGTCCATCCTGGTTCAAGTGGTCTCCGGCCATTCTGATTCTGTGGGCGCCTGCTGGATTTCGCGGCACTTGTTATTACTTCCGCAAAGCCTATTACCGAGCCCTCTTTCAGGATCCACCCGCCTGCGCCGTGGGCGAGGAGCCCCGTGACTACAAGGGGGAACAGGGTTTTCCTTTTGTCCTCCAAAACATCCATCGGTATTTTCTCTATTTGGCGGTGTTGCTGGTGATCAACCATTGGATTGACCTCGTCAAAGCCTTCACGATCGAAGGGCCCAAAACTTACTGGGTGGGGACAGGAACCGTGGTTCTCTTGGCGGATACCCTGCTTCTGACCTTTTATGTTTTCAGTTGTCATGCTTGGCGGCATCTGGTGGGCGGTAAATTGGATTGCTTCTCCAATTGCGCCGCAAATGACTTCCGTTACAAGGTCTGGTGTCGGGTAAGCAAAATGAACGAGGACCATCCTCTTTGGGGCTGGCTTTCCCTTTTCACGGTGGGATTCGCCGATCTTTACGTGCGTCTGGTGGCTATGGGGATATGGACGGACATCAAGATTTTTTAAAAAGTAAATGAGCGGACGGGGGAGTTTAAAAACCATGAGCGATAGCTATCAATCTTATGAATATGACGTGTTGGTGATCGGAGCCGGGGGAGCTGGCTTGAGGGCCGCCATCGAAGCCTCGGCTTCAGGCTGCAAGACGGGGTTGGTTTGCAAATCTTTGTTGGGGAAGGCCCACACGGTCATGGCCGAGGGAGGCATCGCTGCGGCACTGGCCACCGTGGATTCACGTGATTCCTGGCGCCAGCATTTTTGCGACACTTTGATCGGCGGCAATTTCGCCAACCACTGGCGGATGGCCCAGATTCACGCCCAACAGGCCCCCGAGCGAGTGCGGGAACTGGAAAAATGGGGGGCAGTTTTTGACCGTACCACGGACGGTAAGGGAAACATTAATGTCCGCCACTTCGGGGGTCACACTTACAAACGTCTGGCCCATGTGGGAGATCGTACCGGGTTGGAACTCATCCGCACTCTTCAGGACAAGGGCGTGCATTCGGGCATTGAAGTACACATGGAATGCACCATTTATTCCCTCCTCAAAGACGGGGAACGAGTCGCAGGGGCCTATGGATATTTTCGCGAGACGGGCCGTCCCGTCCTTTTCAAGGCCAAGTCCGTCATACTTTCGACCGGCGGCATTGGAAAGCTCTACCGGGTTAATTCCAACTCCTGGGAATGCACGGGAGATGGGTTCGCCCTGGCCTATCTGGCTGGAGCCGAGCTGGCTGACATGGAATTCGTTCAGTTCCACCCGACGGGCATGGTCTGGCCCCCGTCCGTCCGGGGGCTCCTCATCACCGAGGGCGTTCGGGGCGAGGGGGGGGTGTTGAAAAACAATAAGGGCGAGCGGTTTATGTTCAAGTACATCCCCCCGAAATACCAGGGAAAGTACGCCGATACGGAGAGCGAAGCCAACGGCTGGTTCCAAAAAGTCGTTGTCGAAGGTCAAAAAGAGGAAACCGTCAAAGAACGGAAGCCCCCCGAGCTCATGAGCCGGGATGTGACCTCTCGGGCCATTTGGACCGAGATCAAGGAGGGCCGGGGAACTGAGCATAGTGGAATTTACCTCGATATCGCCTCGCGCCGAACTCCCGAAGACATCAAGCGAAAGCTTCCCTCCATGTACCACCAGTTCAAGCAACTGGCGGATGTGGATATCACCAAGGTCCCCATGGAAATCGCCCCCACCTGCCACTACATGATGGGCGGGGTCAAGGTGGATCCGGAGACTCAGATGTCCACCGTGCCGGGGCTTTTCGCTGCGGGCGAATGCTCGGCCGGGATGCACGGCTCCAACCGTCTGGGGGGCAATTCCCTTTCCGATCTAGTGGTTTTCGGCAAATTGGCCGGTGAATACGCGGCCGCCTTCGCCAAGAAAAACTCGACTCCCAGGATTCATGAAGAGGGCTTGGCCGAATTGAACCGGCAAATGGATCAGCCCTTTGCGAACACGGGGGGGGAAGTGTCCTACGCCCTACTGGCAGATCTCCAGACAGTCATGGAACGGGGAGCAGGCATGTATCGTGAAGAGGCCTTGCTTGATCAGGGTTTGAAAGATCTGGCGGCTCTTCGGGAGCGTTTAAAAGGTGTTTCAGCCGAGGGCAACCGGCTGTTCAACCCCGGTTGGCACGTGGCGCTGGATTTACGAAACATGCTGATCGTCGGCGAGGCCATTACCCGGGCCGCTAAGGAACGGAAAGAATCCCGCGGGGGTCACACCCGCACCGACTGTCCGGGCTATTCAAAAGATTTTGCCAAGAAACGAGTTTTAATCCGACAAATAAATGGCGCTATGGAAGTGGCTCAAGAGGAACTTCCACAGGTTCCATCCGAATTGGAAAATGAATTGGTGAACGAGCATCTGTTAAAGCCCGAAATTTTGAAACAAATCCGGGGCGAAGCGCCGGCAGCTACCTAGGACGATGATTCGTTTGGGGAGGAATTGATGGCTAAGGTCCACATGAGGGTTTATCGCGGAAACTCCGAAGGGGGAGAACTGCGGGATTACGAAGTGGAGGTGGATGAGGGGATGGTGGTATTGGACGCTGTTCACCGACTTCAGGCCACCCAGACTCCCGACTTGGCCTGCCGATGGAACTGCAAGGCGGGTAAGTGCGGCTCCTGCTCCGCCGAGGTGAACGGGAAGCCCCGACTGATGTGCATGACCCGGCTCAACGAATTTGACGAGGGCCAACCCCTCACGATCACTCCCATGAAAACTTTTCCCCTCATGAAAGATCTGGCCACGGATGTTTCCTATAACTACGAGGTCAACAAAAAGATTCCGCCTTTTACGCCTAAGGAGGGCGCGAAGTGGCAGTGGGAACAGAGGGATGTGGATCGGTCGCAGGAGTTTCGAAAATGCATCGAATGCTTCCTTTGCCAGAACACCTGCCACGTTTTGCGTGAGCATCATATGGAAGGGAAATTCGCCGGACCGCGCTTTTTTGCCCGAATCGCCTCACTGGAAATGCACCCGATCGACGCGTTGGACCGAACAGGTTTGTTAAAAGAGCAGCATGGCCTGGGCCTCTGCAACATCACAAAATGCTGCACCGAAGTCTGCCCCGAGGATATTCACATCACTGACAACGCCATTATTCCCCTCAAGGAACGGGTGGTGGATAAGTACTACGATCCCTTGCGTATCCTTTGGAACAAGATGTTCAGTCAATAAGGGGATTGTTGGGGCACTAATACAATTTGTTAAATATCTCCGAACTGAACCTGGCTATGGTTCCCTAAAAATTATTTTCAAGCTAAAGATTAAATTTTTAAAACAACCATATTTAGTGGACATGGTCCATCAACGAAACAAGTCTGTTTAAAATCGATTTAAAGCCTAATTTTGACCCTCGAGCTCACACAAAAATTGTTGATAAATTATCGAACGATTATTTAAGTCTATGAAAGATGAAGAATCCTATTTTGGGTTTTGCTGAAATAAAATATATTTTTAATCTGTAGCTTTCGTTGTGGCGGGAAGGCCTTGGGCAATAAATTTTGTTGCGAATATTGGGTTGGAGGGTGAAATTTTATTTTTTTAGAGGACATATATTTGATAAATCTGCCGCGCGAAGACTTTACTGCCCGGTGAATGATAAAGTTTGGGTTACCTGATCCACTCATTTTGTGTTCAGAAGGTTCGCGTCGGTTGGTAGATAGATATTTATCTGCGAGATTGGGTTGTCCGAGAAAATCGGTAACTATTTAAAATTCGTTTAGGCATTCCGGTCAATAAATGAAAAAGCCCGTTCCCTTTCGGAAACGGGCTTACAAACAAAACAATCGTGAAGAATTTACTTTTTCTTCTTAGCGGTTTTCTTCTTGGCAGCTTTCTTCGCCACGGGCCCCTCCTTCTTAGCGAATTTCCATTATTTTAACACGAAACAAAAAAAATGCGAGTATTACATGACAAAATGATTCATCACGATGACTCCAAGGTCTTGGTTCGCGAGGATAGAAAAACGACTGGGTGAGTGAAGGTCGATCTTTGAAGAATACGATTCAATCTTTATTTCCAAGTTGGAAGCCGATTGGGAGATTTAAAAAATCCTGGCGACGATATGGTTCAGCTTTACGATTGAAAGAATACTGGGCATTTACTTGGGTTTTCTGCGATATGTGCACAACCCACGAGGGTTAATTGTTTAAGTCTCGCTGGAAGCGGATGGGAGGGCAGATCCTTCGGTCTGGGGGCGTTGGGCCTCTTGGATGACGAACAAGGTGCCCCATACTTTGCCAGTGGGACCCGCCGCCCCGGCGGCGCTATCCAGGCGAAATCTTTTAGGAATTCCTTTCCACGGGATATCCAAATATTCCCGTTTTAACTCCCGGCGATCTTTGATAGCTTTTGCCATAGCTTCCCCAATTTCTCGAAGGGGTGTGTCATTGTCGGAAAGGCAAAGATTGAGGAGTGAGCGGGGGTTCAAGTCCAATATTTTACCGACTCTGTTGTTCACAAAAAGGATGGTCTGCTGGGTGGAAACGGCAATGGCTCCAAGAGGCAGGGAGTCCAGGACGTTTTTGAGGGTCGAGGCGTATTCCAGGGCAGCCTGGTCGCCCTCCCTTACTTTTTCTGCTAGGAGGTTGGCTTTTTTAGCCAATTCCACGATTTCCTTTTCTTGCTGGACCGTGCGGTACGCCAAGTAACCGGCGTGTATGGCCACTACCAAAAGAAGGGCACAGGAAAGGAAAAGCACAGGATCCATGACGTTAAAATCATCGCTTTTCATGTAATTGAGATAAACATAAAGGGAAATAACGGGAATAGAGACAACCAGACTGCGGCCCGGGGATTGACTTAAGGCCGAGATGAAAAAGGTGAAAAACAACATGATCAATAGATTGGTTTCAAAATGCTCGAAAAGGAAGAGCCCGCCCAGCAAGAACATAAAATCCAAGGAAAAAACAACGTACTGAAACCGAATTTGCTCAAAATGTTCTTCTGGAAAAGTAAAGAATGGAATGAAAGAGCAGGCCAGAACCGCAGCGTAAATCAGAACTAATTCTTTTTTATCGGGATGATCTTGAAAGTAAAGGAAGGCAAAACAAAGAAGGATCAAGCCCAGTATCAAACGAATGAGAAATATATTTTTTTTTGCTCGCGGGGTGATTTGCTGCATTTCGGACATATGCTTCGCCTTGCCTTCGTGTAGGTAAACTTATCATAATTCAAGGACACATTCATGCCTAGGCGAAACACATCTCCGACTCCCGATGTCTGGCTTGCCCTATTCGGTGTTTATCTGGTCTGGGGTTCCACTTATCTGGCTATTCGTTACGCGGTTTCCACCTTTCCACCCTTCCTCATGGCCGGAAGCCGTTTTCTTTTATCGGGTATTTTGCTTTATGGTTTTACACGGCTTCGAGGAGTCCCCCGGCCCACATTTTTTCAATGGAAGTCCGCGTCCGTCGTGGGGTTTCTTCTCGTTTTTTGTTCCAATGGCGGTGTGAGTTGGGCCGAGCGCGAAGTGCCCTCGGGAATCTCGGCCCTTTTAGTCGCCACCGTTCCCCTTTGGATGACGGTTGGGGCCTGGGTTTGGAAGAAAGGGAAAAAACCGAATAGCCTCATGGGAGGCGGCCTATTACTTGGCATGGCCGGAGTGGCCGTGTTGGCCGTGCCCGGGTTTTCGAACCCAGGAAAATCCCTTGCGGGATGGGGAACCTTGGTATTGATTTTGACCCCAGTCAGTTGGGCCATTGGTTCCATTTACACTCAGGATGCAGATTTGCCTTCATCCCCATTTCTTTCGACCGCCATGGAAATGTTGGCGGGCGGAATTTTTCAACTCATAGGCGCTTTTATACTTGGGGAAGGCTCGAGATTTCATTTGTCCCAAATTTCAACCGCTTCCTGGGAAGCCTGGGCGTACCTGACTTTGGTAGGTTCCCTGGTGGGGTTTACTTCTTACATCTGGGTTCTACACAAATCGACCCCGGCCCTGGCCTCCACCTATGCCTTCGTCAATCCTGTCATTGCCGTCTTTCTGGGCTGGGCTCTTGCGGGAGAGGCCCTGACGATCAATGTTTTCATCGCCACAAGTCTCATCGTGGCGGCGGTCATCTTGATTACCCGGCAAACCTTGAAGCGTGATTAAGATAAAATTCAAAAAAAAGAGTATGGTCGGAAGCTATTTCCCTACAAGTCCTTAAAGGTGACATTAACAATTAAAATATCCTCCCGTCCGGCGAGCGGGAATTTCACTAAAAGGTTACAATTAGGAGTCATGTAGGCCGACGTAGTTTATTTTCACCCACAAAAAACAGGTGCTAAAGAGCCGGTTTGAAATAATCAATAGATCAGCTCATTCGAAGGGTTCAGAAGTGAGTGAAAAAAAATTAAAAATCGCCATTGTAGGCGGGGGCGTAGCCGGCGTAACGGCAGCCCATATACTCTCCCGAAACCATTCCGTCACCCTCTTGGAAAAAAATGATTACGTGGGCGGACACACGAATACCATTATTCTGCCCGAGGGTCCGGATGAAGGGACCCCGATTGACACTGGGTTTCTTGTCTGTAATGACAGAAATTATCCCCTTTTTCATCAGCTTCTAGAACAGCTGAATGTGAAGTTAAGAATCAGCAATATGTCCTTTGGTTATTTCGATGAAATCTCGGGACTCCAATATTCCGGGCCTGAAGTTAATGGAGTTTTCGCTCAGCGACGAAACCTGCTCAATTTTTGTTTTTTGGGAATGCTATGGGATATGGACCGGTTTCACCAGAACGCCCGAAGGGATTTGTTCAAGGGAGTACTCTTGGATTTGACCCTGGGCCAGTACCTGGTGAAAGGAGATTACGGGAAAGCTTTTATCCATGACTATGTGGTTCCCATGGGTTCGGCCATCTGGTCCGTTTCTCCCGGTGAGATGATGGAATTTCCAGCCACCACCTTTATCCGTTTTTTTGATAACCACGGTCTATTGACCTTTACTGATCGGCCGCATTGGCAAACCGTTGAGGGGGGAGCCAAGGCCTATATTGAAGCATTTTTATCCCGTTTCAAAGGTGAGGTTAAAATCCGCACAGCGGTCAAAAAGGTGAATCGAAACTCGGAAAACATTTTTCTCGAAACAATTCAAGGCCAGATATTGGAATTTGACCGGGTGGTCCTCGCCTGTCACGCCGACGAAGCTTTAGAAATGCTGGGCGACCCTTCCAGCGAGGAACGATCAGCTCTTTCCCCTTGGCGTTACGAGATCAACCGAGCCGTTCTCCATACCGATGAATCCGTGATGCCCCCTCTGAAAAGGGCATGGGCTTCCTGGAATTACATGCGGGAGAAAAACAGTTCTTCTTTCCCACTCGTATCGGTCTCCTATTACATGAACCGAATTCACGGTTTGAAAGCCAAAAAACTCTATTTCGTTAGCCTCAATCGCCAGGGTTCCATTGCCCAAGAAAAAGTCATACGGGAAATTTCTTATACTCACCCTGTCTTTTCACGGGAAGCGGTTGAATCTCAACCCAAACTCCCGGCCTTGAACGGGCTGAGGAATACTTACTTCTGTGGTTCATACTTCGGCTATGGATTTCATGAGGACGCAGTAAAATCGGGTGTGGAAGTGGCCAGATGCTTCGGGCTTGATTTGTAGACCATCGTTGGTCGTTTTTGGGGTTGGAATGGCCGAGGATTTTCCCCCTAGAGGTCAGATAAATAGGGCGAATTTACTTAAATCATCGCTGTTGTTTATAAAGTCATGCGATTTGCATAAGGGGGACTGGCTTCGGGGTTGGAGTTCTCTATAAACTATGAGTGTTTCAAATTGATTAAATATACCTTAAAGAGGTGTCAAGACTCATGCAAGCAGGGGAGACAAACAACTCGGGCAAACAGCCTGAAATTGGATGGCGTCATATTCGCCACAAATACACCCATGATGAAAAGATTGACTGGGTGGATAGCATCCCGTTTTTCTTGGTCCATGTGGTGGGCGTACTCGCGGTTTTTACCGGTTTCAGCTGGCCCGCGATTCTCATGTGCCTTTTCATGTATTACGCCCGCATGTTCGCCATTACCGGCGCTTACCACCGCTATTTTTCCCACCGAACCTACAAAACAAGCCGTATTTTTCAATTCGTTCTGGCTTGTTGGGGCGCGTCCAGCGCCCAGCAGGGGCCACTTTGGTGGGCGGCTCATCACCGTCACCATCATAAGTTTTCCGATACAGATGAGGATATCCATTCGCCCCGCCGAAGGGGGCTCTGGTGGTCCCATATGGGTTGGCTTTTGAGCCGGAAGTACGCGAAGACGAACGAAGAGGCTGTGAAAGATCTCACCAAATTCCCTGAATTGATGTGGATCAACAAAAACCACGGCTTAGCCCCCTTTGTTTTGGCTGGAGCCATTTATTTGTTCGGGGCTTTCTTGCAAAACGCCGCGCCGGGACTTCACACCAATGGTTTACAAATGCTGACCTGGGGATTTTTCACTTCGACCATGTTTCTTTACCATGGAACCTTCTGTATTAACTCTCTCGCCCATTTGATCGGAAAGAAACGGTTCGAGACAGGGGATGATAGTAAAAACAGCTTTTTTCTTTCCGTGGTGACTTTGGGGGAAGGATGGCATAACAACCACCACCGCTTTCCCTTCGCTGAAAGCCAGGGAATTTACTGGTGGGAAATGGACATCACCCATTATATTTTGAAGGCGTTTTCCTGGGTGGGCCTGGTCTGGGATATTCAAACTCACCCCAAAGAACTTATCGAAGAAGGCCGCCAGGGATTTAAAAAGGGAATACCTGCCTAGATCAGGTTCTTACATGTTGACCAAAGTGAGCGGGTTCTCAGCTCTCTTCTTTATTTCTCGGCTGTTTAGTTCCTCGACCTTTCCTGAGTTTAGATTTTACAAGGCTTGACAGACTCAGCGGCCACTTTTAACTTATGGGCGCCTAAATTCCGTTTGATAAGGAAGTTAAATGCCCGAGGAAATTGAAGTCCCTACCGAACATCTGCATGAAGATATGGAACACAGCGCCGAACATTCGAAAGAAAACTGGATCATGGGGGTGGCGCTGAGTTCCGCCATCCTTGCAGTATTCGCAGCCGTTTCCGCCCTTTTGGCCGGGGCTCACGCCAATGACGCCATGCTCAGCCAGCTTAAGGCTTCCGATCAATGGGCCTTTTATCAGGCTAAGGGAATCAAATCGGCCATTCTGACGACAAAAAATGAATTATTGGTCGCCTTGAAACATAAACCTTCCGAGGACGATCTTAAAAAAGAGGAACAGTACAAGGAAGATCAGGAGAAGATTAAGGAGGATGCCACAAAACTCCAGGAAGATTCGGAAGCCCACCTGAAACACCACGAGACCCTGGCCCATTCGGTGACTCTATTCCAGGTGGCCATCGCTGTGGGCGCTATCGGCGCCTTGGCCCGAAAGAAAATCTTTTGGTTTGTCAGTATTGGATTCGGAATGGTGGGAGTTGTATTTTTTGTGTTGGGAATGATGTAAATTCTTCGAAGTTGATACAAAGGCGCGGGAAATTTTCTCCCGTGCTTTTTTTATGCGCGATTCAAACGATGCTAACAACAGCCATAATCAGGCATTTCTGATACTTTTGACTCGGGTTTACTCAATATCCTGGGGTTTTTCTTCAAAACCAGGATCTGGTACCAACGCAGAAAAGATTCCCAAAGCACTATTACCGCGCAGGTCATAATAATGACCGTAAGAGCCACGTTCGTGTAGGCGGAAAAGGCCTTTTCAGGGTGGGCAGATGCCAGGGGCAGAAAGTTGTCCCGGATGTTGAGGTAGGCCGCCGAGAGGGTCGTGGTGGCCAAGAAGACCATTGGAATAAAAGTAGCCCAGGCGTACTTGGCCCTGCCAGAATTGATCACCGCGCTGGTGGCCACCGCCAGGGCAACGCAAGCTAAAAGCTGGTTGGCGGTTCCGAACATGGGCCAGAGCGTGCTGATGCTTCCCGCCAGAATCAAAGAAGCCCAAGCTCCCACCGTCAGGACGGTACATAAAATGGATCCCGGGAGCCATTGGGGGTTCTCCAAGGGTTTCCAGATGCGCCCCCCAAATTCCTGAAGAAGAAAGCGTCCGATTCGGGTACCCGCGTCGATGGTGGTCAGGATGAAAAGGGCCTCAAACATAATCATGAAGTGATAAAAATAATTCATGAGATTTTCTAACCCCGGCAGGCCGGAAAAAATCTGGGCAAAACCCACGGCGAGGGAAACCGCGCCGCCGGGGCGTCCCGCCACATTTTCACCTACGGCCTGGCAGAGTTCTTGAAGATGGACGGGGGTCATTCCTAAAGCGCTGAATTTTTCCGGCGAGAGGTTAATGGCGAAGTAATCGGCCGGAAAAAGGGAACAGGTCGCCAATAGGGCCACCACGCCGACCAGACCCTCAACCAGCATTGCCCCATAGCCAATCATGCGGGCGTCGGATTCTTTATCCAACATCTTGGGCGTGGTGCCCGAAGAGACAAGGGCGTGAAAGCCCGAGATGGCCCCGCATGCGATAGTAATAAACACGAAGGGGAACAACTTGCCGGGGATAATGGGTCCCCCGCCGCCCACGTACTGGGTAAAGGCCTGCATTTTTAAATCTGGGTGCACCACGAGGATGCCCAGCACCAATAAGGCGATGGTGCCCATCTTCATATAAGAACTCAAGTATCCCATGGGCGTCATGAGCATCCAGACCGGAAGTACGGAAGCAAAAAAACCATAAATGGCAAGGGCCACGATAACGCCGTTGGAAGTCAGGGTGAAGAAAGGGGCCAAGCCCGAATGAGCGACGGTGTTGCCGAAAATGACGGCCGAAACCATCACCAGGACACCAAATAGACTTATTCCGGCGATTTGACCAACCCGGAAACGGAACATCCAGAAACCCACCACCATAGCGGTCGCGATGGTCGCGCCAATGGAAAAGACTCCCCAAGGACTACCTTTCAGGGCGTTCACCACCGTAAACCCCAGACCTGCCAGGGCGAGAATGACAATGATGAGGATGGCCACCGAGGCCACGGCGCCGGAAAGGGGACTGATCTCATGCCGGGCGATCTCAGCCAGGGATTTGCCCTTGCGCCGGATGGAAGCGGACAAAATCATAAAATCGTGAACCGCCCCGGCCAGACAGACTCCAATCAATAACCAAAGCAGACCCGGCGCGAAACCGAACTGGGCGGCCAGGACAGGGCCGATGAGTGGACCGGAGCCCGCGATATTGGCGAAATGCTGGCCGAAGAGGATGAATTTGGAAATGGGTTTATAGTTCGTGCCGTCGTTCAAGGTATGAGCCGGGGTTACACGGGAGTCATCCAGGGCTACGACCTTAGCGGCCAGGAAGGCGCTGTAATAGCGGTAGGCAATTACCAGGATCAGAAGGGAGGCCAACATTAAGGGCAGGACGTTCAAAAGGTTATTCCTGGAGTTTAGTGAAAAGCGAAACTTAACTTAAACGATGGCTCTAAGAGGGTCAACGGAGGGAAAAACCTTTTTTAAGTACCCTTTTTTCTCAAACCGAAGTAGTAGATGAAAAAAGCGCCCAAAGCACAAAAAACTCCACCAGCCTGCAGGGCTAACCCAGAATTATTGAAATGGGATGCTACCGCCCCCATCCAAAGACTCCCCAGGGGCATGCCCCCGCCGAAAACCAGGGCCCAGATGCCCATGATGCGTCCCCGCAAGGGGTCGGGCGAATAGGTTTGGACCAGGCTGTTGCCGGTCGAAAAGAAAAGCACAATGCCGAACCCGGCGAAAAAAACCAGAAAAGCCGCACCGATCGGGTTGTGCTGGAAACCAAATAAAAAAATGAAAAGACTAAATAGGGCGATTCCAAAGAAAAGGGTTCTTTCTTTCACCAGTTTGTTTCCCTGACTGGCCACCAGAAGGGCCGCCGTGCAGGCTCCCAGGCCATTCATGGACAAGAGCCATCCGTAGCCGTCCGGCCCGAGCCCTAGACGATCCTGCACGAAGGCTGGAAACTGGGATAGATAGGCCCATCCTCCAATGCTTAAGAGAAACATGAGACTCAAGGTGCGCGCCAGGGTCGGATGGTTCTTGACGTAGCGAAATCCTTCCGAGTAATAGCCCCATCCCGTATTAGCCCCGGTCACATGGGTTGTTTTTTCGATTCTCATCCGATAAAGGCCGAACAATACGGCCGTGAAGCTTATTGCGTCCAAAAGGAAACACCATTGGGGGCCGTAGGCGCTGAGCAAGATTCCTCCGATGGCCGGTCCAATAATTCGGGTGGCATTCACCATGGCGCTGTTCAAGGCGATGGCATTCACCAGATTTTCTTTTCCCACCAGTTCGACCATCAGGGTTTGGCGGGCAGGCATCTCGAAGGCCATGCAAAGGCCCCAAAGGGAAACGAACCCCATCAGGGTCCGGATATCCCTCTCTCCCTGGAACAACAGAAGAGAGAAAGCCAGTGAAGCTGTCATGGCTGTCCAACTGGTGATCTTGAAAATGCGCAGTTTGGGGATCCGGTCGGCCAGGGAACCGGCGTAGGTTGAGAAAAGGAAAATAGGAAGTGCATTCAGCATAAAAATGAATCCCAAAAGAAGCTTGGAATGGGTCCACTGGTAAGCCAGCCACCCCCAGGCCGCGCTTCGGGCCCAGGTGCCGATGAGGGAAACAGTCTGGCCCATGAAAAAATAACGGTAATTGATGTTTTTAAAGGCCGCGAAAGTCTTGGCGAAGCCCCGGGCCGGGACTGCCATTGCTTCCGGGGGAGCTTCGCGAACGAGGGAAACGGGAAGTTTTGTCTTAGTCGTTTGTTTAGGAGGCATTTGAACCATAAGTTTATTCGTTTTTAGAAAAAAACATGCATTAAACTTGTATCTATGACATCACCCCGCCGGTTTTATTCGCCTTGGTTTTGGTTTCTTTTCCTCCTTTTGACGTTGACCAATGTCTTGATCTCACTTGAAACCTTGCCCTCCTTAGAGGCTTTGGGATTGGCTTTATTGGGCGTGATTCCGCTCTGTTTTTTACTGACAAAAACGGAATCAAATGGAATTAAGAAAGACTTTTTCTCCCGGGAGGAATTCCTGCCCGGCATCCAACCCCGCTGGGTCTGGGGACTCCTGGCGGCGGCATGGGGTTTGAGACTTTGGAAATTTGGAAATCAGGTTTCTTGGCCCACCGGAGACGAAGCACTAACCGGACTCATGGGGATTGAATGGAGCCATCATTGGGTTGGACCGATTTTTTACACGGCGGGACAAGATCCGCCGACTCTGTTTTGGCTGACTGGAATCTTTTTCCGATTTATTCATAATCCGACTTTGGACCTATGGCTGCCCCCGGTCCTCGTTTCCTGCCTGGCGGTAACGATGGTCTATTTTGCGTCCAAGCGGGTATTTACCAAATCCTTTTCTTTTTTAATAACCAGTCTTTGGGCTTTCAGCTATTGGCCTCTTCAATTAGGCCAGACCGACCTTCCCGCTTGCTTTACGGCCCTTTGGGTTCCGGTAACTTTTTATTTTCTAGCAGGATTTTGGAAGGCTACCGGTTCCAACCGGGCGTTTTGGGTCCTGGGCGCGGGGCTGGTTTTGGGATTGAATTGGTTGACCTTTACGTCATGGCCCTTTTTTGTTTTGGCGGCCGGAACTTTACTCGCGGTTGGGATATTAAAAGAAAAAAAGAAGAAGGTCGCTTTTTCAGTGCTGGCTTCCATCGGATTTTTTCTCGGGATTCTTCCTTTTCTGGTGGCGGCGGAGCATTCCGATTTTGGCCGGCATATCGCCGATGTGGCATTCTGGAACGGGACTTCCGGTTTGGTTCACCAGGCACGGGTCGCGTTGAATTACATCTCCGTCCTGGGATGGGGGGCTTTTTCGGGGGACCGTCTAGCCGCACCGCTATCGGGTGGATATTTAAATCCCCTGCTGGTCTCCTTTTGTGGCCTAGGGTTGGCCGGAATGACGGTATCCAAGGAAAAGGGACTTCGCCGTTGGTTCGGCTTTTACGCCATCCTCACCTTGCTCCCCGGCATGCTCAGCTTGAACCTAAACGGCGACCGGATTGTTCAAATTCTTCCACTGTTGATTTTGGTTTCAGCCTGGGGTTTTGCCGTCATTTTGAAAAGGGTGCCGGAAGGCGGCCGGATCAATGTAATGGTTTTGTTATTGCTCGTCTGCCTGACCTGGGACAAGACACGTCTTGACGTGCCGGGGAGCGATCCTGTTCATCATCCCGCCGAAATGGAGGCGGCCGGAAAATCCGTGGCCAGGTACCGGGCGTTTCAAATTCTTCATGCCCTGGAACAAAAAGAGGGTCCGGGTTGGATTTTGGGAGAATGGGACGTTCCGGCGGATCGTACCCTGGAGGTCATGACTTATTATTTCAACTCGGAACGGGGGGCCATCTCCGTTTCCCCGGCCTGGCTTGCGGTGATGACCGATGCCCATTACCTTCCATTTTTGAAGACCCGTTTTCCGGATGGGGATTGGCGAGTATTGGACGCGGATGTCCATCCGGAAAGTCCCCGCCTGTTAGGGATCTTGAAGATCAACGACTCAAACCGGGCGGAACTCACCCACTGGGCCAAGGCAGACCCGGGGTTCACCCTGATCAATTGGGATCTGGACCATTTACATGACCGGGGGCTCCAACAACGCTTCGACCAGGATGTCCAGAAATGCGGGAACTGGGTCAAGGACGACCCTTTTCTCGCGGCCATGTTCTGGGAAAAGGCTGGGGCCACTTACTATTATTTCGGCCAACACTATCCGCAACACTTGGCGGCCCTGGAAAACGCGGTGAAGTACGGATATCCGGCTTCTCACCTATATGGGGAACTGGCTTCCCTTTATTGGGTCGCTGGAAACAAGAAGGCGGCCGAAGTGGCGGCGCTCAAAGCCAAGGAATCCGATGCCAAGTACCCTTGGCATTAACTGAGGAATGTTTAAACCGTATTTATTCTTTTAAGCTTTGCTCTGTTTTTTGGTGGTATCTCCTCGGGGAAACCCCCTTCATCCGCTTGAAAATCTGGACAAACGAACTGGCTGAACTAAATCCGCATTCCTGCGCAATGCGTTCGAGGCTCATATTTTCTTCCCGCAGTAGGGCGCCTGCTTTTTCCAAACGAACTTTCTTTAAATAGGGTCCGAAGGGAAGACCCGCCACCTTCTGGAACCATTTGGAAAATGTCGGAGCCGACATTCCTATCTGCTTGGAAAGCTTGGCCAAATGCCAGGATCGGCCGGGTTCTTTGGAAATTTCTGCGACCATATATTCCATCTTGGAAGCCGACGAGGCATCCCTGGGACTATCCTGGTAACGTAAAAGCGCGTCGAGGGATTCGCGAAAAGAGGCCACCAGGTCGGGAAGGGTGACGGCGGATTCCAACCGACCCATCCACTCCGAACCCAGGGCCCTCGTGGAAGCGTGGTTTAATCCCGAGCGATGCTCAAATTGTTCCGTCAACAGATGCAGGGCCGCCAAAAGGTAAGCCCGGGAGACCTCGGGTCCATAACTCATCAATAGCAACTTATGAATGAAGTTGTCCCGGGCCAGGGCCAATTGGGCCGGGGAAGATCGGGCGAGGGATTCGGAAAGATGGCGGATGAGCACATGCATCTGGGATTCAGAGAGGTTTTCAGACGCGGGTCCGGGTTGGTTGGTGGATACGATCTCTTGATTCCCCTCGACCGCGGTATGAAGCGCAAGAACTGCTTCCCGGTAAGACTTGGGTAAACTCCCGCCCGGAGGGACAAGGGATCCCACCCCCGCGTGAATTTTCACGTTGAGGTTGCGGTTCAGGATGCGGCAGAGTTTTTGGACCCGGTCATGAATTTCCAGCCGGGCTTGGTAGGGCGTGGCGCCCGGCCTGGAGGAAGTCAAAAGGATGGAACCGTAATCCCCCAGCGGGCTTGCATAGGTTTCCTCCAATTCCCGTGCGGCCAAAAAACACTCATGCTGGAACCGGCGATTGAGACAAAGAATATCCAGGGCGCCCGCGTGGAGAAGGGGCTTTTGGGGCATCAAAGCCACCGCGACGTTGGGCATGCGGGTGATCCCGATCTCGTGGCGGAACCAGGGTTGGACCGTCCGGTCCTTATCCGGCTTTACGAAGAATTTATCGGTGCCGACCATCCAATTCACCCACTCGGGATGGGGACTCTGCTTTGAAAAAACCTCATTGAGCAGCCGCTCGGCTTCCTGCAGGATCCCGGTCCTGTCTAGCCCCGCGATCCACTGGGCCAAGAGTTCCAGGAGCCGGGAATAACCGGCGATCCCTTCTTTATTCAGGAGGGGTTGGCTCAAGATCGTACGGGCGTAGTATAAAAAATCCGGGTTCAGGTCCGACCCTTCCGTCCCCGTCAATTCTTTCCAATAACGGCGAAAGCTCTCCGGTGTCGGGTGTTTTTCCAAAACCCCCTCGGAAATGATGAATCCTTTCACCGTCTTGCCGGAATAAACCGGCGTGTAAAACTCAACCGAATCCCCGAAGCGGCTGACAAGGGAGCGTTTGGCCCGAACCATTTTTTGGAATTGGACCTTGTTGTGTCGGGCCCGCTCGGCGGTCTTCCCGTAAAATTCCTCGAAGTTCCATTGCTGGGTATTTTGCTTTCGGATGAACAGAACGGTCCAGGTCCAGTCGGGCACGGAAACGAAATAACATTTTCGCCCAAGGTAATTGTTGAAGATGACCTGGAAGACGCTGAAGGTCTTTAATAGTTCCAAAGGTTCCAAAGAAGCCGGGGTTTTCGCCATGTGTTCATTCTAGGACGGCTTTTTCACATAAAAACGTTAATTTAGAAGGGCGTGGGCCTTTTGTGCGAATAAACGTGTTTTTTATTAAGAATAAATCCGCTTCTAGTGGGGCTGATATCCTTCCAGCATCACCGCATAGGGAGGCGTTCAGTGAAGATCAGGAACCGGCAAAACTGGAAAGGGGCTTTGACATTGCTCCTGGTCCTGATACTAGGTTCGAGTTGCAGTCGTAACATCAGCGTTCCCACCTCCCCTGTCGTATCCTGGGGAACCGCGACCTATACGATCACATCCACGAATACCGCCACGCCGTTTTCTCCCACGGTTACTCCGACGGCCACGAACACAACGCAGATCACTTCCACCTATACCTCTTCGCCCATTCCGCCCACCGCCACCTATACGCCGATATGGACTTCGACCAACACCGAAACACTGGTTCCCCCCACGGCCACCAACACCCCCCTCTTCACCTCGACCTTTTCCTATACAACCGTGCCATCCACGGCGACCGATACGCCGGTCATCACCTCTACACAAACCGGCATCCCGACCGCCACCTCTACATGGACCTCCACTCCGACCAACTCTCCTGGCCTGCCTTCGGATACCCCGTCCGATACACCGATGGCGCCCACGCAAACCAATACGTCGGTCTGGACTTCGACCTATACCGAAACACTGATTCCCTCCACTTCGACAAACACCCCCTTCTACACTCCGACAACCCCCTATTCATCCACGCCCACCGAGTCGCCATCGTTCACCTCCACGCTGGTTTTCACCTCTTCAACCACCCCGACCCACACGCCTCCGGCGCTGACCGATACCTTCACCTCAACCCATACCGGCACCCCGACGATGACCCTGACCACGACCAGTACGCCCACCGCCACCCGTACGTCGACCCTTACCTTTACGTCGACGAGTCCGCCAACGGTCACCAGCACACTCACCGTTACTTCCACTCCCACTGCGACCCAAGTGTCAGGCTGTGGGGTCCAGGGCTCGGTATTTATGCATCCGGGAGCTTGGTCCTCCTGCTCTGAATTGGCTTTCGTGAAAGCGAAGATCGCCGCCAATGCCCAGCCCTGGACCCAGCAGTTGAATAATCTACTGGGACAGGCGAACGGGAACACCTCCGGGGTCGTTTTCAATGGAACGACGGAAAATTCCTGCACCCAAGAGGGTGACATGCAAACCGATTCGGCGCTTTGCTACGCCTGCTCCCTTTACTGGTACCTGACCGGAAACAACACCTACTACACCAAGGCGATGAACATCCTGGCCAACTACGCCACCATGCAGGGCCTTGAATCCACCGCTTGTTATTCGGGCCAATGCCAGCTGGATGGAGGATGGTTCGGGGTCTGTTTCGCGAACGCCTGCGAGCTTTTGCGTACCAACCCCAACTGGACCGCCGCCAATACCGCTACCTATAAGGCCCTGTTTCAGAACGCCTTCTATCCTGTTTTGAACGCGATGTGCACCGGGAACGGGAACATCGACCTGACCCAGATCGACGCCATGTTGTCCATGGCGGTCTTCTGCGACGACCAGACCGAGTGGAACAGCGCCATCACCCGTTACCAGGCCCGGATGCCGGCCTACTATTACAGCTCGGCCTGGCCCACTATCAATGGCCCCACGAACAACGACCCGAGCAACGCCCAGCCCGCCGCCATCGCCGGGGATACGGGCAACGGGACACCTTTCCCCGATGCCTTCTGGTACAACCCGCAGGAATGGGTCGCGGGCTTGGAACAGGAGACCTGCCGAGACAACGGGCACCATGTGCAGTTCGCCCTCGACGCGGCGATGGAATGTGCGGAGATCGACTACCACCAGGGAAGCCCGGCAGCCCTCTACACGACCTATCAGACTTCTTTAGTCCCAGCTTCGGAACTGCTTTCCGAACAGTTCGTGAACAACAGTCCGGAAGGGACCTGTACCGGCGCGTGGAACCCGCAGGGCCAGGTTTTAGTCACGTTTGAAATAGGCTACAACGAATATGCCAACCGCTTGGGCGTTTCCTTGCCGTGGACGGCACAGTGGCTGACCACTTTACGGGCTAATGCTGGCGCCACGGCGAACCAGTTCAACATCGAATGGGAAACTCTGACCCACGACGGTGTGAATTAAAAAAGCAAAATAAAAATCTTGGAGACAGGCTCGAAGTTTATTTTCGACCCTGTCTTGCTGTTTTTTTTCTCCCTTTTAACGGACAAATCACAAGAGAAAATAATTACTTTGGCACCGCTTTCAAAACGACCCTTTTCATCCCGAAGTGAGTCAAATCAAGTATCATCACTGGGATTCCGTTAGATCCTTTTTTGGAGAATTGATATGAAACGTATTATTGTTATGGCGGCCATGTTTTTTTCCCTCGCGCCCATGGCTTTTGCTGGACTCGTGGAAGGCTGGACCTCCGTGCAGAACGGAACGAACACGGGCGCCTATATGGACAGCAACGGATCCAAGATCGATTTTGCTGTTGACGCGGGTCCGAAAGCCGGTCAAAAAGCCCTCAAGGTCACTTCCAACCTTGCGTCGGGAGGTTATTGCGGCATCTGGCACAACCTATCGGCTGACATGTCAAAGGCCGCAAATCTGAAGTTCATGGCGAAGTCCACCCTACCCGGCAATATCCAGATCGCCCTGAAAGACGCCTACAACGTTCAATACATCGCCACAGCGCAGGTCAGCGCCGATTGGGCGGAAGTTTCCGTGTCGCTTTCCAGTTTTCATAAAGACCCCTATTACACCCCGGCCGACGCCATCACGGGCCACCTGATGGATCTGAGCAAAACCTCGGGCATGAATCTGGCTCCCCAAATGCCCGGATCGGCCGTTCTTTTCTTCGGGCCTGTCGAAACCGACGGAACCCTCGACACTCCAACCTCCTCCGCGGCACCACCCGTTGCGGGCATGGTGGAGGATTGGACCAACGTGGCCGGCTCTAACACCGGGGCCTACCAAGACAGCGCCGGCTCCAAGATAGATTTTGTGACGGTTCCGGACGCCAAGACCGGTCAGAAAGCCCTGAAGCTGGTCTCCCACCTCGTGAAGGGGGACGGGAACTATTGCGGCATTTGGCACAATCTCTCTGCCGACCTATCGAAAGCTGCGAACTTGAAATTCATGGCCAAATCCACGATCCCAGGGACCCTTCAGATCGCTCTATTGGACGCTTACAACGTGCAATACATCGCTCAGGCCCAGTTGGGGACCGATTGGGCCTATGTCTCCGTGCCCCTGTCCAGCTTTCATAAAGACCCCTATTACACCCCGCCCAACGCCGTCACGGGCCACGCCATGGACTTGAGCAAGACTTCCGGCATGAACCTGGCGCCCCAGATGGTGGGCGATGCAGTGGTGATGCTCGGACAGGTCAAAACCGATGGAACCGTGGCGGGCGCCTCTAGCGCGGCCGCACCGACCGAGACGAAAGACCTTTCTTTTGTGGTGAATCCGGACCAGGTTCTCGGAACCATCAGTCCCTATATCTACGGATTGAACTTCGTGGATCCTACCGGCATGAACGCGACGGTGCGCCGGTTGGGCGGGAATCGCATGACGGGTTACAACTGGACGAACAACTATTCCAACGCGGGAACCGACTGGAAAAACTCCAGCGACGATTGGCTTTGTGTCCAAAATAAATACACCGATTGCGACCAGCCGGGCGCCTATGTCCGCCATTTTGTTGAGGAAAACCAGAAGGCGGGGTTGGATTCGCTCATCACGGTCCAAATGGCGGGATACGTGGCGGTCGACAAAAAGGGTGAAGTTTCAAAAACCGAAGTGGCCCCCAGCCCGCGTTGGGCCAAATTGGAATTCGAAAAGAAGGCACCCTTCACGCTGACCCCCAAATCGGACAGTCCAGTGGTCTATTCGGACGAGTTCGTTAATTACCTGGTGCAGACCTTCAAACCCGCGTCCCAGGGGGGCATCAAGTTCTACGACCTTGATAACGAGACGGCCAACTGGTATTCGAAGCATCCGCTTCTCCATCCCAACAAGCTCACCTATCCGGAGATATTGGACAAGTCCATCCATCTGGCTCGCGCTATCTTGAAGGTGGACCCTTCCGCCATGATCTTGGGGCCTGTGGCTTACGGCTGGCAGGAGTTCCTGACGCTTCAGGAATCTTCGGACTATAAAAACATGAACGCGACCTATGGGACCTATCTCGATTACTACCTGACCAAGTTCCAGGAGCAGGAAAAGAAGGACGGCAAAAGGCTCTTGCATGTGCTCGACCTGCACTGGTATCCCGAAGCCCAGGGCAACGGCATGCGGGTGACGGACGGCGACCACACGCCCGATTCGGTTGACGCCCGGGTGCAGGCGCCCCGCAGTCTCTGGGATTCGACTTATGTGGAAAAAAGCTGGATCACCAAGTGGTCCACCCATGACCAGCCCATCCGGCTTATTCCCTGGTGCATGGAGAAGATCGACAAGAACTACCCGGGAACCAAGCTTTCATTCTCCGAGTACGATTACGGCGCGGGAGACCATATCTCCGGCGGGATCGCCCAGGCGGACGTGTTGGGGATCTTCGGGAAATACGGGGTTTACCTGGCGAACTATTGGGGAGACCTGAACCCCTATAACCAGGCGGCTTTCAAGCTTTACCGAAATTACGATGGAAAAAACGCGACCTTCGGGGGGACGTCCGTCTCGGCCGAAGGGGGGGACATATCCCTGGCTTCCATCTATGCCGCGACCGATCCGGCCCAGCCTGGGACCCTGTGGGTCGTGGTCTTGAATAAGTGCCAGAAGGCGCTTCTGAATGGCCAGTTCAAGCTCCAAGGAAAAGGGGACTATAAGAGTTACGTGTCTTACGGTTTCGACAGTAAATCGGCGGATATCCAGAAACTTAAAGAGGGAAGCATCGACAAGGACCAATTCGAGTATTCACTCACGCCCTTGTCCGCGACGCTATTCGTCTGCAAAAGCGCTGTTAAATAACGAACAAAAGGAATCATCCAATGGCCATCAGCATAAAAGGAAAGTGGGTTTTATTGACCGGCGCCAGCCGTGGAGTGGGGGTCCGGGTCGCGAAGGCTCTGGCCGACCAGGGCTGCAAGCTGATTTTGCAAAGCCGAAGCCTGGACGGGACCAAGAAATTAGTGGAAGAGCTAAAGGCTAAGGGCGTGGAAGCCCACGCGGTCGCGGCCGAACTATCCGATCTCAAACAGGTGGACCATTTGATCGCAGAAGCCAGGCGCATCTCGGGTGACCAAATTGATATCCTCTACAACAACGCCGCCGTCATGACCAAATACCACCAGGACAAATATGCGGGGACCGCCGAGGAATACACCCTGAGTTTCCTGGTGAACTCGACCGTGCCCTCCATCATTTGCAACGCTTTCATCCCGAAGATGGTTGAAAGAAAATGGGGACGGGTCGTGAACGTGACTTCGGGTATCGCCGACCAGCCCGAGCTCATGGCTTACAGCTGTTCCAAGGCCGCCCTGGACCGGTATGTGCGCGACCTGGTCAAAACCCTGGCTGGGACCGGCGTCCTCATCAATCTAATGGACCCGGGGTGGCTGCGGACCGACCTGGGCGGGCCCCAGGCGCCGAATGACCCGGACAAGGTTTTGCCGGGCGCCCTGGTGCCGGTTTTACTGGAAGAGAAAGAGGGAAGCGGAAAACTTTACCATGCCATGGATTACGCGAAGTAATAACATAAGAAAATGCTGTCATTGCAAGGTTCAGCCCCAATCGGGGCGGTTTGAACCGTGGCAATCTCAGTTCGCTTTTAGCGGTTATCTTTGAAGGCATATTTAAGCTGGGATTGCCAGGTCATAATCGCCCCGCTATTCGCGGGGCATTCCTCGCAATGACAAACCAAATCACTACCCTATCTGGATGTCTTGGTGGCGAATATTAGATGTTCGTTTATATCTGGATAATCTTGTTCTTGTGGTCCAAGTAGTCCTTGAGCACGTACTGGGTCAACTTGTCGGGGGCCGGGTAGATGAGCCGGCCCTGGTTGATCCGGTGCATCTGTTCCATAAATTCTCCCTCGCCAAAATAACCCCCGTCGTACTCGTTGCCCATCATGAAGGTGTTAATGGTGATCTTGTCGTCGGTTACCCGTCGTACTTCCCGCATGGTGGCCTCATAGGTTCGTTCATTGGGGGGGTAGGTCAGGTAAAGGCAGGAGCCCTCGTAGAAAGCCGTGGGGGCGCCGTCCGTAATTAAAAGGATGCTTTTGTTCCTCGTGTCCGAGTTGGCCAGCTTGACGCGGGCCAGTTCCAGTCCCTTCTGTAGATTTGTGAAATGTTCAGGGATCATGGCTTTCTGCCGTTCAGCGCCTTCCCTCGAGAAATCCACCCGCAGGTTCACCGCGCCCCCCAGCATGGTCACAGGTTTGGGGGCCAGTTCGGGGATGGAACCCACCGAGATGGGCTTCGCGAAGGTGGAAAAACACACGAAAGACAGCTTGTCTTCGGGGTATTCGGTGCGGATGAGGGCGTCCAGAGCCAAGGCTAGCTTTTTGGCGTTAAAGAACCTCCCGTAGCGGGACATGGACCCGCTCTGGTCAATGAGCATGACAATGGCGGTGGAGGCCGCGCCCTTGGTTTCGTGCACCATGAAATCCCGGCTGTCGATCCTGATCCTCCCCGCTTCCGGCGCTTCGGGCGAGCCCAACTGGCGGATGGCGGAATTCAGAAGGCTCGAGGGCAGGTCCAGCGAGGTCAGTGAATCGCCGAATTCGAAAGCCTTGGTGGTGGTCATTTCCACATTACCATCGCCCGTATAAGTGGCGTGGTGGCGTCCCACCCCATCGGTAAAGAGGCGGGAATAGACCTCCTTTAGTGCTTTTTCGCCGATCTTACGGGCCGCACCCGGGGTGATCTTGTAGATATCCTCTTCTTCGTTGTAATCCACATCGCCCGTCGCCTTCATGGCCTCGGTGAACTGCTGTTTCAACTCCTCCCGCTTGGCCTCAAAGGCCTGGGCGGCTTCCTTACCCAAGATCTGCTCCAGGCTCTCGGCTTCCAGATTGAAGAGGTCGCCATATTCCAGTGCGTCCTTGAGCCTATCCTCAAGTTCCTGAAGCTGGAGAAGCTTTTCCCGCATCTTGTCCGCTTCCTGAGGCGTGGGGGTCTTTGAGCCGGTGAAATCGTATTGGTTGTAAAGCTCTCGTAAGTGCCGCATTCGTTGAATTTTGCGGACTAGGTCTTCCAGTTGACGGCGGGCCTCCTGAGCGTCCTTTTCACCGGAGCGGGAAACCTGCCAATCCATGGAGAAAAGGGAGGAGGGATCGCGGTTTTCAAGGGCTTCCTGCAGCCGCTTGTGAAGGGATCGGTCTTTCCACTTGGAGGCTATCTGATCAAGGGAGGTCTTGGCCCGGCGGATTTCTTCCTCTAATTTGGTCAAAAGCTCATCCAGATGGAATTGGTCGAGGATGGCGGATTTTTGCTTCTGAATCTCATCCATAAACCCCTGGATGAGCTGTTCCAGCCCGCTCATTTTAAGGAACTGGTTATAGGGAATACCCCGCTCCTGCAGATGTCGCAGGGCCTCGTCGAAAGTTACATGGTATTGCATCATGAGGTCCTTCACCGCGTTCACCAGGTCTTGCATGGTGAAGGGTGGCTCGTCCGGTTCGTGCCATTCGGAATAGTCGTGGGTAATCATAAAAGATCAGCCTTTAGCTCTTAGCGGTTAGGGATTAGCCTTTTTTTTGGACATCATTGTGGGTTGATAATCGAAAAACTCCCCAACCTTGGCACGCGATAATTTGCCCGTCAGGTGCAGGCCTTCCAGCACGAATTCCACGCAGGAGGCACGGTAAATCTCCGAGCGCTTGGCCGTCAGGTGCTCCACCGGTTCCCAAATCTGGGGCAGTTGGGAAATGACATCCTTGTACTGGGCGGCGGGGGTGAGATCCGACACGCGAATATGCTTTTCCCCGCTCAAATCAGGCACGCCCGCTTCCAGGTGGGCGGCTTCCATGTGTTCCTTGAATACCTGGGTCACCGCTTTGTCCATGAGTTTGGCGAAGACTTGGAATTCGGTCACGGTTTCCTCGCGAAAAGGGTCCAGTTCGATCTTGCCCGAGGTGGAAGTGTAGAGGTAGGCCAGGTCCGACATGCGGGGCACGGCCTCCTCCTCACCCAAAACATAGGCCCGGCGCCGGGAGTTGGCCACCATGGTCTCGAAATTGGCGATGGAAAGGCGGGCCGACACCCCCGATTTCTGGTTCACGTAGGGGCTCTTGCGGGCCTCCATGGTGATCTGCTCGATGATCTCGGTCATGAAATCAGGAACGGTCAGTTTTACCTCCCCGTCCTTGGGCAGGTGAGCTTCCTGTTCCATGATCTGAATGCCCAACTTGCGGGTGAGGGGGTAATGGGTGCGGATTTCGGCGCCGATGCGGTCCTTGAGCTGGGTGATGATCTTGCCGGCCCGGGTGTATTCTTCCGGGTTGGCGGTGAAGAGCAACAATAGATCCAGGTCGAACCGGATGGGGTAACCTCGTACCTGAATGTCCCGTTCCTCCAATATGTTGAAGAGTGCCACCTGCACCAGGTATTCCAGATCGGGCAATTCGTTCACCGCGAAAATACCCCGGTTCATGCGGGGGATGAGCCCAAAATGGATGGCTTCCTCACTGGCAAGAGGGTTGCCAGCGGCCACCTTGGCCGGGTCCAGGTCGCCGATCAGGTCGGCGATCTTAGTGCCGGGGGAGAGGCGCTCTCCGTATCTTGATTCGCGTCCGACCCACTCCACTTCCAGGTTGTCGCCCTTTTCGGCCAGCTTTTTTCGGCAGGCTCCGCAGATGGGGTGGTAAGGATGGTCGTGAATTTCGCAGCCCTTCACGATAGGGATTTGTTCGTCCAAAAACTGGGCCAGAGAACGCATCAAACGGCTCTTGGCCTGGCCTTTTTCTCCCAAAAAAACCATATCGTGGTGCGATAAAAGGGCGTTGATGACCTGGGGAACCACTGTTTCTTCGTAGCCGTGGATCTCAGGGAAGAGGGGTTTTCCAGTCTTCAGGTGCTTGAGCAGGTTTTGTTCCAACTCTTCCTTGATAGTTTTGTCCGGATATCCGGCGGCCTTGAGTTGGCCGAGAGTCGTGGCGAGGGGGGGCATGGGGTTCCTTCCAGGAGTTGGTTTTGATTGTTTTACTCCTTCTCCCCTAGAGGGCGAAGGTTGGGATGAGGGGGGATTCCTTAAAACAATAACCCCTCACCCTTCCCTCTCCCTCAAGGGGAGAGGGTTTGTAATGCTGTTCTAAATTCTGAACTATAAAAAAATATTACGGGCCTAACAGGGGGGAAGCAAGGGGAAGGGGTCGGTTTTCCCCTTCGATTCCGCTAGAATAGGCCCGCTTTCGAACCCTTGACCTTAAAAGGCCCCATGTCCAGCCCTATTGAGAACAAACTGCCGGCGTTCCTTTCCCCGGCCCCCAAGATCACCCTGGTCAACGCCTTCCACAAGCCCTTCGACAACGCGGTGGCCACCGCCCGAACCTGCTATTCGAGCAAGGGCATTATCACCACTGAACAGGTGATGGGCGCTGGGTTGGAGGGACAAGCCAAGGAAGACCGCCTCAAGAAGCGCGATGACCTGGCCAAGTCCATCTACAAGGCGGGGCATCACACCACACTTCAGCACGCCCATTTCCAGTTCTCGATGGAGAACGTGACGCGCCAGTTCATTTGGAGTTTTTTGCACAGCCATCCCTTCTATAACTCCGAACAGGTTTCCCAGCGCTACGTGACCGTGGACCCTTCGCAGGTCGCCGTACCGCCCCTCGCGGGCGAAGCCGAAAAGCTTTACCGCGAGACGGTGGCTTTCCAGACCAAGGCCTATCAGGACTTCACGGAAAAGATGAAACCGGGGGTCGAGAGGGAATATTTCGTCCGCTTCAAGAAGATCGACCCCCACGGCAAGAAGGCTTCGGGAGCGGTGCAGAAAAAATCCCAAGAAGTGGCCCGGTATGTTTTGCCCGTGGCGGCCTTCGCCTATCTCTACCATACAGTCTCCGGGCTTACCCTTTTACGCTATTGGCGCCTTTGCCAGACGCTGGATACGCCCCTGGAACAGCGGCTGGTGATTGGAAAGATGGTCGAAGCGGTTCTTGAGGTCGCCCCCGAATACCGGGCTGTTCTGGAAAAGCCCTTGGAATTGGAACAAACCGCCGAATTCAAAATGGCAGAAGGTTTCCGAGCTTCAGCCCAAACCCACAAGACTTTCCGGGAAGAGTTTGACGCTTCTCTGGGAGGCTATACCTCCAAGCTCGTCGATTATTCCAAAGAAGGGGAGCGGATGCTGGCTTCTTCCGTTCGGGAAATCTTCGGCCTGCCCACTTCCGCTTTATCCGATGAAGACGCGATTGTCCTGGCGCTTGACCCGAGCAAAAACAAGTACCTGGGGGAGACGTTGAATGTGACCACCCACAGCAAGCTCTCCCGGGCGCTCTTCCATCCTCATTACACCTTCCGCAAAAAAATATCCCACACGGCGGATTCCCAGGACCAACGCCACCGCATGACTCCGGCCTCCCGGCCTTCACTCTACGCCCTGACGCTGGATGAGCCTGATTACATCGTGCCGGTCTTGCTGGAACAGGACCAAGCCTTGAAGAAGGAATACTCAGAAATCATGGAACGGACCTGGGAATCCATACGGGGCTTGAAAAAGATGGGAGTCTCGGACGAGTTCGCGGCCTACCTGTTGCCCAACGCCGTGGCCGTGCGGTTTACCGAATCCTCCGATCTCCTCAACCTGCACCACAAGCACGCCATGCGTCTTTGCTATAACGCCCAGGAGGAGATCTGGAAGGCCTCGTTGGACGAGGCTAAGCAGGTGAGGGAAACCCATCCCCGCATCGGCAAGTGGCTTTTGCCCCCCTGCGGACTTCGAAGCCGGGCGGGCACCATACCCGTTTGCCCCGAGGGTGAGCGTTTCTGCGGAGTGGTCGTTTGGAAGAAGGATTTGAAAGAATACCAGAGAGTGATTTAATCATATTGATCAGCTGTGATTTTTGTAAGGAACCACGATGAACCAATTTTTAATAAAGAAGAGGTTGTTGTTATCGGCCGTTCTTTGGATTACCGTTTCATACCCTCCAATCGCGGGAGCCGATAACCTACCCACCCCTTCGATTATTAATTCTCCCAATCAGGCCGCTTTGGCAAATGCCTTTCAAATCACTGCCTATGAAAAGAGTTTTGAGCCTTTGGGCGTGGCCGGTCAGAACCACCAGGAGGTGGACCTAAGATGCGTATTGAAAAATCTGAGCGAGAAGGAAATTCATGGGGTGAGGGGTATCCTTCAATTCACCACGTTATCCGGCGCCAACATCACCCGCCAAGCCCTGGAATCGACCGCGGTGATTGTCCCGGGCCAGTCGATTTCCTACACCTGGAAGATTCCCTCGGATAGATTCACGGCTAAAGGCCTCAAAAAGTTCAAGAATCTCAAGCTCGATCAGATGCGGCAGGTTTGGTATCCCCGGATGATTGTTTTCACCGATGGATCGATCCTCAAGGAGTAATTGGAAAACCTTATGACCCACACCCGACTAGTGCTTTTTGACATCGACGGAACCCTTTTGAGTACTTACCGCAAGGGTTGGGAAGAGCCTTTTACCAGCGCCATAGAAGTCTCCTTTAGGGAAATGAATATCCCGGTGAAAATAGACGCTTCCCGTTACCGCGCGGGGGGAAAGACCGATCCCCAGATCATCTGGGAACTTTTGGATGGAAATAATGTTTCCGAAGAAGATTTCAACAAGGCCATGCCCCAGATTCAAAGAAGGTATTTGAGAAGCCTTCGGGACAAGGTGAAGGGTCCCCAACATGTGCAGTTAAAGCCCGGGATCAAGGAATTGCTGGCTGATCTTGAAACCCGAAAAGAATTACTTTTGGGTTTATTGACCGGAAATTTTGAAGAGGGTGCCCGTTGGAAACTGGAAACCCATAAACTGAACCGCTATTTCACCTTGGGGGCATTTGGGGACGGAACCAAAATCAGGGCGGACCTGCCTCCCCGGGCCGTGGCCGAGGCCAAGCGTTTGACCGGACAGGAATTTAAAGGCAAAGAAATTGTGATCATCGGGGATACCCCCAACGATGTGTTATGCGGCAAGCCCCTGGGGGTCCGCACGATCGCGGTCGCGACCAGTAATTACACGCTTGAACAGCTTCAGGCTGAATCCCCTGACTACCTCTTTGCCGATTTAACCGATAAAACAAAGGTACTTTCGGCCCTATTGGACCCTCTCCCCGCCTGAATTTTTTTTGTGTTTGGGTAACCGATCCTCGAAGCTTCCCCTATTAGTTAATGCCATGCGAAATGATTAACTTGTTTGAGAGGAGTCTTCCGTGAGGTCCAGGGGAGCTTTTAGATTAGCCGTTTTATTATTGGGCGGGTTTTGGGCCTATTCTTGTTCACGCCCTTCCGAAACATCCCCCACAAGTCCCTCACATCCATCGAACCCTACAGCGACGGCCATCGTAGGAACATCCACTTTTAGCAGCACGCCGACTTCAACCGCTACCCTCATCCATACCCCGACCTCTACGGCCACATCCACTTCAGCCTTTAGTTCAACGCCAACCTTGAGCCCTACGTCTAGCTTTAGCCCCACTTCCACTTTTTCTTCCACCGCTACAGGAACTTCCACTTTTTCGCCGACAATCACCTACACGCCTACTTCGACCGGGACTTTCACCGTTACCTCCATCCCGACTTCCACGAATACCCTGGTTCCGACCGATACCTCAACGGTTACCTCTACCGTCACCCTGACTTTCACTCCCACCAACAGCCCCACCATCACGGATACCCCCACCGTCACCCTATCGCCAACGGATACCTATACTTCCACCTCGACAAGCACGATCACCAGCACTTTTACGCCTACCGCCACTTTGACGCTTTCTTTTACCCCCAGCGCCACTTTTTCCCCGACGATCACCGATAGCCCAACGGTCACCTCAACCCTGACGACAACTTCAACTTGGACATCGACCTCCACGGTGACCGGTACTTTCACGACCACCTTTACTCCCACAACGACATTTAGCCCTACGGTGACCAATACGGTTCCACCCACGTCTACCCCCACCCCCACATTGACGGTGACGCTGACATTTACACCCACGCATACATCCACGACGTCCCCGACATTCACGGCAACCTCTAGCCCAACCATTACCTCTACCCTGACGTCGAGCTTTACCCCTACGGCCACCTCGACCTTTTCTCCCACCTATACCCAAACGAACAGCCCAACCGTCTCCTCTACCGCTACTTCCACCTCGACGTCAACCGCCACCTCCACCCGTACTTCGACACCCACGGCGACCAATACGCCCACATCCACTTCAACCGCGACGACTACCAACAGTCCTACGCAAACCAACACGCCTACGATTACCTTCACCTCCACCATAACCTCTACCGCGACCATCACCTTCACCCGAACCTTTACCCCGACCGTCACCTCGACGGCCGCTCCCGTCACTATTACGGTGTCAACGGCTTCGGTTGCCACCAGCATTTCAGCCAGCGGGTTCATCTACACGGCCAGCGGAGGAACCACGGTGACCGGCGGGTCCTTGAGCCTTACCGCCCATGTGGGCGACACGATCGTTTTGCCCGCCAACGGCACCCATCCGCTTTACTTTGACAATGGCTCCACCAGCTGTCTCGTGGTCGGAGGAGTCACCGTCAGCGGAACCACCAGCGGTCCCATCACCTACGTGTTCCCCGCGGCGGGCACCTACTATTTCCACTGCGGCAACCACGCGAGAACCTGCAGCGCGACCGCTTGCGGGTCCACCGACTGCACGGCCATGGCGGGCACGGTCACAGTGAACTGAGGGATAAAAGTCCCTATTCCCAAAGCTCCCAGGGATAAACCTGGGAGCTTTTTTTGTGTCGAAACCCCGTATTCGGTCCAAAAACCTTCTTGCAAAAACCCTCTCTGGCCGAGAAGATAAAAAACAAAGCCAGCCAAATAGAACCGAATGGAAAGGTGTTTTCATGCCGACCCACATCCGTCTCGCCCACAGTCCCGACGCCGACGATGCCTTCATGTTTTACGGCCTCGCCAAGGGCAAATTGGACACCGAGGGAATTGAGTACGAGCACGTATTGAAGGATATCCAAACCCTCAACGACTGGGCCCGGGAAGGGCGAATGGAAGTGACGGCCATCTCGGCCCATGCCTATGCCTATGTGAAGGACAAATACGATGTTTTGACCCACGGAGGAAGCATTGGCCGCAACTACGGGCCCATGGTGGTGGCCACGGAGGCCATGACCATTGAACAACTCAAGGGTCGAAAAATCGCCGTGCCGGGCAAACTCACCAGCGCCTACCTGGCCTTGAAGCTTTGCCTGCCCGATTTCGTGGAAGTGGTCGTTGATTTTGACCACATCATGGACGAGGTCATCAAGGGAACAGTGGAGGCGGGGTTACTGATCCACGAGGGCCAGCTGACCTACCACGAAAAAGGCCTGCACAAGATATTGGAACTGGGTGAATGGTGGTTTCAGAAGACGGGCATGGTGCTTCCCATGGGTTTGAACGCCATCCGCAAGGATTTGGCCCCGGATGTAAAGAAGAAAGTTTCCAAGCACCTTAAACAGTCGATCGAGTATTCCCTGGCCTACCGCGCGGAAGCCCTGGATTACGCTCTGGGATTCGGTCGGGGCCTTTCCCGGGACGTGGCAGACCGGTTCGTCGGAATGTGGGTGAATGACCGGACTGTCAACATGGGCGAGGAAGGTAAGAAAGCCGTGAGGGAGTTCTTGAAACAGGGCGAGGAAAAAAAGTTGATCCCCCCAGTTGGTGAGGTTGTGTTTATTGATTAGTCCCAAGAAGGGATTTTTGGACAAAGCCAAACGCTCACAGCCGTCGGCGGATAACTGGTCTTTGTACATCGCCGAATGCGCCGATGGGACCTTTTATACGGGCATCGCCAAGGATGTTGAGAAGCGCATCGAGACCCATAATTCGGGCAAGGGAAGCAAATACACCGCCGCCCATGGACCAGTGCGGTTGGTTTTTCAGGAGCCCGAGGGGAACTATTCCACGGCCCTTCGGCGTGAATATCAGGTTAAAAATATCTCGAAAGAACGAAAGACCCGCCTGATCGCGGGCGAAACTCTGCCTCCTCCCGAAGAAAAAGGGAAAATGCCGTTCCAGAAAACGAAAAGACGAACCCGATGGAAAAAGAACCAACCACAAATCCACCGCGAAGGCACCAAGACGCGAAGAAAGATTTAATTTTTAGCCGAATTAAAAAACAAGCTTTACTCGGCGTCTCTGCGGTAAAAATCTTGATGTTTCCGTTGGTTCATTAACCACTTTAAGGTACATTTCACCTATGAACCCTCATCAACCTCCTCTAGAAGTCGGCGCGGCCCTGATCTATGAAAACGGCCTTTACCTGATCTCCCAGCGAAAACCCGAAGATTCTTTTGGGGGTTACTGGGAATTGCCCGGTGGTAAGAAAGAGCCCAACGAATCCCTCGAACAATGCGTGGTGCGGGAACTTAAGGAAGAACTGGGCATTGAAGTCTCTATCAAGAAATTCTATAAGATCGTCAATTACGAATACCCCAATCGCAGGGTTCGCTTGAATATCTTCCTTTGCGGGCTTAAAAGCGGCACACCCCAGAAGATCGATGTAGCTGATTTTGCCTGGGTGAAACCCGAAGACCTTCCTAAATACAACTTTCCCGAAGCAGACCAGACCCTCATTGAGGAAGTGATGAAAAAGGATTGGGCCGCAGACGAGCGCGCCAAGTACCAACATGAATATCTTGAGGGAATCCGCCTATTTAACAGTGGATGCTATTTCGAGTGCCACGAGATGATTGAGGACCTTTGGATGAAGGTAGAAGGGCTGGACAAGATTCACTATCAGGCCCTGATCCAGGCCTCGGTGGGGGTTCACCACTACAAGAACGGCAATTGGCCGGGCGCCATCGGAATGTATGAGAAGGCATTGGCCAAATGGAATCATCTACCTGATAACTATTTGGGGCTGAGTATCTCAAAGCTGAAGGAAGATTTCGGGCTATTCTTCGAAACCATCCGAAAAGCCGGGGCGCATGGCATGCAGCATGTGCCGGAAAGCACCATCCCGAAGCTAAACTTTCCGGAATAACTATAAAACTGTATTTCTTCTCCACATCGGATATTTGATTCTTTCCAGCGCGCTGTTATCGACGAATTTCCTATAATCCACTTCCGGCATTTGAGAAGCTTTTTCCTGAGTTAATACCAATATTTCAGGCCGAGGAGCAAAGGCTACCTCTCGCCTTGAGGGTGCTTTGGCGTTGTAGGGGCAAACGGTTTGGCAGAGGTCGCAACCAGCCATATATCCATGCAAGTCCACCTTTCCTTTGAAATCTGAACGGTGTTCGAGGGTGAGATAGCTGATGCATTTATTTGCGTTCAGGACACCGGCTTCTTCCAAAGCGCCAACCGGGCAGGCGTCCAGACAGGAGGTACAGGTCTTGCAAAGATTGTCCATGGGCTCGTCATAGACCAGTTCCAAATCGGTCAGGACTTCTCCCAAGAACAAAAAAGAACCGAATTTGGAGTTTAAGAGCAAGGTGTTCTTGCCGATCCAGCCCAAACCAGCTTGGGCAGCATAACTTCGTTCCAATATCGGTCCCGTATCCACATACCACTTGGCCCGGGCGCCGGGACAAAGGGTTTCACAAAGATAATCGGTTAGGGTCTTTAGCTTTTCGCCCAAGACCTTGTGGTAATCTTGGCCCCAGGCGTAACAAGAAATGGAGTGCTTCTCCAGCAGGGGGTAATGTTCGGTTTGGGGGTTGTAGCTTAAGGCCACACAGAAGAAGGATTTAGCGCCGGGGAGAACAAGCTGGGGGTTGCCCCGCTCAGTTTTTCGGCGTTCCAGATAGCCCATTTCACCAGCGTAGCCTTTGGCGAGCCAATCCAATAGATAAGGAAAATCAGGGGAAGGGACGGCGGGGGTGGCCCCGGAAAGTTCAAAACCAAGCTCTTGGGCTTTTTGTTTTAAGAGGCGGGTGGTTTCCGCCGGGGTCATTTGCTCTTGAAGCGGGTATAAGTTAAACCCGAGGCGCTCAGAAAGGCCAAGACCACGATAGAAAGCACGACGCCCTTCAATTCGGGATGGACAGAAAAGGAAAGAAAAACTCCGAATGCGACGACGATCCAGGAAAAGCCAAGCCAGAAGAGATCCCAGGGATTGTTTTGGGCGACCCGGTGGTGGGTCATTTTTTTCATAAACTCACCGGCGGTGAATCTTTCCCGGGTAAAGCGGTTGTCGACCTGGCCGCCTAGAAGTTTGAGGAGAAGTTCGACAAGGGAAAGCTGAAGATCGTAGGCCTTGGGGGGCGCGTCGGAAGAAACTTGAAGGGTGTATCGGCCTTGCCCGCCATCATAAGAAACCAGACATTCCACGTCCGGGGGGCCGGGTTGATGAAAGCGGAGGTCTTCCCAGTTTTCAGGCCGACCCTTCACGTTGATTTCCACCGGGAAGCCCATTTTGTGGATTTGTTCTAGAAGGGAGTGAGCGGTAGGAATTGTTTTTTGTTCAGGCGTTAAAATAAATTCGGGCATGGCTTCCTGCGAAATAGGTTGATGAAAGCCACGTCATTATAGTCACTTCATTTGTGGGAAGAACCAGGGACATAAAAAAAGGGGCTGGAAAATCCAGCCTCCGAGGTAAAGCGTGAAGACCCTTTATGAAGTAGCACCCGCGGCTTCCAGGTCCTTCCGGTAGAGGGGGGTCCAGCCCGATTGGTCCTTGAAGAGCCGGACGCAGTGAATATTTTTTTCTTCGGTCAGGTAAAAACGGTGAAAACGGTTGGCGGGCACCAAAATAAAATCGCTGGGGTCCACGGTCACCTTCATCCAGCGGTCATCCAGACTGCGGATCTCGAACACGCCCGAGCCGGCCAGAACAAAACGCACCTCATCGTCGGTATGCAGATGCTCGCCCACGAACTTTTGGCAGAGGGCGTCGAAGTTGGGCATGTCTTTCCACATCTTCACCTGATCCATGGTGACATAGCCCCTTTCTTGCATGAGGGCTTCCAGCGGTCCTTTGTATTTGGCCTCGTCGGTCTCGAATTGCTCGTAGGTGACGCCCTGGGCGTTGAGCTCCTTGGGCGTGATTTCCTTGTTCGTGTCGATCCAGATTGCTTTCATCTCTTCCTCCCCTTAACTAAAAACTTGTAACTATTAATCGTTCGCGATCCCCAATTGTTTGCGTCGAGCGGCGGCGGCGAAGAGGTAGTCGTAGCATTCGGCGTGGGTCTTGGCCTGCTGCCAATTTTTTCCCCAAACATAGACCCCGTGGTTGCGAACCAGCACGGCGTAGGATTTGGGGTTGTTGCGGATGGCTTCGCCGAGGGAATCGGCCAGGTCACATTCGTAAGCCGTATTGTCGATGATGGGTACATTCACGGTGTCAAAGGCCCCGTAACCGTCCAGTCCCTTTTGCATTTCCAGATTGCTAATGGTGAATTGCTTGTCGAAAAGCTCAGTGGCGATAACGGCGTTGAGCGAATGGCTGTGCAAAACCGCCCCGGCATGGCGTTGTTTGTAGGCGTGCATGAAGAGGGGTGCGCACTGGGAAAGCTTCAGGTCCCGGCCTGATTCCTGGAGAATTTGGCCTTCCAGGTCGAGAACGAAGATATCTGCGGGTTTCAATCGTTCCTTCTGAACGGCGCTTGGGGCCATGTAGATATGGTTTTCATCCCTTACGGAAATGCCTCCTCCGGTGCCGGAGGCCCAACCCAGGTTGTAAAAATGATGGCAGAGCTCACAGATGAGCTCGCGAATTTCCTGAGGGGAAAGGGAGGTTAAGGATTGTTTTTCTTGCAGTTCTTTTATGGTGATATTCATTTTCAGTTAAAATAACAACGCGTCTTGCCAAATTCAATAGTTCATCCTAAAAGCATGAAGTTTTTACAGTTCTTTCGCATGGGTGATCGTACGAGGAGCGGTGTTTGAAGAATTACCAAAGCCAGGATGAAATTGAGATTTTGAGCTCGCCTGAAAAGGCTTACCAGGCGCTGACGGATTGGGAAGAAAGATCCCGCTGGCGGCCGGGTTTGAAAATGAAATGGCAGGGAGGTGCCCAGGCCTTTTTGGGACAGGACATTTTATTTGAAATCGAGGGTGCATTTCCCCCGGCGCATTTCAGCTATTGCATCACAGGATTGGAACCGCCCCGGCGCATATATATGGAATATATCGGTTCGGCGTTATCGGGAAGGGCGGCGATGGAAGTGACCCCCCTTGAAAAGGGGTGCCGGGTCTCCTTTTATTGGATGAAGGTGGAACCCAAGGGTTTTTGGGCATGGATTTATTTTTCTCTCGGCTTAGGGATCGCTACCCATCGTCGCCGGACTACCCAAACCCTGGAGTTGTTGAAAAAGCATTTGGAGTCTCTAACAAAACCCATTTAACCGCCAAGACGCCAAGTCCGCCAAAAACAGCGAAGATATAACTAATATAATTCTTTAGTTCCTGATTGTTGTTTGTCTTTCTTGGCGACCTTGGCGTCTTGGCGGTGAAAATTGCTTTTGCTTTATGTTTTGCTACAGGTTCAAAGAAAAAAAGGCCAGTCGATCTTCTTCTTATTGGTCGGGGAATGATAGCGGGTTGATTTGACCTTGCCCCCCACCCTATCATGCTTTTCCTGTTGCTGTCGTTGGACCGAATTTTAGAAGCTTCCGGGGAGAATTCCATGAATTTAAGCCAAGACCAAATCAAACGCTACACACGACATATCCTTCTCCCCGAAGTCGGGGTGACGGGACAAAAGAAACTTTTGGAAGCCAAGGTTTTGGTGGTCGGGGCGGGAGGCCTCGGCTGTCCAATCTCCCTCTATCTGGCCGCGGCGGGGGTGGGAACGATAGGTCTGGTTGATTTTGACACGGTGGATGCCAGTAACCTGCAGCGCCAGGTACTTTTCACTACGGAGGACGTGGGCAAACCCAAGGTGGAGGTGGCCGCCAAAAGGCTGAAGGCCTTGAACCCGGACGTGAAGGTGAATACCTACGCAGTGGCCTTGAAGAGCGACAATATCATGGGCATCTTGAAAGATTACGACATGATCATCGACGGGACGGACAACTTTCCTACCCGCTATCTGACTAACGACGCCGCCGTACTGCAGGGCAAGCCCAATGTTTATGGTTCCATCTTCCGTTTTGAGGGACAGATGACGGTGTTCAAGACGCCCGAGGGGCCCTGCTATCGTTGTCTTTATCCCGAGCCTCCCCCTCCGGGAGAGGTTCCCTCCTGCGCCGAGGGCGGGGTCATGGGCGCCATGGTGGGAACCATCGGGGCCATCCAGGCGACGGAAGCCATCAAACTCATCACGGGCATCGGCAAGCCTGCCATCGGCAAGTTTGTGATTTATAACTCACTCGATATGCAGTTCCGAACGCTCAAACTGCACAAGGATCCGGCCTGCCCCATTTGCGGAACAAACCCCACGATCCATGAGCTAATTGATTACGAGCAGTTTTGCGGCATGCGGGTGGAAGAGACCCAGACCCAGGAGGTCAAGGTGAGTGGAAAAGACGAAATCACGGCGCTGGAACTGAAGGTGAAACTGGATGAGAAACAGGATTTTTTCCTATTGGATGTTCGCGAACCCAATGAATATGAGATCGCCAACATCAAAGGGTCAACCCTTCTTCCGCTTTCCCAACTGCCCAACCGGTTTCATGAATTGGACAAGCACAAGGGAAAGGAAATTGTGGTTCACTGCAAAAGCGGGGTGCGCAGCAAGAAGGCCATCGATTTTTTGAAACAACAGGGGTTTCCCCACCTGGTCAACGTGGCGGGGGGAATCCTGGGTTGGAGCGACCAGGTCGATTCGTCGGTCCCCAAGTACTGAGTAAAAGCGAGTCGAAATGAGCGGCCCCGCAACCAGGGAAATTGGCGTAGCGCGGGTGGTGTTCGCGTCCCCCTTCAAAGCTTACGTGGATTACCAGACGGGGGAGACGGATGTTATCGCCCGGGAGCGGGACGAAATCCAGCTTTTCACCCTGGCCCTGGCCCGATTGTTTTTCCTTCTGGGGGAGAATAAGCAGGTTTCCATTCTTTTGGGTTACCTGCAACAGGCCATGGGCGACACGGTCAATCCCAAAGGTCTTTTTCGACCCGTCATTCTGGGGAAGGATCAGGAACTTCTACCGGCTATTCCTGAAAAAGCCGAACGCGGGGTTATCCTGAAATTGATTCAGGAAGAGGACGGTCGTTTGGCCGAATTAATTTTGCCGCTGGGGGATGAGGGCCATACTTATCCCGCTACCGCTATTTTTTTCCTCCAATACCTTATCAGGACGATGGGCGAACCGACCCTCTTTTTCCTCATGCTGGTTTTAGCGGGGATGATGGAATATTACGAAAAGATCGGCAAGACCAACGATCTCAAGGCCCTGACCGACGCGCCGGCCTATGGATTCAACGAGGCTACCCGGTATATCGACGAGGAACGACGCCGGACCCAGGCACCGCCCGCATAATCATTTACCCCCCTCTCTTTCCCAGATAGCGTCGCGCTTCCATCGTTTCAAATGCATCCTTATCCAGTTTGAGAACCTTTTTAAAATATATTCTCGCCTCTCTTCTTTTCCCAATGCTTGAAAGAAGCCTTCCGATGTTACCCAACACCATGCAATTGCCCTCATCTCTGTGGAGGGCGTAGATAAGGTATTTCAAGGCATGACGAGGGTTATTTTGAGCCTGGTGGTAGACGGCCAGTGCGTTGTAGGGAAGGGGATCCTCCTCATGGAAAGTCATGGCCAAACGGGCCAGCCGGGAAGCCCGGTCCAATCCTTCCGGCCCTCGGCTGAACCAAAAAGCTTGCGATTCCAATAGTTCGGCCGAGAGCAGACGGGTGGGGGAATCGGGCATCGGCCGGCCTGGAACCCATTGGAAAGACCCCTCTTGCAGGTCGATCCTCTGCAGGGTTCGAGCCAGAAGCGAATACTGGGCCTCGAACCGCCCGATGGTCTGCTCAACCCGGATGAGTTCGAGGATCACATCGAGGCGGTCGGGTTGGGTTTGAAGAGTGTCATGCCAGGCGATTTCGACGTCCAGAAGATCTTGGGGGTTCCATTGATTGGGTCGAAAGGCTTCCTCCCGATGGGGATAACGCAGGAGCGGAAGGGCAGTAGAAGGTGAGGTGCCTTGGGGCCCGGAAAAGGCTTGAAACCACTTCAGATAACCTTCCGCGACCGGAAGTTCAGGATCGGGGGCGCCGAGGGTCTTCCAATCCTTCAAGGTTTGTTCCATACCGGCCGGATCGCGGGAATCCCACTGGGAATAGAAAAGTCCCGTGAAATTTCGGCTGGGGACGTGGGCGCAGGATGTCAGCGCGAGGTTGAGACTTCCGCAAAGAGGCAGAATCCAGAAAAGGAAGTGGTTGAAGTCTTTTTTCAATCTTTCAACTCGCGAGGGCCGAATCTTTTTCGAATCCATGTGTTCATAGGTCGTTCAAAAAAATGATAACTGAGCCATCCGATCCCAATCGTCGCCAAGGAAAAAAACGCAAAGGCCACGAAATCGTTGATCCCGACCAGTAACGGCCACAGTAAAAAGAGGACGGCGATATGAAGGAGGTACAGTCCGTAACTCAACTGGCCGGGCAGGCTGAAAGGCTGCCAGTTTTTGGTTTCAAAAACATCAAGATGGATACCTCCGAGAATAAGTAAAAAAACACCGAGATCAAAAAGGGTGGGCCCTAAAGCGATCCATGTGAAATCAGCCTTGTAATAATAGTGGGAGTAGGTGGCAACGGTGAGAAAGAATCCGGCTCCTAAAAAGATCCAGCAAATTTTCGGATATTGTTCCAATCGTTTATGAAACTGTTCGCAGGCAAGATAGGCCAGACATCCGGTCGCGATGGAAGCATAGGGAGTAATGGATTTGAGAAAAATCGAATCCTGATGCAAACAGATCACGATGAAGACGGCTAATAACAAGGGAAGAAGAATGAGTGCCGCTAAAAAAGAGACCAGGTTTCTTTTGTTAGCCAACATGCTGAGAACGAAGGGATAACAGAAATAAAATTGTTCCTCCACCGAAAGAGACCATAAATTAATCCAATGCTGTCCAATGGATAGCTGGGGTAATAATCTTTGAAACCAATTCACCGAAAAACTGGCGATGGAGCCGCCTAGAAACAGATTGTAAGGATAGGGGGGGAGCGAGAAGCAATAGTCAAACCGATGGGTTCCGGAATCGGGTCCCCACCAGGCGATTCCCAAACCGAGAAGACAAATCACGCCGAGCAATGGAAATAATCGACCGATGCGGCGCACGTAAAAACGCCGGAAATTTGGACGATAAAGCCCCCCGGCGTCCGATGCCAAGAGCCGCGTGATGAGAAACCCCGAAATAACGAAAAACATCATGACGCCCGTGGCGCCGTTTTCCCAAATCTTGAACCAGAGGGTTTGTAAAATCGGCCAGGGGGAAGGTTGCGTGATATGGTGGCGCCCCAAATGGGTCGCCAAAACGACGGCAATGGAGAGACTTCTCAGAAGATCGACGAAACTGATGCGTTTCATGAGGGTACACTCGTAAATAGTGAATAGAAAACTTAGCTCATCTTCTTGAGAAGCGGCTCACTTATCCAAATATTTTTTGCATCAAGGAAGGGGAGGCGGCCGGCCTCAGGTTGTAATAAATGAGATAGACCAAGCCGGAGAGGATCACCAAAAGGTTAAGCAGGCTGGAGATGCCATGGGCTTTGCCGAATTCCCGGTTCAAGATTTCGACTTTAGCGGTATCCTTGGAATCCTCGGCGGCGATGCGGTCCAACCTGAGCTGGGCGGTCTTGGGGCCGATCCACATTCCCTGGGCCAGGGAAAGCAGGAGCATCAGGTAAAGCGCGGTGATCTTGACGCAGTCCTTGGGGTCATTGGGTTTGGTCGGGTTGAGAAAATGATAGGTAACGATTAAAAGGGTGCCGCTGAGGTAGCTGATCCAATAAAAAGGCGGGAAGAGTTTGCTTTGAACCAGGCCGAAGACTTCACGGGGCAGGGTCTTGAAAAGAACGGGCGCCTGGATGAAAGTAAAATAAAGAAGGGTGCCGTACCAAAAAACGAAGGTGAACAGGTGAAGAAAACGAAGAAAAACCATAACGCCTCCTTGAAGAAGCTCTACCGCATTGTAGGCCGCCCCCCATCCGCTTTCAATGCGGGTCGAAAAGGGTGGGAACCGGTCAGCGGGAAGGGAAACCTATGAGCACGGAAACGCCCAAAGCCAAAATCCTATTTCCGAAAACGGGGCAGACCGGAGAAGTGGACATCGACGACACCCTGGTGGACGCAACCTTTCGCTTTGACCTTCCCATCCAATACCGATGTGAGCGCGCGGTCTGCGCCACCTGCCTGACGGAAGTAATAGAAGGATGGGAAAATCTTTCCACTCCCACGGAGCGTGAAAGGCAAACACTCACCACCATCAAAGCCCAGCCGAAGTGGCGGTTGGCGTGCCAATGCCAAGTTCTGGGGGATGTGAAGCTCGATTATATTCCCATCACCGACGAGCGGAGGCGGGTGGGACCGAGCCGGGAAAACCTATAGGGCTTCCAGCACTTCTTCCACGTGACCTTTCACGCTGACAGGGCTCCAAATTTTTTCGATTTTGCCGGTTTTGCCGATCAGAAAGGTGGATCGGACAATCCCCATGAACTCCCGCCCCATGAATTTCTTTTTCTGCCAGACGCCGTAGTCTTTCAACATTTCCTTTTTCTCGTCCGAGAGCAGGGAAAAGGGAATCTCATATTTCTTGATAAAGGTTTGGTGTCTTGCCACCGGGTCCGCGCTGACACCTAACACGACCGCGCCTTTCTTTTTTGCCCTTTCCCAGTTATCCCGAAAGTCGCAGGCTTCCTGGGTGCATCCGGGTGTCATATCCTTGGGATAAAAATAAAGCACGACCTTTTTGCCTTTAAAGTTTTTGAGCGAAAGTTTCTCTCCCTTTTCGTTTTCCAACGAAAAATCCGGGGCTTTGGAACCTTCTTTGAGCATGGGGCACCTCTCCGTGATGATGGCTAGCCGTGGAAGACCCCGAGTTTCGCCAAAAGCCTTCAATGGTTACTAGGTAGCCTAGATAAGATAATTGTTAAATGAGTGTAAATTTTGACACATATAAGACATATATGACCTTTTTTAAAAAGCGATATATTTATCCGACAATTAATTATATGTTAATTATCCTTATAATTTAATGTTATTTGTTGCTCTATCATTTATTTTTACAAAATCACAGGTACAAGAGCTATACTTCTGCTCAAGAACATTTTGGCCTACAAAGTAAGCCTTTTGAAGCAGAACCAAGTAAGGTCCAAAAGATAGGGGAGCAGCCATGAATTTTTATTTTTCGCTTTTTCAACTGATCGAGACGGTCGAGTCTTTAGGAAGGAACGTTCAACACCTCGCCAGCCGGGCCCTTCGCATCAGCCCGCGGGATGCCCGTGCCAACCGCGAACTTCTGGAGCAATGCGAAACGAAGATCAACGAAGTGAAAGTGCTCCTCAACACCAAAACCCACATCAGCAAGATCACCCTCCGCAAGGCCGCCATCCTGTTCCAGGTCCTGGATCTTTTCTACCGCCGGTTGATGATCCTCTCCGCCGCCACCTCCACGGTGGGCCAGGAAGATGAAAATTCGGTCAAGGTCCTCTGGCAGCTGATTGCCTCGGCCCAAAAGCATTACCAAGCCATTGTGAAAACCCTGTATGACTTGACCGGGATCCCGGTCACCTTGTCTGTGACAGGTCCACTGACGGAACCGGTTGAGGCCGCCTCGTTCCAAGCCCTTCTGCAAAAAGAGGTATCCCTCCAGCAGGAATCCCTGAAGCATCTGGAAAAGGCCATTGAGGTTTTCGGCGAGGAGCAGGAATTGGCCGACAAACTTTCGGCCATCCGGAAGGACCTTCTGGATATGAAAAAGCGTTTCAAGCAATTTGTCGCACCCGCCGCAGCCGAGAAAATCGAGGCGGCGCCCCTTCCGCCGACGCTTTCGAAAAATTAAATAAATTTTTGGGCGCGCGTCCCCTTAAGACGGAACCGGCTTGAGCCCCCGCCGTTTCCGTCCCCCAGCCCTTTACACCAAGGCCCCTTTTCTTCGGGAGGTCCTGGATGGTATGCCCGAATCGGTAAAAATTATCGATCGGCAATTCCGGTTGGTCTTTGCCAACAGTCTCTCCCGCCAAAATTTAGGTAAAACCCTCAATGAGCTTCGGGGGCTTCCTTGCCACCAGGCTTTTTACGGTTTCGCTGAAAAATGTTTCTTCTGTAACTCCAAGAAGGTTTTTGAGACGGGCGACCCCCACCAAGGCTACACCACCTTGGCGACCCGGGGCGTCAACCGCGATTTCCAGGTTTCCATCTTTCCCCTCTGGGATGCTTCCCATAAGACCGTGGAATACGTCGTGGAAGTGGTGAAGGATATCACCGCGCTTTCCAAGGGAGCGCCCTTGCCCCAGAATGCCGGCAAGATCACCAGTCGGGACAAAAGGTTCCAACTGGTGTTCGAACAGATGGCCCACTGGGCCGACGACGATTGGCCCGTGCTATTGCAGGGAGAGAAGGGAACGGGGAAAAAATCTTTCGCTCGCGCGCTCCACCAGCGCTCGGGCCGGGCGGAAGCCCCCTTCCATGTGTTCCATTGCGTCGAGAACGCGGGAGGCGAATTTCTGGAGGGACTGTTCGGGGCGGGCGGGTCCTGGGAAAAGGCTTCAGGCGGTACCCTGTACCTGGATGAGATTGGAAACCTGGGCGAGGCCTGCCAGAAAAAAATGGCGTCCCTTTTAACCCAACCGGCTGGCCCCAAGACCCCTCGGGTCGTGGCGGGTACTCGGTGCGATATCGATCAACTGGTTCACCAGGAAACCTTCCGCCTGGACTTGTTCAACCGTTTCGCTTCCCGGGCACTCCGCCTTCCCTCCTTAAGAGAGAGGCCCCAGGACCTGCCCTTTCTGGCCCAGCATTTCATTGAGACTTATCGCGTGGTAACGGGTTCACCGGCTGAAAAACTATCACCGGCGGCCCTTTCCCAGCTTATGACCTACCCCTGGCCGGGCAATCTGAGAGAACTGGAAACCCAGATTGAGAGAGCCTGCCTGATGGCCGCTGGACCCCAAATTGAGAAACTGGATGTAGGAATTGTTCCGTGCGTTGGAGAAAAACTTGATGATCTGCTCGATACCACCGAGCGAGGCTATCTGGTGGACGCATTGGCGAAAACAAAGGGGAAGCTTCAGGACGCGGCTCTCCTGGCGGGATTGAGCCAAAAGACGCTCCAACGAAAAATGCGAAAGTACAACTTGCGCGGTGAGGACTTTCGGCACCTTTCCGATTCGTCAACCTGAGAACCTTTCTCAACCCTTCGGCGGTTTTCTCATGACTCCATGAAGTTCGGAGTCCGGCCCTGTCTTTCTTGACGCTTCATATCCACCGCTTTAAACTGCCAACGTTTTTCTTTTCCGTTTCATCATGCGGACTCATCATCGTTTTTTAGGGGAGGATTTCCTTGTCTTACACTTACAAAGACGTCAAAGCGCCGAAAGGCGACAAAGTTTCCATTCAAAACGGGGTCTTGAATGTGCCGGATAACCCGGTGCTTCCCTTCATTGAGGGGGACGGGACCGGCCCGGATATCTGGCGCGCTTCGGTTCGCATTTTGGATGCGGCGGTGGAGAAGGCCTACAAGGGAAAAAAGAAAATATCCTGGTTTGAGGTTTTCGCCGGCCAGACCTCCTTTGACAAGTTCAAAGAGTGGCTTCCCACGGATACGACCGAGGCTTTCAAGGAATACCTGGTGGGCATCAAGGGCCCCCTGACGACCCCCGTGGGCGGCGGGATCAGTTCCCTCAACGTGGCCCTGCGCCAAATGTTGGACCTTTATGTCTGCCTGCGCCCGGTGCGGTATTACCAGGGCGTCCCCTCGCCGGTCAAGCGGCCTGAGAAGGTGGACATGGTGATTTTCCGCGAGAATACCGAGGATATCTACGCGGGCATCGAGTGGCCGGCCGAATCTCCCGAGGCGAAAAAGATCGTCGAGTTTCTGCAGAAGGAAATGGGTGTCAAGAAGATCCGTTTCCCCCGGACTTCCGGCATCGGCATCAAGCCCGTATCCCGGGAAGGCACGGAGCGTTTGGTTCGCGCCGCCATCCAATATGCCATCCGTTTGAAACGCAAGAGCGTGAACTTTGTCCACAAGGGCAACATCATGAAATACACCGAAGGCGCTTTCCGCGACTGGGGTTATGCCCTGGCCAAAAGCGAATTCGGAGCGGTGGAATTGGACGGAGGCCCCTGGTGTAAGATCCCCGAGGGGAAACCGGGCGCTGGCCTAGTCATCAAGGATTCCATCGCCGACATCACCCTTCAGCAGGTGCTGACCCGTCCCGATGAGTTCGATGTGATCGCCACCCTGAACCTGAACGGCGACTACCTCTCGGACGCCCTGGCGGCCCAGGTCGGGGGAATCGGCATCGCCCCCGGAGGCAATATCAATTACGTCACAGGCCACGCCATTTTCGAAGCCACCCACGGCACGGCGCCCAAGTACGCCAACCTGGACAAGGTGAACCCGGGTTCGGTCGTTCTCTCGGGGGTCATGATGTTCGAGTACATGGGCTGGCAGGAGGCCGCCGACCTGATCGTGAAGGCGCTGGACAAGACCATCGGCCAGAAGGTCGTGACCTACGACTTCGCCCGGCAGATGGAAGGGGCGAAAGAAGTGAAATGCTCCGAATTCGCCACCGCGGTCATCGGCAATATGGCATAAGGAGCGGGCTGACCAAACAAAAAGGGTTTATTCCAGCCTTTTTTTATCCAGTCATTTTTAATGAGCCTAAAGGGATGATTTCCTGAGGGCTCATCTATTTTTGGGAATAAAAGAGCCGGCTGCATCTCTAGTAGTTAGGGAAACTGCGGACGGACGCGCTGATACGCTGCCCATCTGCAGGAGACCGCTTTGGATGACCGTGAATTAGTCCAAAAGCTCATCGCCAAGGACGATAAAGCCTACCGGTATTTTTATGACACTTACCGGGACAAACTCTACAAGGCCTGCGTTTATCTTCTCGGCTACCAGGACCCGGACGCGGAAGACATCACCCATGACGTTCTCATAGCCGCCATCAATCATCTTCCCCAATTTGAATTTCGATCCAGCTTTTACCACTGGCTTTACCGTATTTGCATGTATCGGTGTTACGAAAGGATCCGGCAGAGGAAACGACAGGTCGCCAGTCTGGATGAGGAACTTGAGGCTTTCGCGGCTCCTCAGGCTTCTACCCACCAGGATCGGGCCGGGGAAGAGAAGGAACGCCAGGATATGTTGAATCTGATGGAAACCCAAAGAGCGCTCATGGGCGAACCCTGCCAAAGCCTGCTGAAACTGCGGGAAAAGGAAGGGAAGAGTTATGCCCAAATCGCGGACCTTCTCAAAATTCCCATCGGAACGGTCATGTCCCGCTTGTCCCGCTGCAAAGAAACGCTCCGTGATTTGATTTTACGGGCCAGCAAGGGGGTGTCCCTTGGCGGATGATCCGATCAAGAAATATTTCCAGGCCGACCTAACTGAGGCCGAGGAAAAAGATTTGGCCGGTAGACTGGAAAATTCGGTCGAGGACGCTTTGCGCCTTGGCGAAGAGGCCGAAAAAAAATACCGTCAATATCGGTTGCCCGAGCCGAAATGGTCTGGACGATTGAAGTATCCCTTTTCCCAAAATGGAAAACTATACCGTTGGGTTCTGCCCTGGGCCGGACTGGCTGCCACGGCCGCCTTCGCGGCGGGAGTGCCGGCGGTTCGACAAGCCATCCACCATGTTTATACCGCTGTCGTTCAAGCGATTTCATCTCCCACGCCCGTCCCTCCGCCAATTCCGACTCCCACTGCGGTACCAATGCCCACAGCCACACCTTTCCCCACCCCAAAGCCTATTCCAACCTCCAAGCCGGTCATGGCCGTGGCGACTCCCATTAATCTGGATGCCCAGCCCCATGCGAATTATTCCAGCCTGGCCGTCATCGTAAAACGGACAGAAGCGGGCCCGATCACCGTTCAGGTATTAAACCTGGATGGGATAGTTGTTGCGCTTCTTTATCAAGGAAATTTAGAAGGTGGAAATTGGGTGTTTGATTGGGATGGAAAACTCCAAAACGGACAGAAAGCCCCTCCGGGCTATTACCAAATCCAAATTTTGTCAGGTCCGGTAACCCAGAAGAAAATCATTCATATTCAGTGACGACGTTCGATTTAAAGTGATTTAAATTAGAAAGGTCCGGTGGTTCCTGCTATAAAATGTGCCCCATTAACTCTGGGGAATATCATGAAATCGAATCAACCCACTTATTTTTTATTTTTCCTTTCGATCTTTTTTTGTTCCTCCCTTTGCTTGGCCGTGGAAACAATCAATCCCAGCTCAAGTCAGACAAACCCACTTGATATTACAAATCCTTTTGGCCGTGCTTCCGCCATGGGTTCGGCTTTTGTAGGAGTTGCGGACGATGCCTCCGCTCTTTTCTCAAATCCGTCCGGCCTTTCTTCCCTCCAAAGGGGCGAAATTGCATTCAATAGTGATATTTGGCTAGTGAATACTTTTGTGGAAACGGCTGATTTTGGAATCCCGCTCGGAAATGGTTGGGGTTTAGGCTTGGGGTTCAATTATTTGGATTATGGTACCTTTGAGGGACGGGATGAAACTGGCTCCCTCTCCGGAACCTATACGGCGAGCCGTTGGAACGCAACCTCAGGCTTTGGATATGAAGTCACTCGAGGCTTAGCATTGGGAGTAAGAATGCTTTTCGATGAATCCAACTTTGCGGGCTCTGGTAGTTCTCTCTGGTCTGGTTCGATAGGGGCCTTGTGGGATTTTAGTCCCCGATTGCGATTGGGCGCCGCATGTAACAATCTTTTATCATCTACTTCTGCAGGATCGGCCGAATCTTCCTTTGAATTAGGATTTTCGAGCCCCATTCCACTTTCTCCCCAAAGCCGCCTCTTGGCGGCTGCGAGTGGAACCTATGAACCGAACGCGGTGAGTTATCTTCAGGCTGGCCTAGAATTCAGCCTCAACCATCAGTTTTACCTGCAGGCCGGTTTTCAACAGGCTTTAGAAGATAATTCAGTGACGGGCTTTACGAATCTAACCGCTGGAATAGGCTTGGAACTCAGTGACATATTCTTTGATTACGCCTATTTGCCCTATGGAGATTTGGGGGATTCTCATCGGGTGACCATAGGTTATTTGTTTGGGTCCCCTCCCGTCCAATCCTCTCCTACTTCAACACCCAGCCCTATAAAAATTCCCACGCCCTCCTTTTCACCGACCCCCCAACCGTCCCAGGCGCCGGCGACCCTTATCCCCAATTCCCTGACGGTTCAATTTGATGTGCCCACCAGCACAGTAGCTGCGGGAAAAATATTGGAAAAAGAGGGAAAATACAAACAAGCCTCAGATCTATATATCCAAGCCGTTCAGGAAAACCCGAAAGATGAATCGGCATGGATCGCTCTGGCGTCCCTCTACGAGCACTTGAATAAAAGGGATTACGCCATCCAGTGCTATGAACAAGCTTTGTCGTTAGATCCCAATAATCAAGATTTGATCGATCACCTTAAGAATTTAAAAACAGAAACACCTTAGGAGCCTTGGGTGAACACTTTTTTAAAAAGAAAAAGCCAATTTCAAACCAAGGCCCTGGCCGGTTTATGGTTTTTGTTATGGATAACCTGGATTCCCGGCGTTCAAGCCCAAACCCCGGCCCCGACCGTAAGTTGCAGCGCTTGTGAAACCTCGAGTTTTGAATATGGGACGGGAGTGGCTGGGTCTGGTGTGAGCCAAATGGACTGGAGCCGAGGGATTAGACTGAACAGCGCAGGAACGAGCCTGATCGTCGCGGACCAGGGGAATTACCGGGTGGATGTGTTTCCGGTGGGGAGTGGAGCCGCCCAGACGTTCACGGCAGTGGACTCGGTGAAGAACCCGAATGGGCTGAGTTATCCCTTTGGGGTGGGAGGGGATGCGGCCGGGGATATCTATGTGGCGGATTTCACGGGGAACCAGGTCATCGAGATGAGCGGCACGGGGTCGGTGCTGGTGGCCTACCGAACGGGATTGAACCAACCGACGGATGTGACGTTTGACAGTCAGGGGAACCTTTACATATTGGATTTGACGAAAATCACGAAACTGGGCCCTGGTTTCTCGGGAACACCGGTGATGTTTGGTAACGGCGCGGTGAGTGTTGCGGCTGGGATTTGCGTGAGGGGAACGGACGTATTTGTAGCGGATTCACATAACAATAGGGTGGATTGGTGGACAAATTCAGGTGCGGGGCCGATGAGTGTGGTTTATACCACGCCCAACTGGCTTCCCACCGCACTTGCCTTTGATGCCACGGGAAGATACGCCTATCTGGCGGAACAAGCGAACCAATTGGAGGTGTTTGACACGACGGGAGGAGTATGGACTAAGGTGGCGGGGTGCCTGAATTCCAACTATGGTGCGCTAGGGGGCGTGGCGGTGGACGGGAGCGGGAATTTTTTCCTCTCGGAAACACAGAATGCCAATGCGCAGAAATTCGGCCCTATTGACTGTCTCCCGACACCGCTCGCCACTCAAACGCCGGCTAATAGTGGTTCCAATCTCTCGGGGTTGGAGGAATGTTTTGTCTATCCTTCGCCTGCCAGGGGCGCCCAAGCCACTGTTTCATACCAAATGCAAGAAAACGGAAATGTCTTGTTGAAAATATGGAACGAAAAGGCCGAATTAGTGGCCACCGTAACGGATTCCAAATCGACGGGGGTTCAAACAACACCCTTTTCCATTTCTGGTTTTGCCACTGGGGTTTATTTCTATTCGGTTGTTATAAATTACGATTCAGGAAAGTCTGAGAAAATCAGTCCTCAAAAGTTCGTTATTCTTCATTAACAAATTAAGCCATAAATAATCCGTCTATTGATCTAAGGTCAGCTAGCTTGGTCGCGCTTTATCGGTAAATCCCTCTCAAAAACGTCTCACCCTCTTTTTAAAAAAATAAGCAAAAATTTTTGGAATAAAACCCGCCCCTGACGCTCTAGGGAAAGAGTGGAATATGGCCATAAAAACGGTTCGGCCATTTTTTGAAAAAGTCATTCGATGACAAGAGTGGAATTGTATTTCAGGGAGGGCTGGATGAATCGACGGATCGTATGGATAACGACATTATGTTTGATTGGACAGATGGGATTAGCTTGGGCCCAAACGAAGCAAATCTCCGCGCATCAACCTTCTCTCGGCACCCCTGCCGACTCCAGCGCCCAAATTTTAAATAAAAGGTGGATGGCGCTTAAAAGGCAAATTCAGTCGGATATGAGAAACGGCAAGTTAACTCGCTATCAAGCCGGCGAAATGATGGCGAAATTAAAGGCCGTGCATCATCAGTCTATGCAATTGAAGAAACAAACCACCAAACGCCAATTGACGTCCGACCAGGAAACGCAGGTCAATAAGCAATTGGACGAAATCGCGACGAGTCTTTAAGCCAATTCGAAGCTGAATCAAAAAAATGATTATTTATGGGTAAAGAGGTTGGCATGACAAGATTGACGGGAATAGAACCTCTTCGCGTTGAAAAAAACTTTTTCCTAATTATTTTATTTTCCGTTCTATCTTTCGGCTTATTTTTAGCTTCGACCGTTCATGCGCAAGTCCAACCGGTTCGTGGTGCTTCTGGCGATTTTTGGGCGGACGTGGTGTTGGGTCAACCTGACTTTTCTGGAACAAGCCTGCATGCCACCAATCAAACTCTCTTTAGGCCCGGTGGGGTCTTTGTCGACACCCGCTCGAATCCCCAACGCCTGT
>CAZGKT010000015.1:0-12215 GCA_964525605.1 uncultured bacterium
CTCCGAGCAATACCCCCACCATCACCGATACACCGACCCAGACCTTGTCCCCTACTTTTACCCTCTCTCCCACCAGCACTGCCACGACCACGCCGACCCTGACCCCAACGAACACACCGACGGTGACATCAACCTTCACGCAAACTAACACGCCTACGATCAGCAACACTCCCACCTCTACCCTGTCCCCTACCTCGACCTCCACCGTTACCCCGACCCTGACTCCGACGGATTCACCAACTGTGACCTCGACCTTCACGACTACCCACACGTCAACGATCACTAATACCTCTACGAACACCCTTTCGCCTACCTACACCTCTACCGTGACACCCACTCTCACCCCGACGATGACCCCCACCCTCACCTTAACGGGCACCCCCACTTACACGCCCACGGTCACGTTCACGTCCACGAATACCCTATCGCCAACCTTTACCTTTACGCCTTCCATTACCTCGACACCCACTCCCACCTTCACCTGGACCCTCACCCCGTCCTGGACATCTACTTCCACTTGGACGATGACTCCCACCCAAACAAGTACGGGCACTCCCACTTCCACACTGACTCCAACTCCTACCTCGGCGGTCGTTACTGGCTTGGGAAGTCCGGTAACCCTGAGTGTTGTTTCCGGGACCGCAAACGTGGTGGCCTTTCAAGAAACCCTGAACAATCCCGCCGGAACGCCGGTGACGCTCACGAACTTGGTCTTGAACGATACCGGAACAGGAAATCCAAGTTCGGGGATTTCGGAGTCGGTCGCCTACCTCAACGGAATCCAGGTGGGTTCGTCGGCGGCCTTCAGCAGTACCCAGGCGGTATTGAACCTGGGAAATGCGGTCATCACCAATGGGGCTAACCTTCAAATCCAGGTGAGTTTCACCAATACCGCGACGGGAAGCTTCCAGATGTCGGTGACCAGCATCACCGGCAGCAGTGGAAACAACGGAGGCCAGCCGGTTTCCTTCTCGGGTTTGCCGGAAACGGGGAACAGTATCATTGTTTCCCAGCCCACCCCCACGTTCACGGTATCCCTCACCCCGACTTGGACCGGGACACCGACCGCCACCCTTCCGCCGACCTGGACGCCCACCATCACCCTGACGCCGCCTACGTCACCTTCGCTTTTCCCCAACCCGGTCACGGGAGAGACGGTCAGCCTTTATGAGCCCTATGGAGGGGATGTGCAGGTTGAAGTGTTTACTCTAGCCTTCCGCAAAGTCATGTCCCAACCCCTCGGCCATCAACTGCCCGGGATTGTCGTGACCTTGAAACTGAGGGATGAGTCGGGAGGAGAGTTATCCGACGGGCTCTACTATGTCGTGGTGAAGTCCCAGGGAAACCGTTGGGTTGGGAAACTGCTGGTCCTACGGTAAACAGATAACCTCTGCGTTTTTTGCTAATCGCCAGCCAAATTCTTCAAACCCTTTTCGTTTAATAAAGTGACCACGTGCTTTTTATCGACAAATATCAATTTTTTCTTCTCTAATTTCGAAAAGGCTCTGGAAACCACCTCGCGTACCGAACCTACCCTGGCCGCGATGTGCGAAAAGATGGGCAGTTGGAGCTTGATCTTGTTCTTTTTCATGACGCCCCGGTTTTTGAACTCCTGCAAAAGATAAGCGGCCAGGCGCTGGTCCACCTCCTTCAGGGAGAGGGATTCGGCCAGGGCGGCGGTTTTGCGCACACGCTTGGCCAGCAGTTTTAGGGCCGAGAGGGCGATAGCGGGATGGCTCATGCAGAGTTTTTTAACATCGCGGGTTGGAATAAAAAAGACCTCGCCATCCTCCGCAGCTTCCACGGTGGAGGGGTAGGGCTTGCCGTCGAAGACCGCGACCTCGGCGATGGTGGTGACGGCCTTTTCGGTATGGATGATCTGCTCCCGGCCCTCCAGGTTTTCCCGATAGGCCCTAAAGACTCCCTGAGCGATCACGAAGAGCCCCTTGGATTCGTCACCGGCACTGAAAAGCATTTCACCTTTCTTCAACTTGCGGATCACGCAGGCCCCGGCCAGGGCTTTCAACTCATTCTCGGCCAGGGAACCGAAAAGTTCGGTTTTCTTGAGTGTTTCAACCATGTCCATGGCCAGCATCATACGCCCAAGGAGGCTTTGGGGAAAATGAACCCAGTATGATTTCCGTCAAAGGGCCCCGGGGGCAATCCCGTTAAACTTATGGCCTGTCGGGGGAGAATCCACCTTTGAGGAGATGACCATGCAATTCATTCTTTTGGGCGAGCCGGGCGCGGGCAAGGGAACCTATTCGGCGGTCTTGATTAAGAAATTCCAAATTCCCCAGGTTTCCACCGGTGACATTTTGCGCTCCGCGGTCAAGGAAGGGACTCCCCTGGGATTGAAGGCCCAGGAGTTCATGAAAAAAGGCGCGCTGGTTCCCGACGAGGTCGTGATCGGTTTGGTGCGGGAAAGGTTGAAACAAAAGGACGCGGAGAAGGGGTTCATCCTCGATGGCTTCCCGCGAACCATTCCCCAGGCCGAGACACTGGACGGAATTCTAAAAGAACTGGGCAAGCCCGTGGACGCCGTGTTGAAGATCGAGGTGAGCCGGGAAACCCTCATCGAACGACTGACCGGGCGCCGCTCCTGCAAGGTTTGCGGGACCGGCTACAACGTCAATACGGGGTTGGCGCCAAAGAAGGATGGGATCTGCGACAAGTGCGGCGGGGAAGTCATCCAACGGGCGGATGACAACCGTGCCACGATTGAAAATCGATTGAATGTTTACACGAAGGACACGGCCCCCCTGGTCAACTTTTACGAAAAGAAGGGACGGCTCCAACGCATTCCCTGTGAGGGCCCCCTGGACGAGGTACTGGCCCGTTTTGAAAAGGCGGCCCTGGCGGCGGTGGGTCGCTCTTAAACGGCTTGTCCCACTGACAGGAGTATCATCAAGTAACTTGTTGTAACTTCCCGTGAGCCTCGGCGGATCCCTCCGGGGCTCTCTCATTTATATCTCGATTTACTTGGCCTATTTAAGCCTGTCCCATCGCGTCATGCCCTTTTTTAACATGACCCTAGTCATAAATTTTCGTGGTGAAGGCCCAATATCATGCCTTGCCGTGCCGATCTTTGTTTTTTGGCCGTTCGATCTTAGACCAGGGAGCACCCATGAAGACAGCCACGAATACCGCGCCAGCGCCCGTACTCCAGACCCTTCCGGGGGATGACATCCGCCAGATTCAGTGGCGGTATTCCGAGCGGTTCGACATTCAAATGCTGGTGCAATCCTCCCGCTCCGTGGCCCGGGGCCCGGTGGCTCGGCTAGTAGCCGCAGGGGCACGCAATAGCCACGAATGGACCGAAGCCAAAAACTCTCTATTGAAAGCCTATGACGATTCGGGAATCACCGCAGCCTTCCTGGATCCCGAACACGGCGGCCTCTTTGGGGGGCCCAAGAATCTGGCAATGGCCCTGGTGGCTTTCGAATTGGCTTGGGTGGATGGCGGTGCCGCTACCGCGTCGCTGGCAGGAAATTTAGGTCTCGCTCCGATCCATGAATGCGGAACGCCTGAACAAGTGGCCAAGTACATGATCCAGGCCGCTCCCGCCAAAGAGGGCGAGAACCGCAAAACCCTTCGCGCGGCCTTCGCCCTCACCGAACCCCTTCCTTATGTAGGCGTTGAAACAGGCCTCCTCTGCGGCAAGGTTCGTGTGGCTGAATGGAAAGACGGGAAAGAGCCCATGCTGGAAATCGACAAACGGGGGCGCTTTATCACCAACATGGATTACGCCAATCTTGTGACGGCAGCCGTGGACACTGACGACAAACGCATCAAGACCTCTTGCATGGTCATTCTCGAAGAGACGGACCCGGGGGTCTTCGACCGGGGAACCGCCACCAAAAAACTGGTCCATCAGCTTTCCTCCACTCGGGATCCGAATTTCCAAATGAAGGTTCCCGCGTCCCGCATCGTGGGCGGTTATACGGTGAAGGATGGGGTGATTATTCCCAATTACAGTCATAGCGAAGTTATCGAGGCCGTATTCAAGCGCACAAGGGTGACGGTGGGGCTCATGACCTCCGCCAAGCTCCTATCTGCGGTGGAACCTGTGATTCGATACCACCGCCAGCGTTTCCGCGGCGGGGCCACGGCCAACCCGGGCACCCCCCGCTACGACCTCGGAATCCAGACCAAGGAGGACGCTCTCCATCGCCTGGTGGATATCTGGGCCATGGGCGAGGCCGGGGCTTCCCTGGGTTTTGAGACCGAGCGCCTTTACGACGAACTGGACCCCCTGGAAAAGGTGAAGAACCGAATCATGAAGGAAAAAGGCGTTCAAGGTCCCCGCGCGCAAATGAAAGAAATGGCCAAGGTCGAAGAAAGGGCCCTGGAATATCTGCGTCTCTCCCGCCTGTCCCGTGAGGGAAAAGTACAAGAAAAAATGGAAGAACTTGAGAAGGATCCGCTGGTCAAGTTTTCCATCCTGGAATCGGCGGCTAATGTCCTTTGCCCCGCCACCAAGCTTTGGAACACGGGTCAGGGCGCTAACGCCATGCGCGAGGCCGTCAGCCTCATGGGCGGTTACGGCATTACCGAGGATTGTCCCGGTTTCCTGGGACACAAGTGGATGGACGCCCAATTGGAAGCGACCTATGAGGGTCCGGAAGCCGTCCAACGGCGCCAATTGTCCCTCACGATGACTCACCCGGTTTTCCTGGAACAATTCAGGCAATGGGTCATCGAAATGAAAACCATCGCATCTTCCTGGCCCGAAACCGGCGCCTGCGCGCTGGGCTCGGCCATGCAGTTGTGGCTGTGGACCCTAAACCATCTGCAGAATTCCACCGACGCGGACGGGGCCAAGCTTTACCACTCCAACCGTCAGGGGGTCACTTTCCCCATGGCCGACGCGCTTTGTTGGATCCTTTCCGCCCGCTCCCAGGTGATGGACCTGATGGAACTGGATGAAAAGGGCAAAAACAACCCGGGACTGGCCGAATCCCTTCCCGGGACCCTCGCTTTTCTGCGGGATCTTTGCCATGTCCAAGTCGCCCGAGCCGCGGGCGAATCGTCCCGTCTCTGCGCCGAGTTGGTGTTTGGTTATAACTCCCATCCAGACTGGAGTGAGCAGGGTTGCGAGGCCTGCTTTCATGAAGTTGAACTCGACGACCTGGAAAGCTACATTCCCGGGATTGAAAGCGGGGCCATGGGCCTGACGGATGTAATGGATAAACAAAACCATCACCCACTCAAACGGGGTCCCTGCGTCAAGGTTCGGGGCATGGATACTTTCGTCGCCCTGCGGTCCAAGCTGGACGCCTGCCTGACGGGCTGCCGGATTTCGAAAGACCGAGCCGCAGAGTCACTGGCCAAGGTCATGATTCCGGAAGCCCTCGATTACCCGCAATGAGGAAGGCGTCTTGAATCCTTCCCGACCCGTTGAGCGCCAGACGCTGGAAGCCGATATCCTTTGTGTAGGTTTCGGCCCCGCCACAGGCGGGTTTCTCACCACTTTGACCAAGGGTTTGGTGAAGGAAGACGGCTCCCCGGCTTTTGAAAGCCGGGTCCAACCGGGCAATCCGCTCCAGGTACTCTGCTACGAACGGGCGGACGACCTGGGTTATGGCGTCTCAGGTGTGGTCACCCGAGGGAGGAGTCTCAAGGCTACTTTTCCTGCGGAAGAGTTCAACCAGATTCCCTTCTTTGCCAAGGTGACAAGCGAGAAGGTCCTTTACCTATTGGATCCGCACGGGGCCAGCAACCGTCCCTTTCTGGTAAAGATCGCCGATGCTTTTTTAAAGCTTCTTCCCTGGGTCAAAAAAGATTTTTCCTTTGAACTCCCTTTCCTCCCTGAATTTCTCCACAAGAAAGATGGTTTCATCTTTTCCCTGGGACAGTTCAATCAATGGGTGGGCTCTCAGGTGATGATGACGGGCCAGGTTCAGGTTTGGCCCGGTTCGCCCGTGGCCGAGGCCCTGATCGAAAATGGCCGGGTAACGGGAGTTCGCTTAAGCGACCAGGGCGTGGATAAATTAGGCCAACCCACCGAAAACTACCTGCCGGGGATGGACGTCAAGGCTCCCCTGACGGTGGTCGCCGATGGGCCCGTGGGTCCCGTCGGTCGGCAATTGGACCGCCAATTCGGCATGCCCAAGGGTCATTCCACCCAGGAGTGGGCTTTAGGGATGAAGATGGTAATCGACCTGCCCGAAAACACCCAACTCAAACCGGGATTCGTGCTTCACACCATGGGTTATCCAGAACCTGGAATCTTCGGATTTCTCTATGTCTTCCCCGGCAACATCGCAGCCGGGGGAATCTTCATTCCTTCCTGGTTCGACAACCCCGCCCGCACCGGCTACCTCTACCTTCAGCATTGGATGCGCCATCCAGCCCTTTGGAAATATTTAGAGGGTGCCACTCTCCGTTCCTGGGGCGCCAAGAGTCTTCAGGAGTCGGGCCTTCGGGGCGAGCCTTTTCTGGCGGGCGACGGTTACGCCCGAATTGGTGAAGGTTCGGGTTCCACCAACGTGCTGGCCAATTCGGGCGTGGATGAGGCCTGGGCCACGGGCGTCCAACTGGGCGAAGCGGTTCTGGAACTGCTTCAAAAAAACAAGCCATTCACCCAGGTCGATTTGGAACAAACCTACGTCAAGCGCCGCCGTGAAAGCTGGGTCTTCAAGGAAGGCCAGATGGCCGAAAGGGCGAGGGATGGATTTCAGAAGGGGTTTGTGCAGGGCATGCTGGGTATGGCCCTGGCGGGTTTCAGCGGAGGGGCCCTCAGCTGGCCGGGTAAACCCCTGGCTCCCCACCAACGTATTCCCAGCCTGGAGGAGTATTACCAGGGAAAGATTTCCCCTGAAGATATCACGGCCATCCGAAAAGATTGTCTGGCTTCGGGAAAACCGCTCCATGAGGCGATAATGAAAAAGGTGGGGTGGCCCTCCATTCCCCTGGATGGCAAATTGCTGATCTCCCACCAGGACGCCCTTTTGGTGGGCGGCAAGGTTCAGGCCCCCCCCGGTTTTCCAGATCATGTGCATTTTCTGAAACCGGATGCCTGCACTCTTTGCGAACGCAAGGTCTGCGTGGATATGTGTTCCGGCCAAGCCATCGCCTTGACCGAAAATGGGGGGGTGGGTTTTGACCGCGAGAAATGTGTGCATTGCGGGGCCTGCATCTGGAACTGCGCCGAACTGGTTGAGAGTCTTACAGGCCGGACCAACCTGGATTTCCGAGCCGGCGCCGGCGGATTGCATTCGGCTGAAAATTAGGAGCGAAGAATTTCTCGATCCTGATGTGCTTGGCCGTTTTGATGGTTGTGATTCCGGTGAAAATCGAAAAGAAACTTCATCCGAGGAGAAATGATGAGCGAATTTCATATTGTCGTGTGCGGCGGTTTGGTGCCGGATCCCCTGCAGACCCTTGAACCCGTGACCGGCCAGGCCAGTCCCGCGCTGAAAAACGAGGCTATGCTTCCCGCCATCCTGGATCCCTGGGCCGCCAGCGCCCTCTACGAGGCTGCGGCTTTGGCCAAGGCAAACCCGGGATCGAAAGTATGGCTGGTCAGTGCCGCTCCCAAGGCCAAACTTCAACAGGTCATGATGGCCCTAGCCCAAAAAGCTCCCTTTGAACTCGTGGCGGTCGATATGCCCGCCGGGGGATTTACTGATAGCGTCGAATGCGCTGCCGCTTTGTCGGACGCGGTATCAACCATTGCCGGCTTGGACAAATCCCGCCTGCTATTGTTCGGCGGCTGGGAATCGGCATCCCGGGGCGCGGGTTCAACCTTGGCCATGCTGGGCGAGAGGCTAGGTCTCACCGAGCAGTTTCAAGGCGTGGATCAGGTGAAGGTAAACGCCGACGGAAGTCTTGAAATACTCGAGCGTGTGGAAGGCGGTAAGCACCAGGTTTCCCAACTTTCCACTCCGCCCGCCGTGGTGGGTTGGGCCACGGGCAACCTGGCCGAACCGCCCAATAACCCCCAGGTGGGCATGGCGAACATGAAAAACCTCATGCCCGCACTGCAAAAGGCCAAGGCGGCGAAGTTCACGGGCGAAGGCCTCGCGTTCCACTCGGTCGCTTTGCCCAAACAGAAGAGGGATACCAAGATCGTAAAAGATATGCCGGTGGCGGAGATCGCCAAGGAAATCGTGGACTGGATCAAAAAAAAGTAAGGAACTCCAACATGGAAACCATTCTTTTATTAACCCCCGTGGACGGGGATGGAAAAATCGGCAAGGCGGGTCTGGAAGCGGCAGCGGCCGCGAAGCAGTTGGCCCAGGCCTTGGGCGGCACGAAACGGGTGGCGGGACTTTTCGGCGCCAAGGTACAATCGGCCGACACGCTGGCCGGGGCGGGTTTCGAGAAGGCCCTGGTCGTGGAAGGGGACGCCCTTTCCCAGCCCCGCTATGCCACTGACGCGGCGGCTTGCGAGGCGTTGATCAAGGCTTCCGGCGCCACGCTGGTGTTGGCGCCGGCGGTCTCCCGAATCCAACGGGTCATCGCGGGTGTGACTCAACGCCTCGGGGGAAAAGTTGACACCCATTTAACTGAGTTGAATACTGAAAACGGGGTGCTGATGGTGACGCGCTGGTATTACCGACAGAGACTTTTCGCCAAGCTCACGCGAACCCAAAGACCGTGGTTTTTGACGGTGGAACCAGGCACCCATTCGGTCCACCAGGGGTCTGGATCGCTGGCCATGGAAAAAATCGCGTTCAATCTTTCCGAATCCAAAACGAAGGTGACGGGCGAAAAATCACCCGCATCCGGAGCGCAAACCATCCGTACGGACGCCGAATTATTGTTCGTAGCGGGCGCGGGCTGGTGCAAGAAGCAGGCGGACGGCCAATTGCATGTTCCTGAGGCGGAAAAAACCATCCTGGGTTTCCTTGAGAAAACCCAATCCTCCCTCGGGGGAAGCAAATCGGTGGTGGACCAGACAGGCGAAGGGGCTGTGCTTTCTTTCATGAGTCATATGAATCAGGTGGGTCAGACCGGGTCCACCCCCCGTCACGCCAAGGGACTTGCCACCTGCTGTCACGGGGAAGAACCCCATGCGGTAGGCTGGCGCTTTATCAATGAACGCCGGGCGGTCAATTTGAACGCCAATTGCGGCTGGGCCCAGGGAAAGGCGGATGTGTTGTACGTAGCGGACGCTTTTCAGGTCATGGCTAAGGTGAACGAATTATTAGGGTAAGTGGACTGGGGTATAATGGAGTGTGGAAGAAACCGGATTGAAGAGAGGTTCAACATGGCTTTCATGACCGTAGTGGATGCGGTAGGGGTGGAATATACGTTCAACACGGAAAACCTTATTCTCCTTCGGGATGGGAAAAGCGTGCATGAACTGGTTTTCAAGGATGGGATCAAGATTAACCTGAAACCTGAGGATGCGGCGAAATTGAAAGGGATTCTGATCTCCCCGACAGCCTGAAAATCGAAATAAAATGATATTTGATGAAAGTGAATAACCTAGGTCTTCCGGTTGGTATTGCCAGTCGTGTTTTGAAATAGGTCGATCAATTTAATAAATCTGTCGGGCTCTTGTTTTTTAAATTTCGCGTTATTTAATACCCCTCGTATAATAAAAACCTAATTCATTTAACAACTTTTTGCATTTTCCCTTGTGGATCCCGTTTTTCCACCCCCTAACGCCTTCAAGGCTAGTTCGCTTTGTTGCGGAGTCCATCGCACTTAGGAGTAAGAATATGCTCTTTTTGCCGAATAGGCCGGGTCGAAATTCCTTAAACACCGATAAGAGTTTTTCGTTAGTGGGCGTTCTCAATTTATTACATTCCGCGCTCATCATTCTGGGTTTTCTAGTCTTAGCGTTTCCCCTTGCCGCGCAACCCTATACCGTATCCTCGGCCGATGGGTTAAACACCGCAATTAGCAGTATCAACACAGCTGGCGTTCCCGCCACTCTTCAGTTTGATGCCAGTTCCATCGACCTTGCCACCCTGAGTAGTCCTCCCCTAGGCACCCTTCATGACAACACTACTTTGTTGGATGGGACAGGAAGCAATAACCTGACACTCAACAATTCGGCCCAGGGAATTACCACGGCTCTCAATTCAACGGCTTTGCTTCACCTGACCGCCAACTATAACTTCACTCTGATCGGCGCGAGTTACTTTGGTCAGGACGTATATGGCAACGGCATAGCGGGTAATTCATCCGCAATCAGCGCGGGGGCGCTTCAGCTGGATCCTTCCTCGTCGTTCCATCTCGACGGTGGAACGGGAAATGACGGAGATGGTTTTGGAAGCCAGGGAGGGAATGGAGGCACCGGAGGTGCCGCTTCCGTGTCGGCGACTGGTTTAACTACGATGGTATCCGGCACGATCTCCCTTTTAGGTGGCGCGGGCGGAAACGCTGACGGCACAGTAGGAAACGGGGGAGTGGGTGGCGAGGCAGATTTTGATTCCACCGGCGCGGTATCAATGAATGCGAGCGGTTTTACCGTTACGGGAGGAACGGGGGGGAGCTTGGGTACCAACACCCCTGGCAACGGTGGCAATGGGGGCCTGGCATCCTTTTCTTCCGATAGCCTGTCTCTGGTTAGCGGGTCCTCCCTGGGCGTTAACGGCGGCGCGGGCCAATACAGCTACAGCCTGACCCAGATCTCGGGTGCCGGAGGGGAAGCCGATTTGTCCGTTTCGGGAGCGGTATCCATGGATGATAGTACGCTCAACGTGGTCGGCGGATCGGGTTCCTATACCAACGGTTCCATCGGCGGCAATGGCGGCAACGCTATTGTCACCATCGGGTCGACGTTGACCCTGACGGCTAACGATGGAATCTCCAACTTCAACGTCATCGGCCAGGAGGGTGGATATGCAAACGCCTATGGCGGCCCTGACCCGGGAGGGTTAGGTGGGTCGGCAACGCTGACCGTGGCGGGCGCGGTGTCGGTAGATTCCAGTAACCTGAACGTGACGGGCGGGGTCGGGGGCTACGGCAAAGAGAACGCCGGTATCTCAGAGGGGGCCGGTGGGAACGCCGACGTTACTGCGGGATCTTGGACGGTCACTTCTCATACCTATTACACCAGCGGTTCCGTGACGGGTACCCAGGCCGGGATCAGCGTGACGGGCGGCGCAGGAGGAAATGATAAATCCGATGGCAATGGAGGGGTTGGAGGCTCAGCCCTTCTTTCTACCACGGGCGCAGTTTCGATAGATTCCAGCAACGTGAACGTAGAGGGAGGTAATGGCGGATATTCCAATGGAGGAAATGGCGGTAACGGCGGCAGTGGGGCTCTTGCCTCAGGAAACCTGGTCCTCACTTCTATCTCCCAGACGGGTAGTTTGGAAGTTCAGGGTGGCTTAGCCGGGGAAAACAATGGAAACGAGTTGGGTGTGGCTGGAAGCGGGGGAGCGGCATCACTAACCGCCGGGGCGGTTTCGATGGATTCCGGTAATCTCGTGATCGATGGCGGTAATGCGGGTTATGGTTACGGCGCCCTCGGAACCACGGAGGGGGCAGGCGGTAACGCATCGGTTTCTATCGGAAGCCTGACCATGACTTCTAAAAATGATGGGATCAATCAAATCGGCACGCAGGCCTCTCTTTTCGAGACAGGGGGAACGGGGGCCTACGATAATCATTTAGGCGATGGCGGGAGCGGCGGGAACGGGAACTTGTTGGTCACGGGCGTGGTGTCTATGGATTCGAGTGACCTAACCCTTGAAGGCGGAGCCGGAAATCTTTCTGAAGCTGGAAACGGCGGAAATGGGGCCAATGCGAGCCTTTCCAGCGGAAATCTATCAATAACATCTTCCTACCACTCCGTTGTCAGCTCCCTCTATATATCTGGAGGTATGGCGGGGGGGAATAATGATGAACTTGCTTCCGGTTTAAGTGGAAATGGGGGATCAGCGATCCTGACGTCCGGTGTGGTTTCCGTGGATTCCAGCACTGCCCAGGTCGATGGCGGCAGTGGAAATGTTGGCTACGGGTATGCCGGTGTCACCGAGGGATCTGGCGGAAACGCCTCGGTATCATTTGAAAGTTTGAACCTGACTTCCAACCGTCATGGTGTCAGCAGTTCCATCGGCGTTATCTCCAATTTCACCGTCGTTGGGGGAGCTGGGTCCTCCGATTCCGCTGCGGGAGCTGGCGGCAATGGTGGAAACGCGATGCTGGCGGTTGCGGGAGCGGTATCGGTGGATTCGAGTTCCCTGAACGTTCAAGGAAATGGCGGGGGAAATGCCTTGGGGGCCGGGGGCGGCAACGGGACCGGCGGC
>CAZGKT010000015.1:12225-63630 GCA_964525605.1 uncultured bacterium
TATTGCTGTACCCTCTCCGTTCCAGGTGTTGGCGGGGGACGGGCCGGGGGGGCGGGGGGCCGCACCGGGGCGAGTGGTTCGTTTTCTGCGGGTTCCTTGGATATTACAACCCATTATTCGTTCGGCATCGCCAACCTGTTGGTACAGGGTGGCGGGGGGGGGGAAAATTCCGACTCATCCCCCGGATTAGGTGGAAACGGTGGATCCGCGACCCTGATGGTATCGGGCGCCGTCTCGGTGGATTCCAGCGAGGCGGAAGTGCAAGGCAACAACGGGGGTTTGGGCTACTCTTCTGCGGGTGTGACAGAAACAATCGGCGGGAACGCCTGGGTCTCCCTGGGCAGCCTGACGATGACCTCCAACAACTACGCCGCTAGCGCCATCGGCACGCAATCCGATTTTCAAGTGGCGGGCGGCACGGGTTCTTCTGATTCCGCCGGGGGCATCGGCGGAAAAGGCGGCAATGCTTCCCTAGCGACGGGAACCCTTTCCCTCAACGATTCTACTCTTCAAGTTTACGGCGGGACCGGCGGGTCTGGCGGAGGGATGGGAAACGGCGCTTCTACCGATGGCGTTTTTCCCGACGAATCCTATTCCGGCGGAACGGGATCGGGGAGTGTCACATCAGGGGCGGGTGGCCAGGGCGGAAACACATCTCTAGATGCGGCCTCAATCTCACTCGTGAACCCCTCCACCTTGGAGGTGTACGGAAACACGGGGGGGTATGGCGGCGGAAGCGGCAACGGAGGGAACTCGATTGATGCCGGGGTTTTGAACAACGTGATTCTCAACGGTGGAAGCGGGGGAGCGAGCAACGTGGGCGGCGCCGGGGGTTTGGGCGGTTCGTTGGGTATCACCATCGCTTCCCTTCAATTCGGTAATTCAATTCCTTCACTTTTCGGCGGAACTGGGGGTAACGGTGGTTCTAGCGGGATGGGGGGTTACACCTCCCTGGGTTGGAATAACTCAGCCGCCACCGAGATTGGCGGAAGCGGTGGTAACGAAAACACCGGAGGGACGGGAGGAACGGGAGGCGATATGGCGCTCACGATCACCTCCCTTGCGATCAATTCAGGGGGAGAATTAAACCCCCATGCCGGCAACGGCGGAACCGGCGGGGATGCTGGGATCGGAGCCTATGCCCAAAGCGGTGACTTCGACGCATCCGTCAGCCTTCAGGGCGGAACCGGAGGAAACAACAACCAGGGCGGGGCAGGCGGCAACGGGGGTGGCGCAATGGTGGGAATTGGCTCCGTTTCGCTTTATGGCGCCTACTCCGCATGGTCGGGTGGGACCGGTGGACAGGGCGGGGATGCCGGCAACGGCGGCGCGGCTGACTCGGGAGAATCGTGTACCCTTCTTTCCGCCCTCGGGGGAAATGGTGGAAATGACAATGCGGGTGGTGCGGGAGGAAACGGCGGGGGATTGAGCCTAACGACTGGCTCGGTCACCCTTCTGAACGACTCTGCGGTTTATTTCAGCGGAGGGGCTGGAGGCAATGGGGGGGCCGCGGGTATGGGTGGAAATGCGTTCGCCCAATCCTATTCGAGTCTACCAACTTATACGCCTTCCGATGCCGTCACGGCCATTGGGGGTAACGGTGGCTTCGGAAACGTCGGAGGAAACGGCGGTAACGGCGGTGGCGTGTCCGTGGGGCTGGGAGCGGTCACCGAGAATTCTTCTTTTCTTTATATCGAAGCGGGCAACGGCGGCAGCGGTGGTGTGGCTGGAACTTTGGGTACAGGCTCTTTTGGAAGCGGGGCCATTAACGCCAGCTCCGCCAACGGTTCCGGAGGGGCTAACCCCGTCGTGGGCTTAGGCGGAAACGGCGGTAGCGCGATCCTGGCCCTTCAGTCTGGCTCTCTGGCCGGTTCTTCCGGGCTCATCGTGAATGGGGGAAATTGTGGCGGCGGATCAGTGGAAGGCAACGGCGGCAACGCCTCAGTTTCCATTGGTTCCCTTAACCTGGGGAACTCCGGTTCTTACCTGAGTGTGAACGGTGGGGGAGGCGTGACTTCAGGAACTGCCGCGGCCACCATCGGTACTCTGATGGGTAACGGGTATATATCCATGAACGGATTGGGAACCAGCACCTTGCAGGTGTCCGACGGAAATTTCAGCGGGTATATTACCGGCAATGTGGACCTGGACGTGGCGGGAGGCGGAGCCTTGACCCTGACGGGCACTAACAACTACACGGGCCCAACCTCCGTGATTGGAAGCAACAGTGTTCTTAATATCGAAAACGCCGGCAACCTGAGCAACAAGGGCCTGGTGTTGGATGGCGGCACACTCCAGGCCGGCGGAACCGGGCTTTCCACTGCCTATGGCGTGACGGTCACCTCCAATGGCGGTATCTTTGACACGGCGGGATTGGGCTCGCAACTTTCCGGCGGGATCGCGGGAACGGGCGGGTTCGCGGTCACTTCCAGCACCGGAACCGGGGCCCTGACCTTGACGGCGATCAGCACCTATTCCGGGGCGACCACTGTAAGCGGCGGAGCATTGTTGAACATTCAGTCCGCGGGGGATATCTCCGCCAACGGGCTGGTTTTGAACAACGGGACCCTGCAAGCGGGAAGCGGGCTCTCCCTTTCCAATACGGTAACCCTCGCTTCCGGCGGAGGCATCCTTGACACAAAAGGGTTCGATTCCACCCTTTCCGGTAACCTGACCGGTGCCGGGGCCTTCTCTCTTGTCGGTGGGGGTGCCTTGACTCTGACGGGTTATGTCCAAAATACTGATTCTACCGATATCTTGAACGGTTCTTTGGTTCTGGGCCATAGCAATGTTTTCGGCGGGTTCGGGCCCGTTTCTATCGCTTCTACCGGTGTCCTCGACTTGAATAACTACAGCCAACAATTTGGGGTTTTGTCGGGCTCAGGCGGTATTTCGATGGGTTCCGCCAACCTGAACATCAACAACCCAATCGGCTGCCTCTACTCCGGCACGATCTCTGGAATGGGTACTCTTTACTATTCTGGTTCTGCGCCCCTGACCTTGTCGGGAAACAACAATTACTCGGGCGGAACCAACATTGGGTCCAGCGCTTTGGTGGTCGCAGGCGCGAACGCCCTGGGCACGGGCAACGTGACGGTCAATGCCGGGGCCCTGGAAATCAGTGGACCGCTGACGGTGAATATCGGCGGTAACTACACTCAAAGCGCATCGGGTAACCTGCAGATAGGGTTAGGCCCCACCACGGACCAGGGGGACCTGTTAGATATTTCCGGCGCCGCCACCCTGGCGGGAACCCTGAAGCTGGTGCCCTACAGCGGCTACCGTATCCACGACATGGAAGCCTTCACGATCCTCGAGGCGGCCAGCGTAACCGGAGCCTTCAGCCCGGTGACGAACCTGGTGGGCGGAGGGGCTGTCTCCCTGGTTTACGACTCGACGGAAGTGGTTCTGGACGAACTTCCCACCGCGCCAACCTTCGCGGACTTGGGCCTGACCTCCAACCAAAAAAATATCGGCGGGGCGCTGGATTATCTGGCGGCCCATTCGCTCGATCCGGCCCTGATCAACTATCTGAACAATCAAAGCAATTCCGCTCTTCCGGGAATCTATAACCAGATTTCCCCGGCAGTGTATACCTCACTGTACCGGATGGGCTTCAGCAACGCCCAGGTGGAAGCGGGGATGGTGGGGGAGAGGCTCTCCCAGCTCTTTGGTAATTACGATTCCAACTCGCGCAATGTGGCTTGGAACGGGCAGGGTCCCTCTTTTGCCGCCAACCTTTCTCCTTCGAAGGAGGCTTCGATGTCGAAGGACCTGGAGCCCCAGCGTTGGGGAGCTTTCGCCAACGGACTTGGCAACTTCGGCACGGTCACAGGCGATGGGAATGCCCCGGGGTACCAATTCTCAACCGGCGGCGTTGTGGCAGGAATGGATTATCGTTTCTCGAGGCATTTTGTGGGAGGCCTGCTCGTTGGCGATACTCAATCGACTACCAGCCAATCGACTGGCGCGGTGAACCTGACGGGTGGGCAGGCTGGCCTCTATGTCGGATGGCAACAGGACTCGATCCACGTGGAAGCTATGGCCGGGGGCGGGATCAACAGCTATACCACCCAGCGAAACGCTCTGGGTGGAACAACTTCGGGAAACACTCTGGGCCAGCAATACTCGGGCGTGTTGAATTTTGGGTACGACTTGAACGCAGACCAGGTAAAGGTGGGGCCCTTCGTGTCCGGCCAATACACCAGCGTGAATATCAATAGTTTCACGGAAATGGGCTCTATGGCGCCCCTGAGCTTTGAGTCCCAGAGCGAGGGCTGTTTGACCAGCGACCTAGGAGCGAGGGCAAACTGGAACTGGAATCTGGGTGGTGGGGCAACGCTCTCGCCCAATCTCAGCGCGGCCTGGGAACACATCTACCAGGGCAATCTCGATGCTTTAAACGCCAATTTCGGCACTGGCAACAACTTTACTGTGAACGGTCCGGCGATAGGATCAGAAGCGGCGGTGTTGGGCGCCGGGTTGAACACCCAGTTCGCCAGGGGTTTCAACGCCTACGCGCAATATCAGGGTAAGATAGGGATGACGAACTACACGGAGCAAAACCTTACGGGCGGAGTCAACTTCGGGTTCTGATGTTTAAACGGGGCCTTATTATTTCAACGAAATAATAAAGCCCTTTTTTATTGGGATCTTTTTTTCATTCGTTATTCATTTTTGTTGAATTAATTTTTGGAAGTCAAAAAGGGAACGGAGCAATCATCCAGATTGTAGAGTAGCTGAAGTTAAGGTTTCGGAGCCAAGTAGGGAGTGAAATCCACATCGTAGCCATAAGATTGTTTTTTGGGCGGCAGGGCGGGTTCGGAATCGAATACGTGAACCTGGCCGTTTAGCTTGAAGCCGATCTGTTCACTCATAACTTTGACAATGTCTATGGTATCGTCGGGTGAGGGAGCCCATACCTTCATCACCATAAAGGCGCACCCGGGCCGGCATTTGAACCCCATGGATAATTGATCCACGCTGCCTTCGACCATGGTCGTGAAATGGCGGAATCGGGTCTTTAGTTTCCCCTCACGCCATTGAATTTTCCAATCAGCATTCATGGGTTTCATAGTCCTATTTTGCCTCGAAATGACACAAAAGGTTCAAAATTTTTACAACTTCCCTGTCGTATCTTTGGGCGACCTTATTCTTTTAATGCATGGCCACATTGAAAAGCTATCCGAATCAAAAAGGTGCCGCCCCACATTTCAACCAAGATCCTAATTCGTGTAAGTGGTTTGATAATAATCAGCTACGGTATAAAAACCCGATCCACCTGAAATGGCAGAAGTGATGTTTTGGCATCCCGCGCCGATAGAATAGTTGCCTATTAAACTCGAATAAACCGAAGAGGGGATATTGACCGGTGAATTGATATCGACGCAGGGTTGCTGATCAAAAACGAAATTACCAAGGGGGTTTGCCACAAACACCCCGTTATAGTTCCCCGGAGTGATCCAAGTTACCTGGGAACCATTTGACGCGACTATGAAATTGCCGGGGGCAACCATGGAAGCGGTGGCCGTTCCAATGGAAGTGGTAGTCGTCAAGGTATAGGTAGCACCGACCTGATAGGAAAATGCCGTGATGTTGGTGCCGTAATTTGCGTAGATCTGGGGCTCCATAACAATCGCAAAGGTATCGATGTAAGTTACGGGCGCACTCCCGTTGGGGCCAGTGACCGTCACCCCGCAGGTGGATTCGGGCATCCCATTGAGGATCATGAATATATCGCACTGGAAAGTAGTGGCTTGGCTCACGAAGCCTGCGAATTGGAAATTGTTGGTCACATTGGCCCCTAACCAATAAATACCGGTGGAGGGAGGGCCGGGTGTGGGGGAAATGGTCATCTGGATACAAAGCTGATTGGTGACGGGAGAGGAACCGCTGGAGGAACTGGAACTTAATGGGGCCAGTTGGTAATTTTTATTGCAGTTGATCATGAATAAAAGAGGCAAGGTGGAGATTAGTATTGCCGCGAACATATGCAAATAATTTAAACTTTTCCGTGGCCTGGATCTCATAATTGAACTTGTTCGAAAATGGATATCAATATGATAAGTTAATTTTATGTTTCCTCTTGAAGTGATGAAAGGGTTGGACTGCATACTCTTGCTATATCGAAATAATGAGCATTTATCCTTGCCAGCATTATGCTTCGTAACTATTTCCGGCTATGATCGCAAGAAAGGAGATTCAACATGGAAATGCGTGAGATTGGTACCAGTGGTTTAAAAGTGGCCCCTTGGGCCTTGGGTGGCAACGTGTTCGGTTGGACGGCTGACGAGCCTACTTCCTTCAAAATCCTCGACGCTTTCGTCGACGCGGGGTTCAACCTGATCGACACGGCCGATACCTATTCGCGGTGGATTCCGGGGCATGTGGGCGGGGAATCGGAAACCGTTATCGGCAAATGGCTCAAACAGAGCAGCAAACGAGATAAAGTGGTCATTGCTACCAAGGTCGGGATGGATATGGGCGGTGATAAAAAAGGACTCTCCAAGACTTATATATTGAACGAAGCGGAAGATTCGTTGAAGCGCCTGCAAACAGACCACATCGACCTTTACCAATCCCACAAAGACGATCCGACAGCGCCCCTGGAAGAAACTCTGGAGGCCTATGCCCAACTGGTAAAGCAAGGCAAGGTGCGGGTGATCGGGGCCTCCAACTACGCTGCGGGACGGCTGGAAGAGGCGTTGAAAACAAGCGCTTCGAAGGGAATTCCCCGATACCAATGCCTTCAACCGAACTACAACCTCTATGACCGGGAAGATTATGAGAAAAACCTGGAACCTTTGATCCTAAAAGAAAAGATCGGGGTGATACCTTATTACGCCTTGGCCGCCGGCTTTCTCACGGGGAAATATCGTTCAGAAGCGGATTTGGGAAAGAGCCCCAGGGGGCAGGGGATCAAGAAATATTTAAACGACCGGGGATTCCGTATTCTTCAGTCCCTGGATGAGGTAGCGAAAGAATTAAGCGCCACCCCCGCACGGGTTGCTCTGGCCTGGATGATCGCCCGGCCCGGCATTACCGCGCCCATTGCAAGCGCTACGAGCCTGGAACAATTCGACGATCTACTTGCAGGAACCCGCTTGAAGATGACTCCTTCCGCGATGGAGAAGCTTCATAAGGCCAGCGCATAGATAAGTAGGATATTCAGGAATTTTGTGGAGTGGAGGGTATCCATACATTCCTAATAACCTTTTATGGTACGGTTTAACATGAAGCTCCCAAATTGATTTAAATACCGTCCCGTTTCAATTTATAATCCTACCCTAGCGTCACCAAATCGTATGAAGGCGGAATTGTGAAATATCGATTTTGGGTTCTACCCCCCCTTGTTTTTGCGCTGGTAATTCTTGCCGAAAACCGCCTCTACGGGGATGAATTGCCCGGTGATGCGGATAGTCTTCCACCCCCTTCCGGAGCTGTGGTGACCGCTCCGGGTTCCACCCAGCCCCCCGCCGCCCTACCCGAGCTTCCTCTGACCGCACACCCTACTCCCCAACCCGCCAATACGGCCGTACCCAAACCCACGGCTGTTCCTCCCGTGCATCATGCGCTTTTGAGTTTTTTCGAGGAGGGCCTGGCCTATTACAAAAAAGGCCGGTATGAAGAGGCGATTTCTTGGTTTCGGGACGCCCTGGATCAACCTCGGCGCGATCCCATGGGCTTTTATTACGTGGGGGTTTGCCAACTGAGGATGGGCGAGGTCAAGGAAGCTCTGGTCTCCCTGACGCTCTATTACCAATTACATACATCCAATTCGTTGTTGTATTACCTCGACGGCTTGAGGGAGAAGCTGACAAATGAGGAAAACAGGTGGGTAGAGGGACAGATCAACACCTATGGGACAGGGACTCGACCGGAGTTGCCGCCGGAGGAGAATTATCCCGAATGGGGAATCCAGTTTAATACCGAAATATCCTTGATCAACCTTCCCCCATTTTTGGCCGACGCCCAAGCGCAGGCCTACAATGCGGGCCTTATCGATGAGACCACGGACCCCAGCTACAATTTTACCGGCACAATCCCCAGCGGCTATGTTGGTTTTGAAGCGGAACCCTGCCTACGGTTGATCCAGGGGTTTGAAGTAGACTTGCCTTTGGCTTATCTGCCTGTGGGGACAGTTACGGACAAAGTGCAAAGCAATTTGTATGGAAACAGCCAAGTCAGTTATGCCCTCAGCGCTCTCATGGCCGGGTTGGATGGACGGATTGTCATTGGATCGCGGCCCTTCCAGTTTTTCGTCTCCGCAGGGCCCCGGCTGGCGAATGTTCAGGTGAATGTAACAAGCATGAACTCCGCAAGGACGACGACCGTCAACTTTACCCAGATGGTGTTCGGAGCCCAGGCGCAAGCGGGCGTGGATTGGGAATTTTTATCCCCCCTGCATCTGATCCCCGCCGTGGGTTACCGCTTGCTTGACGCGAACCACCTTACCGGAAACGTTACGACTGGAAGCGGCACCGCCTTTTCACGGCTCGAGTACAACACTAATTCTCCGGGTTCGTTTATCACGTCCGTACCGGACGCCCAACCGGATCCGGTGGGTATGAGTCCCTTGGATGTGAATTTAAGTGGACCGATCATGTCCCTTTCCATTTCAGCGCTTTTTTGAGGACTATTTTTTAAATGAGCTCAGCCCAAAATGACGGTTATTTGAGCCTTAGAAAAGCGTCGGCGATTCTTTGAAATATTGTGAGATCGCTTATCAGAGGCGTTGATAAGTGTCGGGTATCCGATAAATTTTCAGGGTCGGACAACTGTAATTCCCCTGTTACAATGAAGGCATGGAACATCAAAAAACAATTGTTTCCTGGTCCAGCGGTAAGGACAGCGCTTGGGCGCTATACGAGGCAAGCCGGAATCCGGACCTGAAGATCGTTGGACTTCTGACCACGATCACCGAATCCTTCAATCGAATTTCCATGCATGGCGTACGGGTTGAACTTCTGGAGGCCCAGGCCCTATCTTTGGGACTACCTCTCTTCAAAATACCGATTCCTTTTCCATGCCCAAATGAAATTTATGAATCAGCCATGGGGAAGGCACTCGACCGGGCTAAGGCGGAAGGCATTACTCGAATAGTCTTTGGTGATCTTTACTTGGAAGATATCCGCAAATATCGTGAATCCAAATTAACGGGAAGCGGGATCGAAGGGGTTTGGCCGATTTGGCTTCAAGATACCCGGGTCCTTTCCCGCCGGATGGTGGAGGCGGGGTTGAAAGCCACCATCGCTTGTCTCGACCCGCGAAGACTACCCCGTAAGTTCGCGGGACGCTCTTATGACGCCCAACTGCTCAACGACTTGCCGGAAGGCGTGGACCCTTGCGCTGAAAATGGGGAATTTCACACCTTTGCCTGGGATGGACCCATGTTTCCGCAACCGGTGCGAATTAATGTGGGAGAAACCGTCGAACGGGAAGGGTTTGTATTTACAGATCTAATACCCGCTTAGTGCCCCTCGTGCAGACCCGTGGAAGGTTTAAAGAAGTTCGATAGGTTCCCTAATGCCCTTGACGGGTTGCCGGGAAAATCACCAGTCAAAACAAACGGTAAACTTAATAAGGCTATTTGTTAGTAACGATTTAGTCACGCGCACCTTGTTGGTTCACCATAGGGTATCCTTTCGCAAAGGCGGAAATACCGCCTTTCCCATCGGATTTCTCTTAATTACCCACAAAATATGGTAACTTTACCGCCGGATTACCCCTATGAATGTGTAAGGAGCAAGGGCCTTTGGACTTCAACGATGACCAATGGCAGGCCTGGACTCGGTTAATGAAGCTGACCCAGGAAGGGGATCGGGAAGCTTACGAACGTCTTCTGACAGGGATTAGCCCTCTCGTATTTAATTATGTTCGAAAAAGGGTCTTTAACCCCCAGCACGTGGATGATATTTACCAGGAGGTGCTGTTAACCTTTCACAAGGCCAAGCACACCTACCGGACCGACCAACCCTTCGCGCCCTGGTTCTTCGCGGTAATTCGAAACGCCATTTGGGCCGCACTGGAAAAGAATCATCGAATCTCCCAACGGGAGGTCTTGATGGACGAGTTTCCGGAGACGGCGGCTTTGGAGGCGGCAGAGGATGGGGTGGATGACCGGCTTCATCGGGCCTTAGAATTCCTGCCGGAGGGTAACCGCCAGGCAGTGGAAATGCTGAAATTCAAGGGGATGAGCGTGGACGCGGCGTCGAAAAAGCTGGGTATCTCAAAAATCGCCCTCAAAGTGAGGGCTCACCGGGGATATGCGCTTTTGAGGAAACATTTAAAAGCGGAGCAGGGAAAAGAAGAATGAGCGACCTGAACCCAAAATCGATGTCGAGTAGCCTGCCCGAAAGCCACCGGCGCTTGGTGGAGAAACTTGTGGCGGATAACAAACCGACCAAGCCTGTACCTTCGGTTCTTCAACAATGGATGATTTGGCTTGGATTTGCTTTGCTCGTTGTGGCCTTTTCCCTTTATCTGATCGGACCCCAATTCGAAATTATGGAACGGCTGACCGAACCCTCTTCAGGCGGGTTCTTGCTGCTGGCTTTCGTTCTTTCGGCCTTGGCTGCCTGGGTAGGAATCGCCTCAAGTATGCCGGATCATCGATCTCACCCTGCGCCTCGGGTGATCACCGCGTTTTTTGTTCTTTTCCTTTTCAGCATGCCCATCTTATTCTTCGATCGGGACACCTTTTCTCAAGTATGGGCCAATAACATGGAAGACGGCTGGTTTTGCGTCCGGACTGTGGTGCTGGTTGCCTTTCCCTCATGGGTGATTTTGGGTTGGATGGCTTCCCGCAACGCTTCCTTTCACCCCGGATGGACGGGGGCCTGGTTGGGGGTTTCGGCTTTTCTCTTGGGGACAGGCACCATCCAGCTTCATTGTGCCCATTGGGAAACTTGTCACATGCTGGTGGACCATCTTCTTCCCATGTTGGTTCTGATCTTTTTACCTATTTGGATCGGGGGATACTGGTTTTCACGGTGGAGGAAATAAACCGATGCAGGCCAATCCTACTTAACGTAGACATCTTCCTTTTTCTGCACCTGGTCATTAATGATGGTCGAATCCAGATTTCCGGCATCAGCCACCACCGGTGTCAGAAGCACGGCATGAACGAGCCGGTGGCCGTTGGCGACTTCGACGAATTGGCAATCGAACTCGGTGGCCTTGCGGGCCAATTTGGCCGCCAGGTAGGCGGTTTCCTCGGCGAGCTTTTGGGGAGGAAGATAAACCGTCAGCGTCTGGGTTCCCGAAACGATTCGGCGGCAGGTAGCCAGGTCATCACCCATACCCGCGACGGATACCTTTTCGGAGAGCTTTTCTTTTTCGAGTGCCTGGACGGCTCCTTCCGCGAGGGAGCTTTCCGAAGCCAGGATGGCGTCCACTTTGTTTGCTTCTCGAACCAGGATTGATTCCACCACCGTTTCTACACTGGAGACTGTGGAATCTTGGGATGCCACGATTTGAATATCCCCCCTGTCGATCAGGGGCTGGAGCACCTTCATCTGGCCATCGCGGAAATTTTTGGAACCCTCCGTAACCGGGTCTTTTCCTAATAAGACATAACGCCCTTTGGGAACTCTTTTCACCATCGCTTGGGCCTGCAACCCACCCGCTTTTACTGCGCTAAAGTCGATGTAGTAATCCAATTCGCTGTCAGGAATCAAGTGTTCTAGTGAGATCACCTTTATGCCAGCCTGGCGGGCAAGGGCCACCAGGGGCAATGATTTGGAGGGGTCACAAGGAATCACCACCAGGGCCTGGATGCCCTGATGGATTGAATCCTTGACCTGGTTTTCTTGGGTGACGGGATCATTCCCGGCGTCTTTGAGCATAAGATTCGCATGGTTATCTTTCATCGCTTCCTGGATGAATTTGAGGAAGGGTTCCCGCCCCTGGGTATGGTCGATCGCAAAGCCGATTTTCACCTGTCCTATATGGCCCCAGCCGGTTAAAAATAGAAAGACGAGGCACGAAAAGACGGAAAACTTCAAACGCATGAGTTCCTCTTTGGCGGGATGGGTCTAATCCAATGATTATAAGAAGGGACGGGAGGGGTTTCAGGGAAAAAAAGGCTTGCCTGGTTGCGAAGCGGTTCATTCGGCGATAAAGTTTGGCGGAGCCAAGCCCCAATTCCTTTGTAGGAGCCATGTTTGAAATTCAACCTAAAAACCATCACCTCGTTTTTAAGTCCCTTCTGGGGTGTTTTCGGCCTTTGCCTCGCCTTATGGGGCGCTCAAGCCTTTTTGCCCTGTGCTTTGCGTGCGCAGGAAGACGATCCAGGTCTCATTCGAGCCATCCAGACCGATTCGGCCTCGGTTGATAATACCTATTACCTGCTCGCCTCCTTCGACAACGATACCTCAAACTATCATGACATCTATCTTTACGGGGAGGGCGTGATCGCCCTGGGAAAAAATTGGGGTGTAGAAGTGGATTTTCCTGGGTTGGAGGATTGGGATCCACTTGGACGGTATCCTGTGGGGTTGGGCCCGATCGGGATTTATCTTCGGTACGAGGCCTATCATTTCGGGGGATGGAGTTCAGAAACAGCGGGGGTTTTATCGGTGGAGGGCGGTGGAGCCTATGGCGCGCCCAACACCACCTACCGTTACATAGGAAGCAGTTGGACCGTGGAAGCCCTGGGCGGTTTTAGGGTGGGGAAATTATTCGCCCAGGGAAACTACAGTTTCCAGGGTGGGATCGATTCCCAGGTTCCGAGCGAGTTTCAGGCCAACACAAGCCTGGGGTACAGCCTGGGTTTTAATTTGTACATCCAGGGGGAGGCCGATTTCACGGCCATCACATCGCCCTTTACCAACACTTCCTGGGTTTTTATTCCCCAGATCGCCTTCCAGCCGGAGGAATGGTTATTCGAGGTGGGCGAAGCCCTCAATCAAACCCCGAAGGGCGTGACGGAAATCATGGTAGCTCGGACCTTTTAATCTTTCCAAGGTTTTTCAACCAAGTTCAATAAAAGAAATAGGCGTCCGCCACGACCATATCCTCGATGGGACCTAGCTGGATGTAATTGGGGTTCGAGGAGGAAGGTACTACCCGGGTTAGATCCAATTGAAACTTGAGGTTCTGGACCGGATAGCATCGGAAGCTGGCCACGTGGCGTAATCCACTGGCGGGATTGGTTCCTATCGAGTCCCATAACCATTCGGTGACTAATCGAAGATAACAGTCGAAACCGAGATTTCCTTCCGCGCTGATGTGGTAAGCCTGTAGGTTGTCCTGGGAAACGGCAGTCAACCCATTGGTTCCTTGATCAAATTCGGCCAGAATCACCACAGGGGAAATTCTCCCCCATCCAAAGACACCATAACGTAGGGTCTGGGTGGTCAAATCCAGATTTTGGCCGAAAACGGAACCGGCTAATGCCCAGCCGTCCCCCTGAAACCCTCCCTTACCTGAAAAGGCTTTGTCCGAGGTGGTGGGGTCCCCGTTGAAAAAGGCGAAATTCAGGAAAGCCGGTTCAGGATAAATTCCCCCTTCCAAACCCTCGGCCGGGTTTTGATCAAAGCTGAAACCCAAAGCGCTACGGACCAGGCTGTTGTCATCCGCCAGTTCCAATCCGTAAGGAACAGTGAATTTGCCCAGCTTCAGGTACCCATCCGCGGGAAGGTTGCTCCATAAGATATACATTTCCTTCGTGGAATAATCGTCCAGCCGATAGGTCAAAACCCCCGAGAGATCCTGGTTGGCCTTAACCCCAATCTCAAGGGCTTGTCGGCCCCCGTTGGGGTATAGGCCGTAGCCGGGTCCGCTCAAAAAACCGTTGACGTTGGTGACCGGTTTTTGGAAAAAAGTTTCGGCGTAACTTTCATGGATGTCCAATCCGACAGTCAGGGCCGCTGGAAGTACCTTGTTCGCCCCCTTCACCGCCGTGGAAAGGCCTTGCCAATCAAAGGTCGCCAATTGATTTCCGAAATTTTTTCCAAAATTGTTGCGGAGCCATCCTCCGGTTTGATTCGTGTGACAGGCGTTGCAGTTCACTCCGTTCCAGGCCGCGTAATAAGGTTCGGCCAAGACTGAAAGCGGAACCAAAAATAACAGGCTTAAAAAGATTACCTTGAGGTTCATAAAGTTCTCCCCGATTTATATTTCACGGCTCGACTAATTAACCTGTATGGTTCCCACCATCAGCCCGGTACAGGAATTTCCACAAGTTCCGTTGCTACAGGAGGAGTGGACCCCGCAATGGAAGGGATAGGTGCCGGTACTGTTGAAGGTTTGAGTAAAGGGAAAGGTGGTCTGTCCGCTGACCATGCAAGTGCCTGAACCGTTATCGATGTTGAGGGGATGGCCGGAAGCGTTCGTGGTATCCCAGACAATGGACGCTCCGGTGGTGATGGTAATGGGTGCGCTCAATTGAGATGAGGACCCCGCAAGGGCGTAATGGGGGCCCCCAATAACCGTAATGGTCACCGGTGCTCCGGAAGGGGTGGAGGTAATAGTGGGGGTAGCACTGCCAGTGGGAGTCCCCGTGGGTGTCAAACTGCCTGTCGGAGTAGGGGTGGGAGTATTCATTGGATTGTAGGAATAGCCATAGGTAGGTGTGGAATGGTTATCAGTACATGCCCAAGAAACTAAAAGTGAAGAAGCTAGCAAAAGGAAAAACATGGTTTTTTTCATGATCCGACTCCCCGTTTGTAAATAAAACCGATCTCGATAATGACTAGAGTTGTGAGGTGCAGTAGGTTACAAGAATTGTCGAATTTTCTGTTATTCAGACTTGTCGGGACTATTCCCAATGAAAGGTTTTGGTTATTCCATCCTTCTAAAAGGAGATAAACTACTTAAAAGGCTTTGTTTTAGATTTTGAATGACGGGTGAAGGGCCTGAGCCCTGTTCGAGGAAATTTTATGTCGCCAGATGCTTATCTTCTTAAAGAACGACGGGTCTATCCCCGGATTTCAGTCAAAATTCCAATTGTGTTCAGGGTGTTGGATGACAAGGCGGAAATAAAAAGTATTTTGGACCTTCGAAAAAAGGAAAAACACGGTCACACCATGGATGTCAGCTTGGGAGGTTTGTGCGTCATGTCGGAACAACCCGTACAAACCGGAAACGTTTTAAGACTCGACATTTCCATTCCGGACACTTCAAAAAGTCTTAAGGCAATGGCCGAGGTGGTATGGGCGAATGATACGGGCGGAGGAATTCGATTTTTGGCGATGGACGAAGCTGACATCGAAACCCTGAAATCCTACCTGAGCAAGGCCGCGACTAAGCGGTAATCACGGCCTTCCTAATCTGTCTGAACAAAAATCCAGCAAAATTTCGGCGCGTTTTACGTGTACCTTGAGCCTCCAAAGGGCTTAATCGGCTGCTTTTTTAACTAATTTGAAAAACCTTTGGGGTGGCTTTGATTGGATTTATAATAAAGCTAGCAGTTTTTTCATCGTGTTCAGTTTGAATCATTCTTCCGGTGTCTGGCTCCACTGGTCAAAACCGAAACCCAATTCCAACAGCGGCTGTCGGTGGCATTACCAAGAAATACAAAAAATCACTCATCGTTTTATTTGAAGGTTGGCTTCTCAAAGGAGACCGCCATGGAAGTCGTCAAAAAAGTGAAAATCATTAATCGCTTGGGGCTTCACCTGCGAGCCGCCGCCAAGCTTGTCAAAGCCAGCTCCCAATTCAAATGCCGAATCATCATCAAGGATCAGTACCGTGAGGCTGATTGCAAAAGCCTTATCAATATCTTGGCTATTGCGGCTACTTATGGTTCGGAAGTGACGCTGATCTTTGAAGGTGAAGACGTCCACAACGCCCAGGAAGTGATCCTCGATTTGTTCCGAACCAAGTTTGGGGAAAAGGCCTAAAGGACCCTTTCAGATATGTCTGGAAGCTTTTGGCCGCGATTGGTTCGTCCGTTCCTAAAAAATTAAAATCGAATAGCAAATAATGATTCCGGGGGCTGTTATCCTATCCCCATGAACACCTATGACGTAATGGTTCTCGGCGGCGGAGCTGCGGGACTGATGTGCGCATCGGAAGCCGCCAGCCGGGGCCGGCGTGTGCTGGTACTTGAACAGGGGCGCCGAGCGGCCCCCAAAATCCTGGTCTCCGGTGGTGGCCGGTGTAATTTTACCAATCGGGAGGTCACGCCCGCCAACTATGTCACCTCAAACCCTGGCTTCGTGGACTCTGCCCTCTCGCGTTTCACCCCGAAGGATTTCATCGCATTGGTCGAGACGCGTTCCATCGCGTATCACGAAAAAAAAGACGGCCAGTTGTTCTGCGACAAGAGCGCCAAGGCCATTATCCAACTTCTCGTCGACCGGGCCGAGGAACGGGGAGTGAAATTTCTACTTGATCAAAAAACAGGAGACGTGCTTCACTCCGACGGCATCTTTACGGTCCAGGCGAATGGGGAAACCTACTCGGCCCGCCGGTTGGTGGTGGCGACCGGCGGTTTATCCTGGCCCCAGTTGGGTGCCTCGGACCGGGGATATCAAATTGCCCGCCAGTATGGCCACGGGATCGTGGAACCCTCACCCGCCTTGGTGGGTCTGACCTTCCCCCCCAGGGAACAGGAACGTTTCAAGGATTTAGCGGGGATCCACCTGCGTGTTGGGGTTTCCTGCGGGGAATGGAACATGACGGAAGATCTGATGATTGCCCACAAGGGGCTCAGTGGGCCCGTGATGTTGAACACATCCCTTTATTGGCAGCCGGGTCAGGAGATCGAGATTAATTGGGTGCCTGAGTACACGGTAGAGAAAACTTATTGGCAATTAAAAAAGGATAAGGCTGAGGGTGGCCGTGGCAAATTCCGGGTTTGGTTTGCCGAACGGATTCCCCGGCGATTGGCCGAGCGGATCGCATGGCACGCCGAAGCCCGGGGAGCCTGGTCGGAGCTTTCGGACGAACGTCTGCTGATCCTGGCCGAGAATATACACGCCTACCGGTTTATCCCGGAAGGCACATTTGGATTTGGTCAGGCGGAAGTAACACGGGGTGGAGTAGATACAAGGGAGATATCTCCCCAAACGATGGAATCACTGAGAATTCCTGGCCTCTTTTTCATCGGGGAGGTCTTGGATGTAACAGGGCAATTGGGTGGGTTCAATTTTCAATGGGCCTGGGCGTCTGGCTGGGCGGCAGGGCAGGCGGTATAAGAGGGTTGATGAGTTCGGGTTCAGTTGGGGCTGGGAACCTGAAGAACATTCACCACCTGGGAAAAGGTGGGATTGATGAGGATTTTCCCCTCAATATCGACGGTTGGGATGATCTTTTTGCCATTTGTAAAACCGAGCATGGTTTTGAAATCAGATTCGTTTTGCTCAATGTCTCTTTCTTCAAAGGGTATATTTCGTTCACGTAATTGCCCTTTCAAGTTATCGCAGTCACCGCACGTAGTAGTGGTGTAAACAATCATTCGCTTAGACATGAATGGGATCCCTTCAAGAAAGAAGTCCGGCCCTGATGTTATGAGGGATAGGGCGAGAAAGCGAGGAGATTAATTACAGGAAATTGTGAAGCCGGTGGCGCCGCCGATGGTGTTGGCGCAGGGATAATTGAGGTCGATCGTCTGACCGCCACCGGTGATGTCATAATTGCAGTAGCTGGTTTCGTACGGTCCGCTAACCCCAATCTTATGGTTGCCGTGGGAAACGTTGCTCCAGAGGGTGTAGGGCCCCCCGTTGCCCGAATTGGTAATCGGGCTACCGCCGTCTAGTGTGCAAGTCACCGTACAGTTAGTACTACTGTTGCTTATGTTCAGGAATATCGTCCCGTTAGTTGAGCAGGCTGTCCCCCACCAAACCAAAAGACCTGTAAAAAGTATGAAGCCCATCACATAAATTTTGGCCATGTGCCCCTCCAAGTGATTCAATGATATCCAATATTTCGACGTTTGATAGGAGTTAAAGTGTCCAAAAGAACCTATTTTCTCTCCTGCGGAACCACACCTTCCGCCAAGATCCTCAAATCCGTTATAGGGTAATAAAACCCAGAGGTATAATTCGTCGTCAATATTTAGAGTCGCTTCCCTAATGATAATCCTAAGCGCCTTGGGAATATCTGGTGATTTTATTAAAAGAATAAATCGGGGTTTGATAGAAACATTCCAAAGGAGATGAGCCGATGAAGCTATTCCTGATCCTGTTTCTGTCGTTGGTGGGCGGTCTGACTGGGTGGTATTTCTACTGCGTCAACCCGGCTATGGATGATTTTCAAGCGGCGGTGGATGGCGGAAAACCGGAGGCCCTTACGCCATTTTTGGACGTGCTGGCACTCAAGAAAAACGTTTCGGACTACATCAAGCTCCGGTATAACAAGACGGACAACCCTTCCGGGAACATGAGCCCTGACCAGATTCAAGCCCTCGTGGATGCTTTCGTAACACCCCAAAATATCCTTCTCATGATGAAGGGGGTTTATCTGGAACCAGGGATGACCCCGCCGGATACGGTGGATGACAAGACGCCCCACCCCATGGACAAGCATTTCGCCGGGCCGGATGTTTACGCCATCGATATCTACAAAAGCCAGGTCCAGACTCCGGATAATAAATTGACGCTCATCTTTCAAAGGGACGGGTGGTTCGGCTGGAAACTTTCAGCTTACGGCTTTTCCTGGGGCGGGTAGAGGTATCGTGAATCTTGAACGGGGAAAGGTCTATACCGCCTTCGGTATCGTCGCGTTCAACCTCATCCTGTTCATCCTCTCCATGCAATATGTCTTCCTGGTCAATGTCCACCACCATTGGATCCTGCCCTGGGTCCCGGGGGCGGTCGGCCCCCAATGGGTCCTGGGAGAATTTCTCTGCGCAAAATACTTCAAGAATATTTCCTATACTCTTCGCACATCCTATTTAGGCCTGGTGGGTTTTGGCTGTCTGGTGGGCTTGGCCCGGCATGAGACGATCCTGGAATGCTACATGCATTGCGGGTACAAGCTGGCGCTGATGATGGTCCTGTCCTGCCTGATCTTTTTTGGGGTCGCTTGGAGATACGGGAAGGGAACCAACGAGCGAAAAGTTTGTTTTGTCTTATCGGGCGTATGGTTCGTGGTAGGTCTTGTGGTTTTACACTTCAGCCATTAAAAAAAACGCCCCGTCCCTATTTCAGGGCCGGGGCGCTAGATACTTAATCCTACCCGTTCATGTACTCGTCATAAGCCGTCAAATCCAGCATGCCGTGTCCGGAAAGATTGAAGAGAATGATTTTCTTCTTCCCTTCCTTCTTGGCCGATTCGGCTTCCGTGATCGCCCGCGCGATGGCGTGGGAGGATTCGGGGGCCGGAATGATGCCTTCCGTACCGGCGAACTTCATGCCAGCTTCGAAGACTTCCTCCTGTGGCACGGCCGCCGCTTCGATGAGCTTCTGGTCGTAAAGATGGCTGACTGTGGGCGCCATGCCGTGGTAGCGCAGGCCCCCCGCGTGGATGGAGGGAGGCATGAACTGGTTGCCCAGGGTGTACATCTTCATCAGGGGTGTCATGCCCGCCGTGTCGCCGAAATCGTAACGGAACTCGCCCTTGGTGAGGGACGGGCAGGACGAAGGTTCCACCGCCACGATGCGGGTCTTCTTGCCGTTCTTCAGGTTCTGTTCCACGAAGGGAAAGGCGATACCGGAGAAATTGGAACCCCCGCCCGCGCATCCGATGACCACATCTGGGTATTCGCCCGCTATTTCCATTTGCTTGAGGGATTCCAGGCCGATGACCGTCTGGTGCAGGCAGACGTGGTTCAGGACCGACCCGAGCGAGTATTTAGCGTCGGGAGTATTCACCGTGGTCTCGATGGCTTCGGAAATGGCGATGCCCAGACTGCCCGGACAATCGGCGTCCTCGTGCAGTTTCTTTCGGCCGAATTCGGTCTCATGGCTGGGCGAGGGGTACACGGTGGCCCCCCAGGTTTGCATCATCAATTTGCGGTAGGGCTTCTGGTGGAAACTCACACGAACCATGAACACCTTGCAATCAAGACCGAAGAGCTTGCAGGCCATGGCGAGGGAAGAGCCCCACTGACCGGCGCCGGTTTCGGTGACCAGGTGTTTGGTACCGGCCTGCTTGTTGAAGTAGGCCTGGGGAACGGCCGTGTTGAGTTTGTGGGAACCGGCGGGCGAGACGCCCTCGTTTTTCTAGTAGTTTTGGGCGGGGGTATCAAGGGCATTTTCAAGGCGTATGGCGCGACGCAGGGGGGTGGGGCGCCACAGAGTATAGATGTCGCGAACTTCCTCGGGGATATCGACTCGGTTCTGGGGGCTCATTTCCTGCATGATGAGGTTCATGGGGAAGATGGCGCCCATCAGGTCAGGAGTCACGGGTTCCTTGGTGCCCGGGTGCAGGGGCGGCGCCATGGGAGTTGGGAAATCCGGGAGGATGTTGTACCACTGGGTTGGGATATCTTTTTGGGTAAGATCAAAACGATAAGCCGTGCTCATGGTGGTTCCTTTGACATGGGATGATGGCCAAGCGGCCTAAAACACGAGGGATTCTACAGGTCGGAGGTTCGGCCCCATCATGACAAAAATCAGGTTAGGGTTATTTGCAGGTGCAATTATTTCCGTCCGAACACCTTCCTAACAGAAACGCTGGTCAATTAACTTGGAATTTTCACTGAAAGATGTCTGAAGCGGGCCCGCCTGCCGGTTTTTCCCCTTGGGCTGCGGCCTTGTTAAGACCCTTGAGCGTCAAAAGAAACGATGCGGACATTTCGAGGAATGCCCCGCGATCCAATCCTTTAAAGGAGGCCCTGGTGAAACGAGAAGAATTCTTGCTCGGGGTCTGTGTTTACCTTCTGATCATCTTGGTCGGTCATCTGGGGCCTGATTTCACAAAAATCCCCATCTTCAACGAAAAGTTGTCAGATCTTTTCCGAAAACATTCCCAGGTCACGTCGGAAAAATTGGCATTGCCTATGCCACTCGGGCAAAAGGGGGGAAATACCTGGGTGTCGAGGGATTTGAAAGACCCTAAACGCTCAGGCGGTTACCTGCGCACCCACACCTCGAAGTATCACCCGGGTCTCAAGGCCAAGGGCAAGATCATACCTTATGAGTCGCCGTTGCCCTCTAGCAGGCCCATCGCGCCCATTTCTTTCTCCCTGTAAAAAGTTGTTTGATACATCTTTTTGCACGCCTATACTCGGAACCGAGAAGTCATATTGGTTTTCGGAAGGGGTCCCGTGAGCGCGAAAACACTTTCAATAGATGTGGGCGGTACCGGGCTCAAGGCCTCTGTGCTGGATGATTCCGGAAAAATGATGGTCGAACGGGTGCGCATTGAGACGCCCCAACCCTGTCCTCCCCAACTGCTGGTGAAGTCCTTGGCCAAACTGGTGAAGTCCCTTCCCGCCTTCGACCGCGTCTCGGTGGGTTTTCCCGGCGTGGTTCGCGATGGCATCGTCCTCACCGCTCCCAACCTCTACGACGTAAATTGGCCCCATTTTCCTCTGGCCAAGGCCCTGGAAAAAGAATGGGGGAAGCCGGTCCGTATCCTGAATGACGCCGACCTGCATGGGCTGGCGGTGATCTCGGGGAAGGGTCTGGAATTCGTGGTCACCCTTGGAACGGGAATAGGAACAGCCCTTTACCGGGATGGAGAATTGATGGCTCACCTTGAATTGGCCCACCATCCGGTGGTGAAGGATAAAACCTACAATCAATACATCGGCGACGCGGTTCTTAAAGAAAAGGGCCATAAAAAATGGAACAAGAGAGTTCAAAAGGCGCTGGAGTTCTTGGAAACACTCATCAATTACGATCGGATCTATTTGGGTGGGGGTAATTCACGGGACATTCGGTTTAAACCCGGCAAGAACATGAAATTGGTATCGAACGACGCGGGGATTCTGGGCGGAATAGCCTTGTGGGATGAAAAACGCAAATTTTATTAAAACGATGTTTTTGAACGAGAATATTTCCAAAGGACGTTTTTCGTGCCCGACCATCCTCGACCCCATTCGCGAATGATTTCCCCTTTTTCCAAGTTCATTTATGGGGTGGTCTTACTGATTGGGATATCGCAGGCATGGGGACAAGGCACTTCGGTTGATTACCAGATCGGTCTTACACTCTATAAAGAAGGCAGTTACGCCCAAGCTGTTTCGCATTTTCAATCCGCAATCCAGACAGACCCAACCTTCTGGCAGGCCTACCAGGTTCTGGGCCAATGCAAATACCAACTGGGGGATAAGACTGGGGCCCTGGAAAGCTTTAATCATTCCCTTCAGATTCATCCCAATAACCCATCTTTACGGAATTTTGCGGATAAACTTCGAAAAATCATCTTCCAATCCCCTATGGGAACAGAAGGATCCAAACCCGTTTCGACCCTGGGCATGAGCGCCCGGCCCTTGGTTAATCCCGCGTCTCGGATGGATCCGGCCTTCGTGCAGATTTATGGGACGATTGGAAATTCCGCCTTCACCGACTTGAATTCAGGCTACCGGGCTCTTAACAACCTTACTTCCGGCATTAACAGCGACAACCAAACCTATTTTCCTTACGCGGGAATGGGCGTCGAAATGGGATACAGCGTGGACCGCAACGACTGCTTCAGCATGAACCTGGAGTTGGCATCGGTTTACGGGTTTTCCATTAATAGCGGGGATACCCAGGATGAGGTCCTCGTTAAGTTGAATAACCAGCTCCTGGTCTTCGGGCTCAATTATTCTTATTTAACACCCGACAAGGACGGCCCCTGGATCGCCCGATTTGGGGTTGCCTACTATCTTCTCGGGTTTTCCTATTCCGAAAGCGAGGTCGATCCCGCCGCCGCCGTTTCCCAGTCGGTGAACCTTCCGGCCGGTTCGGGGAATACCCTGGGGGCCTCGGTGGCGCTCGGGAAAGATTTTGATATCGGAGGCCTTAGCCTGGAAATGCTGGGCAAAGTCAAAATAGCTACGATCTCGCAAATGACGGGGGCCTACACCTCGACGGGAGGGCCCAACCCGGGCCTCAATGCCAACGGGACGGGCGCATTGGCGATCCGCTCGGACGGTATTTTAAACCTGGTCGACCAGAGTCAAATGGGGTCCTCGGGTGAACGTTATGCCCTTATGGAACTCATGGGGTTTGAACTGAGGGTTGGGCTGAACTATAGGTTCTAGAACTTCGGAAGAACCTCCGCTAGCGTTTTATTTTCATACTCTCCATGAAAATTTTCATATCTTCTGGCATGGCCGTTTCAAAAGATTCATTTTGCCCGGTCTCCGGATGGGTGAATGATAGTTTGTGCGCATGAAGCATGAGGCGGGGTGCGTTATCTGATGATGGGGTTATGGGGTTACCTACTTTAACGGACTTCACGAATTTCAAAAATTCTTCATCGGTTTTTCCATACAGCTTGTCCCCGAATACGGGATGCCCGACGTATTCCAAATGCACACGGATTTGGTTTGTTCGGCCAGTTTTGGGGAGACAGCGGATCAGGGAACCCGCCGGGTACCGTTCAATTGTCTCGAATTGAGTGTTGGAAGGCTGGGCGCCAGGAGTCCCATCGGGCAGAACCTGCCGCCGGATGGAAATATCACTGGTGGTTGAGCGGCCAATGGCTCCAATGACTTCGAAAGAGTCCTTCTCGACTTGGCCCTGAACCAGAGCCAAATACTCTTTTTTCACTTTTCCGGTTTCAAATTGCGCGACCAAATTCCGGTGGGCCTCCTTCTGCTTGGCCACTACCATCAATCCGCTGGTTTCACGGTCCAGTCGGTGAACCAGCTTGACGTCACCTTGCCAACCGGAATTTCTCAAGACTTGGGTCAGAATATATATAAACGTGTTCTTAATGAAGGCCCCATCCGCGTGTGAAGGAAGGTTGCCGGGCTTCTCAGCCACGAGAAATGTATCTTCCTCGTGGAGTATACGAATGTTTGAATCCACGGGGGGCTCTTTCAAAATCACACGGTATGCGATTTTGTCTTTCGGTGAAAGGATTTGGGAAGGGGCGGTATTTTTACCGTTTAGGGTTACCCGGCCTTCCCGAATCAGCAAATCCCAGGCCTCAATTGGCTGGTAGCGGAAACGTCCCGCGAGGTAAGCTAATAGGGTCTTTCCTGCCCCCTGGGGAGGGACTCGGGTTTGGAGGACTGTTTCCTCGTCGGGGGATGGAAGGGGTGGATTCTTACTCATGAATAACAAGCATTTTGCCTTTTTCCTCACGGCCCTGCTACTGGCATTCTTTGGTTATATGGCCTGGGATTGGAATCAAACCGCAAAAGATATTCAATCCAAACAGGGTTATCGGGATTATGTGGGTTCCCAGAGTGGGGGTGAAGGGGCTGCGGTGCGGTATGTTTATAAGTTTCCCGAACCCGTGTTTTCCCATGATCTTTCCACATCCCAAATTGAGGCGATCAAATGGGGTGAGGGGAATTACTCAGATCTTCAATATCATATCAATGGGCTAACCCAAGCCAACTATGAGACGGACACCCAATTCCATTGTGGAGGATACAAGCGCTGGTTCAAGGACGAGTACGTCATGTGGATCGATTCAATGACGGTGGAATTCACCTACAACACCCTGAATGTTTATGTTAGCAATGCCTATCCGGAAGGGTCCTGCCAGTACGAACAGATCCTGGCGCATGAGAAGCAGCACGTTGAAATCAACCGGGAAGTCTACAAGGAATTCCAGGAGAAGATTCAGGATCAAATGGCCGCCGCTACGGCGTTGCCCACCCATTCCCATCCCATCACCACGCTTAACTGGGATGAGGGCAAGGAAAACATGGGAAAGATGATCAGCGACGTGGTCAATCCTGTGTTTGGCGAATTTGGCCAGGAACTTTCCCGTCGAAACGGCCAATTGGATAGTCCCGACAATTACGCTGAGTTGAAGAACCGATGTTCGAACTGGTAAATTAAAAATGAATCCTGCGTGTTCTTGGGGAAATAGAACAGATTAATTTTATTTGTGAACGAAGGTTTTGCAAATAAATCAGTAAAGGGTATTTATTGCCGCCATCTTTCGGGAGTATCGACTCAGTACTGAAGAGGCGTCTCGCAAGTGAACCCAGATGTCCCGGAAATTCCAGCGCCTCTGGTAACAGGCCTTGGTTCGACGTTGCAGAATGGCCTGACGCAGGTCTTCCGGAGAGGAACCTTGGAATTCCGTATAGCCCATGCCGATAAACCGGCTGTTGTGGGCATCACTGGAGCCGATGTGCGCGAAATCCATTTTTTCCAGGGCTTTGAGAGCCTTCCGGTTGCTCCAGAAAGAAAGGGCATCCCCGTGGTTCACTGTTTCTACCCCATCGAAGGGAATGTCATGGATGAGCTCAATGGCGGGGGGGTGCTTGGAATCCTTACCCGTATAGAGGTGAAAAGGGTGCGCCAACACCGCGAGTCCGCCTTGCTCATGGATCAATTCCACGGTGCGTTTGGAACTTAAACGGGGAGGGATAAACTTGGTGAGGAAGAGGCCCAGGACATGTCCGTTGAGTGTGCTGATTTCCTCTCCTAAGATCACTTGAACTCCCAGGTCTGGACGGCGACAAGAATATTCGTGAGCGCGAAAGGCGCCTTCCATGGTGTCGTGATCGGTAACGGCGATGAGGGGGAGACCAGCTTTAGAGGCTGATTTGACAACCTGGCGGGGGCTATGAAGCCCATCGGAGAAGTCGGTATGAAGGTGTAGATCGGCTTTTGGCATCTATGGACCATAAAGATAAAGTATGATCGTTAGCTGCGGGTCAAGCTGGTGTTAACTTAAGGTAACAAACCCGCAAATCTTGGGGCATGTTCCGTCAAAATTCCGTTAAAATCGTGGGGGGATTTACACCTTTTTAACAGAGGATAAGAAGGGGCCTGCTACTATATTTCGGTCTATTGATTGTTTTTCTATCACGGCCACATGCGCCCGGAAAGGTTCCCGTGAAACAAATATTTGTTGTTGAAGACGAAAAAGACCTGGTTGAGCTATTGACCTATAATTTGGAAAAGGACGGATACCGTGTCCTGTCGGAGATGGATGGGGAAACGGCCTTAAAGAAAATTCCTGAAAAAATGCCCGATCTGGTACTGCTGGATCTTATGCTTCCTAAAGTTGACGGCCTCACTGTCTGTAAAACCCTGAAATCCAACCCCAAAACATCCCATATCCCCGTGGTCATGTTGACAGCAAAAAGCGAGGAATCAGACAAGATCGTGGGCCTGGAATTGGGCGCTGATGACTATATGACCAAACCTTTCTCAGTCAAAGAGCTTTTGGCCAGGGTCCGGGCAGTCTTGAGACGTTTCAGTAAGGCCCAGGAGGGTGAACCGATTCAGAAATTTAAGGACCTTACCTTTAACCGAACCAAACACGAGGTCATCTTGAAGTCTCAAAAACTAGACTTGACCGCAAAAGAATTTGAGCTTTTGGATTATTTTCTTACCCATACGGGCCGTGTGCTTTCACGGGATGTCTTGTTGAATAATGTTTGGGGTTATGATTATTTCGGGACCACCCGGACGGTGGATGTGCACGTGAGGCGCCTGCGGGAAAAATTAGGCGCCTATGACAAGCATATTCAAACCGTCAAAGGCTACGGGTATCTGTTCAAAGAGGAAGTTTAGAACCTGTTACGAAATGGTTTGATGTCGCGAGAAAGATGCAACTTTGTAGCAGTATCCATTTTATTCAAAACTATTTGCCCGATAAGGGCTACAATCCAACTATGAAAATTGCTTCCCGCCAGTTCTGGATTTTTCTTTTCTTCATTCTCGTCGGATTGGTGACCCTCGCCTGGATGGACGTCATACTTTGGAAATCGGCGTTATTCATGGGCTTGGGCATTGTTTTGGGTTTTGGGTTGGCCCTCCTTTTTTTATCGCGCAGCCCCGTCGAGTCCACAATTCAGGTTCATCCTCCGGTCGTGCCTGCGGTGGAAGGGGAAGGATACATTCCGGGACGTAATTTCGAGGAAATGATTCGGAGATTGGGTTCCAACGAATCCATGCTCAACGTCATCCTCAACAGCATGGGGGAGGGTGTCCTGCTTTTGAACCAGGCGGACCGCATCATTCTGATGAATCCCTCAGCCGAGAAGATACTGGAAACCCTCGAGGAAAACCACCTAGGTAAACATTACTTGGAGGTGGTACGCCATCCCGTTTTGGCGGATCTTTTAGCCAAGTCAAAACAGGAAGGCCGAGCTGGAGGCGAGATCGAATTCGGGGGGAGGGATGAAAAGTATTTTTCGGTGAGTGTGGGGGCCATCAGGGTGGAAGAGGGGTACCTGCTCGGTCAGATCGTCGTTTTTTCTGACATCACTTCAATCCGGCGCTTGATGCGCATGAGGACTGAGTTTGTGGCCAATGTTTCCCACGAGTTAAGGACGCCATTGACCGCCATTTTGGGCTACGTGGAAACGCTTCTCGAGGGCGCCCTGGATGACCGTAAGAACCGGGGGCTATTCCTCAAAAAGATCTCAGACCAGGCCAACCGCCTCAATGCGCTCATTACGGACGTGCTGGAGCTATCCAAGATCGAAAGCGGGCTCTACATCACTGGTCTGGAACCGGTCAAACCCGCCGAAGTGGCACAGCAGGTGGGGGATTTGCTGAAGGCCAAATGGGAAGCGAAGGAAATAACGGTAAGTTTTGAAATCCCGTCTTCATTAACCGTGACGGCTCACCGGGAGGGGCTTTTTCACGTTTTGGAGAATCTGCTGGACAATGCCATCAAGTATTCGCACTCCAAAACCGAGATCCGAGTCTATTCCACCGCTCCCGATAACGGTCGGGTGGAGCTAACGGTTGCCGACCAGGGCCCGGGGATCCCTGAAGCGGCCCAGGCCAGGGTTTTTGAGAGGTTTTTCAGAGTGGACGTTTCTCGCAGCCGTGAGGCAGGGGGGACGGGCCTCGGCCTTTCCATCGTCAAGCACTTGATGGAAAAGATGGGTGGGGAAGTCGTCTTGAAAAGCACCGAGGGTAAGGGGAGTTCTTTTACGGTGATCCTTTGCGGGCAAGAAGTTTAAACGTTTCTTAACTTTTTTTCGTGTTTTTTCAAACTGAATGATCCATAAACCTTGATGCTTGGTATTTTTAGGTCTCCGCGTCTTGTGGATGGAACTTACTTTTTTGGCCTATGGGTTACAACCCCATCATGAAATGGAAAACGGTGTCGTCCCAATCCCTCAGATGTTCGTGAGCATAATCGTAATAGATGGCCGTCCGCTTCTTGGATTTGATTTTGTTGAAGGCGGCAAACTGTGTGGAGGGGGGACAAACGCTATCCTGCAAGGTGATGGCCATGAGTGTCTCAGCCTTAATCCGTGACGCCAGATGCTGAACATCGATATAACCTAGCTTGTTGAAAATTTCTTTTTCGCGTTTGTGCAGGGGATCGAAACTCCGGAAATAATAGCGCAATTCATCATAAGCATCCTTGTCTAAGTCCATGTCCCATACCCTCTGGTAGTCGCTCAGGAAAGGGTGGCAGGGCGCGATGCGCTTGATTCTTGGCTCCAGGGCCGCACAAGCCAGGGCCAGACCCCCGCCCTGGCTGGACCCGATGGCCCCTAGCCGATCTGGAATTACACCAGGAAGGTCCATGATGATTTGTGCCATCTGAGCCGCATCCAGAAAGACCTGACGAAAAAGAAGTTCTTCGGGTTTGCCATCCAGGCCCCGGATAATATGTCCCCGCAGAGTTGTTCCATGTACGCCCCCCTTGTCTTCTGAACTTCCTCCTTGGCCTCGGCAATCCAGGGCAGCCACCGTAAATCCTTCCGCTGCGTAAGCCAGCTTGGTGCTCCAATCACCCGAAGACATACTGTATCCATGGAAGACCAATACGGCAGGTCTAGGCTTTGAAATTTTCCTAGGTCTTAATAGCTTGGCGTGGATTCTCGCGCCGCCAACACCCGTCCAGTTCAGATCGAAACACTCCGCGTAAGAAACCCGAACAGTCGAGTTAGGTGCCATTTTCACCTTTGGGTCGATGGATCGCATTTCCTTGAGGGCCTTGGCCCAAAAAGAGTCAAAATCCTTTGGCCTGGGATTCGTCCCCTTGTAAGTTTTCAGTTTTGCGAGGGGCATATCCAATATCGGCATGGGCAGTCTCCTAAGAAAAACAAGCGTGCTTGTAAATTATAGTAAAAGCGTGTTGAACTTATTATTCACTACCACCTAATGACAATCAGGGATCTTTAATCTTTCATTGAGGCTTAGGGTATCGAAAAGTGAAATCCAACCTAAAGAACCGCCTGATAAAAATCTTACAAGCCGAACAAATTTTATGATTAGTTTTCCCAAAGGTACCAAAATGGGTAACAGTTTAACGCTCATTTGGGTAACAAAGGCGTTCTTTTAAATATTTGTCGTGTATTTATTACGGAATGAAAATTGCAGTTTTAAGAGGTTAACTGCTGGTGATAAACCAACTGAAAACCTGAGAAATAATTACCCATGACCCAAAACGCATCACTGAAAGAGTCTCGCATCCATTTCCCGCCTTTACGAACAAGCGCAATTTTATTGATGCTGGGGTTGATGGTGTTTTTCTTTTGGCCCCGCACGCGCACACAGGGAGTGGCGCCCCTCGCAAATGAAACCTTTCATTCTCAAAACGGTTTGATGACCATTCCGGAATCGGAAAGGCCGCTGGATTTTGCTGTCATCGGGGTAGACGCGGAAAGCCAGGCCTATTTTTTACTTCCTAACATAAAATCTAATCCCGCCCTGTTGGCATCACGATATCAGCAGATTCGAGAACAGTTATATTGGCTTAACTTTGAACTTTGTCATGGGCGTATCCTCAACGCTTTCCCCGCGCAAACCAAACTTTATGTGGCGCTTCCAGATCCCGAAAAGGTTAAGGACGCAACGGGGAAAGAAGAAAGATATTTTCTCGATTATGTGCATTTGCGTTGCGGATGGACCGAGGACCAAATCAAAAACCGAATCCGCTTTTTCAATAGCCCTATCGTCCTAACTTGGGCCCAGGACATAGGCAAGATTTTGGGGAGGGACGAAAAGGGACGTTGGGTAATCTTTAGAGGTCCCCAGGATATATCTCTCTATCGCCAAGCGATCGTGGAATTATGCTCAGCTTTTCCGGACCAGTTCGCCTACCAGGATCTTCCCAACGGGGTCAGCGCTGAGGGAGGTGATGAGGACCTTGTTCGCACCCCCGATGGAAACCAGCTTCTCATTCTGGGTCGGCACCGGGCCTTGAAATACATGAACATTCCAAGCACCCCTTCCACCTCTCCAGGTGTGAGCCGGGATCAGCTTTTTCAAGATCAAAACGTATTTTCAAAGGCTTTCGACGGGTTGCCGGTAAGTCTTCTGCCAACCGGAGCCCTGGTGAAACCCGCTCTAGGCAACGATGAATTGTTCCACCTGGATATGTCAACTGCCGTCGTCGGGATGGCGCGAGAGGCACAGGCCTTTGTACCGACCTATCTTGCGAACCCCGTGGATCGGATGTCGGGCCAGCCCCTCGACGCTGATTTTGTGAAGAGCGTCCAAGGTGAACTGGACATGATCGCCGCCGAATTGGAAGCCATGGGTTATAAGGTGCATCGACTCCCCTTTGGGGATCATCCAGTCCGAAGTCCCGCCAATATGGTGCGTTTCTATGATCCGGAAAAGGGAAGGTGTGAAGTCATGTTGGCCAAATACCCGGTTCATATGAACGAGGGACAATCTGGGTCGGTTACACCGCAGGAACAATTGAAGGGAAAGTTGTCCGCCCTTCAGGCGGCCGCCCAGAACTGGCAGGATAAACCTAGCGATACCCAATACCAGGCTCTGATGGATGCCTTTACTCAGGTTTGGGCAGAGATGGATAGTACGGATAAGGAACCGAACCCGCTATTTGACCAATGGGTCAAGACTTTCAACCAGGCTGGGATCGACGTGATTCCGGTTTCAGACTATGCCTGGGGCGCGGGCGGGTTGCATTGCCAAGTTCTTCGATAGTCAAACAAGAAAACAATCAATATTCTCGGTATTCTTGAGTGAGTATTAGGCTGTGAAAATTTTCATTCGAACCAGCATTCGAAACAAGGCCATTAGGCGGATTGCTAATTTGGGTCCACAATCCGTATTCTTGAACTATGAAGTCCTTGTTCAAGTAACCTAAAACGGACCGTTAGTTTGACTTTTCCTGATTTCCGGGGGCCAGAAGGGCCCGCGCAGCAGCATCCGGGTCAAAGTTCTTTGTCGGTTCGGGTTTATGGATTCCCTTAAAGCGGTCGGATCGGTCGGCCAGGATTCGTTCGACCTTTTCTCGGATATCCTTAGCGATGGAGGCGGGTCTGCGGTTTCCTTGGATAGTATTGAATTTGTATTCCTTCTGCAGGGCCTCGAACACCCGGTGAAGCCGGGTCTGATATTTGATGAAGTTGTCGTACATACCACCGGCGCGTTGAACATCCATGCCCGACTCCCAGTAATCCAACAATCCACTTTTACTGAAATGTCTTTCGGCCAGAATCTTGGGAGTGACGTTCAGGTAAAAAACGGCGTCCGGCTCAAGGGCAAATCCATATATTTCTTTTAACCAGTCCATCGACGAACCCCGGACGATATCGCGTGCCATGAGCGTATAGATATAGCGGTCAGCCAAAACCACGAAACCTGCCTTAAGGGCAGGGATCATCACCCTTTCTAGTTGGTCGGCGAAGTCGGTGGCGTAGAACAAATTGAGGGTTATGGCATTAAGGGTATTGCCCTGCATGGCTTCGGCCAGTGCTTCGCCCACCAACTCGCTTCGTTTCAGACCCACGTTCACAGTAGGGAAACCTTTGCGTTCCAGCCAGTTGGTCAAATAGCCCATCTGAGTAGATCGTCCCGAGCCATCCGAACCCTCAATGATGATCAGGGTTCCGTTTAACAACGCCGGATCAACGCCCGGCAGTCCTTTTCCGTAGAAACGCTTGTTTTTCATTGATTCACCTCCCGCCCCTTGATCTTGTAATCTCTCAGATTGATTTGTCGCCGTACAATTTCTCTCATGAGCGCCTGTTGTTCTTCCGAAGGAAGGGTAGCGTCGACCCGCTCGAAAGGGTATTCCTTACCGATGCGTCCATATTCTTCATATATTTTGCCTTGGAAAATTTTAAAGGACTCGTAGGGGTCTTTGGAAAATCCCATGTCCATTCCGGCCTCGTGGTATTTGAGCATGGGGCGACCATCCAGAATGCGGCCTAGGGCCACATCCAGGGGAACCTCGAAGAAAAAGGTGATGTCAGGTTTGATGGCGAAACGGTAGAGTTTTCTCAACCAGTCGCGGTCACAGCCCCGAACCGAGTCGCGCGCGAAAGCGGTGTAGACATAACGGTCGGCAAGAACCAGGTAGCCACCTTGCAGAAGGGGAAGAATCTGTCGCTCGTATCGATCCGCAAAATCGGTGCAATGGATCAGGGAAAAGGTGGTAGGGGTCAGAAGCTTCTTTTTTTTGCCCTTACGGGTGGCTTTCTTGACCAGGTCGGAGGAGTTCCATTCGGTAAAAAAAACCTTGTATCCTTCCAATTCCAACCAGCGTTTCAAAAGTCGGATCTGAGTGGATTTACCCGAACCATCCAGGCCCTCTACAGCGATCAATTTTCCGCGAATTTCGTTAGTCGTTTTTGTTGCCATCGCCTTCTACTCCTCTCAAATCTTTGCCTAGCCCCACCCCTCTTAATCGGAGTGGTCCGTAGATCAAATTCTTGGCCATGTCCAAACCGGGATGGTTTAACCCGCGCCCTAATCACTTACTGAAAAACGCACTTTAAAAACCTTCTCAAAAAGATCGCATTTGCGCAACAATGCCCAGCGTTCCAACAGCAGATCCCCCTGGCCCTTGAGTTTGAGGGAAAAATTATTGGCTTTTTTTAGCATGATAAAGCCCGTTACTTTGGACGAATGTTCGTGGTCCATCGCGTCGGCCAAACGCAGGATGGCGGCCAGTTTACTAACAATTTGACGCTGAGTGGGGGATAGGGCCCGGTAGTTTTCGTGCTCCATCTTGGGACATGCCTTGCGGTGGTAGCGGGCCACATTGGCAATGATCTCCAACTGATCCCGGTGCAGGCCTACTAACTGGGTGGCTTTGAGTAGATAGTAGGAATGCTTATGGTGCGACCCGTAGTTGATAAACTGGCCGATATCATGCAACTGGGAAGCAACTTCTAAAAGAAGGCGCTGGTCATCATCGAGCTTGTGCAAAGCCCGGGTGTTATCGAAGAGGGTTAAGGCCAGGTGTGTTACGGTAGCGGCGTGAGCCTCGTCGTAGGCATACTTCAGTCCCACTTGTTTGAGCGCACCCACGACCTCTTGCCGGTGCAAGGGGCGTTTGCCGGTTAGAAACTCCGTCACCATTTCGATGAGCAGGCCTTCTTTCACACCCACATTGGGTATATAAACGCGGTTAATTTTTCCGACCTCCATCACCTTCTGGAGAACTGTTGCCGCGGGCAGGATCACGTCTGCCCGGTCAGGGCGTAAGCCTAGCCGGGTCACTCTTTCGTGGTAGGTCAGGCCTTGGATGCGGTGGAGGATGGTTTTCAGTTCTTGCAGGGTAATAAATAGGGAACCGGCTTTGTGAAGGATCTGACTTTTGAGGGCTAAGAGGGCGTCCAGGTTTCCGCCCGTGCCAGCGCAGATGTTGATGCGTTGGCCCGCCAGCTTTTGGTTGAATCTTTTGCTGGCTGATTCGACGTATTCCTGAACCATCTGGTTGAACCGCTTCTCACCCACCTTTTTTTGTTCCAATACCTGAAGAAGTCTAACGGCACCCATCTTGAAACTATCGGTCGCGAGGATTTTGGCCTCGCGGGCCAAGGTCAGTTCTACGCTTCCCCCGCCGATGTCGATAAGCATAGCGGTTTTGTTTTCTAACGGAATCTGTTTGGAGACGGCTAGATAAACCAGCAAGGCTTCTTCCTCGCCAGTGATGGGCCGAAGTTCAATACCGGTGGTTTCGCGGATGCGCGCGACGAATTCATCCCTGTTTTTAGCTTCCCGAACCGCGCTTGTAGCCACCGCACGGGTGATCACCACTTGATGCTGGTGGATCAAATCTTTGAAACGCAAAAAGGCCTCCACGGCCTTCTGGGTGGTTTCCTTTGAGATAACGCCCTGGGTGAAAACATCCTGTCCTAACCGCACGGGTTCCCGCATATCTTCGACCAAATGAAGCTTTTTGTTATGGTCGAGGAACCCAATCGCCAATCTCATGGCGTTGGACCCAACGTCTATGGAACATAGATTCGGCATGTAACCTCTTCAAAAGGGTTGTGAATTCAGGAAAGGAAGGGCCGGTGGTGGAAGCCTTCATCGACCCGACCCACCCAATTGGCTGGGAAAGGGGCTTATTATAAGGTTTCTGTGAAGGTTTGTGTCCTATTCCGATGGGAAAAAACTGAAGTTTCGCCTATTTTATTCACCTTTTACATACTCGAAATATGAAAAGCCTACCCTTGGACCACATCAAAAGAGGTTAAGGGGTCATGGTTCAATCGATTCTACAAACAGCCCATAGCTGGGATACACGAGTGTTCAACCTGATTTTTGGGGACTCTCAGGGTAAACCCCTGAAGCGATTTTTCTTCCATCTTTCTCATACGGCGGACGCACTTTCCTGCCTGGTGGTGGGACTGATTTGGATATGGATGTGGCCGGGTCAATGGCCATATGTTTTGGCCGCCCTTTCTGCTTTTGCGCTGGAGCTTTCATTGTATTACCTGATCAAGAAAAACGTGCGCCGTCCCCGTCCCTTTCATCATTTGAAAGGGGTCCAGGCGTTGATCGTACCTCCTGACGAATTCAGTTTCCCATCGGGCCATACGGGAGGCGCCTTTTTGCTGGCCGTGATCTTAACCGCCGCCCTGCCCGCACTGGCACCTTTTGTTTTTACATGGGCCACGCTAGTAGGCCTTTCCCGGGTTTACCTTGGCGTGCATTACCCTGGCGATGTTTTGGCAGGTCTTGCCTTGGGAGTTATCAGCGCGAACGTCGGAATCTGGTTTTGGGACATTCTTTTGAAGACTAACCTCTAATCTCTACGCCCACCAACATTTCTGAAAGTCATGAACATTTTAGGAGAAAATAAAAATGTCCCGAATGGGTAAAATGGTCTCGTCCCCGATTACCCTTTCCCGTATGAAGCCCGTTCACGGGGCGAAAACAAAGATACAAGTTTTTCGCAACCTTAAACGCGGCTTATTTGGAAAGACTCACCATCAATCACTGGATTTCCTCGCTCAATGTATTCGAAAGGACATGAAGAAAAGACGTAAGCCCGTGGGGTTTTCAACCTTTTCGATTCAGAAGAAGGTTCGTGTCAATTGAACGCGCTTTCTAGCCCGAACACTGGAATTTAGCTTCAAAAACAGGCCTTGAACAACGTTAAAATCGTTGGACTCACGTCCCCCCTGTGTTAAACTTTAGCCCTTAAAAAGCCGGTTTTAATAGCTTTTATCAAAAACCCCGGACTTCGATCCGGGGCTTTTTTTTGGTCAACCAACCCCCGCTCCCCTCTTTAGGGCTAGGCGGGGAAGAGCAACTTAATTCGGAGGGCTTTCCTTGCTGAATTTCTTACTTGGTCTTTTTTCCAGCGATGTCGCCATTGATCTAGGCACCGCCACAACCCTGGTTTACGTAAAGGGAAGGGGCATCGTGCTTCAGGAACCCTCCTTGGTGGTAGTTCATAAAGCCTCTAACCAGATTCTAGCGGTCGGCAACGATGCCAAACTGATGCTGGGCCGTACTCCAGGTTCCATCGTCGCCATTCGCCCTATGAAGGACGGGGTGATCGCCGACTTCGAGGTCACCGAACGAATGCTTCGCTTCTTCATTTCAAAAGTTCATAACCGCCGGTCCCTGATTCGTCCCCGAATAGTTGTGGCAATCCCTTCCGGTTGTACCGAGGTCGAAAAACGAGCGGTTCGCGATTCGGCCGAACAGGCGGGAGCCCGGGAAGTGTTCCTGATCGAGGAGCCTATGGCGGCGGCCATCGGCGCTGGCATGCCTATTGCCGAGCCTCAAGGCAACATGATTGTTGATATCGGCGGTGGAACAACGGAAGTGGCGGTCATCTCCTTGGGCGACGTGGTTTATGGACGTTCCATCCGTGTGGCCGGGGACGAATTGGACGAGGCGGTTGTGAATTACATCAAAAAAACCTACAACATTCTCATCGGCGAGCGAACCGCGGAGGACATCAAGATACAGATTGGCTCGGCCTTCCCCTTGGAACAGGAACTGCGCATGCAGATCAAGGGCCGAGATTTGGTGACGGGTCTCCCCAAAACCATCGAATTGACTTCGCAGGAAATCCGAGGCGCCCTGGAAGAACCCTTAAGCCAGATCATCGAGGCCATCAAGATGACCCTGGAGCGTACCCCCCCTGAGTTGGCGGCGGATATTGTGGATCGTGGAATTATCATGGCCGGGGGAACCTCCCTCCTCAAGAACTTGGACGAACGTTTGCGTGATGAAACCGGGGTCCCGGTGAACCTGGCGGATGATCCCACCACGGCTGTAGCCATGGGATCGGGCTTGCTATTGGACCGCTCCATGGACTTCTTGCGGCGGGTTTCTGTACTGGAGAAAGACTACGTCTGATCCGGGATATCTTCCGGGGAGGGCGGCCGACAAGGGTAACGATCAGGCAACCCGCTTGGCGTCATTGGGACTATGCTGAAATTCCTTAAAAGAAACTTTTCCCTTCTCGTTTTAATATTCCTTGCGGCTGCCTGCCTTTGGGTTTTGGTATACCGTCATAACCATCCAAATGCCCGACACTGGGGAATCAAAAACAATACTCTTAATGTATGGATTCCAATCCAAAACGCCGTGGGGACCATGCTCGCCTTTCCGGAGAACACCTTGACTGCCCTCCAGGAACTTGGCCATCTGCGCCAGGAAGTCAGCCGTCTCCAACTTGAGAACCAGGCTTTGCGTCTCGAGCTTTCCAACCACAAGTCGCTTCAGGAAGAATTGGTCCGACTCAAGGAAGTGCTTCAGATAAAGTCCAAGCTTCCTCATCAGGCCAAAATTGCCCGCATAATCGCCCACGATCCCAGTACCTGGAGTAAAAGTTTTATTATCGATTTGGGTAAAGAGGATGGCGTGGAACCCGACTCGCCTGTCATCGCCGAACAGGGAATTGTGGGACGGGTATTGGAATGCTCGGCCAAGTATTCGCGGGTTCTCATGATTTCCGATACCGATTCCAGCGTGTCTGGGGTGGATGTTCGCTCGCGGGTGAATGGGGTGGTCCAGGGGACAGGCCTGGGGCCTCTCCGCTTAGGTTATGTGAGCCCTCTGGAGGATATTCAAGTGGGAGACACGGTGGTTTCGTCGGGGTTGGGAGGCGTTTTTCCCAAAGGTTACGCTCTTGGAACGGTCGTCAAATCTACTCCGGCCGACAACCGCTTGGGACTAGAAATCGAATTAACCCCTTCAGTGGACTTGGGGGTCTTGGATTATGTTTTTATTCTTCCGCCGGTTGAAATTTTTAAGGAATAGACAAGGAACCGTTCGTGAAGCTCTCACGGGAAATTCTAATGGTCATGGGTGTTTTTTTTCTCCAGCACCTCATGGGAGTAGCGGATTGGGGCGTGGATTTATCCCTCATCTTTGTGGTTCTCAAAAGCCTGAGGACGACCCCTACGAAGGCTGCGGGCTGGGGATTTTTCATGGGAACCCTGATGGATCTTTTCACCGCCGATTGGATTGGGATCCATATCGTCACCGACACACTTGTGGGCTTTTTGACGTCTTTTTTCAGGCGACATGTTTATCGGGAAAGGGTTTTGACTCAAGCATTTGTTATCTTGGTGATGATGAGTCTCCGTCAATTCTTGATCTGGGGTCTCTTGAAATGGGATGGGGCAGCGCCTCCGGCTGCCGACGCTTTGGGTGTGGTGGCACAATCGGTCGCCATGACGGGTCTGGTGGGATGGGCGGCTTGCGGGCTTGTGGTCAGATTCCGCCCCAGGCGCCAGGATCCCGCGACGGCTTAAATCGAAATAATTCATGAAGGTGATTTATAGTGAATTCCTTGAATGAAATGATTCTGGGAGGCTAGTTTTTGGGTGTCGGACAAGTCTAGGTCGTTGATGTTCCCCCAAAAGATGGGTTGATTGTTAGGAGGTAGTTTTGATGCTCCCCTTTGCCAGTCAGCAATATCGTGAAAATGTCTATACTCAGCCCTCTCTTTGTATTCTCCAATACAGAAAGTCAAAAGGAACGCCATGAACGACGAGTTTGATCTAACTCCATCTCAAAAAAATAAATCGCCGAAAAAAACTCGACTGGGTGTGTTAGGCCTCTTAGGCGTACTGGCTGCGAAATTTAAGTTTCTGTTGCTCGGCCTTCTTAAGATAAAAACTCTATTCTCAATGTTGGTGTTCTTCGGTTTTTATTGTGAACGTTGGGGATGGCCGTTCGCCCTGGGGATTGTGCTGTCGATCTATATTCATGAAATGGGCCATGTGTCGGCTTTAAAACATTATGGCATCGATTCTTCGGTTCCGGTATTCATCCCATTTGTTGGTGCCCTGATCCGCGTCAAACAAAAATTTGCCGATTCCATCCAGGACGCCAGGGTCGGCCTGGCCGGACCCTTCTGGGGCCTAGGTGCCGCAGTTGCGGCTTATATTTCCTATTTATATTTTCAAAACGAAATTTTGGCGGCCATCGCTCAAACGGGAGCCTGGATTAATCTGTTCAATCTTATCCCGTTTTGGCAGCTGGATGGGGGAAGGGGTTTTCATTCACTTAATCGAACCCAACGGTGGCTGGCTTTCGCGGCTATTGGGCTGGCCCTCGCGTTCACCCATCAAGTTTTGCTTTTTGCTTTGTTGGGCTTCGCTTTATTTCAAGCTTTTCGAAAAGAGGTTCCAACCGAAGCCGATCATACAGGCCTACTTCAGTATGTTTGTTTGGTTTCTGTTCTCTCCGCTATGTGTTGTATTCCCGTTTCGGGAATGTCCCAGCCCTGATCCCAGTGCCACCCCGCTTTAAATGAAATTATGAGCGGATAGAAAAAACTGAATTTATTTTCTGTCTTTTGCGACTCGAACCACTGAGAGGCTTTTGAGTGGTTCGCCATCTTTGTAAATGACGACGAAGTATTGGCCGGGTGGAACGGGCATTCCTTTGTTGTCCATACAGTCCCACTCAATCCACATGTCGCTTTCTGACACGATTTTTCGATCCAATACAATTTTTAATTTTTTTCCGGAGCGATTCATTATTTCCGCTCGATACCGACCAGGCCCATCCGCGAATACGACATAAATGTTGGCGGGCGGGTCCATAAATTCGACGTTTTGCTGTTTGTCAAGGAGGGGAAGCCATACCGGCGTAGGTGTGGATGAGGAGGTTATAAGAGGAACGGGGATTTGGCTGCTGGGTGTAGGAGAAGAAGATGATTGAGATGCTAAAAGATTTTTTAGAAACCTTGAATTATCGGTTGACGGGGGAGAGATAGGAGGGGTATTAAATGGTTTTTGAACGGGAAGCGGTTTTGGCAAAATTGGCGAAGAAAGAGCGGTGGGGGTCGGTGTAAGTATTGGAATTTGGATTGGTTGTCGCGCGGGAGTTGGTGTGGGCGATGTGAAAAAGTTCGGGGTCAAAAAAGCGAAATCAAAAGTGGGGATGGCCTTAAGACGGGGTGTCGGAGTCGAACTAGGGATTGGAAAGGGTCGTGGTTGATCAGTCGGGGTGAATGTCGCGGTAAAGCTGGCGGTAAAGGTTGGTGAAGGAGGCTCCTTTTTTGGACTAAGGCGGGTGGGGGATGTGCTTGACTGGCACGCCATTGGTCGACTGAAGGTTAGAGTGAAATTAAAATCTTTTTCCTGGCCTTTTTCCCAACTCCAATTTGGCAGGGGATTGGATCCATAACCGGGGGCGTCGTTGTGGTTTAAGACAATGGATAGCTTGGGGTCGTACCATCGATCGTCTGCGAACAGTACATAGAGGTTCTCTGGATTTACCTGGGCGGTAAGACCTCCGTGGTATCGTGAAGGGCCGATAGAGAGTGAAACGGAGTCGGCCTGCCGAATCAACCACGCGTTTTCTGGATTCTTTTCTTTCCAAGCGTCAATGGGGATAAAACCTTTCTCGTTATTAAAATCAAATGGACAACCTTGCCAATCCGTATAAGGAAAACGGCAGTAAACCTCCACGGCACTCACTTTCAAGTTTTCCAAAGGCTCCAGTTGGTAATGAATTCGCAATCCGTTTTCCAAACACTCAATTTGATATTTCAGCTCTACCGGAACCTGGTTCACTGTGACGGCACATGATCCCGCTATGTTTTTAGTATCGTTCCTGGAAATGAATAAAAAAGACCCTTGCCAATGGTGGTGAACCCATTTACCCGTAAATACCCAGGGAAAGACACGGGCTATTTCCTGAAAACCATCGCTGACGATGACGTCGCCGTTGTCACGGACCTCGAAAGTAAAAGGCGCGGGGCTGATTTCTTTCGCCGAAGCTGACGAAATCCATACCATTGAAAGGAAGAAACCCAAAAACAAAAAGTTTTTCATAATATTTCTATTCAATCCTTTAAACTTTAACAAGTATCTCTTGCCAGGTTATTGGGATAAGTCAAGAGAAGATTAAGCGAAAATATCATTTGATGATATTGAAAATAAAATCGTTTAGTTTTGTTTGCCTTTGGTGGGGGTAATGGGATTGGGTTGAATGAGAAATATTACTATTTGTTGGAATTAAAATTTATTGGCGGAACCGCCTCGGTGTCATATGCTTCCAAAACGAGGGTCCCTCCGTTGGTGTTTTTGGAATCGAGTGTGAATTGAATCACCTGGATACCCTTCAATGTGAAAGTCTCTCCAACGATCCCCTTGCTGTTCACCCAAACAAAAGTTCCTGTGGCTCCGGTTTGACCTCCGTTCTGGGATAGACCTTTCAAGACCCAGGCTGTGAAATCCTTCGAAACACTCTTGTCAAGAACGAAAGTCATATCCCCGTTTGAATTAAAACCTTGTTCTGGGTTTTTCTTCATTTTTCCTTGCTTGATCAGGGTTGCGACTACTCCTAGGCTAAGACCTTTATAGGATAGAACCGGCGCTGTAAAGGATTTGCCGTCGGAGGTTAGAATTTGAAGGGGAATAGGTTTGGGAGAAGGGCCGGCGAAAACCAAAACCGGAATCAGCAACAACAATAAAAATCCATCCCAACGGCTAAACATTGTAGTCTTCATCCTCGCCTCCGTTTGAATTGTGAAATGAATTATCTCACTGAAGGACAAATTATTCTTGAAAAGCCACGCCTGAATCAAATTGAGTTGCAATAAAAATGAATGAGGGTTTTGGCGGTCGTTCAAGGTTCCATGTTATTCTTTTGCTATGAAAGAAACCACTCTGCCCGTTATCGAAACGCTACATTCCTGGGAAAGTCGTTTTCTACCCCACAATATTTTTCATGATCTTTTTAATTATTTCCTCGACTTGCCCTGTCACCTGATACCCGTGAACCAGCCCGAGACTTGGTATGTCATCACGAATGTTCGTTCCAAATCCACTCCCGTGGATTTTGAGTTCGCTCAGGGTCATTGGGAAAAGAGGGTTCGTTATAACGAGAAGGCTCTTCGCCGGGTGGCCAAGGAGAAAAAGCCCCTGATTTTGCCTCATCATGGGCTTTGGGCACTGTTTGTGCCGATTATGGAGGGCAAGCAATGTACGGCCGTTCTTCAATGTGGAGTGTTTTTGAAATCGCTTCCCACCGAAGCCGAATTGACGGAACAGTGGTATCAACTGACTGGCCGCAGGCCAAAGGTGCAGGACAAGGAATTTATTGAATATGTCCGGTCGGTTTTGGAAACCCCAGTGCTGGATCCTGTTGTCATCAAGGCTGTCCAAGAGGTTATGGTTTTATTCGCAGGGGTCTTGGCCGGATCCACGGCTTGGAAAGCGGCACATCAAAGAATGACCTATTTGCGAAAAACGGTCTTCGCCCGCCGTCTTTGGCATCACCATTGGGTAGAATCAGTGGCCCTCCACAAAAAGTTTTTCCGTTTCCCTGAGTTCAAGGGAAAGTTGATGGATTGGGAAAAGGAGGTACTGGGGATCAACCGATTTCCCACCGTGGTGCTGGCCATCAAACGTAAGGGTACCAATAGTGAATTGACGGACCTTTTTGCCGCTGCCGAACTTCAGCGGGAAGCGTTTTTCGCGGCCAAAGATCTGGAGGAAACTATCGCCTATCCTCTGGAACATTATGGGGCCCTCTTGTTGACCTCCACCAAACCAGGTCTTTCGCTCGCCCAGATGAAATTGGAGATCAGGGACAAGGCCGAAGGCTTTGCGAAAGGGTTTCTTAAAGAAATCAAGGCGAACTTGCTAGTCGGGGTTGGGAGTATTGATCCTCGGGGATTGGACCTGGTGGAATCATTTCAAGACGCAGTGGCGGCTCTGCATTTGGCAGAGACTTCCGCCCGGCCATTGATTTTTTTTGGTGATCTGCCAGAAAAAATGGAAAAAGATTATTCTCTGCGTAAAGCCCCTGCCGAACTGGTTCAAATCCTCGTGGAGGAAGGGAATATGAGGATCGCGATCCATCGTCGGCATTTTGTGGAGAAGATCCTGATGGGCACTCGAGGAAAAGGTGAGGCTACTCGTCGTTATTTTTTAGAAGCGGTCCACCGTTTGATTGAATGGTTGGAAAAAAGGCAGGCGATTGAACCTTCCTTACTTAGTAGTTTAGAAACGGAAATCGAGGAGAATTTGGAATCAGCGCCCAGCCTGAACGAAATGGTGGATCGGTTCGAGCGGTCACTTGAAAAACTCACCCCCTTTGTGGATCGTCCCGCGACGGGTGAAAAAATGCTCCGATTGAGAAAAGCTCAAGAAATGGTGGCTTCGTCACTCGAAAAAGCTTGGACCCTCCCGATGGTTGCCAGACAATTTGGTTTTTCGACGACCGTTTTTTCACGAGAGTTTTCCAAGATTGCCGGTCAACCTTTCTCGGATTATCTGTTGATTCAACGACTAGAAAAGGCAAAACGCATGTTGGGGACCACGGATCTGCCCTTAAGCCACATTTCCGGGTCATGCGGATTTAGATCAACCAACTATTTTCTTCAAATATTTAAAAGGAAAATGGGCTTTCCGCCAGGTCGCTTCCGAAGGAGATGAATACATAAAATATAATATAAAAAGGCGTGTGACATAATATTTGGTAGCCCTTCCTGGAGTAACTTTAACTTATCCAGAAGCAGGAGGGGTTCAGATGACGGCTCAAAAATCCGCAGAGACAGCCCAAAAAACGTTTTTTGTCCTCAAGTTATTCCTCGGTTTTTTTCTATTCCTTTCTACTTTCGGAATCGCGCAGTCTGCCAATCAGCAGTACGGACTTGTCGTCGATTACACCCCCGTGACCTTTCTCGTGAATGACCCCAAGATCACCATCAACATGAGCGTGGGTTTGTGTTCGGGCGGCGTGAGCGTCACCGCAAATGGCGTTCCAGTCTCCGCCGTTTATGATGGCGCGGCCACAGTGACTTTCAGTGTCACCACGACCAGGGTCACTCCTGCCAATATCAATAGCGCCTGGTTGCCGGTGAGCGTGGTGGCGACCGCCTACAATTGGACTTCGGGCGGAACCGGATTGGCCACCAAATCGGATCTTTACGAAGGATACAAGTTTGCCATCTCGAACACGTTCGATAACGGGGATCAGGGTGTTTACGATTACGCCTTCCCCATTTTGAAAACATACACCCATTCGGACGGGACACCCTGGAAAGCGGGGTTCACGGTCATCGCTGCGGATGTGAACGGAGTAAACGTCACCGGTTCCTGCGGTAGTTCTTATACCCCCACCAGTCCCGCGTCGGGACCCGGCGAATGGAATATGAATTGGTCCGAGATCCAAACTTTGCAGGGCTTGGGCTGGAGTGTTTACAACGAAACCTGGGATCATCTTTGCGACCTGAGTTGCGCCAACGCTGTCACGGAAGACGGGAACGACCAATACGGGGTCACCATCGGCGCCAATGTGTATCCGGGTTTTACCACCGAACTGCCCAATTACCATGTGACCCACCAGATCTATCCCTATGAGGACAGCCAGGCGGTGGTGGCCTGCGGTTCGGCGGTTTGGCCGCCCAGCTATATTCTTTCCGGGGAGGGCAACTATGGGTCGGGCGGTCCCGATCAGGATGGAACAACGGTCGTTCCTGGGCTCAATTACGTGGGGCAATCCTATACACCGTCCATCTTGAGCCAAGCCATCACCGTAGGGCGTAACGCGGATGACTATCCGGTCCAAGCTCCCGGTTTACAGACCGAGGCGGATTCGGCCGCCACCACCGCCGCGACCCAACCGGTTTGGCTGATCGAAGTTTTCCATCAAGTTCTCTCGGGATCCACGACCCCCTCGGCCTATGAGACCAACGCGAATATCCTTCAAACCCATTGGACCTATATCCAGAATAAATACGGGACCGGCGGAACCAATGCCATGTGGTTCGCCCCCGCCGGGGAAGTGATGGATTACCTTTTCACCCGCAACGCGGTTACCTTCTCCACCTTCACGCCCGGGACCCCTACCAATACGGTCACTCCCGGCGGGCCCACCGCTACTTCGACCTCGACCGCCACCCCGACCGCGACCGATACCGCGACTCCCTGCGCGACCATCCTTTACGACGGCGAGACGGCCTCCACGAACCTGGCGGCGGGAGGAGCCTGGCAGAGCGCGGGCAGTACCATCGTCGAAACCACCACCACCTCCCATTCCCCCACCCACAGCATGGAACTCAACTTCGTGTGGTCGTCGGGCTATTGGGCGGGGGGCGGTTGGAACTGGGAAAAGTACGCGGCGGGCGCGGGGATCAATCTCAGCGCGGCTTCGGACATCATTCTTTGGATCAAGGGGGGGAGCGGCACCTACAGCTATCTGACCCTTCAACTGGTGGATTCAGCAGGTGTTACTTCGACGGCGGTCAATCCGGGAGGCTATCTACCCACTGGGATCAATACCACCTGGCAGCAGGTGATCATCCCCCTATCGGCTTTCAACAACGGGGTCTACAATGTCAATTCGGTCGCGATGATGAATTTCTCCGATGGCGGGACGGCCGCGGGGAACGACACTTTCTATATCGACGACCTGGCTTACGGTTCAACTTGTACCGTTCCTACCTCGACCTATTCTCCCACCCCCACTTTCACCTCGGGCGGGCCCACTTCCACACCGACGGCTACCGTTGTGGTGGGTTGCCCGGCAGCCATCCAATACACGCCGGGTGTCGCGGCCAACGGCCACAATGCCACCGATATCGTTCAGTGGACCGACGCCACCGGCAATCCCCGCACGGTCTGGCTGGTCCAACCCGTGGATGTGAACACGGTGGGTACCCAGAACGGCGGATACATCACCCGCATGGCCTGGGTGGATGGCGGAGCCGCGGTCACCTGTAACGAAGACGGTCCGGCGGATACGGTTTCCGGCTGGGGCCAACTCATCGACCACTCCGATTACCTGGGCGTTTATACCTGGGCTAACTCCAGGACCGAGGGCTACAACGGCGCCAAACAGATCGTTTACCAGGGCGCCAACGCCATGTTGGTCCGCTATACCTTTAACATGTATGTGGATCCCAATGACCACGCTCGCGGTGCCTGGGCCTGTACCGTTGATTACACCTTCCGCAACGGTCGTAACGACATCCTCTGGGCGGCCACCTGGGATAGTTCTTCCCAGCCTTCGGGCACCTTCACCAACGATTCCCGCAGTCCCTATTGCGACTTCGATTGGATGGGAAGCGGAAGCGTCAATACATCCCCCAGCGGGATCGAAATGGGCGCGGATTACAAGTTCGCGTCCACGGACACGCCGGGGACCGCCATGAGCGCGAGCTCGGCCTGGACCTTCAACACGGTCAACCCCGCCCCCGCCATCCCCTATTGTTCGATGTATAACGATGCGTCCCTCGCAACGGTTCCGGACAGGGAGATCGGCTTCATCCAGACCGAGACCCAGGCCCAACACCCGGGCGGTGGGGGATACGGTATTACGCCTCCCACCACCGGGACCACCATGCCCCCCTCGTCCTCCACCGGGCTTCTCTATCAGATGAACAGCTTCCAGAATTACGCAGGTGAGCGGGTGACCTGGAATATGCCCTACGCCGTGTTCCAAACCAGCTACCAGAACTACCGCTATACGGGCAGCTGGGTCGGTTATCCCTACCAGAGCTATTCGGTGCAGATGATGCTGGATAAACGTAGTTCGGCGGGGGTTTCCCGCCTTGTTTCTGAACAGCAGACCATCCATGGCGGGGCGGCCCTGACCGCTTCGGTCGGTACCATCCCGACCTCCGGTCCACAGGGGCCCGGCGCGGTGACCTTGACCAAAACCTGGAGCCCGGCCGGTTACAACCCGGTCTGGGACCAGTGGACGGTGGGTTGCTCCGCCAACGCGGCGAATGTCACCCTGAGCCTTCCCTCGGGCACGCTGCTCAACCCGACTTTCGCTTTCACGGGATACACTTCCGCGGCCGTTCCTTGCATCTCAAAGAATGGGACGATCCTGAACTCGGGTTGTGACTTCCTGCCCACGATCGATTCGGTGAACCATATCCTCTATGTCACCTTCAATTCGACCTTCTCGGGCACGACCAATATCGTGGTGGGGTGTTCTTCCAACACGCCGACCTACACTCCGACTCAGACCACGTCCACTCCGACCCAGACGAAGACCAATACCATGACCACCACGCCCACCCTGACGCTGACGGTCACCTCGACGACGACGTCGACGGTCACGGCGACATCCACCATGACCGCCACCCCCACCCAGACGCCCCAGTTCAGCTATACGCCCTCCAATACGCCCACCATCACATCCACGCCCACTGTTTCCAACACTCCCACGGTCACCCTGTCGCCTACCCCCACTTCCACGTGGACGAACACGCCTACTTCCACCTCGACAGACACCTACACGAGTTCGCCCACCAACACATTGTCACCGACTTCCACCTCCACAGTGACATCGACCAATACCCCGACCTGGACGGGAACGCCCACCAATACCCCAACGGTGACCGATACTTTCACCTACACCCTGTCGCCCACCAACACCCTTTCACCGACCAATACCCTGTCCCCCACGGTCACCTTTACCCCGACCGTGACCAATACGCCCACCTGGACCGGCACCTATACCTTCACCCCGACGGTGACCAATACGCCAACCGTCACTTCCACCTCGACCGCCACGCCCAGTTTCACGCCTTCCTATACACCGACTTCCGCTGTGGTGACCGGTGTCTCGGGTAGCTCGGGTTCCGCGAACCTGCTTTCCGGGGCGAACAACGTAACGGCGTTGCAATTCAGTTTGAACAACCCCACCAGTTCGGCCGTGACGCTCCATACCATCACCTTGACCAACACGGCGTCGGGCAACGCGTCCGCCAATATCACCAGCGTGGAAGTGGTGAGCGGCGGGACGGTCCTGGGTTCGCCCGTCCTGTTCTCGGGTAACCAGGCCACGATCAACTTGAACAACTTTGTATTGAACGGCACCCAGAACTTCCAGGTGGTGGTGAACTTCGGTGGGACCGCCTCAGGCACCTTCAATATCACGGTTCAAAACCCCGGGGATTTGACGGGCATCAGCGGTAACAACGGACAGGCGGCCGTCTTCACCGGCATGCCCCTGGCGGGAGAACAGATCACCGTCCAACAACCCACCCTGTCGCCTACTTTTACGGCGACCGCCACCGAATCTTCCACCCCCACGCCAACGACCAGCCCCACGCCCGTGCCCCAGAAGGTGCCGGTCATTTACCCGAACCCGGTGGATGGGACCCAGCCCGTCAACGTCAGGCCGCCGTACTATACGGGGGTGTCGGATGTGAAGGTGGAGGTCTTTACCCTGGCCTTCCGTTTGGTGGAGACCCACACCTATAAAAGTTTGGTGGCCGGGCAAGATTGTCCGATCAAACTGTTCGATAAATACAATAACGAACTTGCTAACGGGCTTTATTACGTGGTCGTCACGACCAATGCAGGGCGAAGTATCGGGAAGATGTTGGTTTTGCGGTAAAAATAGCTCTTTTTCCTTCCTTTTTCGTTGGGAATGATAGATTTTGTTAACCAATCCAAGGGGGGGAAAATGAAACATTATTCAAACCGCATGTTGGCTTGGAGTTGTTTTTTACTTCTTGGGCTATTGCTGCCAGGGTCTTCTCCTGCCAAGGATGTCCCCTTTCAGATTGTTCCATGGAATGGCTACAAGGCCGCCCTTTCGTTGACCTACGATGATGGAATTCCCATTCAGCTGGATGTCGCTATTCCTGAAATGGTCAATAGGAATCTACGGGGGACCTTTTACCTCATCTCAGGAAAATTGGACCGGGCGGAAGAATGGAAGAAGATCCTTGCCTCCGGGCAGGAAGTTGGGAACCATACAGTCACGCATCGCCATACCGCTGAACTAACTCCCGCGGATGAGCAAAACGAGGTTGAAAACGCCAAGGCCGACCTCCAAAAACTCTTCAATGTTCCAGTTTTGACCTTCGCTTACCCCTATGTGGAAGAATCGCCCGGGATCAAGAAATGGGTAGCGGCCGATAATTTTATCGCCCGCGGAGGTTCGGGGTCCAACTACTACCTGACACCCGACATGAACCCCGATTGGTTCGACATCCCCGGCCAGGCCACGATGACCATGTATGCCTATGACACCTATAAGAACTGGGTGGATCAGGATTTAGCCTCCAAGGCCTGGACCGTTTTGATGATCCATTCCATCGAGGGATCGGATTGGTACCAGCCCATCCCCAAGGCTACCTATCTCAAGTTCCTGGATTATCTGGTCCAGAACCAAAAAGACCTATGGATTGCTCCATTCGGGGAGGTAGGCGGTTATTGGAGGGCGCAAAAGGTTGTGGAACAGGCGGAGCCGACGAAGAACGGGAACCAAACAGTGATCCGGTGGGAAAAACCCGCGAATTTCCCAATCGGTGTGGTTTTGAAGTTGAGGATCGTAGGCACGGGCTTGATCGTTTCCCAGGGAGGCCGGGAAATTAAGCCGATTTCCCAATCGGTTTATCCTGTTTCTTTCGATAGCAGGGAATTAACCTTGGTTAACGCCGATTGGCAAACCCAGGTATTGGTCGCTCCGGCGGCTCAAGTGGTAGCCAAACCGGTCGTCATCGACGCTCAATCCATCACGGCGGCTCCTGACAAGCCAGTCTTGAAATTGGATGATTTCGAATCCGCCTCCCCAAGTTTTGGCGGGTCCTGGTGGGAGGGTTGCGATTCCAACGGCGTCACCAAGTTATCTTCCATGCCGTTTACGCCTCTGCCGGGCGGTTCACCGGTTAGCCCCGGCCATTGCGCGGGACTTCAGGGTCATTTGGGCCCTCAACAGGCCCCCTGGCCCTGGGCCACCCTTTCCCTGGGGTTGGACGCAACCGGGAAGCCCATTGATTTAACCGGTTACCGGGCGCTTCGCTTCTATACCAAAGGAGACGGAAAGACCCATTCGGTGGCGCTCAATAAGGCCTCGGTCTCGGATTATGATGATTTCCAAGCCGCTTTTGTCTCACCCGCGGATTGGACCCAGGTCACCATTCCCTTTACGGATTTCGCCCAGGCACCCTGGGGGAAACAGTTGGAGAAGAAATTCAATGATGTGACGAAACTGAGTTTCTTGCCAGGCGCGGGTGCCCCGGATTTTGATTTCAAAATTGATGATGTGGAACTGGTGAAGTGAGGAAGGTCGGGGACTAAATTACCGCAAGACCAGCATTTTCCCGATGGTCCGTCCGGCATTAGTTGTGACGACCACATAATAAAGTCCGTTGGCCAGCAAATCGTTATGTTCATCCACCAACTTAATTGGGCAATCCTGCCCTACAACCAAGTTCTTATAGGTATGTTCCTGTACCTTCCTGTAGGCCAGGGTGAATATTTGCACTTTCACGTCGGAAACACCCGTAAAGAAGGGTGGCCGGACATTGACGGGGGCGGTCCCGTCCACCGGGTTGGGATATATGACCGGAAATTTCTGTGGTACAGGGGTTTGACTCGAAGTGGGCGTGGGGCTAACAGTCGCGGTGGGGGTGAAGCTAGGCGTGGGGCTGAGGGTTTGCGTGGGCGTAGGCGCTTGGACCACCACGGAGTAACCACCCGTTGACGGAATGCCCGTAAACGCAGCCGCTTGACCGCCATTATTGGCGCTGGTTCCCGACATTGCACCGATGGAAAGCTGGTAAGAACCCGAGGCACTTCCCGAGAAACTCAAAAGGATCTGCATAGTTTGGGTGTTCGGTGGGAGGACATAACTTCCCAAATTGAGGGTGAGCGGATTGGTTGAGAAAAGGGCGGGGGAGCCCGCCTGCGTTCCGTTGATCTCTACGGTGACGCCAGTGATGCTGGCCGTATTTCCCGAGCCCGTGTCAGTCAGGGTCAGGTTTGACAAGGTCACGGCGGCGTTGCTTCCATTGGTCAAATTCAACTGCAAGGCAATGACGTCGCTGCTTCCCCATAGCACAGTTACTGTACCGGAAGCTCCCGCCCCAACCGCCACCACGGCCGAAGTGGGGGTAAAGCTCGGGGTGATGGTCTGAGTAAAGGTGAAAGTGGGTGTGGAAGTTAAGGTAGAGGTAACCGTAGGGGTGTAGGTTGCGGTCCAAGTGGAGGTGTTGGTGGGGGTGGGGGTATAGGTCGATGTGTCCGTGATGGTTGGGGTAAAGGTGGGGGTAAAAGTCACAGTTGAGGTATTGGTATTCGAGAAGGTGGGGGTAACCGTCCAGGTGTTCGTGACGGTTGGGGTATTGGTCACGGTCGGTGTGTTCGTGGGGGTCGTGGTCTGGGTTTGGGTACTGGTATGGGTCGAGGTAACGGTATTGGTATAAGTGTTGGTGATCGTTGGGGTATCCGTAATCGTGGGAGTATTGGTTACGGTGGCCGTATCTGTATGAGTCGCGGTTTGGGTTGGAGTGGCGGTAGAAGTAAAGGTCATGGTGTAAGTAGGAGACAGGGTATCAGTGGGGCTGAATTGGAAAGTGGCAGTATTGGTAGATGTAACCGTTGAAGTCGGGGTTTGTGTGAAAGTTAGTGTATGAGTGGAGGTGGCGGTAGGGGTATTGGTTTGAGTCTGGGTTTCCGTGTGGGTTGAGGTGGAGGTGGCGGTGTTCGTCGGGGTACTGGTGGTGGTAAAGGTTCCAGTGTCTGTTGGAGAAAGGGTTGAAGTTGGGGAGAGGGTATTGGTTGGGCTGAATTGAGAAGTCTGGGTATTCGTAGCCGTGACGGTGGAGGATTCTGTAGGCGTTCCGGTTAGTGTGTGAGTGGGTGTTGTCGTGGAAGTTTCTGTCATGGTCGAAGTCTCAGTGCGAGTTGAAGTTACAGTTGATGTGTTCGTGGGAGTATTGGTCGAGGTTGCCGTACCGGTCGTGGTGGGAGAAAGGGTCGAAGTCGGGGACAGGGTGTTCGTGGGGCTGAATTGCGAAGTGGGA
>CAZGKT010000016.1:0-63544 GCA_964525605.1 uncultured bacterium
TTTCCGGCCAATGGGGGAAAACCCCCGGTAACAGGGGCAAAAAGCCCTTTGGCCTGGGGATGGGCTTGGATATAATCCCATTCCGGTTTGAAACTTAATTTCCCAGGAAATCTATCCATGTTCATGCCTGCGGGCCTTTTCCTCTTCGTCTTCTACATATACCTGCGTACTGTTTGCGCGACGTTCAATATTAACGATTCGGGCGAAACCATCATGGTCTGCAAGCTTTTGACCATCAGCCATTCTCCCGGTTATCCCCTGCACACCCTTTGGGGAAACGTCTGCTGTAACCTTCCCCTGGGAAAGCCTATGTTTCGCGTAACCTTTTGCTCACTTTTGACGGGCAGTGTGTCGGTGATGATGCTTTACATGGTGGTTAAGATGATGCTGAAGGAAATTTTTGTCCCTTCCGAAGGACAAAACCCCGAGACTTCCACTCCGACGAACTCATGGATTCTTGAAGTCTCGGCTTTGTTCGGCGCTTTGATTTTCGCTTTTTCCTACCAGCATTGGTTTCAGTCTTGCGGGGCTAAAGGGGGCATATACACCCTTAATTCATTTCTTTCCATTACCATGCTTTATCTTTTCTTCAAAATGCGCGAGAAGGGATGGTTCATCAAATCCATCCTGATGATGGCGTTTCTTTTCGGGTTGAGTGTCGCCCACCATTGGCCTAATCAGATCGCTATGGCCCCCGGCTATCTGTGGTTTTTCCTGGCCAGTCAAAAAAGGGAATCCTTCTCGGGAATTCTCAAGTGCCTCCTGCGGCCGTTTGACCTGATTGAAAAGCTATTGAACGTTCTTTCCGCCATTGGGTTGACGAATCTCATGCGGGGCCTGACCATGCTGGTTTTGTCCCTTTCTGCCTATCTGTACCTTCCCATCCGTGCCGTTGAGCATCCCCTGGTCAATTGGTGGAACCCCAACAACCTGGAACGGCTTTGGGGCACCGTGGTTCGCAAGGGCTACCAGGGCATTGGCGACAAACGATCCGTTGAAACCACCTTGCGGGTGTTTGACCGCTTCATGCTTCATGCCCACCATCAATTCGGCGACTATTTCACCTGGGCAGTGGTTGCCTTGTCCCTCTTAGGGCTCTATTGGCTTTTTCGCCGGCAATGGTCCAGTGCGGTAGGGGTTTTTCTTTTTGGCGGCGGCATTTTTGGCGCCATTCTTGTTTTCAACAATCCGCTGGAAGGCTACCAGTGGACGGTGGACAACTTTTTCACCCCGGTTTTTATGACGGTGGCAATGCTGGCGGCCTCGGGGATCGCGGGAATCTGTGAATGGACGGCCAAGAAGTGGCCTTCCCCTGTCACGTCGCTTTATTCCGGCGCCTTTTGCATGGGCTTGGCCTTTGTTCCCTTGTTGTTGAACTTCCAGTCGGGAACCCAGAATTACCATGACTTGATCCCTTATAACGGCAGCGGGGATAGGCTCATATATGTAGGAAACGACCAGAGCCATTACGTCAGCTCTTATGACGAGGGCATGAACATGCTCAAGACGGTCAACCGCAACGGAGTGATTCTTTGCAACGGCGATATCGACATCCTTCCGCTTTGGTATCTCCAGTTCGTGGAGGGGAAAAGGCCCGAAATTGTGAGCTTTACCATGCAGCTCATCCCCTACGATTGGTATCGAGAGCCCTTAATGACGCGCTGGCCCTTTCTGGCGGTGCCCATGCGGTACGACAATTACGGCCGGGTCGATATCCGGCCCGAAACAGTGGTTCAGGACATGATTGACCAGCATGCCAAGGACAGGTCCTTTTATTACACCAACATTTTCACGGCCCAATGGATGCGCGAAAAGAATCAATCCTCCCTGCCGGACGGTTTTCTATGGAGGATTTCCAATACGAAGGATCTAAATTATCCCTTCACCTCGACTCGTTTGAACCAGATTTGGTCCACCTACCGGTTGAGATATATGGAACCCGAAAACAGGGGTTATTGGGACGAATACACCGACGTTATGAAGGATTCATACGGCATCGGGCACGACTTCACCGGCTATTTTGCTTATATGAACAAGATGTACGACATTGCCCTTTGGAGTTTCGATAACGCCTTGAAATACCGCCAGCCCCAGACCCTGTCGCGGATATACCTCATGCAGGGGGAAACTCGCCTGGCCCTGGGAGATTACTCGAACGCGGTGAATTCCTACCAGGAGTGTATACGCAGGGAACCCCGGAACCCCTATGCTTTCGCCAAGATCGGAGATGCGTTCCGGATGATGAACGATCCCAGTGACGCCGAACAGGCCTACCGAGCGGCCCTTTCTATTAATCCCCAGCAAAAAGAGGCGTTGGAAGGTCTACAATTATTGGCACACGCTACGCCCCTGGGTCCGAGCGCTGCCCGTTGAGGGAACGCAACTTGCGTTTGACGGTGGAGTACGACGGGACCGCCTACGCGGGATGGCAAAGACAGCGTGAATCGCCCACCCTGCAGGGTACCCTGGAAGAAAAAATCGGGTTCGTCTGCGGCCACAAGGTGGAATTGCTGGTGGCGGGCCGGACCGATTCCGGGGTGCACGCCCTGGGACAGACCGCCAATTTTCACACTAGTTCCCCCATGTCTGTTCCCCGGCTCAAGGAAGTTTTGAACCAGCTTTTGCCCCATGACATCCGCATCGTCGATCTGAAAGAAGTGCCCGCCACCTTCCACGCCACCTACCACGCCAAGTCCAAGCTCTACCGTTACGTGATCCGAAACAGCACTGACTATACGGTGTTCGACCGTAACACCTACCTGCACTTTCGCCGGCCCTTGGACCTGAAGGCCATGCGGCTGGCCGCCAAGCGCCTGGAGGGGACCCACGACTTCACGGCCTTCCGGGGCACACTTGGAAAATGGGCCGACCCGCAGCGGACGCTTTACAAGATCACCATCACCCGAAAGGGGAAGGACGTTTTTTTCGAATATTTCGGGGTTTCCTTCTTGCACCAGATGATCCGAATTCTGACCGGCACCCTGACTTACGTGGGAACGGGCAAGCTCAACCCCGAGGACATGACGGCCATCCTAAAGTCAAAGGACCGCAAGAAGGCAGGGCCCACCCTGCCCCCGACCGGCTTGTTCCTGGTACGGGTGGATTACCCCAAGACCTTCCCGCCCGTGCGCCCCAAAGCCAAGAAAGAGGATGAGGAATGAGCGTTCAGGCAGGCAAAACCAAAGCCAACACGAAGCCACAAAGACACTAAGAACAGCAACGAGAAGAGATTTTAAATCATCATGGTTATTCTCTTCTTTTTTCGACTTTCTTCGTGACTTTGTGGCTTCGTGTTGGAAGTTGTTTATTTAAAGGATGAAAAATGAATATTCCTATTTGGCTGTTCCGGATCGGCGCGATCGGATTGGTGCTCACCCTGTTCGTAACCGGGCAGGAGCCGATGGCCGGGTCCTTGAAACAGCATCCGGAAACCTGGCCTGTCATCCTGCTCCTGTTCGGTTTTCCCGTCCTTCTAGGGGCGTTGGCTCTGGGACTTTCGGTGCGGCCCTGGAATAAAGCTGGGCATGCCTTATGGATTCTTTCCCATGCTGCGGCGCTTTTGACGGTTTTCTGGATCGTGCTCTGGTGTTTCGTCTGGCTGGCCCTCGTCTCCAACATGGGAGAGAAGGCCGAAATGTTTATCAAACACATGGCCTATTTGCACCTGTTCGGGGTGGGTTTCACCATGGCGGCCTATTTCACCGGGTTCATGGCGACGACCCCGGGTGAAAAGGCTGCCCGATTCTGGATGGCCTGCGGTTGGGGGGCAAGTTATTCAGCCCTTTTTAACCTCTATTTGCAGCCTACCCTGACGGCCCTTTGGGAACCAGCGGCGGGCGGCATGACCCTTTGTTTGGCCGCTTATCTCATGTCCCGCTCGCTTAAACCGAAGGTTGAGCCACCCCCTCCAACAGCGTAAAATACCGGGCCTTACGGTTTGAAATAAAACATGAAAAAGAAAACAATCATTTCACCGCCAAGACACCAAGTACGCCAAGAACAACGATAGGCAAACGGATTTAATAAACGAAATCTTTATTTAGTTTTTGTCTTCCTTGGCGAACTTGGTGTCTTCGTGGTGAAAAATTTTTAAGGATTCCAATGGCTTATTCTTCGTTAACTGAATTTATCGACTTGCTAGAAAAAAGGGGCGAACTCGTCCGCGTGAAAGAAGAAGTGGACCCGGTCCTGGAAATAACCGCTCTCACCGACAAGGTTTCCAAGATGCCAGGTGGGGGCAAGGCTCTTCTTTTCGAGAAGGCCAAGGGAAGTCCCTATCCCCTTTTGATCAACGCCTTCGGGTCTTACAAGCGCATGAGCCTAGCCCTTGGGGTCGAGGATATGGAAGAACACGCCAGGGCCATTCGGGACCTGATGGAATTGAAACCGCCCAAGGGTTTCATGGAGAAAATGAAACTTCTTCCCAAGTTGGCCGATATCGCCAAGTTCCCCCCTGTTGAAGTCTCAAAAGGCGCCTGCCAGGAAGTAGTGGAAAAGGACCCGGACCTGAACACCCTTCCGGTTTTGAAATGCTGGCCCCAGGATGGCGGCCGGTTCGTGACCCTGCCCCTGGTCTATACCCAGGACCCGGAAACGGGCGCCCGCAACATCGGAATGTACCGTCTGCAGATCTTCGATTCCAAGACCACAGGCATGCACTGGCAGGTACATCACCATGGGGCGGCGCACCACCGTACCGCCGAGAAGATGGGCAAGCGCCTGGAAGTAGCGGTGACCCTGGGCGGCGACCCGGCACTGACCTATTCAGCCACGGCCCCCCTTCCCGATGGGGTGGATGAGCTTTTATTCGCCGGGTTCCTGCGCGGAAAACCGGTCGAGATCGTGAAGTGCAAGACCGTGGACCTATGGGTAAATGCCGACGCCGACTTTGTTCTGGAAGGCTATGTGGAGCCGGGCGAGCGCCGCACCGAGGGGCCCTTCGGCGACCATACGGGCTACTACAGCCTGGCCGAACCCTACCCGGTGTTCCACGTGACGGCCATCACCCGCCGCAAGAACCCCGTTTATCCGGCAACCATCGTGGGGAAGCCCCCCATGGAGGATGACTACATGGGCAAGGCCACCGAGAGGCTTTTTCTCCCCATCCTCCAGAAGATCGTGCCCGAGGTGGTGGACATGGATCTGCCCTTCGAGGGCATCTTCCACAACCTGGCCATCGTCTCCATCAAGAAACAGTATCCCCAGCATGCCCGCAAGGTCATGAACGCCCTCTGGGGCCTGGGGCAGATGATGCTGACCAAGGTATTGGTGATCGTGGATGAGGATACCAACGTGCACGATTACAGCCAGGTCTTGTGGCGGGTGGGGAATTGTTTCGACCCCAAGCGGGATGTGGTGATTGGGGAAGGTCCCTTAGACGTTTTGGACCATACCGCACCTCAATGGGCCTGGGGTGGAAAAATGGGAATTGACGGAACAAGAAAATGGAAAGAGGAAGGGTTTAACCGGGAGTGGCCCGACGAGTTATGGATGGACCCGGAAATAGAAAAAAAAGTGCTGCCTCTGTTGAAAAAGTACGGTTTGATAAAAGAATAAAAAAATTTAACCGCGGAGACGCGGAGTGAAGCTAAGACTTTTTGATTTGTTTTGTTTAAAAAATTTTTCTCCGCGTCTTCGCGGTAAGATGGTTTTTTTCTTGGGTTTAAATTAAAAAACAGAATCGGGGTTCACCGTGAGCGTAAAGATTCAAACCATGTTTTCGGATATCGCACCAACCTATGACCAGGCCAACCACGCCTTGTCGTTCAACAAGGACATCCAATGGCGCAAGGAAGCTGTGAAACAGCTGTTAAAAGGGGATTTCAAGCCAACCCGGGTGCTCGACCTATGCGCCGGCACGGGGGATTTCGCCCTGGCGCTCAAGGAACAGGCGCCTGGCGCGCAGGTGCTTCTGGCCGATTTCGCCAAGCCCATGCTTAATCGTGCCCAGGACAAGACGAAGGGAAAGGAAGGGCTGAACCTGATCCAGACGGACGCCCTGAAACTGCCTTTCCAAGATTTCAGCTTCGACGCGGTGGTCTGCGGTTTCGGCGTGAGAAACCTGGATTCCCTGGAAACGGGGTTGAAGGAGATCGCCCGGGTCTTGAAACCCGGAGGGCGGGCCGTCATCCTTGAATTTTTCAAACCGACCGGTTTATTGACCAAATTGGCCTATGCAGTCTATGTCTCCACGATTGTTCCCCTGCGGGGTGGGGCGGTTTCCAAAAACAAGGATGCCTATGAATATCTCCAGCAATCAGCCAAGGATTTCGTTTCGTTGGACGAGTTTCAGCAGTTGATGGGGAGGTGCGGATTCAAAGAAGTTTCCGCTGAGGTGAAAACCATGGGAATCGCGGTAAGCGTATTGGGTATTCGAAAGTAAAGGTAGTTGATCGAGGGGAGTCATGAAAAAAATACTGGTGGCGGTCACGGGGGCTTCGGGTTCGATTTATGCCCGTAGGTTCTTCCAACACTTTCCCTATGACGATTGGGAAGTGCACGCGGTGGTGTCCGAATCCGCTCGGCTGGTGGCGTCCCATGAAGGGGGGCTGAACCTTCCACCCCACGTGAAGGAATGGGACGAAAAAGACCTGACCGCTCCCTCGGCCAGCGGCTCCAACAAGTTCGAGGCCATGGTGGTCATTCCCTGTTCCACGACCACGCTGGGCAAGTTGGCCCACGGCATCGCCGATAATTTGATCACCCGCTCGGGGGAAGTATTTCTTAAAGAAAAACGCACCTTGATTCTGGTGCCCCGGGAAACCCCCCTCTCCTTGATTCAAATTAAGAACATGGAGCTTTTAATTTTGGCAGGTGCCCATGTGATTCCGGCCACCCCCAGCTTTTACGGCAATCCCAAAACCATTGAGGACCTGGTGGATACGGTCATCGCCCGGGTTTACGACCATGCGGGTATTCAAACGGAAGTTTCAAAACGCTGGAGAGCCGAAACCCAAAAGAATGAAAAATATATTGAAGGTTAAATATTTGAGGCCGAATTTGAAAAACATCCAAGTTTGGTTATGCCTGGGACTCTTGGCCCTTCCGCTTTGGGGAAAAGACACCCTAAAACCAGAACCGTTACAACAGGAATTGAAGGAATATATCAAGGGTTTCAAAACGGGAAACCCCAATGACAACAACCATGTCATTTGGAAACTTTATGTTTACGAACCAATTTATCCGGAACGGGGAACCCCTGATCGGCTATTCGCCGGATTAACCTCTGACCCGCAAGATCATTTTTGCGTCATGCTCAATATCAATCTTCTTTGGGACTCATTAAACTTCACCCCCAAAGCTGGGGATGTTCTTGTAGTGGAAGGCCATATTGCGGCCCGGGACAAAAATACACTTGTTTGGGTTTTGGATCCGACTTCGGGGGATGAGGTGGAGGAGCCCAAGACCTTCCTTACCCTGTTCTCGGAAAATGCCGTGATATGGACCGGAGAGCCGACTCCCCTCCCGACGGTTCCGGGTTCAACTTCCGTTTCCCTGAATCCCGGGCCAACCATTGGAAATACTCCTTCGATTTCGAGCCAAGGGGTTACGAACAAGTAAGATGATGCGCTCTTTAAAAACATTTTCAAATCTCGTTGTTCTTCCGCATTCGGTTTTTGCCCTGCCCTTTGCATTGGCGAGCTTGATCACGGCAACAAATGGGCATCCGCCTATCCGGGTCCTTCTTTTGGTTATCCTATGCATGGTTTTGGCCCGCACGGCGGCCATGGCCTATAACCGGCTAGTGGACGCCGACGTGGACGCCAAGAACCCCCGCACCCAGAACCGGGACCTGCCGGCGGGAAGGATCAAGCTCTGGCAGGTGCGCCTGATCGTCTGGGTGACCTCCCTGGGCCTGGTAGGAACCACCTATTTCCTGAATCCCATGTGCTTCAAGCTTTCCCCCCTGGCCCTGGGGATCATCTTTTTTTATTCCCACACCAAACGGTTCACCTGGACCTCCCACCTGTTCTTAGGGCTCGCCCTGGGGGTGGCTCCCGTGGGGGCCTGGATCGCGGCAACCGGGCGGTTCCAAACCCAACCCCTCTGGCTTTTGGGAGCGGTCATCTGCTTTCTGGCCGGGTTCGACATCCTCTATTCCACGCAGGATCTGTCCTTCGATAAGCAGGAAGGACTCCATTCCTGGGTGGTGCGATGGGGCCTATCCCGGAGCCTGCTGGCCTCTCGATTGTTCCATACCCTTATGTTAGGATTCCTCGCTGGTTTCGGCGCCCAGGCCGGGTTTTCCTCCATCTATTACGTGGGGATTGCCCTGGTGGGCGTGGTTCTGCTGGTTCAACACCGGCTGGCCTACCGGTATGAAAAGGATGGGGGAGACATCCGGTTCACGCTTTCCCCCGCCATGATGGGTTACAACGGCTGGATCGCCGTTCTCTATTTCTTGGTAGTGGGAGCGACTTTGTGGTTTTGAAATACCGTCTTCAGCATTCCCCAATCAAAGATCTTTACGAAAAGGTGGAGTCCGGCACCCGTCTGACCGACGCGGATGCCCTGCGGCTTTTTGAGACCACCGACCTTTACGTACTGGGTTCCATGGCCAACCTGGTGCGCGAGCGCAAGAACGGCAACTTCACCTATTACAATATCAACCGCCACATCGATTACACCAACGTCTGCGACACCACCTGCAAGTTCTGCGCTTATTCCCGCTTCGAGGGGGAAGAGGGCGCTTTCGAATTTACCCACCAGCAGATCCTGGAAAAGGCCAAGACGGCCTACGAAAAAGAACATATCACCGAACTGCATATCGTCGGGGGCCTGCACCCCAAGTACGAGCTGGATTGGTACCTGACCATGCTTCGCATGCTCAAAAAAGAGGTGCCTTCCATCCACCTGAAATGCTTCACGGCGGTGGAGATCACCTATTTCGCCAACAAGTTCAACATGAGCTATGAGGAGATCCTCGCGACGCTGAAGGAAGCGGGGCTTGATTCCATGCCGGGCGGGGGGGCGGAGATCTTCCACCCTGAGGTTAGGGAACAGATCTGCCCGGGCAAGGCGGACGCGGACGAATGGATCAAGGTGCACCGGGCGGCCCACAAGTTGGGATTACGGACCAACGCCACCATGCTCTTCGGCCATATCGAGAAATACCACCACCGGGTCGACCACATGCGCCGCTTGAGGGAACTGCAGGATGAGACCGGCGGGTTTCAAACCTTTATCCCCCTGGCCTTTCACCCCGATCACACCGCAATGGATAAGTTCGCCCGGCCCAGCGGTATGGAAGATCTGAAGACCCTGGCCGTGGGCCGGGTTTACCTGGATAACTTCCCCCATATTAAAGCCTACTGGATCACCCTGGGCGCCCGGCTGGCCCAGTTGTCCCTCGGCTATGGGGTTGACGATATTGATGGAACGGTGATCGAGGAGAACATCTACCATATGGCTGGGTCCGACACACCGGAGATCATGACGGTCCAGCAGTTGAGGCAACTTATCCGCGAGGCGGGGCGTATCCCCGTGGAGCGGGACACGCTTTATAAAGAATTGAAGCCCCAATCCGTCACCGCGAATGTCGGTTGACGGGTTTAAGTTTTTTCCAGTAAAGGAATGACCATGAGCGAAACTCCGACGAATCCAACACCGGCCGTGCCGCCGGCCGCATCACCTGCGTCCCCCTCCGCCAAGGCTCCTGCCTCCGCCCAGGCTTCGGCAGGCACGCCGGGAGACAGGCCTGCAGCGCCCCAACCCGCCCCTGCATCTCCTGCTCCCGTTACTCCGGCGGCAGCCCCCGCTCCCAAGCCCGCTGAGCCGGTCAAGTTCACCTCCCGGCCCATGCGAATCGGGGTTTACCACTTCCTCAACGTTCAACCCCTGACCTGGGAAATGTCCAAGCACCACAAGATCATTGAGGTGGCCCCCAACCAGATGTCCAAACTTTTGAAAGAAGGAAAGGTGGATGTGGCCATCGCCCCCATTGGGGCTTATATCAGGGATCCCAGCCTACAAATTGTTCCTATCGCCGCGGTGGGATGTAAGGGTCCGGTTAAAAGCGTACGTCTCATATCCAACGAGCCCTTATCCCGTACCCAACGGCTTTTTGTGGATGATCGATCTGAAACTTCGGTTTTGTTGGCCCGACTTATCTTGAAGAAATGGTACGGGGTGAAAAATCTGGATGTGAAACCGGTGGATATGGCAAGTTTCCATCCCCAGCAGGTGAAACCCTGGGAAGCGGTTCTTCAGTTCGGGGACCTGGCACTGGAATCGGCCCCCTCGGGCATGACGGTCACCGACCTGGGCGAAGAATGGTTCCTCCGTACCCAGAAACCCTTTGTTTTCGCCGTCTGGATGACCAACTCGGTCCCTGTGGCGCGCGAAATCGAGCAGGACCTTTTGGCCTGCCGCAACGAGGGCGTGAAGCATTTCCAGGAGATCGCCGACAGCTATTCGGGCATTTGGGTGTTCCACCGCAACCAGGCGAAGGAATATCTCGAAAAGAACATCCGTTACGAATACGGGCCCGAGGAAGTGAAGGGGCACCAGGAATTCCAAAGATTGTTGAAAGAAGAAGGGCTGATTTTTTAGTCAATCAGATGAAATCACTACCTAAAAGAGGTTAGTTATGGCTGTGGCAACTATTGAATCTTTGCAGGAAAAGATTCTCGACGGTCATGTCGTGAACCGAGAAGAAGCCCTTGACCTTTTTAAGGGGTCTGAACTCAATGATCTTGGAGCTATCGCGGATACCCTCAAGACCCGTTCGAAGGGCGACACGATCGCCACCTACCTGATCGACCGCAACATCAATTACACCAACGTTTGCGTGACTTATTGCAAGTTCTGCGCTTTCTACCGCGAGCCGGGCGATACTAAAGAAGGCTACGTCAACGAGGCGGAGAAGATCATCCACAAGGTGGCCGAAGCCAAAGCCCTGGGCGCCACGCAGATCCTCCTCCAGGGCGGACACAACCCCGACCTGAAACTGGAGTGGTATCTCGATATGCTCTCCAAGGTCAAACGGGCCCACCCCGATGTCACCCTGCACGCCTTTTCGCCCCCCGAACTGGTGCATTTCTCCTCGGTATTCGGCATGCCGGTCGTCGACATCCTCAAGGAATTCCGCAAGGCGGGGATGGATTCCATGCCAGGGGGCGGAGCCGAGATATTGGTTGACCGAGTCCGCAAGGAAATCGCTCCCCTCAAGGCCTCGACGGAAGAATGGCTGGGCGTGATGCGCGACCTGCATTCTCTTGGTATGCGATCTACCGCCACCATGATGTTCGGTCATGTGGAAACCATCGAGGACCGGATCGAGCATGTTTTCCGGGTGAGGGAACTGCAGGAAGAGACTGGTGGCTTCTTGGGATTTATCCCCTGGCTCTATCAGCCGGGCAATGAGGCACTAGGGCTTAAGAGCGCCAGCGGAATTGAGTACCTGAAGACCCTCGCTCTTTGCCGGGTCATCCTCAATCACACCCTTCCCAATCTCCAAGCCTCTTGGGTGACGCCGGGCAAGAAGATCGGACAACTGGGCCTGAAATACGGGGCCAACGACCTGGGGAGCATCATGCTGGAAGAGAACGTGGTGTCCTCCACCGGCACCCATTACACCATGGAACTCAACGAGATGCGGCGGCTCATCAGCGAGATGGGTTTCGAACCCCACCAGCGCGATACGCTGTACAATTTGGTGAATTAAAAAAACAACTGATCAGGCCGAGCAAAACCCCGGCCAACACAAAGCCACGAAGACACAAAGACGAATCTTTTCGGGCTTTATCAAACCTTTAAGTTAAGGTGTGCTTCGTGTCTCTGTGGCTTTGTGTTGGATTTATTTTGGAAGGAAAATAAATGAGCGATTACAACGAGAGTCACGCGAAGTCGGGCATCACGATCAAACTGCCATCGATCGAGGTGTTTCCAAACCAGTACACAGGCTATACCATCCGAATCGAGATCCCCGAGTACACGGCGGTTTGCCCCAAGACGGGCCTGCCCGACTTCGGCACCATCATCCTGGAATACGAGCCCGTGAAGCATGTGCTGGAACTCAAGTCGCTCAAGGGCTACATCCTGGCCTATCGAAACGTCGGCATCTTTTATGAAAACGCCGTCAACCGTATGCTCCGGGACTTCACTTCCGCTGCCAAGCCCAAATGGTGCCGGGTGACCGGGTTGTTCAACACTCGGGGAGGAATGCACTCCACCATCACGGCCTCGTTCGGAAAGGTGCCCGCAGCGAAACCGTAAGTCGCTTTTTTCCCCTTAAATCCCCGGTTTTCACTCCTTTTAATCGCGAGACTGTGTCAAAAATCAAACGAGGGATTCCCTTTGTTTTTGATGAATCTCAAAAATCCATTATTTGATCTCTATAAACCCTAAAATCAAAAGATCTTTACGAGATTAATCATCTTTTGCTTGAGGGAGTGGGGGTAAAATATAAAAGTCAATATGTTTTCGGTCGAATTCCTGGAGACGCTTGTCCGGGGGTCATAACCAGTTTCCGAGAAAGGTTTCTTTTGATTTTCTCGATATTAAAAAATCGTTTTCCGTTTTTCCTTTTGGCCCTTGCGCTTTTCATGGCCCGCCCTTGTCTTGCCTCTTCGGATAAGCCGGGTGAGGCGGAATACCAGACCGGATTTCGGCTTTACCAAATGGGCAAATACCAAGAAGCTCTCCATCATTTCTATCTGGCCGCTGATGAAAACCTCGACTCGTGGAAAATCTACCACATGATCGGAAATTGTTTTTTTATCCTCCAGCAAAGGGACGCAGCTATCGGCGCTTATCAGGAAAGCCTGAAGATCCATCCCGACAATCCCGGCCTTCTCAATAATTTCCGCAGACTTCAATCTTCTTCCCCTTCTCTGTCTTCAGGTGCCGTACAACCCTTGGAGGATGAGGAGGTTGGTTATGCAAAACAGCCAACAGTCACGGTTTCACCCGATCTCATTGCCGAAGTTTCCGGTTATGGAATGCCCTATGTCTCCCATAGGTCTACGGGGCCCCGTTTCCCGGTATGGCTTAAATTGAACTCGAGTTTCACTTTTGCCAATATGCAAGACCTCGAATCCGGCGCCCAGTCCTGGAACCAAGCCACGGGAATTCAAAGCGGGCTGGCTTCAGCTCGCAACACGGGTATCGAAGTGGGTGTGGAAAGCGGGTATAACCTGGATGAGGCGAACGTTATATCCTTCGGCTTGGATTATCTGGGAGGAGAGGGATACCAGGTGTCGGTGTATTCCTCCACCTCGGATCTTCTGCAGTCGGTCTCACCCGATACCTATGCTCTGGGGTTGAACTATTACCGAAACCTGACCGGCGGGAAAAGCCGTTTGTATGCCATGGGGGGAGTGGGCTATTACTTCACCCAGGTCAAGTATTACCAGGCTGATCCGACGAATCCAGTGATGGGAATGTTTACCGGCGGCACGGTGGGGTGTTCGGTGGGATTGGGCAACGAATGGTTCGTGACCCGGGAAGTGGGCGTGGAACTTTCAGGCCGCTTCCGTTATGCCAAGATTCCCCAGGTCGAGGGAACCGCCACGAACCAGGCGGCGGGAACCACTGCGGCCCTGGCGGTTTTGCGAAACGGCACCTTGGGGGTTCAATCCAGCCAGAGTCTTAGCCAGGGCAATGGGGATTATGCCTCCATCGATTACACGGGTTTCGATTTAAGACTTTCGATGGATCTCTATTTATTTTGATTTTCCTTTCCCCGCCTTCCCTTTGTTACCAAGGTTTTTCCCGGTCCTTTCCCCGAATTCCTATATAATTCCGACAACCTTCCCCAGGAGCTTCAACGATGGATATTAAAACTGAGTGGACCACGAACACCTTTGGGCATGTTTACAAGGGCCAATCCCTCTACAAGGGACAGACTCCCTATCAATCAGTGGAAATTTTCGAGAATGATACCTTTGGAACCCTGCTTTTCCTGGACGGCAAAATCCAGATCAGCCGGGGGGATGAGAACCGCTACCACCAGTACCTGGTTTCCGCGCCTCTGCTGGCTCATCGCAAGCCCCAGAGCATTTGTGTGATTGGCGGCGGAGATTGTTTCGCCCTGGAAGAGGCGGTGAAGTTCAAGACTCTCCAGCGAATTTTGATGGTCGAGATCGACAAGGGTGTTGTGGATTTTTGCCGGAAAAAATACCCCGAAATCGAAAAGTGTCTTCGAGATCCTCGGGTAGAAATCGTTTTTGAGGATGCTCGAAAAAGGCTGGAGAAAAATCCCGAAAAATTCGACGTACTGATCATCGACCTGACCGAACCCCACGGACCTTCCAAAATGCTTTATACAAAGGAGTTTTATCAGATCTGCAAGAAACGGCTTAAAAAGGGCGGCCTGGTAGGCATCCACACCGACAACTATTATCTTTTCCCAGATTCGTTCGCTACCATCTTCAAAACTTTCCATTCAGTCTTCTCAAACATCCTCACCGCCCGGGTGGAAATGCCCTGCTTTGGAATGGGCTGGACCTATCGCATGGCGTCCTCCTCGCCGATTTCGGTTCGTGTGATGGAAAACAACGTGAAGAAGCTCAAGAAGCAAAGGGTCACGTTCGACTATTTCACGCCCTCGATGTACCGGGTCGAGCCCACCAACGAGGAACTTCAGGTGCTCAAGACCCGAGGACGCATCTCCACCGACAAGAAACCCTTCGACAAGTTTGAAACCATGGAAGATTACGTCACGAAATAAAGCCTTTTCCTTCTGAAAGGCAAAGAATTCCTAAGCCCTCGAAATTTTTTTCCACAGATGTGTTTGATACAGTCGGCTAAAATGCTTAAAGACGATTTGCCGAGGTGATCCATGGCCCATGGCCCTAAATCTAAAACCCATCATTCCCTGGGGTTGCTTTCCTTCTGGGAATGTTCTCCTCATCTATCCGAAACTTATTATCAGCAGACACTTACGGGCATCATTGATGGAATCACCCGTTCCGAGTTTCCCCTTCTTCTTAAAAATGTGGTGGGTATCCTGGGCGGGGAAGTGGAGTTCCTGAAAAAGGACGAGCTCTCGGGCGTGGTCATCATGGCGCCCCGTACGAAAAACCAAGATTTGGGAATGCTGAAAATCGCAAAAATTCCCATTGTTTTGCTTTTTCACCGGGATCCCGGGGAGGAATATTCCTGGGTGGATCTGGACAACCTGGAAGGCGCGCGCAAGGCGACCGAGCATTTAATCAACCTGGGACACAACCGCATCGGCTATATCGGCGGTGAATTGGAGCTTTCCTCCAACGCCCGGGATCGCTACGAGGGATACCGCACAGCCCTGAAAGCGGGGGGGCTCATTGAAAACGGCGACTGGGTCAAGCATGGAGTGTTTTCAGCTGATTTTGGGAAGGAAGCGGCCAGAGACCTATTGGCTATGCCCGAGACAATTCGACCCACGGCCCTGGTTTGCGCCAGCGACATGATTGCCTTCGGCGCAATGCAGAAAGCCGGAGAAATGGGTATCCGCATTCCTGGCAACCTCTCGGTGGTGGGTTTCGATAATTACGACCAAGCCGCTCTGCACACCCCCCCTTTGACCACCATCCACCAGCCTTTTTATGAAATGGGCCGTATCGCAGTCGAGATGCTGGATTCCATTGTGCAGGATCCCCAAAAGGCCCGCCAGCATATCTTGATCGAGCCCGAACTGATGGTTCGTCGATCCACCGCCCCGCCCCCACCCGCCCCCAAACCCGGCCCCCCCAAGACACTTCCTAGATAAGAAAGGTTGAAGGGGCCGTCTTTATAAATCTTCTCCCAAGACATGTTCTCTGAAGAAATCACTCTTTTTTGCTCCCAAAAGAAATAAGCCTTTTAGGGCTTTTTGAGCGGAGTCGTTTTCTGAATCGACCCATTGGTAATTGGCGCCATCGCGGTTATTCTGCGGCCAATAAAAGTGGCTCGAAGGTTGGTTTATGAACTCTCAAAAAATCCAAAGATGCTCTTGGCCAGGAACCGAAGATCAACTCATGATCGACTATCACGACCAAGAATGGGGCGTTCCGATCCGGGATGACCGAAAGATATTCGAATTTCTCGTTCTGGAATCCTTTCAGGCCGGGCTTTCCTGGCGCACGATTCTTCATAAAAGGGATAATTTCAGGAAAAATTTTGCCCGATTTGATTACCGGAAAGTCGCCCGTTTCAAAGGCCGGGAGGTAGCCAAGTTGATGAAAGACGCCGGAATCGTCAGAAACAAGGCGAAGATTCTGGCGGCCATCAACAATGCGGCCCGATTTATGGAGATTCAAAAGGAATTCGGGTCCTTTGCGGCTTACATGTGGGGTTGGATTGAAGGTCGTCCTTTGGATCACAAAATCAAGACCCTTCGGGATATTCCGACCGTCAATTGCGAAGCGGAATTATGGGCAAAAGACCTGAAAAAACGAGGGTTTAAATTTCTGGGACCAACCGTCGTCTACGCCCATATGCAGGCTGTAGGAATGGTGAATGACCACACGGTAAGCTGTTTTTGCCATTCAAAAGCAAATAAAATTTCACTCAAAATGAAGATGAACCGGAAGTAAAAAAATGTAGTTTGTGGAATATTTTTTTAGTCATTTTCAATAAGTTTTCATAAAATGAATTCACTTTGAAAAGTTTAAACACACCTATCATTCATCCAAGGTTGCGCGAAAACCCCATGCCTGAAATCCTCGACGATTCCAAATACGCTAAAGGCACGGGGCTTTTTTCGGTTTACGAAAATGTCTCCTTCCCTGAGGACGTTAAAAAGCGCTGTATGGCCCTTTTGGATTTCGGGACTGAAACCCTCCTGAAAAATGACTTCATCATCCTCGATTTCGTCCCTTACCCCGGCTTGGGCAGGGTGGGGGAATGGGATGTGCTGAAATATTCGTGGATACTTTCCGAGTCCCACCGCGTCCTCATGTACGATCCCAAGACCAAGACCCTGATTGACGAACTCTATACCTGTAGTCCCGAAAAAGACGGCAGGCTGATGTTTGAGTCGGCTAATCAACGCATTGGCAAACCTGTCAAAACGACCCACTTGAGCGAGATTGTCAGCAAGGAGATGGCACAACAGGATGAGCCGGACAAGTTATTCCATTCGGTTCAGGATGCCTCCAAAAAATTCCGCATGGCTCCCAAAAAAAACTACTGTGTTTCCACGGTATTTTTCGATATGTCGGACCGGAAGCTGGATGAAGACAGCCTCGAAACCATGCTGACCAAGGCCTTGAACAAGGACGACCAGAAACCCGTAATCGAGTCCGCCTGCCGTTACGATCCCCAGGGTTATACCTACATCCACCAATCCCCCAAACACTTCGCGGGGTTGCATAGCTACCCCGGCACCTTGAAATCCGCGCACCTGAGCTTGATTGGCACCGGCGAAGCCGTGGTTCCCGTGCTGGAGGATATGGAAGAAGTTGTTTACAAACGCAGGAAGACCGAGCCCACCATGAGTATCAAGATTGTGGCCGAGGGTTTTTAAACTACCTTTTTTCCATTCCTCCTCCTGTATCTTTCAATTTGAAAAATGACAAAAGGGGTTTCGATGTGGCAATGGTTTGAACATTACGGAATGGCCCTTAGTCTTTTCGCCTTAAGTCTGGCGGGCATCTCGATTCTTTTCGGCGTCTATCGGAAGAAAAAAAACCTAAAAGAAGGAAATCGTGGGGCGGGGGATCCGACTGGGATTTATTTGAAGTTGGCGGGAATCCTGGCCGGTATCGCCGTTCTTTCCGTCATTGCGACCGCCGTCACTTTTGAACGGATTCAATTGGCGAAAGAAAACGGCCCCTTTTCTTTCGGAAGCGGCTGGATTTTTTTTGGATATTACGACCAGGCCAAAAAAACTTATCTTACTGGTCCTTTCGAAAAGATCACGATGCGGAACGGGAATAACAAGGGCGACGGGAACCTACCGGGAAAGGGTGACCAGCTTGAGGTTCTCCAGCCAAGTAAAGTTTATATCCCCTATTATCCGCAACTGGGTGGGGCCCACCAATATGACTGTCCTATTTCAATAAAAGATGTGATTACGAAAACCGATGAAACCGGCCTGATTCTTAAACCTGAAACTCAACTTGCGGTGAAGGATGTATTCACGAAAAGATACACTCAAAATGGAATCAGCGTTTGGGCCAGGGTGGAAAAAACGGGCACACCCGCCGAAATGAAATAAAAGGAAGTTTTAGAGAAAGAGAATGAATCGGCGTTTATCGCTGAAAATTAACCGCAAAACACGGAATCGAACCCCGGTGAATGGATTGCCGATACTTTAAGCCACTAAAATTTTTTTCAGTTGTTCCGACAGTAATTCCAGGTCTTTTTCTTTCACGGCTAGAAATTTCAACCCCGCCATCGAAGAGGTGGCCCAGACCACATCCACAAAGGCTGTGATCGTTTCGTTCCTAGTAGGTAAAAGAAGTTTCAAGTTCAAAAGATTTCCGGCGCTTAAGTGACCGTTTTGGGCGACGCAAAGGCCTCCCAAGCTTGTGTCAAGGGTTTGAGACTGGTTTTCGCCCAAGGATAACTCGCCGATATTACGGGCGGGTTCCTTTTCTTCCAGCACCCGGTACCTCACCGGCAATTTCACGTGGACTCTTTCATGAGCCCTTTTTTCGGAAAACAAATTTTGATTCGTCATGGGAAGCCTTCCTTTAATTCGCTTTCAGGGGATGAAGGATAAAGATTGACCCCATTTGCGCAGTTTTGTGGCCCTTTATCAATGCAAAGGGGGCCTTGGAATGGGCAAACGGTCGCCTTGAAAAAACATTGAATTTATAAGGAAATTCCAGGCGGTTGGCTAACCGAAACCAGCAGGCTAAAGTAACTCCCTGAGGGATTCAAAGGGATCTCCGCTTATTTAAGGAAAGTATGAGATTAACTAAAGTCTATTTTACGGGGATTGCCGGGATCGGGATCTTTTTAACTTGTGCAGGTATATGGGCGGATGAGGCGACGCCTCAGACGGTCGCGTCACCTGTATCCCAGGCGACGCCTTCAGCGGACTCCCAAAAACAATTAGAAAGTTTTCGCCTGGAACCTTTTCCAAACGCAGCCATTCAAAGCCCTTACGGTCTTGTGGTGGGAGGCGGACTCAAATTATTGGAGACGAAAACTGAAAGTTTCCTATCAGCTTCCGTCTTAACTAGTTTTTCTGATTACACCGTTTATCAAACGGGCTTCATGTGGAATAGACCCGACGAATGGTTTTTTAGATTTTATGGAACCTTCGGCGATAACATTCAGGATTATTATGGGGAAGGGGACAATACCCCGAATGTTTTCCAACAACTGAACAGCACGCTGGATCAACTTCATCTGACCTTTCAAACCCAGTTGGCTCACGGATGGACCTTCGGACCCGCCTTCGAATACCTTTTTCGCACCTGGACGAATACCACGCTATTTCCCAATGAATCTGAATGGAAAATAGGAGTCCAGACCACCTTCGATGACAGGGCTCCGCTTCAGCAACCCAATCATGGCCACTACCTCAGATTCGGCGCCTATACGCTTCCCTCAAACGGGAATGATGGATTCAGTCCGGAGGTTTGGCAATTTGAAGGGGATGCCCGGCTATATCAAAAAATATTGGAACCGGTTGTGCTGGTGTCGCGATTCTGCGCGGACTGGACCGAGGGAAACCCTTCCTACTCCTTTCGCTACAGCTTGGGTGGGGAATGGGAACTGAGGGGATATGACACCAACCGATTTCGCGGAAACCGTTTTTGGATTTTACAAGAAGAAGCCCGCTTTCCCCTCTGCTCGATAGTGGAGGGAGACCTATCCGTGGATGCGGGTGATATCGCTGACACAAGTTTCAATGCGCTTCTGGCATCTTTTCAAGTGGGTTTGCGGACCATGCCCCTTCCGTATTTCGGGGTTGTTGTTCGGTTGGATTGGGGCTTTGGGAGCGACCAGAACGAGATTTGGCTAGATGTCGGTGAGCCCTTCTAAGAAACGCCGAAGGCTAAAAATTCGGCCAATTCGGGTCGATTTGCCCCAATATCTACTTCAACTTCCCCCCATAAATTCATGATTTAGCTTCATTCACCAAGATTTACCTCTTCTAATTACCCCTCCACCGTGGAACCCATGTAAAAACATGTGTTTTATTGCGAATATTCTTGACGACACCCAATAAAGCCTCAATAATGGCGCTAAGTGGGTAGTAGTGGTAGAAAGTGGCTGATAGGCCAAAAACCTAATAAATACAAGCTTTTTAGGGGCTAAAAATGTTTCGTGGAATTTTCCACAACTCGGTAGACGACAAGGGTCGAACGGTTCTACCCGCCCGTTTTCGTGAACAAATTCGCGAACAACATGAAACGACTTTGGTCCTGACTAAAGGGCTCGACCAATGTCTCTATCTTTATCCCCAGGACGTTTGGAAAAAAATTGAAGAGAAGCTGGCGAATCTCGATGGACTCAATGCTGACGTGCGACTTTTCCAAAGGGTCATGTTGAGCGCCATCGATGAAATCGAGATCGATTCCCAGGGACGCATCATGATCGCCCCCGTTTTACGCAAGGTGGCTGCTATTTCCAAAAACGTGGTGATTGTGGGAGTGCTTCAGCACATCGAGATATGGGACAAGCAGCATTACGAATCCTATCTCGAGCCGGGAAGCCAGTCGCTGGAACTGTTGGCTCAAAAACTGTCGGACAAGGGAATCCAGTCGATCACCCTGTAAACGGGCGGGGAGTTGTCATGATTGGCATTGAAATCAAGGAAAAGTTTTCGCTCCTCCGTGTTAGCGGGGATCTTAGCGAAGACGACCTGGCGGCCCTGGGGACGGCCATCGATACCTTGATGATTAAGGGTTACCGGCACGTTGTGCTTGATTTGCAGGAGGTGGCGTTCATGAACGCCCGGGGTTTGGGGGCCCTTGTGAATCATTGGGGGCAGGTGCGCTTCAAGAGGGGGGATTTGAAGATCGTGGGGCTGAACAGCCGATTGATGCATCTGTTCAGGAGCATGGGGGTGGAACAGATATTTGAGGTTTTCCCCGACGTGCAGAACATGATGGAGAAAAAGGGCTGGCTGCCCGCCATCGCGTAAATAAAAAAAGGAGGCCGAACGTGGCCGTAGCGCTGTCGCCGGAAGAAACCGTAACCGTTCTTCGCCTCTCGGGGGATTTATCCTTGCGTGACATGGAGGGCCTATCCAGCGTTTTGACCGAGCTGTCGGTCAAGGGCAAAGTCCGAGTGATCCTCAATTTCCGCCAGGTCAACCATGTGGCCCTGAGCGGCATTTCCAAACTGGCCGAGCGGAATTTCAGACTCCGCAGCCTGGGGGGGGAAATCAAGTTGGTCGCCCTGGTCCCTTATGTTGCCAACCTTTTCAAACTGGTGGGAGCCTTCGGATATTTCGACGTGGTTTCCAACGAAGACCTGGCCTTGGCCCGGTTCGAAGCTTAACTCAAATAGTCGTATCACCGCCGAGACGAACGACACCTACTCCAACGCGAATACAAGGATGAGCCGAAGGAAAAAATGAAACGCACTCGCGGAGGCATAGCGGCTGAGGGACTCACGGGGTCCCTTAAGCTCCCTGCTTCCGGGGGGTGCTTCGCCCACTTCGCGAGCGGGGCAAGATGATCGTTCACCGCCCGGTCCTCTTAAGGGAGGCCGTGGACTATTTATCCCCTCCGCCCGACGGAGTGGTTCTGGATTTGACCGTTGGGATGGGCGGCCACTCGATGGAGCTTCTTAAAAGGCTCCCGAAGGGCCGGTTGATAGGCTTGGATCAGGATGTCGATGCTCTTCAACACGCTGGCCTGGCACTCCGGGGCGACCCCAGGGTCTCCCTGTACAAGGCTAACTTCGCCGACCTCCTGTGGGTGCTGAAAGACCTTTCCGTTACGGAGGTTGACAGCGTGTTGATGGATATTGGCGTATCCTCTTATCAATTGGACACACCCGAACGGGGATTTTCCTTCATGCATGAAGGGCCCCTCGATATGCGCATGGACCGGGCCGCCGGTTCTACCGCTTCCGAAATTCTCAACAACTATTCCGAACAGGAACTTTCCAAAATATTTTTTGAGTTCGGAGAAGAACCCAAAGCCCGGGCCCTGGCGCGCGCGATCGTCAAGGCGAGGGCGGAAGAACCCCTGCGCACCACCTCCCAACTGGCCGACCTGGCCAAGCGGGTCCTGGGCCGACCCCGAGGCAAGGACTCCAAGCACCCGGCTACCCGTCTTTTCCAGGCCCTTCGCATCGAGGTCAACCGCGAGCTCGAGGTCCTTCAGAAGGGCTTGAAATCGGCCCTTGCCATCCTCAAGCCTGGCGGACGCCTGGCGGTCATCACCTTCCATTCCCTGGAAGACCGTATCGTGAAACAGTTTTTCAAGAGCGAAGCCACCGGTTGTCTCTGCCCTCCTGATCTGCCTATGTGCGTTTGCGGGCACAAGCCTTCTCTGAAGATCATCACGAGCAAGCCCCTTTCTCCCTCCCGGGAGGAATTGACCGAAAACGCCCGTTCCCGTAGCGCCAAGCTGAGAGTTGCCGAAAAACTAGCTTTGGGAGGCGTCCGTTGAACGAAACTCCCGCCAACCCCATGGATGGAATGCTGGGCACGGCCGGCGAGGTTTTGGACGCAGGCATGTTCTGGCGGGGAAACCTGGCCGGAGCCCTGAAGCGGCGCGATTACAAAGGAACTTTCTGGGGCATCCTGTTTTTGAGCCTGATCCTCTTCCTATATGTCTGGCAACACATGCAGGTCGTGAAATTGGCCTACGAGGTTCAGGGTCTGCGCGCCCAGAAACAGGCTCTGACAAATCAGTACTATTACCTCAAATACCGAATGTACGACGTGGATAGCTTGACCAAGGTGGAAAACATCGCCCGCAACCAACTGGGCATGGTGACCCCCCGAACCGATCAGGTGGTTATCCTTTCCGATGACTCGCCCTTGGTGCCCCACTGGTTGGCCTGGTGGACCCAAACGATGGGCAAGGGAGGCCGCCCATGAGTGCCCGCTCGTCATCCTCTCCCCTCCTTAATCGCGTGTGGATCCTCGAAGGGATTATTTGTTTGGCCTTTCTGTGCGTGGAGGCCCGGCTGGTCTATCTCCAGGTGATCAAGCACAGTGAATACGCTCAGTTGGCCTTCCACCAGCAGTACACCTCGAAAGAAACCCAACCTTCGCGGGGCCTGATCGAGGACCGCAACGGCGTCCTGATGGCTATGAACATCGATCTCTTCAACGTCTGCGGCCACCCGGACCAGATCCGGGACAAGGCTCACACGGCGGCGGTGCTTTCCGGAGTTCTGGGGATGCCCTACAGCCTCCTTCTCTCCAAACTTTCCTCCGACAAGTCTTTCGTCTGGCTGGCCCGCCAGGTTCCCTTCGAGAGAAGCATGGCCGTAGAAAGCCTGAAGCTCCAGGGCGTTGAGGCTTTCGGGGAACAGCGGCGTTTTTATCCCGATCGGGACATGGCGGCGCAGGTGCTGGGTTTCACCGGCATGGACAACCAGGGCTTGAACGGGCTGGAGCGCTATTATGAAAAACCCCTTTCGGGCCTGAAGGGTCTGGTCATGGCCGAACGGGACGCGAGGGGTCGGCTTGTTTCTTCCGACAACAAACAGATCAAGCAGAGCGTGGACGGCCTCAACCTCGTCACCACTTTAGATACCACTCTCCAGCACGTGGCCCAGGTGGAACTCCAGAAGGCTTTCGATAAATACCGCTGTAAGGCGGCTTCCATCGCGGTCATGAATCCCAAGACAGGCGAAATACTCGCCATGGCCAATTTCCCCACCTTCGATCCGAATCATTTCGCCCTGGCCGCCCCGGACTTGTGGCGCGACCGGATGGTCAACGACGAGTTCGAACCTGGGTCCACCTTCAAGTTGGTAACCGCGCTGGGAGCCCTGGAGGAGGGGGTGGTGACCGAGGAGGACAAGTTCTTCTGCGAAAACGGGGAATACCACACCGATTACGGCCGGGTCGTCACGGACCACGAAAAGCACGGCTGGCTGACCTTTCGGGAGGTATTCGGTTATTCCTCCAACATCGGCATGGTGAAGGTGGGGGCTAAGTTGGGCAAGGACAATCTCTACCGCTACTGTCAGCGCCTAGGGTTTGGAACGCCGACCGGCATCGACCTGCCGGGTGAAGCCTCGGGCAAACTACGCCCGGTGTCCCAGTGGAGCGGGATCTCCATGACCACTATCCCCTACGGTTATGAAATTTCCGCATCGCCCATCCAGATCATGCGGGCCTACGCAGCCATCGCCAACGGCGGGGTCATGATGAAGCCCTACCTCGTCAAGGATCTGGTCAGTAAGGGTGGATCCGTAGTGAAAAGTTTCAGCCCGGAAAAAATCCGGCGGATCTGTTCCGAGAAAACCGCCAAGCGGTTGATCGAATTGCTGAAATGGGTCGTTAAAAACGGCACTGGCACGGCGGTGGACCTGCCCGCTTACCCGATCGCGGGTAAAACGGGTACGGCCTACAAGTTCATGAACGGCCATTATTCCCACTATAACTATGTTTCGTCCTTCGTCGGGTTCGTCCCGGCCGACGACCCCAAGTTCGTCATTTACTGCTCGCTGGACGATCCCCGGGGCATCTATTGGGGTGGTTACACAGCGGGTCCTGTGTTCAAGGAAGTGGCCAAACGGGCCCTTTCCTATGCCCTCGTCCCCCCGGTGAACAGCGAGGCAGATCAAACCGCATCCGTGAAAAGAGACCTTCCTTCCTTCGTGGGACTCACCAAGGCCCAGGGTAAATTGTTAGGTCATGACCGTCAGGTCAAGATCAAGTTCGCGGGCAAGGGAGAAAAAATTGTCTCTCAGGTTCCACCCGCGGGTTCCTATCCCATGGATGAAAAAAACCTTCCCCTGTTCGCGACCCTGACCTTGGGTAGCGCCGTTCCTGCTACCGTTGCCGATTCCACCTTGGCCGGCCCGTCAGGCGCTATGCCCGACCTGAGGGGTAAAACCAAACGTCAGGCCCTGGCCCTCCTGGCCCCTTTGAGTTTGAAGGTGAATTTCACGGGTGAGGGAATTGTTCGTAGCCAATTTCCTCCAGTCGGCCGGTCCCTCAAAACATTCAATTCTTGCGACTTGAACTGCGATATCCCTGCTGTCCGGGCGGATGTGCCCCAGGGAGGCCATTCGTGAAACTCTCACTTCTTCAGAAAACCATGAAATCGGCCCGTCGAATCGGGGAAGGTCCTGAGGAGATTAAAGGCTTGAGCGAAAACTCAAAAACCACCCGGAAGGGCGATCTTTTCTTCTGCCTGCCGGGTGCCAAGGTGGACGGACGGCTTTATGCCAAGGAAGCCCTTAAAAAAGGCGCCTCCTGGATTGTGGTGGAGAAGAAGCCGATCGCGGGTTCCGCTGTTCCACAGTTCGTGGTGGCGGATGGCCGGGAAGCGCTGGCTCAGGCCGCCAGGGCCTTCTATCAAAATCCCTCCCGAAAACTGAAAGTCGTCGGGGTCACTGGAACCAAGGGAAAGACCACCACCACCTTCCTGGTCCGGCACCTGCTGGAATGGGCGGGCGAAAAGACAGGCTTGATCGGTACCATCTCCTATCAAGTAGGAAATAAAAGCTACGAAGCCCCCAACACGACCCCCTCCGCCCTTATCGTCAACCGGCTCCTGAGTGAAATGGGGAGGGCGGGATGTTCTTACGCGGTCATGGAAGTTTCCTCACATGCCCTGGCCATGAAACGGGTGGAAGGACTGGAATTTAAGGGAGCGGTCTTTACCAACTTGGGTCGGGATCATCTGGATTATCACAAGACTTTTTCGAATTACTTCAAGGCCAAGCAGATTCTTTTCAACCAGTTTCCTTCAGTCCATGTCAGAACCGTGAATGCCGACGATCCCTACGGACGAAAACTTTTGAAAATTTTAGGAAAAAAAGGAATCGGGTACGGCGTGAAAGCCGAGTGCCGCTATCAGGCCCAGAATGTCCGCCTCCATCCGGGCCAATCAACCTTTACCCTTCAGGGAAGGCCTTTTGAGGTACCCCTGACGGGTCTTTTCAACGTGTACAACTCCCTGGCCGCACTGTCCGTTCTTAAAGAAATGGGGTTCTCTTGGCGGGTCCTTCAAGAAGGCTTGCGGAAGGCACCGGCCGTTCCCGGCCGGTTCGAGAAGGTCCAGGCGGGCCAGGATTTCACCGTGCTGGTCGATTACGCCCATACCTCGGACGCTCTGGAACAGGCCCTTCTTGCCTCCCGGGAAATTCTAAATCAAACCAGCGGAAAAAAACTGATTTCCGTATTTGGCTGCGGTGGGGACAGGGACAAGACCAAAAGGCCCCTGATGGGAAAGATCTCTTCCGAACTTGCCGACCTGACGGTGGTGACCTCCGACAATCCCCGCACCGAAAACCCGAAAGCCATCCTCCGGGACATTCTCGCCGGCGTGCCGAAGAGTTTGATCCGGGGTCCAATCGAAAAGGTTTTGGTTGAAGAAAAAAGGGATCGGGCCATCCGTCTGGCTCTAACCAAAGCGCGCCGAGGGGATCTGGTCTTGATAGCCGGAAAGGGCCATGAAACCTATCAGATCTTCGGACAGATCAAATCCCATTTTGATGACAGGGAAGAAGCTCGAAAAGTCCTAAAGCAATTGGCCAAGAGCGGCCGCGGGATTCATTGATGTTGCCTTGGACGCTGGATGAAGTCGCGGCCCTGGTGAACGGCAAACGGGGGAAGGGAAGCGACGCGAGGGTGGAGGGGGTGTCCCACGACACCCGGACCCTGAAAAAAGGAGATCTTTACGTGGCCATCCGGGGCAACCGGTTGGATGGGCATCGGTTCCTGGCGGAGGCGGCTCGAAAGGGGGCGGCCGCGGCCCTGGTCGATCAAAAAGGCGGCGATAGACGTCTCCCGTATATCCAAGTGGGGGACACCACCCGGGCACTGGGGGACCTGGGGCGAAGCCAACGACTGCAGTGGAATGGGCCGCTGGTGGCTGTGACGGGAAGCATGGGGAAGACCACGGTCAAGGATATGGCGGCTCATCTGCTGGAGGCAAAGGGAAAGGTCTTAAGGACCGAGGGCAACTTGAACAACCAATGGGGACTTCCCCTGACGTTGTTGAAGCTACTCCCGGACCACGCGGCGGCAGTAGTGGAACTGGGCATCAACCACCCGGGGGAGATGGAGGGGCTTTCCGAAACCGCCCGGCCTGACGTGGCCCTGGTGACGGCCATCGGGGACGCCCACCTGGGAAACTTTCGCGATCGGCGGGAGTTGGCGAGGGAGAAGCGGAAGATACAAATGGCCTTGCGGCCGACCGGTTGGATCGTCCTTAACGGGGAAGATCCCCTGCTGAATAGAAGAAAGGAACGCAATGTGATGACTTTCGGATTTAAGACCGGGCAGGTCCGGGCGCTGGATCTCAAGCCCCGGGGACTCATGACCCGTTTTATCCTCCAGGCGGGCGGCGAGAAAGCTTCGGTTCTTCTTTCCATGCCCGGGATCCATAACGTCTTGAATGCTTTAGCCGCCGTATCCGCCGGGCTCTCCCTCGGTGTTCCCTTCAAAACCCTGGCCGAGAGATTGGGGTCCTTCCGCCCCAAGGCCAAGATGCGGATGGAAATCCTGAGTTTGAGGGGTGTTTTGATACTGAATGACGCCTACAACGCCTCGCCCGCTTCCATGGAAGCGGCCCTGGCCACCTTCTCGGCATTGAAGGGTCCCCAGCGCAAGATTCTGGTTTTGGGCGACATGCTGGAACTGGGGACCTTTGGCCCCCTGGCGCACCGCCAGGCACTTCAACAAGCCCTGCAAATGGAACCGAGTCTGGTTTTCCTGGTGGGTGATGAATTCCGCAAGGCCACCCGCTATTTGAAGGTTGAAAAAAGGGACGGTCTCCAGCTTTTCGAGGATTCGGCCCAGGCTGGGTTCGAATTGGCGAAAAAGGCAAAACCAGGGGACGCGATTTTGTTGAAGGGGTCCCGGGGAATGAAGATTGAGGCGGCGTTGACCGCGCTCCAAAACCGAAAAGGATAGGATCAGGATGCTCTACCACCTGCTTTACCCGCTGGCCAACAAGTTTATCGGTTTCAACGTCTTCCGTTATGTGACTTTCCGAAGCGTCTACGCGGCGGTCACCACTTTCGGATTATGTCTGCTTTTTGGCGGAACCCTGATCCGTTGGATGAGGGCCTCCCAGTTGGGCGAAAAGATCCGCACCGACGGTCCCGCCAGCCATTCAGCCAAGGCCGGAACCCCCACCATGGGTGGAATCCTCATCGTCTTTGCCTTGGTTCTCAGCTCACTCCTCTGGGTGCGCTGGGACTCAAAGTTTTTTTGGGTGGCGCTTCTTTCCATCCTTTGGTTCGGGGCGATCGGTTTTGCGGATGATTACATGAAATTGATGGGCAACGGGAAAAACAGGGGAATTTCCAGCCTCTATAAACTGATGTTTCAAACCCTGGGGGCCATCCTGATCGTGGGCCTCTATATGTCCGTGCTCCCGGACGACTTCCCCCTGCGGACCTGCATCACCCTGCCCTTTTTCAAACATCCGGTGAACCTGGACGTCCTTTACCCCTTCTTCGGGGTACTGGTCATTGTCTCGGCCTCCAACGCGGTGAATCTGACGGACGGGCTGGACGGCCTGGCGGTGGGATGCACTACCTTCGCGGCCATGGCCTTCGTGGTGGTGACCTACGTGGCGGGCAACGTGAAGTTCAGCGAGTACCTGAAAATCATCACGGTTCCGGGCGCCAGCGAATTGACGGTGGTCTGTGCGGGCCTGGTAGGTGCGGGACTCGGGTTCCTCTGGTTCAACGCCCACCCAGCCCAGATCTTCATGGGTGACACGGGCTCCCTGGCCCTGGGGGGACTTCTGGGCACCATCGCGGTGATGGTGAAGCAGGAGATTCTCCTCATCATCGTGGGCGGCATCTTCGTGGCGGAAGCCCTCTCGGTCATCATCCAGGTGACCTCCTTCAAGGTGAGCGGCAAGCGAATCTTCAAAATGGCGCCCCTCCACCACCATTTCGAATTGTCCGGGGTTCCTGAATCCAAACTTATCGTGAGGTTTTGGATCGTGGCGATCATTCTCACGCTTTTAACCTTATCAACCCTCAAACTTCGTTAACAGGGAAACCATGATCAACGTGAACGGAAAACAAGTGGCGGTGCTGGGGCTGGGACGGTCGGGTTTCGCGGCCGCCAAGCTCTTATCCCTCCACGGGGCGCAGGTGGTGGTCCTGGACGACAAGTCGCCTGAGAAACTCTCGGCCTGGATTGAGAAGGCCAAGGGTCTCGCCCACACCCGTCTGGCCTTAGGGGGCGGACATGCCTCTGAAATTACTTCCAGCGACCTAGTCGTGACCTCGCCCGGTGTTCCTTTCGGACATGCCCTTTTGGAAGAAGCACGGCAAAAGGGAATTCCTGTGGTGGGTGAAATGGAATTGGCCTACGGCTATTGCGCGGCCCCCGTGGCGGCGGTGACGGGTACCAACGGAAAGACCACTACCACCACCCTGCTGACTCGGATGTTCCTTCAGGGGGGGCGCAAGGCGGTGGCCTGCGGAAACATTGGGACGGCCTTCGCCGAGGCGGTATTCGATTTAAGCGCGGAAGACGTGGCGGTGCTGGAAGTTTCCAGCTTCCAGCTGGAAACCATCAAGGAATTCAACCCGAATCTGGCGGCCATTCTCAACGTGACCCCCGACCATCTGGACCGGCACGGCTCCATGCAGTCCTATGTGCAAGCCAAAGCCCGAATTTTCGAAAACCAAGGGGAGGGGGACGCGGTTCTCCTGAACGTTTCGGATAAGTACACGCCCCTCTTTTCTTCCATGGCCAAGAGCCGCATCCACCTGTTCGGATTTCCCAAGGAGGGGCGGGGCGAGGGAAAACCGGGCTGTTATGCCGAGGGAGATCATCTGGTCCTGCTGGGGCGGAAACTATTCAAGATTTCAGATCTTCGAATCCCGGGACCGCACAACGTGGAAAACGCCTGCGCGGCGGCCCTGGCGGCCTCCCTAATGGGCGTGCCCGACGCGGCCATTGCCCAAACACTGGAAACTTTTGAGGGTGTGGAACATCGCCTGGAAGACGCGGGTGAGATTGACGGGGTCCGGTTTGTGAACGATTCCAAGGGGACCAATGTGGATTCGGTTGTGAAGGCGTTGGAGAGTTTCCCTCGCCCCATCGTTTTGATCCTGGGGGGGCGGGACAAGGCCGGGGATTTCACGCGCTTGATCCCCCTCATTCAGGCAAGGGTGGCCCGAGTGGTGGCCTTCGGGGAATGCAAGGCCAAAGTGGCCTCCCAACTTTCCGCCGCGGTTACTGTTGTGGAAGCGGGTTCCCTGGAAGAGACGGTCAAGGGTGCCCTGGCGGTGAGTGAGAAGGGCGGGACGGTACTTTTCTCGCCCGGATGCGCCAGTTTCGACATGTTCTTGAATTACGAGGATCGGGGCCGCCAGTTCAAGGCCCTGGTGAAACAATTACGGGAATCGCGCCTGAGCGCAACGAAAGTTTAAAAGGAGACGTGATGTTCATTATTCCATTGGATCCAAAAGAATCAAAACGCATACATGACGCGGTCCAATCGGGAAGGGAGGTTTCATTTTTGCGCTCGGATTCTGACAGCAACACCTACAACACTTTTTCCACTTCCTCTACACCTTGGTCGGAATCCGAACGGAAGGATGAAATCCCCTATCAAATGGCCTTTCGAGCCCTGAAGGAGAAAAAGTGATCCGCACGACGAAAGCCCAGTCCTCCCCGGACTTCCTTTTGTTTCTTTTGACCGTGGTCCTGGTGACGGCCGGGCTCATCATGGTTTATAGCGCCTCGGCCATCCTGGCCCATGACCGCTATCAAAGCACCTATTACTTCTTTATCCGCCAGCTGGCCTGGGTGGGGATCGGGGGAGTGGGCCTTTGGTTTTCCATGAGGATCGACTTGGAAAGGTGGCGGGCCCTGGCCATACCGGGACTATTTGTTTCTCTTTTATTAATGGCTCTGGTTTGTGTTCCGGGGTTGGGCCGTACCGTGGGTGGAGCTCAAAGATGGTTTCGTCTGGGCCCCTTTTCCTTCCAGCCCTCCGAAGTCTTTAAGATCGCCATGGTCTTTTACCTGGCCGATTCCCTGGACCGTCGGAAGGCCCAATTGGTAAACCTCTCGAAACTGGTGCCCTATTTCGCCATCCTGGGGGTAGGGTTGATTCTGCTGGAAAAACAGCATGATTTAGGCACGGCGGTACTCATGGCCTTGGTGACCCTGCAAATGATGCTTTTGGCGGGAACGGATTGGAAATTCTTCATGATTCCCGTGGCGGTTCTGATCCCCATTTTCACTTTCCTGGTGGAATCGACCAGTTACCGCATGAAGCGGATCACCGCTTTCCTGAATCCCTGGGATGACCCGCAAGGGGCGGGTTTTCAGCTCATCCAGAGCCTGATTGCGGTGGGTAATGGGGGCCCCTTGGGGGTAGGGCTTTCCAACAGCACCCAGAAACTTTTTTACCTGCCCGCGCCCCATACCGATTTCATTTTCGCCGTCATTGCCGAGGAATTGGGCCTCTGGGGTGCGGGGGCCCTGGTGTTCCTGTTCGCGGTTTTCATCCTCCGGGGTTTTAAGGTGGCGGCCCAGGCGGGACAAAGGGAAAACGGCAATTTCAAGGCTCTCTTAGCTTCTGGGATCACGGGACTTATCGGTTTCCAGGCGGTAGTCAACCTGGGCGTGGTGACGGGCCTTCTCCCGACCAAGGGAATCCCGCTGCCCCTGATCTCCTACGGCGGTTCCTCCATGGTTTTCACGCTTTTTTCCATCGGGATTCTTTTCAACATCTCCCAGGACACCAAACTGCCCTCGCCTTTCGGGGCCAAACTGGCGACGGTATGAGTTTCAACAGCGGAAGGTCAGGGTTGGAATGGTGAAAATTATTTTGACGGGCGGTGGAACGGGGGGCCATGTGTTTCCCGGCATCGCGGTCGCGAAGGAATTGATGCGATATCCGGAGGTTGAATTGCTTTACGTGGGAAAGAAAAACGGGCCGGAGGCTAAATGGGTTCCGGATGCGGGGATTCCCTTCGCCGGGATCACCGCTAGCGGTATGCCCCGTTCCCTCACCCCAAAGCTTTTCGGATTTGCCAGGGATTTGGCGCGAGGGTTGGGACAGTCCTGGAAGTTGGTCAGGGCCTCCCGTCCCGACGCGGTTTTTTCCACGGGAGGATATGTGTCGGTGCCGGTGTCCCTGGCGGCGGCCCTGCAAGGGGTGCCGGTGGGACTTTTCGAACCCAACGTCCAACCGGGCCTGGCGGCCCGGTTGTTGGGGTTCTTCGCCAAAAGGGTTTTCGTCGGTTTTGAGGAGACCCTCCATCACTTTTCGAAGAGGAGGTCGGAATGGACGGGAATTCCGGTCAGAGCAGAAATCTTGTCGGCGGAAAAAAAGAAATCGAGGGAGGTCTTCGGGCTGAATCCCGACATTCCCACCCTGTTGATGTTGGGAGGCTCCCAGGGGGCCCGGAGCCTGAACCGGCTCATGGTCCAGCTGTTGAGATTTCTGGGCCAGGGGGATCAGCCGGTTCAGGCGATCTTCATGACGGGCTGGGCGGATTACCAACCGACAGTGGACGAACTGGAAAAATGTCCCTTAAAGATGGTTTTGAGGCCCTTTATCGCCAATATTCACGAAGCTTACGCGGCCAGCGACCTGGTGGTGAGCCGGTCCGGCGCGCTGACGTGCGCGGAACTCACAAGCCGGAGCCTTCCGGCCCTCTTTATTCCATATCCCCACGCTTCCGGACATCAGGAGAAGAACGCGCGGGCGCTCGAGAAGGCGGGGGCGGCCCGGGTGTTTCAAGAGGAGGACCTGGACGAGGAAATCCTCTGCCAGAGCGTGATCTCCCTGCTTTCGGATAACGAAAAGCTCACGGCCATGGGGCGGGCATCGGGAAAACTTTGCCGTCCCCGGGCGGCCCAACAAATCGTCGAAGGCCTTCTGGAACTGTCTCGACAAAGGAAAACCGCATGAAAACCGCAGCCTTTCAAACCAACCAGGCCTTGGGGCCCGTCCAGCGTGTTCACTTCATCGGCATTGGCGGGGCCGGTATGAGCGGTATCGCGGCCGTGCTTCTGAGCCTTAAGTACCAGGTGTCTGGCTCGGACCTGAAGGCTAGCGAGGTGACCGACCGATTGAAGAAGATGGGCGCGAGGATTTCCTTCGGACACAAGGCGGGAAACGTTTCCGATTCCGATGTGGTGGTCTATTCGGCCGCCGTGCCCCTTGACAATCCGGAGATCACCGAGGCCATCCGCCGGGGAATCCCGGTCATTCCCCGCACCGAGATGCTGGGGGAACTGATGCGGTTGAAATACGGCATCGCGGTTTCCGGCACCCACGGCAAGACCACCACCACTTCCATGGTAGGGCTGGTTCTGACCGAGGGGGGGTTGGATCCCACCCTGGTCATCGGGGGACAGGTGGACGTATTCAAATCCAATGCCAAGCTGGGCAAGAGCCCTTACCTGGTGGCGGAAGCCTGCGAGGCCTTCGGAGAGTTTTTCCTCCTCTCGCCCATGATTTCCATCGTGACCAACATCGACGACGACCACCTGGACTACTACGGCTCCATCGAGAAGGTGCGGGACGCCTTCGTGGCTTTCGGAAACAAGGTGCCCTTTTACGGTTGCGTGATCCTGGGCGTGGACGACAAGCAGGTGAAAGCCATCCTGCCTCTTTTGAAAAGGCGGACGGTCACCTACGGTCTGGGACCGGACGCGACCGTACGGGCCCGCAAGGTCAAGCTTGAAAAAATCGGATCCACCTTCGAAGTGGCCCTTAAAGGACGCCGGTTGGGGACCCTGAAGCTGAACGTGCCCGGGCGCTTCAACATCCAGAACGCCCTGGGGGCGGTGGCGGTGGGATTGGAACTCAAGGTGCCCTTCAAGGCCATCGCGGCGGGCTTGCTCCGATTCCATGGCGCCCAGCGCCGGTTCGAAATCAAGGGAACCTACAAAGGCGCCACCGTGGTGGACGATTACGCCCATCATCCCACGGCGGTCTGGGAAACCCTGAAGGCGGCCAAGAACTACGCGGGCAAAAAAAAGCTCGTAGTGGTGTTCCAACCGCATCTGTTTTCCCGTACCCAGCTTTTAAGGGACAAATTCGGCAAGGCGTTTTTTGACGCGGATGAGGTGATCATCACCGCGATTTATCCCTCGCGCGAAAAACCCATCCCGGGCGTCACGGGTAAAACCCTGGTGGAAGCCCTTCGGGAAAACGGACACCGGAACGCTCAATCCATCGAGGACAAGGGTGTCCTGCTGGAGTATCTGAAAAACCGTCTGGACCCCAACACGGTGCTTTTAACCATGGGCGCGGGCGATATCTGGAAGGTCGGAAGCGACCTGGTCCAAAAACACAGGGGTTGAGACGTGAATAAAGGGGAGGGACGGGAACCCATGATGGCTGTGGAACGGAAGGAGCTCAAGGGCGTGAATTTCACCGAATTGAACCGGCTCATTGAAGGGCGCGTATCGCTGGACGCGTCGCTGGCTCCCCTGACGACCTATCACATCGGGGGCCGTGCCGCAGCCCTGGTGGAGCCCCAAGGGGCGGAGGACCTGCAGGAGCTTCTGCGCTGTCTTTCCCATGCGGGTGTGTCCTACCTGATCCTGGGGGGCGGTTCCAACGTGCTTTTTGCCGACGAGGGCTACCAGGGAGTGGTCATCCGGCTGGGACGGGGCTTTCAGGGAGTCGAAATCGAGGGAACCCGGGTTCGGGCCAAGGCCGGCACCAAATTGGTGACGGTTCTGGCCAAGGCTCGGGAAGCCAATCTGGGCGGCGTGGAATTTTTTGCCGGAATTCCCGGAACCATCGGCGGGGCCGTGGTGGGAAACGCCGGCGCCAAACGGGCCTGGATCGGCCCCTTCGTGAGGGAAGTGACCCTCGTGAATCCGCGTGGGGAAATCAAAAAAATGACCGGGGAAGAGCTGGTCTTCGGGTACCGCAGTTCCTCCTTGAAAATGAGCGGGAACGTGCTGGTGGAGGTGGTTCTGGGCCTCAAAAAGGAACCCAAGGAAATGGTGGAAAAAAAGGTAAAGGAATATTTCAAGGCGCGCCGGGGACGCCAGCCCCGAACGGAAAAAAACGCGGGAAGCGTATTCAAGAACCCCCCGGGGGAATTTGCCGGTCGCTTGACCGAATCGGTCGGTTTGAAGGGTTTCAAGGTGGGCGGGGCGCAGGTGAGTCCGATCCACGCCAATTTCATCGTCAATGACGGAACGGCTACCGCCCATGACGTCGTGGGGCTGATGCGGGAAATCCAGAAGAGGGTGCGGGAAGCCGCGGGTATCCAGTTGGAACCGGAGATTTTGCCCCTGGGCAATTGGAATTGGGAAGAGATCAAGGATGTGTGGTGGAACTTGAAGGGCAGTGAAACAAAGTAACAACGCCAACTCCCGCCTTCAAGCGGGGAACTTGTTGGAACGGAGAATCAAGATGAAAGTTGGAGTCTTATACGGCGGATGGAGCCCTGAAAAGAAGGTCTCCCTGATGTCCGGAAAAAACGTGGTGGAAGGGCTTCGATCGGCTGGCATCCAGACGGTAGGTTTGGAATTGACCGCGAAAGACAAAAATCCGGTGTTGTTGCGAAAAAAAATACTGGCCTCCCGGGTGGACCTGGTCTTCATCGCCTTGCACGGCGGGTTCGGCGAGGACGGAACCTTGCAGGCGCTTCTGGACCAGTGGAAAGTTCCTTATACGGGTTCGGGAGCCCTGGCCTGTGGTTTGGCCATGCATAAGGGCTGTTCCAAGTTGGTTTTCGAGGCGCAGGGGATTCCGACGGCTTCCTGGACCGCCTTCCATAAAACGTCCGAGCCTTCCAAGCGGCTGAAAGAAATCCGCATGCCCCTGCCGGTCGTGGTGAAACCCGCCGATGTGGGATCGGCCATCGGGGTCACCATCGTGCGGAAGAAATCCGTTCTCGCGAAGGCCATCCAATCAGCCTTCAAGTTCTCCTCCTGGGTCATCGTCGAGCGGTTTATCGAGGGGGTGGAGGTGACGGTGACGATTTTGGGAAAACGGGCCTTGCCGGTAGTGGAAATCGTACCGGCCAACGAGTTCTACGACTATGACGCCAAGTACACGCCCGGACATTCCATGCACGTGGTTCCGGCCCGTATCCCGCCTGCCCAGACCCGCAAAGTTCAGTCCTACGCGCTGAAGGCGGGAGAGGCCATGGGATGCCAGGATTATTACCGGGTGGATTTCATCGTGCCACCCAAAGGGGAACCCCAGATTTTGGAGATCAACACCGTTCCGGGGATGACTTCCACTAGTCTGGTGCCTGACGCCGCAAAGGCGGCGGGGATCAGTTTTCCGAAACTCTTGAGGGCTCTGAGCGAGATGGCGTTGAAAAAAACGCCCGCGCGGGCCATGGCGAAGGTGGGGTGATGCATTACCGCGGGACCAAGGTGTCCCTGGGGGGGAGAAGCGCCCGGGAAGGATCGCCAATATTCCGATCCCCCGTCGGGCAAACTCGAACCTACGGGTTGAGGATCCCGCGGGGGTCGACTTCTTCGAAAAGTTTATTTTCCATTTTTAAAAGGGGAAAAAAACCTTCGGAAGGGAGAAACACCCAAGGGTTTGGCGTGATCCGGGAAGCCTCGGTTTCTTACGGTTATTACCGCCCGGGAGCCAACCCACAAACAGGAAGAGAGGGATTATCGGGGCAGAAAAAATGGAATTTTCCTACGGGTTCCTGGGCCGGTGTGAAGGGAATCCTGAAGGGCGCGGCGCTCCTGGGGATGATTGGCCTGGCCGCCTGGGGCAAAAACCAGGTCTTGGGATTGCTCCAGGACGCGGCGGGTTTCAAGCTCGCCAAGGTCACCGTGGAGGGAAACCGTTTCCTTCGGTCGGAGGATCTGCTTAAGGCCGTGGATTTGCCCATGGGGGAAAACATGTTCAAGCTGGATCTGGAGGGAGCCGCGGGGCGGTTGGAGAAGTTGGACTGGGTGGAGAAGGCCTTCCTGGAAAGGCGCCTTCCCCAAACCGTCCTGATCTCGGTGAGAGAAAGGAAGATCGTGGCGCTTCTGGACAGCGGAGCGCTTTATGGCGTGACCGGAGAGGGCCGGGTGTTATCGGCCAATGAGGAACTGGCCAAGATGGATTTGCCCCTGCTTTCGGGGGTGAGGGTTCCACCCGAGGCCCTGGGAACAACGATCCTGGCCTCGGCGCTTCAACCGGGACTGGATTTTTTAGCCTTTGCGGGGAATCAGAGCGGGGATTGGGTTCAGGAAGTCTCGGAAGTCAATTTGTCCGATCCCCAGGATTTGAAAGTGACTTTTATCGACGGGATCACGGCCACCTTCAACGCTCAGGTGACGGCGGTCGAGTTGAGACGGTTGGACCTGGTACGCGGGGATTTGGCGCGGAAGGGGTTAAGGGCGGGAACGATGGATTTCCGCTACAAGGACACGGTGCTGGTCAAGGCGGCGGGAAAAGGCGCTTAGCGTTTAGCCGCGGCCCTTGGGGGCGCGGCTTCGGGCCTGCGGCTAAAAGCTAACGGCTGAACTTAAGGAGGAGAGGGACATGGCGAAGGAAATGAAGCAGGACATCGTGGTGGGACTGGATCTGGGGACAACCAAGGTCTGCACCATCATCGGCGAACAGGACGAGGAGGGGCAAGTCCACATTATCGGGGTGGGCACGACGCCCTCCACGGGCCTCCGAAAAGGCTCGGTGGTGAATATCGAGCAGACCATCGCCTCCATCAAAAAATCCGTAGCCGACGCCGAGCGCATGGCGGGCGTGGAAGTGGGGGCGGCTTTCGCAGGCGTGGCGGGCGGCCATATCAAGGGCCTGAACAGCCGGGGCGTCATCGCCGTGGCCCGCAAGGATAAAGAGATCACCGAGGAGGATCGGGAGCGGGTCATTGATGCCGCCCAGGCCATCGCGATCCCCATGGATCGGGAAGTCATCCACGTGATTCCCCAGGAATACGTGGTGGACGATCAGGATGGCATCAAGAACCCCGTGGGAATGTCGGGGGTGAGGCTGGAGGCGGAGGTTCACGTGGTGACCGGCGCCGTGACCAGTGTTCAGAACATCGTGCGAAGTGTCGAGAGGGCGGGATTGCAGGTCGCGGACATCATCCTTCAACCCCTGGCTTCCGCCGAGGCCATTCTTTCCACCGACGAGAAGGAACTGGGAGTGGTACTGGTGGATATCGGAGGGGGCACTACCGACATCGCGGTCTTCATCAACGGCGCCCTGTGGCATACGGGCATCATCACCCTGGGAGGACAGCTGGTCACCAGTGACGTGGCGGTTGGATTGCGCACCCCCAATACGGAGGCGGAGGCCATCAAACTGCAGTACGGTTGCGCCTACACCAACATGGTGAAGGAGGACGAGGAAATCACCGTGCCGGGCGTAGGCGGGCGGGCCGATCGGCGCATGCCCCGACGGGTTCTTTCTGAAATCATCGAGGCCCGTATGGAGGAGATCTTCGAACTGGTGGCCTCGGAATTAAAAAAGCACGGTTTCGAGGATCGGATCCCGGCGGGCGCCGTGATCACGGGCGGTTCGGCCTTGATGGAAGGAACGGCGGAATTGGCCGAAAAAATCCTTCAATTGCCGGTGCGCATCGGGTCCCCTAAACGGGTGGGAGGGCTGACGGATGTGGTTTCCAACCCCAGTTATTCCACGGCGGTGGGGCTGGTGTTGATGGGATTCCAACAGTCCCACAAGAGCGGAACCAAGAAGCCGGCGGGCTTCTCGGCTGAAAACGGAATCAAAGGCATTTTGGACCGGATGAAAAGCTGGTTCGGGGATTCACTTTGAGGTTCGCGTGAAACGAGGCTTGGACGTGAGCAGGGCAGGGAAGGGTCGTTGACAAGGCGGGACGCGGGCGGCAGGGAGCGCAGAGGTTCGAGCCGGACGCTTATCGGACCCCACGGGATCAAATTTAGGAATGAATGATCAGGTGGGTTGTTTGTTGCGAAGAGTAGTAAAGAAAAACGAGGGGGAAACAAATGGATATCGAGTTCGCGGAAGACGAGATGATGCAGTATCTGGCTCAATTGAAAGTGATCGGGGTCGGGGGCGGCGGATGCAACGCCGTCAATAAGATGATGGAAGCGGGCATCGAGGGGGTGGAATGCATTTCGGCCAACACCGATTCCAAGTCCCTACGCCGAAGCAAGGCGTCTAAAAAGATCCAACTGGGCACATCCTTGACCAAGGGCTTGGGCTCGGGAGGCAATCCCACGATCGGCCGGGACGCGGCCCTGGAATCGACCGATGAGATCCAGAAAAACCTGGAAGGCGCGGACATGGTGGTCATCGCCGCAGGCATGGGCGGCGGGACGGGAACGGGCGCGGCCCCCGTGGTGGCTGAAATCGCCAAGAAATTGGGAATTCTGACCGTTGCGGTCGTGAGCCGTCCCTTTGAGCACGAGGGACCGGTTCGCAAGGCGCAGGCGGAAGACGGCCTGCGGGCCATGCTTCCCCACGTGGACGCGATCGTGGTCATCCCGAACGAACGCATCAACCTGGTTTGCGAGCAGGACATGGACTTCATGTCGGCCTTCGCCAAGGTGGACGATATCCTGGTTCAGGCCATCCAGAGCATTTCCGGCATCATCCACTCGGAAGGCATCATCAACCGCGATTTCGCGGACGTGAGGCGGGTTTTGACCGCCAAGGGCAAGGTCCTGATGGGCATGGGCGCCGCCACCGGAGAGGATCGGGCCATGAAGGCGGTCCAGAAGGCCGTGAGCAGCCCCTTGCTGGAGGATGTGGATATCGCCGGCGCCAACACGGTGCTGGTTCTCGTCACGGCCGGGGCCAATTTCACGCTGAAAGAGTTCAATGAGATCAACGGATTCCTGCAGAAGGCCTCCCGGCCCGGGGCGGAAATCGTTCCAGGGCTCGTGCGCGACGAGAACCTGAAGGACGGCATCCGGGTGACGATCATCGCCACCGGATTCGAGGTGGAGAAAGAAAAAGATCCACTCGAAGGCGCCTCCATCGTGGACATCCAGGGATTTTTGAACAACGGCTACAAGCCCAAGAGCGCGGTCGCGGCCGAGGAAGAGGCGGAAAGTCTGAAAGTCGGTTCCGCCAATGGAAGCGACGGGAACTTGGAAATTCCGGCCTATATGAGGCGCCGGTTGAAGCAGCCGTTTCATAACAATTGATTCGGACGCCGGGGCATTCGAGCCGCCGGCGGACATGGAAAGAAGGCGATGATGGTTCGCAAGGGATGCGGGAGGGCGGATAAGCGCAGGAGCGGATGGGCGGGGATTTTCCTCTTCCTTTGCGCCGGATGTTTCGGCGCGCTGGGGGCGAATCCGGCGCCAGCGTCTCCCTCTGTTCTAACGACTCCATCCCAGAAACCTTCCGGCACGCCCGACTTAGGACTTGCCCCTGCGAAGAAGACGGGAACGGTCGCGCCTGTTCCGGACACGGGTTTCACGGTGCTCTGCTACCACCGTTTCGTGGAAAAACCTGATACAAACCAGGCTCCGGTGACGGGTACCTCCACGAGGAAGGCTGTTCTTTATTCCCTCTATAACTTGCCTCTTGAGGAGTTCGAGTGGGAAATGAAGTACCTCAAGGATCACGGGATAACCCCTATTTCGCTCGAACAGTTGAAAGCCTACTGGTTTGACGGGAAACCCCTCCCTGCCAAGGCGGTTCTTTTAACTTTCGATGACGGTTTCAGGAGCATTTTCGAAATAGCTTATCCCGTGCTCAAGAGGTATCACTACCCGGCGGTTCTCTTCGCCTACACGGATTTCATCAAATGGCAGAAGGGGTCCCTCCGGTATGACGACATCGAGACCATGACCAAACATCAATGGACGGTGGAAAGCCACACGAAAAGCCATATGCATATGGGGAAGGATGAGGAAAATTATTCCCCGAGCGATTTTGAAGCTCTTTTGACCAAGGAACTCAGCGTTCCGGTTTCATTCATCAAAGATCATTTCGGCTATACCTCAAACGTTCTTGCTTATCCTTACGGGGATTACAACGACCACCTGGTGGACAAGACCCGGGCCATGGGTTATCAGTTGGCTTTCGGAGTTTGTCCCGGACCCAACGACCGGACCGTTCCCCCCCTTAAATTGCACCGCAATCTGATCCTTTTTCCGGTCAAACATCCGTCCTTCGAGGAGATCTTTGAAAACCAAGTGTTGCATCTTTCGGAAATGTTTCCGGGTGATGGACAGGTGATCACCGACCACAAACCCAAGGTGTCGGTGAAGATCATGGACTCGGTGGTTCCCGCCTCGGTGGATCTGGGCTTGGATAATCGGGCTCTTTCTTACACTTACGACCCCGTGACGCGTGTGCTGACCCACCGGGGCGGACAAAAAATGGGATCGGGCGGCCATTCGTTAACGGTAACGGCCGAGGATGCCCAGGGCCATAAATACGTCTATAGCTGGTTTTTTCGAATCAAACATTACAAGAAATCGGTCGATGTAAAGGAAGCAGACCTTGAAGCCCATTGAACCCCGGCCGTTCCTATTACGCTTTGTCTGGGGAATGCTCTTCCTCCTGTTGGGTTTTGGACAGGTCGGCGGGGAAAACCCGGTTGTGGATAACGCGGTTCTTCGTAACGGGGATCAGGCCGATCAAACCTCCGTAACCCTCCTGAAGGGACTGGACGGAAAAACCTATCTTCCCCTGATGGAAACCGCCAAGTTTTTCGGCGTGGAAATTCTCAATGATGATTTGGATGGAAAGATCACCCTTCAAAAGGGGGACGTGAAGGTGCGGCTGGTTCTATCCCAGCCTTTTTTTCTATTGATGGAAAACGAGGATTCCTACCCCGTGGATCCACTGGAAATGGTGGGCGGGGAAGTGGGCCTTCCGCCCGAATCGGCGGAGGATATCTTGGGTGTGCTTCTGGATACGGATGTCCGATGGGATTGGGATCAACGAACCCTCGTAGCCGGGGAAGTGAACGCTGGGGAATTGCGCCAGGAAATCATCAAAGCCAAATCGACCCCCGCTGGCGGACCCGCCCCCACCCCGAGCGAACTGGCGAACCCGCCTAAAACTCCGGTGATCCCGGGGGAGGAAGAGCCGGAAACGGAGGCCTCCGCTCCCCCTCCGCCGCCTTCCGTGGTGGATGAGGAACGGGTCGCTGATAACAAGAGGTTCAAAGTGCACCGGATCATCATTGATCCGGGCCATGGGGGGAAGGATTACGGGGCCAGCGGTTTTGACCACCATTATTTCGAGAAACAGGCCACCCTGGATATCGCCCGCAAGGTTGTGGGGCTGCTCCGGAAAGACCCGCAGCTGGAAGTTTACATGACCCGGAACTCGGATTATTACATCACCCTCAAATACCGGACCGATTTCGCCAATACTCGAAACGCCGATTTGTTCGTTTCCATCCACTGTAATTCCAATCCCCGATCCGCCGCTTCCGGCACGGAAACCTATGTCTATGGTGCCAGGGCGTCCAACCAGGTGGCCGCCTACCAGGCGTCCCGGGAAAACGGCAGGGGGGATTATCTCGGGTTCATTGAGAGCGATTTGCTCCACAATATTTTTGGCCGAAGCAGCCGAAGGTTGGCGGAAGATGTGGCGACCAATATCCGCAAATATCTGGGTCAGCACTTCCGCAAAATCCAGACCGCGCCCTTTTACGTTTTGTGCCGGGTCAACATGCCCTCGATCCTGGTGGAAACCGCCTTCATCAGCAACCCGAAAGAAGAGAAGAAACTCAAGGACGAGCAATGGAAAAACAAGATCGCCCGGGCCATCGCGGATGGCATTCTGGCCTATCGAAATGACGTGGAGGGAAGCCTTGATAACCGACAAGCTAAGCGCTGAGACCCAGCTAACCCGGCGGGGCGGGGTCAGTTTCATCACTTTTTCCGGACTGGGTGATGACTCGGCCCTCACCCACGCGGTTTCCACCCGCTTGGGCGGGGTCAGTCGCGGGAAGGTTAAAGGCCTCAACCTGAGCTTCAAGGTGGGAGACGATCCCCTGAGGGTGGAGGAAAACCGGATCCTTTTTATGAAAACACTCGGAATTTCCGGGTCAAACCCTGCGACCCTGAAGCAGGTCCACGGAGACGGCATCCGCAGGATCCTGAAAGGGGAAAGGCTGCCCAACGACGGGGTTCTGGGGGAAGGGGATGCGCTCGTGACCGATGTTCCCGGGGTTCCCCTGATGATCCTGGTGGCGGATTGCATGCCCATTTTTTTCTTCGACCCGGTTCACCGGGCGGTGGGGTTGGCGCATGCCGGATGGAGGGGGACGGTCAACCATATGGGGCCCAAAACCCTCCTGCGAATGGTGGAAGAATTTGGGACCCATCCGCCGGACGTCAAGGTGGCCTTGGGCCCTGCCATCGGAAGCTGTTGTTATGAGGTGGGGAAAGACGTGGCTGAATCGTTTCAATCGGTTTTTCCCTGCGCGGGGGATGTGCTTCTCCCCGGGGGCTTGGACAAACACAAACTCAATTTGGAGGAAGCCAACGCCCGACAAATCATTGAGGTGGGAGCCGTGCCCGAAAATATCCTGAGGTCAGGTTTATGCACGATTCGCTGGCGCGACCTTTTTTATTCCCACCGCGCCGAGGCGTACGCCGATCAACCCACCGGCCGTTTCGGCGCGTTGATCATGCTGAGAAACAATTAAATTGCCCGTGCCCGCGCCGGGAAAAGGAAGGTTCGAAATGAGGATAGCCGTCATCTGGTTTTTTGTTTTTGTAAGCCCTGTATTAACCTGGGCTCAAAGTTCGGACAAATCCAACGAGGTCTACCAAAGCGCCTTGAAGGCCTACCTGGAAGGGGATTTTGACCAGGCCATTCTTTTGGATACCCGTGCGATCCAGGCCGACGCGAATAACCGGAAAGCTTCCGATCTTCTCGCGGTTTTGGTGGGGGAAAAGGAACAGAACCAAAAGACCGAGATTTGGATCGGTTCGGATAAGGCGTTGAATCAGGTTCCTTTGGTTTCTTCCCCGATTCCGCAAACCCTGCCGGCCGCATCCCGGGTCCGGCACGTTTCTAAAACCCGTTCCCATACGGCACCTCCATTGAAGGCGGCCGCAAAAGAGGTTGATAACAGCGCGCTGGAAGCCCGGGTCGAGACGATTTTGCTCTTGATGGGGCGAAATGCTTCCGACCAGTACAAAGAACTGACGGCGGCCCAGATGGATACGATGAAGCGGATGGAGGAGAACCGGGGCCAAATCAAGGATCTTCAGAACGAGCTGAACCGTACCGTGGAAAACAGTGAAACCCGCTTTGGATGGTTCGCGGGATTCCAATGGCTGGCTTTGATCACGGCTCTCTTGGCGTTATGGATGGCCTATCGGGCACGGGTGGAAATCAAGAGACTGCGCTTGGCCTTGGAAGGTACGCCCCACATCGGCGGGGATAAGGGGAATGTGCTTCCGCTGGACGGGACATTCCGATAATCGGTAAAAAAGGGAGGCGCGAACATGGGGTGGTGGAATAACTTTTGGAACCGAGTGATCAAAGGCCGAAAACCTTCCGTTGATCAACGCAAATCAGATTCACGCCGACAAGGGGAGCGCCGCTGGATGGGCGCTTCGGGGGAAAAACCCAGGGCGATCAAGGATCCCCGGCGGAAAAAGGAACGGCGTAAAGGACTCCGTCGGAAATCCATCGGAAAAAAGCGAATCTGAAATTGGATTTTTGAAATTCGGTTTAATGTTTTTTCGTCAGCCTTCCTTGTTTTTTTACCGTTTTTCTCTTAAATAACACCCATACCCTACCAAGAATTGAGGAATCCATGAGCCCCCGTCCGCCTCTTTTGACGGTCCTTTGCCTGTTGGCCCTGGTTGGTTGTTTTCTCATGATGATGATGGTCTTATCTCCCCCTGTGCGGGCGGTGGCTCCCTGGTTTCCGGCTTACCTTTCCCTGGCCACCACTTGTTCAACGGTATTCCTGGCGGGACTTTGGTTTCTGAAACGATGGGCCCTTTGGGGCTACACGGCGGTTTTTCTCGCCAACCAGGCGGTTTTTCTGTCGCTTCATCAATGGAACGGCCGAGCCCTAGTCCTCACCCTGCCCATCACCCTGACGGCATGGTACTACTCGAAAATCATGAAGTGAGAATCTGAACTTGTCCTCCGCTTTCCCCGCCCGGGGCGTGCTTTACCCGAATGGTTCCTTCGATCTGACCCTGACCCTCCTTTGCGGACAATGTTTTCGATGGAAAAGATCCTCTTCGCCCGAATGGTTTGAGGGAGTCGCCGGGGGAGCTTTTTGGAGGATCCGGCAGGACGGCCCGAAAATCCTATGGGAATGTTCATCCTCCTGGGTGAGGGGTTCGCAACCTTCCGATTGGATTTCCGAATACCTGAATTTGGGACAAGACCTGGCCGAGTTTGAGGCCGGCTTTCAGGACCATCCCATCCTTGCCGAGCCGATCCGCTTATTGAGAGGCCTGCGGCTGATGAAGCAGGAGCCCTGGGAATGCGCGGTGTCCTACCTATTCGCACAAAGCCTCTCGGTTAAAGTCATCCGGAAGGCCCTTGAAAATTTCTGCAATCGGTTCGGTGAAGAGGTGGCGGGCGCCCCTGGACACCGGGCATTTCCAGAGCCGGGCCTGATTAGCCGTTTGAATCCCGCAGACCTCCGTCCTTTCGCCAACAACAATAGGGCCCGGGCGGAGCGCATCGTGAAATTGGCCAGGTCGCAGGAAGCGGGGGTGGTTTCCCTCCCTTTCTTAAGAACCATTGATTGCGATGAAGCCCGGCAGGCCCTCATGGCGTTGGAGGGCATTGGCCCCAAGATCGCTGATTGCATTCTATTATTTTCGCTGGACCATGGCTCGGCCTTTCCCCTGGATCGGTGGGTTTTAAGGGCCATGAAAGAGCATTTTCCTTCCGTGCGATTTCTCGGAAGGGTGGGAATCAACCCGACTCCTTCCCAATATCCCCAGATGGTCAAAAGGGCCCGGGCGGCCTTTGGTCCCTGGTGCGGTCTGGCAAGCGAATACCTTTTTTTGTATTTCAGGCTTTTAGAGGGCCAGGGACTCCAGTCGGAACTGGAGAGATATCCCGCGATTCTCCCAAGTCCTCATCGAAAAAGAGAAAAAAACGTTAGTTTCAAGGTGCCCAAAAAATTATAATTTTTGAAAACTTAGGTTCCTATGCCTGATCAAGGAATACCCGTAGCCGCCTAACTTCTTATCGTAGAAGGCGAGAAAAGCGTCGGGAAATCCCTTTGGCTGGATCTGCGGAAAAAACTTGAAATGGCTTTTTCCAATGATTTGAAGTTGTCCCAGATGCCATTCAAGGTCTTGGACCACGATCTTTGTCTATTGAATCCTCTCCTAAATTTCTCCAAAACACGAAACATCAATCGGAGGTCCGATCGAGAACTTTCAAAAAGAGGCGCTACATTGAAATCGTGGGAAAAAGCGTGACAGGGTATAAGGCTCCAAATATCAGTGGAATTAAGACGAAACTTTAGATATTGGAATCAAAGCAGGCGGCCTCCTAGGGAATCCCACATCCTCAATGAATTCAAAAACGCTTGGAAAGGGCATACCCAAAATGGGAAAGTGTCCTTTCCATTGAAAGACGTTAAACCGCTGTGCAGGCCTCAAATATATTACCCAATCCCTCAAAAACCCTTGAAAAACATAGAAATTCCTTGCCAAAGGCCTTAATTCGTTGATATAAATGACCTTGGAATTGCTATTCCAGGAGGTGGGAGTTGACCAAAAGCGAATTGTTGGGATCATTGGCTACTGATACAGGTTTAAAGAAGAAAGACGTAGATAACGTGATGCAGGCCCTTCGAAACACCATCTACAAAACCTTAAAAACCGAACACAAAATCAAACTGGATGGGTTGGGTGTATTTCAGTTGAAGGACCGGAAAGCCAGGGTCGCACGTAACCCCCGCACCGGCGAAATGGTGAATGTGCCCGCGAAAAAGGTAGTGAAGTTCCGGGTTTTGAAAGATTTAAAAGAAGCTGTTTTGTCCTGATTTGAGCCTTTTTATAAGCACCCCGTGATAAACGGGGTGCTTTTTTTTTGTCCTGTTTTTTCAAGCTTTTTCCCTGTTTTCCACTCTAGTTCGGGTGGAAACCATTAACTGGAATAGCCAAAGGAAATGGAATAACCTTCCTCTAACAACCTATGGAACCAAAAGCCCAGTCTCCAAAACGTTTTTTCCCAGTCGCGGACTTGATGTGGGCCCTTTTGCTTGGTTTCTGGGTTCTTTTTTTGTTCATCCTATTTTATTCGGCCTTGGATAATCCTTTTCCCGCGTTTTGCTCCTGGTTTTCCGTCCAACGTTTTGCCAACAAGGGTTTCGTTGACAAAATCCACATTTGGCTTGGTTTTGGAAAGTCTTTGTTTTTGGCTCTCTGGACTTTTTTACTCTCCTGGAGATTGGGCCAAAAAATTAGAAAATTTTTGTATTCACCCAAACAAGCTTTTCCTGCGGAAGTTTTTCTTGATTTCGCTTTAGGCACCCTGCTTCTCATCCTCTTTTGGATGGGGTTGGGTTTGTCGGGATTATGGTTTCCGGGTTTGTGGGCCCTTTTCACCCTTCTTGCCGTTCTCTGGGTGATGGGGGACCTTCACCCCCTATTAAAAAATATTTCCCGGGCTTCTTTGCCCAGGCTCCAGAGGAAAGGAACTTTCGTTCTTCTGTTTATTTTGACATTGGTCTACCTGGCTCTTCTGGTCTTGCACGCCCTGTTGCCCGAGACCTTTTATGACTCATTGAATTATTTTTTGGGGATGCCCCAAGCCTGGCTGAACCGCCATGGGATCTGCGACTTGCCCACTCAGATGTTGTCCGGTTATTTTCACGCTGGTTCGCTTTTTTTCATGAACGGGTTCATCGCGGGTGACACGGAGACCGCGAAGGTTCTCAACGCGCTGGTTTTTCTTCTTTGCGTGGGAGTGGTTTGGACATGGATGAGGGAATGGGGTGAAAGGGAGGGGGCGTTCTTCGCATCCTTCTGGACGCTCACCTTTCCACTGTTCTTCATCAACTCCTGGGCCGTGAGGGTGGACGGTCTTGTGACTTTTCTTACCCTTCTGGTCTTTTATTGTCTCTCCCATGTTTTCTCTTGTGTTGAGGGTGCGGATGAAAAAACGGGGGAAGATTATTGGATGCTCACGGCCTGTTGCTTGGGGGGCGCGGCCATTGCTGTGAAGCCGACGGCACTGGTGGGGTTGGCGGCCGTGGGTGGGTTTCTTCTTTTTGATCGGGGACCCCGATGGCTACTCCGCTCCCGACATTGGATTTATGCCGGAGTGGGATTTCTGATCTTCGCCACACCCTGGCTTCTCAAGAACTGGGCCTACGCAGGCAATCCTCTTTTTCCCTACGCTTCCGCCTTTTTCGGAGGAAGGTCCCTTACACCCGATCATTACGCCCGCCTGCTGGCGGAAAACCGCCAATTTCTTCCCATGGACCAGGGCCTGATGTCCTATCTCACCCTTCCATGGCGCTTGACCATGCCTCAGGAAGGGGACACTCAATTCCTGGGTCCCTTGATCCTGGGGTTGATCCCATTGCTGGGGATCCTGAAATTCAAAGATAGACGTTGGAAAAATTTGGCCATCCTGACGGCGGTCTATATGGCCCTTGGCCTTTGTTCGACCCATATGCTTCGTTTTTTGATGCCGGGCTTCTTGATGCTATTCATGCTGGTGGGCAAAGCCGTGGCTCAGGCGGGAAGTATGGTTAAAAAAACAGCCTGGGCGGCGCTCGTTCTTTCAGCTGTTTTGAACCTGGGCTCCTATGCCGTTTTGAGTTCCCGCTTTTTTGACGGAGTCGGTGTTTGGTCAGGCCGGGAAACCAAGGAAGCTTATCTCGATCGGAAAATGATCAATTCATATGAACCCCTGGCTCGATGGTGTGATTTTCTGCCTTCCCCGTCCAGGGTTCTGGTGGTGGGGGACGCCCGGGGCGTGTATTATCCCCGCCCCTTCCTGGCCAATTCGGCGTTTGACGTACCCTTTTTTGAGCAAGCGGCGCGGGAATCCAAAAATCCCCAGGCCATCCTGGACCGTCTGAAACAATCCGGGATCAACGCGGTCGTGATCAACCTTCCGGAGGGCATGAGAGTAAGCCAGCAATACGGCCTCTATCATCTCAAACCGGGTGAATGGGATAAACTGGACCGGTTTTTTAGGCAGGGTTTGGAGCCGGTCTATATCAGGCCAGCCCTGCAGGCCTATGTGGTGCGGGACCGTCTGGGAGACTCGCTCTTGAACGCCCCATTCGATCCCTTTTCGTTCTTCAACACCACCGCCGTCGACTTTTACCAATCCCTGCTATCCGGCAACCTCGGCCGGGCCGAAATCTTGCGGTCCCTGGTTTTGGGCCTGTTTCCACATGAAGCTTTCTGGAGCGAGCAAGCGGCCCAATTGGACGAAGCGGAAGGCAAGCGGGCGCAGGCCTTGAAGGATTACCGGAAAGCGGACTTACTAGGTTTCCTTTCGGATCAAGGTTATGGAAACTGGAAAGCCCTGAGCAAAAAGATCGGCTCGGGAAAGGATTTGGCCCGAATCCATCACAGATTGGAAGCCAAGGCTTCCCTTGGGAAAAATTCATGAGTCGCCACGACGCTTCTCCCAAGGCTTCGGCCTCCCCCATCGCCTGGTTGGCGGCGGTATGGGCCCTGGGAATATTGGGTTATTATCTCAACACCGCCTCCAAAACCTTCTCAGCCGTTCCGGGATTCTTTGATCTTTCGAGCTTGCCCTCCGCCGACTGGTCTGCGCGGTGGGAAGTTTGGAAAATCTCCCTCTTAATTTTTCTGGGGGCCTTTGGAATCCTCTGGATCGTGTGGGGATGGGGAAGCCGGTTGGCGAATCTTTTGTCTCTCAAACCCGCGCCAGGGTTGATGAGTTTCAGCCTACGGTTTGGTTTGGGAATTTGTTTCCTGAATTTGCTCTGGATCGGGACGGGCCTGGCCCGGGTATGGTATCCGGCGTTGGAATGGGGCGCGCTCCTCATCATGCTGATAGGCATGATCCCGCAAACCCTAGAGCTAGTTCGTTCTTTATCCCATAAAGAAAAGCGAATCTGGCCAATCCCTCCCGACCTGGGGTTGGGTTTTCTGGCTTTCATGGGCCTGCTTTTCACTCTCATCACTTTCATCGAAGGTCTGACCCCTGAAAGTTTTTACGATTCCATGGTGTACCACCTCGCTGTGCCGGCCTTTTGGATGGCCCATCACGGCATGAGGGATTTCCCCACCAACTTTTTCTCCAACTATCCCTTTGGCGGTGAGTGCTTCTTCCTAAACGGTTTGATCCTCCAGGGCACGGAAACGGCCAAGATGCTTCAGGCCCTGACGGTATTGGTCTGCGCCTTTGCGGCAGGCGGTTGGGCGGGGGAAGTGGCGGGGGACAAGGCCCGCTGGCTCGCCTTTGGCCTCACGGCGACCTTTCCTCTTCTCACGCTGAATGGGTGGGCCACCCAGGTGGATGGGTTGCTGACTCTTTTCGTGATCCTTTTCATTTATTGCCTGTTGAAGATCGGCGACGGCGGAAAGAAATGGGCCCTGGCCGCCGGGCTATTGGCTGGAATGGCGCTCAGCGTTAAATACACCGCACTCTTCGCCCTGATTCCGGCCCTGGGGTTACTTCTATTTCAAAAAAACTTCCGGCGGTCAATTTCACTTTCGAACATTCTGCTTTTTACCACAGGCGCATGCCTATTGTTTTTGCCCTGGGTCATCAAGAACGTTTCATTTACTGGAAACCCGGTATTCCCTTATTTGCCTGATTGGTTCCCGGGTCGCCGTTTAAGCGCGGTCGGCTATGCTCGGCTGATGGAAGAACAACATGCGGTTTCGGCTCATAAATTTCGGGAGTGGTTGGCCCTGCCCTGGACACTGACCTTCTCGAACCCGGATAGCTACAACTTTTGCGGTCCCCTTGCCCTGGGGTTGGTCCCCACGGCGTTCTTCATATATTCAAAGCATCCGACCGCCCGGTTCCTATCCCGTCTGTGCATCTTCCTTCTTATAGCGGGGCTGGCTTGCACCCAAATCTTGAAGTTTTCCATGCCGGATTTCCCACTTTTCTTTGTGCTTATCGCCTGCCTGGCCGGGTTCCACACCGACACGAAATGGCTTAAAGGTATCACCTGGGCGGGGCTGGCCGCCGCCTTGATCTGTCTGGCGCCGTTGCTTGCCATTGCCCAGTACTACTACCCCTGCATGGGCGTCTTAACGGGGGACCAGGCAAGGGATGAGAGCCTGGTTTCGAGGGGCAAGATCACGCCCTATCTTTCCATGGCCAAGTGGATCAATCCGACGAATGTGCCTTCTTCCGCCCATATCTTGGTCGCAGGGGATGCCCGGGGCCTCTATTACAACCAGCCCTTCCTGACCAATACGGTCTTTGATAACCAATTCCTCAGCCAGGCCTGCTGGGCCGGGCGGGACGCGGAGGGGTTGAGGCTGGAATTGAAAAAGGCCGGGGTGGATTACCTGGCGGTCAACGGGCTGGAGGGTTTGAGGGTGGCGGATCAATACCACCATTACGACATGACCACCCCCCAATGGCAGGCGCTGGATGACTTCATCCAAAGAGGAACGGACCTGGTTTATTCCCGAAGTCTGTTGGCGGTTTACAAGATCCGGAACGATTGGAAGCCCAAACCCTCTCCTGAGTCGCCCGATCTGCTGATGTTATTCTCGAAACCGGCGACGGATTTTATGCGGCAATCCCAAGCCCAGAAGTGGGATGTGGCCCTGTCCGACCTTCAGGAAACGGCGAAACTCTATTCCTTCTCGCCCTTTTGGCGGGATCAATTAAAGGAACTGGAACAAAAGCTTGGGAGTTTGGGGAATAATAAGGTTAGGGAATAAATTTTATCCCGCCCTGGGGCCCAAAGCGGACAATCGATTAAGCTTTTACGTTTAGTTCAATAATCTTGGAGGCTGAATAATGGTTGATCGTTTGGGTAAGGTTTCTCTGGGCCTCTTTCTTTTCTGGGTGCCCCTGGCCTATTACGCCCGTAGCGCGGATGGGTTTTTCCTGACGAAAGAATGGGTGGCGCTTGGGGCAGGTGTTTTATTGGTGGGTCTGGCGCTTTCCCGAATCCCTGGTTTGCTGCGAAAACCTCTGGCGCTTCTTTTGGTTCTTTTCTTAACTTGGATGATCGTTGATGGTCTTTTAACCGCCTCCGACCCCACCTCCGTTTGGGCGGGTTCAACGCATCTCTGGATCATCCTGCTTACCTTTTTCGCGGTTGTGACCGCTTCTGAGAAGGGCATCACCTACGAAAAAATGAGCCATATCGCGCTGGCGGCGGGGGTATTCATCGCGGCCTATGGCATTTCCCAAACCCTGGGGGCCGACGGTCTTAATTGGGACACGCACTTCGAGCGCCGGGCATTTTCCACTCTGGGCAATCCCGATTATCTGGCTGGGTACCTTGTAGCACTGCTTCCTCTCTCCCTTATCCTCACCCTCAGGGCTTCCGGGCGACGGGCCTGGATTGGATTAAGGGCCATTACCTTTCTTTTATTCGCCGGACTTCTCATGACCCGTGTTCGAGGATCGCTTCTGGCCCTGGCGCTTGCCCTATTGGTTTTGGTCCTAGGGCTCCTGATGCCGTGGGCAAGGGAATTGGTCATCAAAAACAAGCGCACAATTTGGATTACTTCTGCCGTTTTAGTAGCGGCTGGAGTAGCCTTTTGGCTTCGCTTCGGGGGATGGAACGCTTTTGATCTGGGCCAAGCTTCCGTTCAACAGCGTCTCCAAACCTACCAGGTCGGTATGGAGATGACCAAGGCTCACCCTTTGACAGGGATAGGGTTGGGTCAACTGGGCCGAGATTTTCCTCTCTATCAATGGCGTCCCTATACGGAGGCTGAATGGCCAGCCCATCCCCTGACCTTGACGGAGCACATGCATAATGAGTATTTGCAGTTCGCGGCCGAGGGTGGATGGATCGGTCTGGGATTATTCCTGCTGGTTTTGTTGGCGTTTCTGAACCAGACCATCAGCTTTTTAAAAAATCCACTGAATCCAGCTCCTTCAAAGGCACTATTGCTGGGCATCCTGGCATCTCTTGTTGCACTCTTAGGCCAGGCCGTGACCAATTTTCCCTTCCAAGTGATTCCCACGGGGGTTCTGTTTGGTTTTTTCCTGGCGGCTCCGCTGGCGCTGGAGCCTCGTCCCGCTGAAACTTTTGTGGCTCGCCCGAAAAATCGAATCCATTTGTTCGCCTTGGGAGTGGCTTTGCTTGTACTGGGGGCTTGGGGGGCGAAGAATATGGCGGCTTCCATCGCAATGCGAAACACCATTGGCGAAACCAACCTGAAAAACACGGCTAACGCCCAAAGATACGCCAACCGCTTGGCCTATTTGGCACCGGGAGATCCCAAGGCTTGGGACGCGGTGGCTAAGGCAAGGGAATTGAACAACCAGTGGGATTCGGCGCTTGAAGCCTATAACCAGGAAACAACCCTGGACCCCAACGCGGTGCAAACCTACTACGCCATGGCGCAAGATCAGCTCATGTTGGGCCATTTGGATGAGGCCCTTTGCACTTGCCAGAAGTGCCTGTCGTTGGCACCCAATTATTCGGCGGTTCTTTGGTTGGAGGGAGTTTGCTATTTCAAGTTGAACCGTTTCACGGATGCGGCCGTGGATTTTGAGAAATTTACTCCCTATGCCCCCAGGGAAGAATCACTCTACGTGAACCTGGGGGTTTGTTATGTGAAGTCAGGCCGCAAGGCGGATGCGGTGACGGCCTGGAAAAAAGCCTATTCTCTCAACCCCAATGACGCCCAGGTGGTTCAATACCTTAAATCTGTGGGTGTGAAGATTTAAGTGGGTTGGATGTCATTGCGAGAACCAATCAATTTTTCGAAGCAATTCATGTAAGCGGTCAGCAAAGGGATACCGCGCATTGACCCCTTAAAGAAAGGGATCTTGAAACCCCACCCTCCCATCTCTAGCTTTTGAAAAAGGGGCTTTTTATCTATAGGTCCCTAGTGTTAAGGTAACGTTAAATCATCACTTTTGGCTTACCTTCCTTGAGGTCATTAAATGGGGATTCAGGCGCTTTTAGATAAATCATCTTCTACCCTTACGGGAACTTCCGCGCCCGAAAATACCCTCAACCGCCCGCTGATCCAGAAAGCCTACGAGTTCGCCAAGAAGGCACATGAGGGACAACAGCGCCTTTCCGGTGATGAATACCTGACCCACCTGGTCGCGGTGGCGGACATCCTGGCTGAACTTCACATGGATTCGGTCACCATCGCCGCCAGTCTGCTCCACGACATCCTTGAGGACACACCCGTTACTTTCGACCAGTTGAAGGCCGAGTTCGGCGACGAGATCGCCAACCTGGTGGACGGCGTCACCAAGATCACCAAGCGTAAGTTTCAGGATTCCACCATGCGCCAGGCCGAGTCCACCCGCAAGATGATGGTGGCCATGGCCAAGGATGTGCGTGTCATCCTCATCAAGCTGGCCGACCGCACCCACAACATGCGCACCCTCGAATACCTGCCTCCCGACCGCCGGGTCAAAATGGCCCAGGAAACCCTGGAGCTTTACGCCCCCCTGGCCCACCGGCTGGGAATCTCCAAGATCAAAAGCGAACTGGAAGACCTTTGTATGCGTACCCTCCAGCCCGAGGATTACAGGGAACTGGTGAAAAAGGTGGCCATGAAAAAGGCCGAGCGGGAGGAGATGCTGGTCGGCATCAAGACCCTGCTGGAACAACGGATGAAAGAAGCGGGCATCGTGGCCCAGGTTCAGGGCCGATCCAAGCATTTCACCAGCATTTTTCAGAAGATGGTCCAACAGCAAAAAACCTTTGACGAAATCTACGACCTGATGGCCATGCGGGTTTTGACCAACACGGTCAAGGAATGTTACGAGATCCTGGGGATGGTCCACACCATTTGGAAGCCCCTGCCGGGCCGGTTCAAGGATTACGTGGCCATGCCCAAGAACAACATGTATCAGAGCCTGCACACCACCGTCATGGGCCCCTCAGGCCAGCCGCTGGAAATACAAATCCGCACCTTCGAGATGCACCGTACCGCCGAGGAGGGTATCGCCGCCCACTGGATCTACAAAGAAGGCCGCGCAGTCGAGAAAGAAGACGAAAAATTCGCCTGGATGCGCCAGCTTTTGGATCTTCAGCAGGACATCAAGGACACCACCGATTTCGCGGAGGCCATGAAGGTGGACCTCTTCGATGATGAGGTATTCGTATTCACACCAACGGGTGAAGTGAAGGAACTGCCCAAGGGGGCCACGGCCCTCGATTTCGCCTATTGTGTCCATACCGACCTGGGAACCCATTGCATGGGCGTGAAGGTGAACGGGCAGATGGTTCCCTTACGGTCTATATTAAAGAATGGCGATATTGTGGAAGTATTGACCCAATCTTCCCGCACCCCCAGCCGGGATTGGCTCAAGATTGTCACCACCAGCCGGGCCAAGAACAAGATCCGCCATTGGTTCCGTACCCACTTGTCGGCGGAGGAAGTGGACAAGGGCCGACACATGGTGGAACGGGAAGCGGTCCGCATGGGCCTGGACCCGGTCGTGGTGCTGAAAACCGGGACACTCGATCCGTTCTTCGAGGCCATGAACTGTCATTCACTCAACGAGCTTTTGGCCAACATTGGGCATGGCGAAACTTCCCCGAAGACCCTTTTGAATCGGCTGGTGGCTAAGAATGAGGCTGAAAATCCGACGGCGAAACCCGAGAAGGTTGAAAAGGCCGAAATCAGGACGCCGGAAACCAAATCTTTTAAACCCCTTTTAACCCCCACCGAGGCCCCGGTCTCGGGCCTTAAGGGAATTACGGTGGGCGGGCACCAGGATTACCTCATCCGCTTCGCGCGATGCTGCACGCCCGTGCCGGGGGACGCTATCGTGGGTTACATCACCCGGGGCCGGGGCATTTCCATCCACCGAACCGACTGCCCGAACACGCTTCAGCTGCCTGAAGGCGAAAACCGCATGATCCCCGTGACCTGGGAAGGGAACGCCAACCAGGTTTATGAGGTCGCCCTGGAAGTGAAAGCGAAGAACCGCGAGAAACTGTTGGCTGAAATGCTTCTGGCCATTTCGGAAGAGGGCGTGATCATCAACGAGGCTAACGCCCGGGCCCTGGAGGGCGGTTGGGCCCAGGGTTATTTCTTGATCGCTATACCCTCGCTGGATCACCTGGAGAAGGTGCTCAAGAAACTACAGAGGGTAAGAGGAGTGGTCAGCGCTCGCCGAATCGAACCGAGATAAAGAAATATAAAACGCAAACCAACATCCAACACAAAGACACGAAGAAAGCCCAATCAAAGGGAAAAAGAGGATAAGCGGTTTAAGTTGGTTAAAAACCTTTGTTGACTTTGTGTCTTAGTGTCTTCGGGTTGGATTTTGGTGTTGTTTTTCGAGACTGAATTAACACGGCGGTGATAATCCGCTTCAGGAAGGTCGAATAGAATGACCGAAAGAAAGATCATCTTGTCGTCGCAGGCTCCGGCTCCTATCGGGCCCTATTCGCAGGCCGTGGAGGTAGCGGGATTCGTGTTTTGTTCAGGACAGATTCCTCTCGACCCCGCCACGGGAAAACTGGTGGAAGGCCCGGTGGAAGTCCAGGCCAACAGGGTTATGGATAATCTGGAAGCGGTGCTTCGGGCGGCTGGAACGGGGTTGGAGAATACGGTTAAAATCACAGTTTTCGTGATCGACCTGTCCGATTTTGAGGCGCTTAATAAAGTCATGTCGGCCCGTTTGCCCAATCCTCCCCCGGCCCGGGCAGTCGTCCAAGTTTCGGCCTTACCCAAAAGCGCCCGGCTGGAGATGGACCTGATTGCCCTCAAGAAGGGTTGATTTTGACGAGGAAATTAGCGTTGATGAAACGCCAGAGTGGTCGATAATAAAAGCCAAACTTGTTCAGGTTTCATAAAACCACATCCAACACGAAGCCTCAAAGACACAAAGAAAGGCAAAAAAATCGAATTTCCCAATTAAAGCCTTTTTTCTGTTCTTTGTGACTTCGTGTCTTTGTGTTGGAAGTTTTTTTAAGTTTGAACAATTACAGGGGCAAATGAATGCCGGATAACTATTGCGCCAATCACATTGACCGTAAAGCCGTTGGAACCTGCCATCGGTGTCGGCGCTTTTTCTGCGCCCCCTGTCTGGATATGGACTCGATGGACCAGCCCGCTTGTCCCGAGTGCATGAAGCTCAAACCGGGGGAAAAGTCCCCGAATGAAGCCAAGCCGGGCGCTCCTCCCCCGGCAATCAAGTCGGCGTCTAAGGACCCATTTGATGACTGGGCTGGGACCAAACCCCAAAACGCTCCGACTCCCATGCCGCCTAAACCGCAAATGCCCGCGCCGCTTCCCGCATACACTCCCGTGCCCATGGCTTCCCGGCCTCTAACCCCCGGCCCCTCACCTTCCAAACCCCCTGGACCGGCTGTGTCTCCATTGAATTTCAAGGGCAAGGGATTGGATGACGATCCGTTTGGTTTATTCGGTGCCCCCAAACCTGCCGTACAGCCGCCGCCACCGTCCAAAGCTGCTCCGGAAGGTGATCAGGTTTTGGATGACAAAGAGACACCCCCCACATCCCCCCTTGATAGGTCTTCTCTGGGTCATGCCGTCGCTCCTCTCTCTGTGCCCCAGACCACCGCTCCCAAGCTAACCCCTCCAGATTTGAATTTTTCAAAGGCGATACCCGCGCCCAAGATCGAGTCGCCCAGGCCAATTTCCCCGAAGGCTGCTCCCCATCTCGTGGTTGATTCCGCCGGCCGAGAAGGTAAGCAACCGACAGCGTCTGCCCAGCACTCTGAGCCGCCGGAGCCTTCTCTTTTTGTTCCTCCGTCTTATGGAGAAGTGCCCTTGACCGAACCATTGCCCCAAACCCTACCAAACCGCAAAGGAATGGGTCATCTCAACCTACTGCTCCTGATCAAACAATGGACCAGATATTACTTCCATAAATTGACCGATGTGCTGGAACCGGCTTCCAAAAAACTCCACATTCCAATTGGTGTATTAGCTTTCCTGGTTCTTGCCCTCTTGGCGGGCCTGGTATGGGGTGTGGGAGCGTTGATGCCTTCGGCGGCGGTCAAATTGGTAGACAACATCCCCCCCATCCATGTGGTCGAAGTGACCCCCAACCAGATTAGCGAGATGGATATCACGTCCTATACGGAATTCCAGAACCAGCTTCAGTCCATGGGTTTTGCCGATCTCATTCAATTCACCGTTCCCCAACTACCCAACACCAATTTCATGGACGTAGGGATGAAGCAGGATGTGAGCACCTACAGCGAGATCATCAAGTTTCCGGGAACAATCGTTCCGAAAGTTTCCTTCGTGACGACCTTTACCAACGGGGTCTGGTTTTCCACGAATGGATGGGCCGGCACGAACTCGGAAAACGCGTGGCAAGTCAGCGAGTTTTTTCCCAACGATCCGGTGGATCAGCTCTATGTGAAACATATGCAAAGAGTTCAACAAATGTTGGCGGATAACGGCTGGCAGGCCCAGAGCATGAATGAACAGCGCTATATGGCGTCCCTATCCGATGAGATCCGAACCTTCCTCGTGGACAAGAAAGTCCCCGCTTACCAAGCGAATTTCGCCCTCTGGCATTAAGAAGCACCGGAAAAATCTGTTTCACCACCAAGACGCCAAGTCACCAAGGAAGAATGAAACAAAAATTTGGATTTAAAAACTCAGTTTTTCTTAGTGTCTTAGTGCCTTGGTGGTAATTGATTGGGTGTTTCCTGAACTAGTTACTTCGACACTACTGACTGTGGTTGGGTTCATTGACACCCCTGCCGAGTGGGCTTATATTAACCGCCACTTCCTACTTTTCCTGGGGTGTTTCCATGATCGAGCCGGACAAGCTGATGACGGCATTAACCTACGATGATGTCATGCTGGTTCCCCAAAAGTCCGATGTGCTTCCAAAAGAAACTGATGTCTCCACCTATCTGACTCCTTCCCTGAAACTCAACGTTCCCATACTCAGCGCCGCCATGGATACCGTTACTGAGGCCCGGTTAGCGATCGCCTTGGCCCAGGAAGGCGGCCTGGGAATCATCCACAAAAACTGCACTATCACCGAGCAGGCGGGGGAAGTGGACAAGGTCAAGCGGTCTGAGGCAGGTATGATTAAGGACCCCATCACCCTCTCACCCGATAAGACCGTCGCGGACGCACTCGATATCATGAAACGTTACCACATCTCGGGTATCCCTATCGTGAAAGACGGCCGACAGCTGGTGGGCATCGTCACCAACCGCGACCTGCGTTTCGTGAAAAAGAACGATCTTCGCTTGAGCGAGGTGATGACCAAGGACGACCTGGTGACCGTGCCCGTAGGAACCAACCTGGACAAGGCCGAGGAAACTCTCCACAAGCACCGCATCGAGAAACTCCTGGTGGTGGACAAAAAAGGAACCCTTCAGGGACTCATTACAATCAAAGACATCAACAAGCGCATCAAGTTTCCCAACGCCTGCAAAGATCCCAACGGTCGCCTGAGGGTGGGCGCGGCGGTTTCCGTTTCCAAAGAAACGGAAGAAAGGGCCGAGGCCCTGGTGACGGCGGGCGTGGATGTGGTGGTAGTGGATACGGCGCACGGCCATTCCCAGGGTGTGCTGAATACCGTGAAGACCCTTCGCAAAAAATTTCCCAAGCTGGTTTTGATCGCGGGCAACATTGTGACGCCGGAAGCCGTGAAATCGCTGGTGGACGCGGGGGCCGATTGCGTGAAGGTGGGCGTGGGGCCCGGCTCCATTTGTACCACCCGGGTGGTGACGGGCGTCGGGGTGCCCCAGGTCTGGGCTATCACCGAGTGCGCGAAGGTGGCCAAGAAAAACAAGATCACCCTGATCGCTGACGGCGGCATCAAATATTCGGGCGATATCACGAAGGCCATTGCGGCCGGGGCCGACGCCGTGATGCTGGGCGGTTTGTTTGCCGGCTGCGAAGAATCGCCGGGCGAGGTCATCAACCTTCAGGGACGCATGTTCAAGGTCTACAACGGCATGGGATCGCTGGCGGCCATGCAAAAGGGAAGAAGCGCCGACCGTTATTTCCAGGACAACAGCGCGGATGCCAAAAAACTGGTGCCCGAGGGCATCGAAGCCCGCGTGCCCTACCGGGGCCAACTGACAGACTTGGTTTTCCAATTGGTGGGAGGCTTGCGGGCCGGCATGGGCTACAGCGGAACTCCGACGATCGCCGATTTGCAATTGAATGGGCGGTTTGTCCAAATCACCTCGGCGGGGTACCAGGAAAGTCATCCCCACGACGTGGTCATCACCAAGGAAGCACCGAATTACTACATCGACTAGAAACTTTCACCGCGGAGACGCGAAGAAAATCTTTTGTTTAAACCGATTTTTGATTGGGTCTCTCTTTTTAATTCTTAGCTGCAAATCATCTCTTTGCCGTTCTCCGCGTCTTCGCGGTTAATTTTTTCCGGAGTCCACATGAAGCACGACACGGTGATCGTCCTTGATTTTGGGGCCCAATACAGCCAGTTGATCGCGCGGCGCGTGCGGGAGTGCGGGGTCTACTGCGAGATCCTCCCCTATTCCGCCTCCCTGGACCAGATTCTCTCCAAACATCCCAAGGGCATCATCCTTTCCGGCGGGCCGTCCAGCGTCTATGCCAAGGGCGCCCCCCACGTTTCAAAGGACCTGTTCGAACTGGGGGTGCCCCTCCTGGGCATCTGCTACGGCATTCAAATGATGGCCTACGCTTTGGGCGGGAGAGTGGAAAAGGCCCACAAACGGGAATTCGGCCTGGCCAAGCTCAAGATTCGCGACCAAAAGACGCTTTTCGCCAAGCTTCCCCAAAGCCTGAACGTCTGGATGAGCCACGGGGATCATGTGGTAAAACTCCCCACGGGCTTCCAGGTTTTGGCTTCCACTTCCAATTGCCATTTGGCGGCGGCGGCGAATCTATCCAAAAAACTCTATGGCATCCAGTTTCATCCCGAAGTCGTTCATACCCAAATGGGAACCCGCATTCTCGACAACTTCGTGAAGAAGGTCTGCGGCTGTAAGGCCACTTGGAACATGGACGCTTATGAAAAAACCGCCGTGGCTGAGATTCGCGCCAAGGTGGGCAAGGGTCGGGTCATCTGTGGGGTTTCCGGCGGGGTGGATTCCACCGTCACCGCCGCTCTTCTGCACCGGGCCTTGGGGCGACAGCTTTCCTGCGTGTTCGTGAACAACGGGGTCTTGCGACTGGGCGAGGCCGAGCAGGTTCTCGCCATGTTCAGGGGAAAAATGCACATCCCGCTTTACTTCGCCGACGCCGAGAAAGAATTTCTTCGAAAATTGAAGGGCGTGGCGCAGCCGGAGAAAAAACGCAAAATCATTGGCCGAACCTTCATCCAGATCTTCGAGGAAAAGGCCTTGGAACTGCAGAAAAAACGGGGCAAATTCGATTTCCTGGGACAGGGCACCCTCTATCCCGACGTCATCGAGAGCGTTTCAGTGAAGGGCCCCTCCGCCACCATCAAAAGCCATCACAATGTAGGCGGGCTTCCCAAACGCATGAAATTCAAGCTGGTGGAGCCTTTGAGGGAACTATTCAAGGACGAGGTTCGGTTGCTGGGCAAGCGCTTGGGAATCCCCGACGCGCTTTTGTGGCGCCAGCCCTTTCCTGGCCCGGGCCTGGCCGTGCGTTTAATAGGCCCGGTTTCCAAGGAACGCCTGGATATATTGCGTAAGGCCGACGCCATCGTGACCGAAGAAATCACAGCCGCGGGTTTGCAGAAATCCATCTGGCAGTCTTTCGCCGTATTGACCCCGGTCAAGAGCGTGGGGGTCATGGGCGACGAGCGTACCTACGAAAACACCTGCGTCATCCGGGCCGTACATTCCACCGATGGTATGACCGCCGACTGGGTGAAACTGCCCTATGACCTGCTGGGCCGTCTCTCCAATCGCATCATCAACGAGGTGCGGGGAGTGAATCGAGTGGTATATGACATAACAAGCAAACCACCGGGCACCATTGAGTGGGAATAATTTATATTTAATAAGAAGCACTAAGCTGTTTGTTTCAATCCGGATTATTAAAATGCCAAACTCCTTCCATCCGCCTATGCTATTTCATCGCCCTATAAGACCTTTGTTTTTCCACTGGATAGGGTTGTCCTTGATGTCTATCCTTCTATTTCCCTCATTGGTTTTTTCGGCCTCCTCGGACGATTACCAGACCGGGCTTGAGCTTTACCATCAAAAACAATACAAGCAATCCCTTGTGTACTTCCAATTGGCGGTGGAAGACGATTCCAACAATTGGCAGGCCTACCAAGCGGCTGGCGACGTCTACAAAGCCTTGGGTGACTCGCAAACCGCCTTGGTCCTCTGGGGAAAAAGTCTGGCGATTCACCCTGCCAATCCCGCCTTGAATGAATCCGTCGGTCAATTAAGTCAACACCCCGAATCACCTGCGGCTCCCATCACCTTCGAAAGTGTGAGATATCATCCGCTTGCGGAAGCTTATACCGATTGGCCTTCGGACCAATTCTCGCCCCCCCATTGGCTTAAACTCTCCGGCGCTTTCGCTTTTGCCTCGCAAGGCGATTTGAACAACGGAGTGCAGGGTTGGGCCAACGAAGCGGCCAGCACCGGAATGGCGGTGCAAAGCAACCAGGCGGGAAACACCGGCTGGTCCTGCGCCGCGGAAGCTGGTTTCGCCCTGGACCCGAGAAATGGCATCGCCTTGAGTGGAGGCGCCCTATTCATGCCTGGCTTCAACGGCAATACCTCCGATAATATCGGGGACAGCAACACGGTCCATGTCTCATCCAAAGGGTTTGACGGTGAACTGGCCTATTACCATTATTGGCCCGGATCCGACGGCCGGTTTTATCTTCGGGTGGGGGCAGGCGTTTACGCTGCCGATGTGGGATTCAGCCAGGGAACCGTCACTTCCGGCAATAGCGGGACCACCGATACCAATGGGGATTACTTATACGGTACGGTGCCGGAGGGCAGTTTGGAATTTGGTTACGACTTCAAAATAGACAAATTCTTTTTGACGGTTTACATCAAGGGTCGTTACGCCGATGTACCCTCGGTGACAGCCAGCTTCAATTACCCGAACGGGGGATATGGAAATTACAGCTTGGCGGTTTTTCCAGAGGGAAATATCGGTTTGGCCCTCACCTCGTCCATCGGCTCCAATGGTATCCGCTACGCCACCCTTGATTTCTCGGGGGTTGAAGGCGGCATTGGATTAGGTCTTTATTATTGGTGATTAAAAATCAAGGCAAATGAACCTTTTTCCTATTCTTCAAGACCGCATTTATCCTGATCAATATTTTTCCAAACCCGGTGGAATTTTTAAACAAAATTGGACTGTTTGGGTTCTATCTATTGATACGAAATATTCAACTGGAGGAATTCTGTCATGAAACACGGTTATTTTATGGGGATTTTTGGGGCGGTGATTTGGTCCATCCCTTTTTTCTTTCTTTGGAACGCGCTGGCACCAACCTACGCTTATGGGCTTCCTGCCGTTTATCTGCACATCCCCTTCTGGCATTGCATGGGATTGTTTGTGCTGGTCGCCATCCTTCGGGGTTTGCTATTTCCCTGGCGGACCTTCAATTCTTGGAAATTCAACTACAAGGGCTGGCAT